>CAYUQR010000004.1:0-139915 GCA_964446825.1 uncultured Rikenellaceae bacterium
TGATTGCAAGAGGTAAATAGAGCCCCCGTAATAATCAGAGTTAGTGATAATAATAGATTTCTTTTCATTTTTTCATATTTATGTATTATTCAGTTGATCAGGAATCGCAATTAATATAAATTTATTTTATTTTTTAGTCCGGAATTGCAATGCAGGTAATCCTTCGCTGTTAAACAAAGAGGCCGTGGAACCATTATGCCAGCAATATCTTACTGATACCGGGTCAGCCACAGATGGAGCGGAGACAACTATCATGTTATCGACTATTTTGGCATCAGCTTTGATATATTTCCCATTTTTACCGGCAATCTCAAACTCAGTGAGCCTGCCTCCTTTTGCCACAAGCCCATCAGCAATATTGTCAAACTGAATTTTAATTGATTTGCCGTCTTTTGACATTGATTTATATACCGGCCCGGAGATATTCATTTTTATTCCATAATCATTGTTCAGGGCCAGTGCAGCCAGCCTTTCCCCGACTTCTATCTTAAATGGAGGATGGATGTTATTCACAGTTGCTATATCAAGTGTTACCACCATTCCGGTATTCGGAAGCTTAAGAGCCTGTTCCTGTGCTTCGCGAAGAAAGGCCGACTCAGTTGAATCGGGATTTGAATAAATATAGGGAGCTATCTGCACGAAATAAAAAGGAAACTCTTTTTCGTCCCAGGCTTTCCTCCAGTTTTTTATCATAAGCGGGAAAATTTTGGCGTACTGATCAGGCCTCCCCACATTTGCTTCTCCCTGGTACCATATGGCACCCTTAATCTTATAAGGGATTATTGGATTTATCATACCATTGTAAAGCACGGAAGGTGAAGAAGGTCCAACTTGTTTAGGTCTCTCTTTCCCTGTAAAATCATTATTTGCTAGGTTGAAAAGGAAAAATTTATTTCCTATGAATTCCGCAACCGGCTGATACTTCCAGTCTCCCGCTAATGATAACGATACAGCTTTATCTGTTTTTAAAGAGATATTCAGTTGAGAAGGCTTTCCAAAAAGGCCTCCCCCTCCCTGCGTATCTATAACACGTACAGCAATAATGTTTTCTCCGGGTTTCACAAGTTTAGCAGGAATGTTATACAGCCTGTCAACCTGCCATACACCTGACACCTCTTCCGCTCCAACCAGCTCTCCGTTAAAATAGGTCCTGTCCATATCATCAATTGGACCAAGAGATAATATGAGGTCCTTGCCTGCCATCCGCCCTGGTATTTCAATGCTCTTTCTGAACCATATGGCACCATCAAAGTCCCCAATCCTGGTTTCAAAATTACGTGGCAGATCCATTACCGGCCACTGTGAATCGTCATAATCCGACGACGGGACTTTCTCATCATCAAAACTCAAATTTTTCCACTGGTCTTCACCATTCTGAGTTATTTCAACTTGTTTATGTCCCTCAAGCCACTTAAGATATTCATCCATTTTAGGGCTCATGCCAGCCATATCAGATATCTCCTGTTTGAATTCCCCGGCGCCGGTAAGTGAGGCAGAAGATATCCATGCTTCAACGGCAGTTCCACCCCATGCTGACTCAATCAGTCCAATCGGGATCTTCAGCTCCTTATTGAGTTTTCTTCCAAAAAAATAACCGACAGCTGAAAATTGCTGAACTGTTGAAGGATCACAGACCATCCATTTGCCTGTGCAATCATCAAGAGGTTCAGTAGATATTTTCCGCGTGACCATGAATAATCTGATATCAGGATTGGCTGCTCCCGCAATAGCTGAAGCAGAATGTTCAATAGTATCAGCAGGAGGCCATCCGGCTACCGGCATTTCCATATTTGACTGTCCGGAGCATACCCATACATCACCAACAAGTATATTTTTTACTGTTATTGTGGTATCAAATGCTGTGATGGTTAGTGTATATGGCCCTCCGGCTTCAGGTGTTGGCAACGCTGCCAACCATTTCCCATCCATGCCGGCAATTGCTTTGCCTTTCTCTCCCCAACTTGCAGATATCTGGATCTCCTGTCCAGGGTGAGCTTTTCCAAAGATGTTAGCGTCTGTCTTTTGCTGAAGCAACATATTGTCTCCAATGACAGATGGAAGCTTGATATCCGATGGGCTCTTATGACAACCCGTGAATGTCAGAGTTAATAAAAAAATAATAGCTACTCTTCTCATTATATTAAAATTTTAAGTTTATCCGAAGTTAATTAATATAATTTAAATATTCTGCTTCAATTTCAACCAGCAGATCATCGCGGCATATGTCAGCTTCGATATAAATTGCAGGAACTCCCGGGAAATATCTGCTGCATATCGCTTTGACCTTTGCAAAATCATTCTGATTTTTTACATATACTCTCAATATAATCAACTCCATGCTTTGTCCTGATGCATTCTTTTCATCGTGCGGAATCTTATTTGAGTGATACAGTTTGTTTATATTTTCAATGGTTACAACTGTCTGTTTCTCAACATCTCCTAAACCTATGGTATCCTGGCCTCGTATTGAAGCTGTCCCCGATATAAATAAATTGTTACCTAAAAGAACGGCTCTTTCAAACTGAGGAGGATGTTTATTGTATCTTCCGCCCAAAGGTATCCCCTTCAGGACTTTTTGTTCATAAGCATAAGGATTTAGCTGATCGGGGTTTTCGATTGGAATAATATTAATCGGGCCTTCAGCTTTTACAGCAATGAAATCGAATTTAACACCGTCGAATTTCATACCGATTCCTGTTGCTGCGGGATAACCATTTGCACTTCTGTATTTTGTATAATTTTCGTTCCGTACCTCATTAAAAGCCTGGTAATTCTGGATCTCATTAGTTATTTCAAGTATTCCTCCAATATAATTCCATTGACGGACCAGGTTATCAAACGACATGTCTTCGGCCTCCAGAATGGCTCTCATCTGATCGAATGCTGCGTTGCCAGCACTAAATGTATCTTCAGGGAACAGCCCTGTTCCAAGGCCGTAAGCAAGAACCTCCTTCACAATACCGTTTGACCTGACTATGTAAGGAATCGAATTCCATTTTTTACTCACTATATCAAAAGATTTACTGTCAATATAGCCGGCTTCTACCGCAACTTTCCATGGTTTTTCAGGAGGATGAACGGTTACGTTAAAAGTGGGACACTGATCACCAAAAGATTCCAGCAATGAGTTATAGATATACTTATTTGAAACAAGATATTGAGTTATGTCTTTAGAATCAATAAAAATATTCAGTTTTGCCAGTTTCTTACCAGTCAACCTGACATCCTTCAATTGTTCAAGGCATTGTCTCCATTCCGACTCAATACTTCCCTCCCTGGTTGGCAAAAAAATTGAATATTTCTCCATTATAAATAATAAATTTTAAAAAGATATATTATTGTATTTGAAATATACCTGGTTCATTTACATTTCCATCAGGTATTTTGTTTCCGTAAAAATCAGTTAAAGGAAGGTCAATACCCAAAACTGATTTGAGATCAACTCCCCTGTTCTTTAAGGGTGAATTCATATTCAAAACAAACCCTTTAAGTTTGTCAAGCTGCCATGGATCGATTATATCGGTAGTAAACGGGCCTTTAAGTAATGGATCAACCTGCATACCCGCCATTTTGCCATTCAGCATTTCCTGTCCCGTGGCTTTTGCCCAGTCATTAACATTATCAAAACCAGGAAATTTAATACTCCTTCCGGTATTCCACCAGTCATTTCCAAGAAATGAACTGCCCGAAATATTTCCCAGAATAACCTGATCCACGCCCAGGAAAATATTATTTAGAAATCTGAAATCCTTATGCGCTGAAGCCTTTTCAAAACTAATTACTGGTGATGTTGTATTATAAAATACATTATTATATACCAGACAATTTATCATCTGATTGCTGTCATCTGATCCATTCCATATAAATATACTGCCTGCTCCTTTTGTTGTTGCAGCATCATTTATGCTGACACAGAATCGTACAACATTATTTGACCAGTCTGAAGCTCCGGAATATTGGAATAGTCCATAACCGGCTCCCTGATTTTCATACGAGAGACAATACTGAATTATTGAATTGGTAACTCCCCCATCGAGGTCAAAACCGCCTCCGTCACTTGCATTTTTTGATGTTTTGTTCCTGTAACTGATACAATATTGTATAACTACACTATTGCTTTCCCAGGCCCATATCCCGACAGGACCATTTCCCTTGCGCGGCATGTCCCAGCCGTTATTTGTTGCAGTACAATGATCAATTACCACACTGTCTGAAACACCTACAAGAATACCATTACCGCTGTGATTATTCAGAATTGAAGGATCCCCCGGGTTATTCTCAGCTTTACAATTCCTGATAATGATTCTGCGCGATTTGGTTCTTTCGGAGCCCATTACGTTTATGCCACTGAATCCATTATCAGTGGCAATAACATTCTTTACTTCTGTCTCAATACAGTTGTATACATCCACTCCTGATTTCTGAAAACCTTTCGCATTTATTTGCTGAACAGAACAGTTGTCAGATCCGGCTATGGCTAGTCCATTTGTTGTGTTACCCTCTTTTCTGCCATTTCCAATTATATCCAGATATTTTACCAAAACATACCGACAATTCTCAATATGAACAGCTTCATTATTACCTCCTTTAATGATGGCTCTTACTTCATCACCTGAACTAATGATTAAAGGATGTGTTTTTGTACCTTCTATATTCCTGAGTATAAGTGTTCCGTCAAAAGCCTGTCCCCCGACAAAATAGACAGATAAAGCCTTCTCCTGAAGTCTTCGGTTTATTTCTGAAATTGTTTTAACAGGTTCACGGGCAGTTCCCTTATTTTTATCATCTCCATGTATCCCATCGACAAAATATGCTGTGTCAGATTCAGTTCTGATATTTGCTAGTTTATTCCCTGAATGTATTGATTTACAACATATGGCCAGGAACAATAAAAAAATACAATTATATAAAATCGTTTTTTTCAAATATATCATAATCATTCTTTCAATTTCCCATTCATATATGCCGCTGGCAGGGGATGGGCAGACAGGGTATCGGTCGGAATCCATACCATCATCTGTCCGGGACCCCGGTTATTCCATAATGCATAAGGGATCAGGGTAACGGGCTCTTCATTAAGCATCTCAACTCTGCCATCAGGGGTTCTTTTTGTCTGGTATCCGGTTGTTTTAATGACCTGGGTACCGTCAAGAAGTGAGGGAACAAACTCAGTTGTAACCGCGGCGTCTTTCTTTATTATGAAATTGCGTACATTTCCATTATCATTATCAGGCCATTCAGCACAGTAAATAACAGGTCCCCGCTGAAATGCCATCTTGCCGTTATCATCCTTAATACGCTTATCTGCTATCACTTTTCTTACAGGCATCGGAAAATCAATATCAACCTTGTCACCATTTTCCCATTTCCTTGAGATAACTGCATATCCATCTTTCATTTTAATCTGATAATCTTTATCATTTACCTTTAGGTTTACCGGTTCATTATTATTACCGGTAAATTTATAAAGGTCTCCGGGTATTGCTTCATTCATAGCCCAGTCAGGTATCCGGATCATAAGGTCAAATTTTCTTCCTGATTCAGGCTCCATGGTAATTTCAACTTTGCCATCCCATGGAAAGTTGGTTTCTTGAGAAATACTGATCTTTTTGTTGCCTACACTAAAATTTGCGTTGTTTGAGATGAAGAGGTTGACGTAAAGAGCTCTGTCAGTAACTGCATATATATATCCCGGGATTGCGGGTATAAATCTCGCAACGTTTGAAGGACAACATGCGCATCCGAACCATGCCTGCCTGTTATGCTGGCCATTTGATTCCAATGGATTAGGATAAAAAAACCTGTCAGCTGAAAGCGAAACCCCTGAAAGCATCGAATTATAAAGTGTTTTTTCAAGAATATCAATATATTTTGTCTCGCCATGTAAAAGAAAGAGTCGTTCATTTGTAAAAATATCGCCAATAGAGGCACATGTTTCACAATAGGCTGACATATTTGGAAGGAAATAAGGATCGGCAAATCCTTCGTTTCCTCCTGTAGCGCCTATTCCCCCGGTAAGGTATATTTTTCTGTAAACAATATCTTCCCATATTTTCGTAATAGCATTAAGATAGGCATCATCCTTTTCTATTGCGGCTATATCTGCCATTCCTGAATACATATAAGTTGCCCTTACCGCATGCCCCTCAGCTTCAGTCTGATCAACAGGTTTAATATTAGCCTGGTTATAGGCCTCTCCTTTGGGGCCACGGACATCTAGAAAGAATTTTGCAAGATCAAGATATTTTTTTTCACCGGTCACCCTGTAGAGTTTGACCAGTCCCATTTCGATCACCTGGTGACCAGGATAAACCTTCACCCTGTCCCATCCGAAATCCTTATTAACCAGATCCGCCGACTTAAGGGCAATATTCAATAATGACCGCTTGCCAGTTGCCTGATAATAAGCAACTGCTGCTTCATAAAGATGCCCGAGGTTATAAAGCTCATGGCTAAGGACTGAATCCATTACCCACCTGTTTTTACCAGCCCATTCATGTAGTCCTTTTCCTCCATGTTTTTCTGCAATGGTCCTGTTGGTGTAAAGGTAACCATCAGGTTCCTGGGCAAGACCGATTTTTCGGATAAGAGTGTCAAGATAAGCTTCCAGTTTCGGGTCTGGAAATGTCTGTAATGAATAACTGGCACCCTCTATTATCTTATAAACATCCGAATCGTCGAACGGATATATTGTCTGAAATTTACCGGTATCAAGACCAGCGGCTATCTCAAAATTTTTAACCCTTCCTGTCGATTCGCAATACCCAAAAGCTATAGGTATAGTAACGGTGGCATTTTTCTTTATCCGAGGCGCCCAGAAATTATCGGTCAGTTTAACCGAGGTAAAAGGAACAGGCTGAATCGGGTAGTCTGCAATTGAGGAAGTTTTTTTGGTGCATCCGCTTATTAATAGGAAAACACAGGCCAATAAACCTGTTAACTTAATAAAATGTTTCATTATATCACCTGGTTAATTCGAGTACCACAACAGATTTTGAAGGCATATTTACAGACAGTATTCCATCCTTGAGAGTAAAACCATTGAATGA
Source organism: uncultured Rikenellaceae bacterium (assembly GCA_964446825.1). Classification (GTDB taxonomy): domain Bacteria; phylum Bacteroidota; class Bacteroidia; order Bacteroidales; family VadinHA17; genus LD21. The sequence goes on from CAYUQR010000004.1 coordinate 7,050, forward strand.
AGCTGGTTTAACGACATCCGGATTTTCAAAGCTGTTATATGAATTTATTGCGCCTGCAGTGAGAACTTCTCCTGTAATCTTCCTGAAGGTATCACCTATCAGAGGGCATGTTACCGTTATCTGCTTATCAGGATTGAGGTTTGCCATCGAAATATGCACCTTACCATCCTTATCAGTTGAAGCAGAAGCAGAAATAGCTGGTATATGCTTATCCCCATATATGTAATCCTCACACCTGAGATCGATATTCAGCAGAGTGGCTCCCTGGTGAACGCTGAACATTTTAAACACATAATAAGTTGGAGTAAGAACCATTTTATCATCTTTGGTAAGTATCACCGACTGAAGAACATTTACCATCTGTGCCAGGTTCGCAACCTTAACCCTGTCGGCGTGCTGATTAAATATATTAAGATGAATTGCAGCAGTTACAGCATCGCGCATTGTATTCTGCTGATAGAGAAATCCGGGATTTGTTCCTGGCTCCACATTAAACCAGTTACCCCATTCATCAACAACCAGGCCTTTGGTTTTCTGAGGATCATAACGATCCATAATAGCAGCATGGCCTTTAATAATATTATCCATCTGAAGATTAAGCCGCATGGTCTCAAACCATTCTCTCTCATCAAACTTTGTAGCGGATCCTTTATAGCCCCATCCATCCACAACTGAATAATAGTGTATAGATATACCCTGGAACCTTGCCCTGGTTGAAGCATCTTTCATCAATGTTTCTGTCCAGGCAAAATTATAATCATAAGGCCCGCAGGCAACACGGTAAAGCTGGTTTCCTGAATAGTTATGCAGGAATGTCGAATATTGTCGCATGGTACTGGCATAAAACTCATCTGTCATATTTCCGCCGCAACCCCAGTTCTCATTTCCAATAGCAAAATATCTTACTTTCCAGGGTGCCTCACGACCGTTTTCCTTCCGTAGTTTGGTCATCGGGCTGTCAGCGTCGGATGTGAGATATTCAACCCAGTCAGCCATCTCTTTAACAGATCCTGATCCGACATTTCCGTTAATATATGCATCGCAGCCAAGTAGTTCTGTCAGTTTCATAAACTCATGGGTGCCGAATGAATTGTCTTCTGTAACTCCTCCCCAGTTTGTATTTATAATAGATGCTCTCTTCTCATTAGGGCCGATACCGTCTTTCCAGTGGTAGGTATCGGCGAAACATCCGCCCGGCCACCTTAAATTTGGAATTTTCATTTCACGAAGTGCAAACAGTACATCATTTCTGATACCGTATGTATTAGGAATCTTCGAATCCGTTCCGACCCATAATCCCCCGTAAATGCAATTCCCCAGATGTTCAGAAAACTGCCCGTAAATATCTTTGCTGATAACCGGTCCCTGGTGATTTGTAATTATTACCAGTTGATTAACTGCACCAGTACCCTCTTTCTGTGCTCTGGTTTGAATACCAGGCGACAGAAATAAAATTGTAATAATAATAATAGATTTTTTCATGATAAATATTTGTAAAAAAGATTAATACATTATATTTCCTGTTGTTACTTGGAGTCTTGGAGTCTTGGTGCTGTACTTCTTTTGCCACCAAGGCACAAAGGCACAAAGCTTCACCAAAATAATAATTTAAAAATGACTTCCTTCTTCAATAAAAGCACCAAGTTCTTTATACTTTCTGAAAAGATTATCATATTTCTTTGCTCTTAAAGGATCGGGATGATACTCTTTTTCGAATCCGCTTCCCATTGCTTTTTGCGCCGCAGGAATATCTTTATGAATTCCTGCAACAACCGATGCTGCCATAGCTGAACCCATAGCACATGTCTGATCTGAACTCGCAATCTTAATCGGCATGTTAAGAACATCTGCAACAATCTGCATCACGAACGGGTTCTTTTTTGCAACACCTCCAATGGCAATTACACCATCAATACGTACTCCTTCTGAAATAAACCGTTCATTTATCATCTTCGATCCAAATGCTGTAGCTTCAACCAGCGCTTTAAATATCCTCGGGGCATCGGAGCCAAGCGATAAGCCGGCTATTGCCCCTTTAAGTTCCTGGTTTGCATCGGGTGTTCTTCTGCCATTCATCCAGTCGAGAGCAACAATAGCAGTCTCTTCATCATTAAGAGATTCTGCCTGCCTGCTTAATTCAGCGATCATCTTATCGGTAGTTTCCTCCGTGATTTTGTTCCTGGTTCTTTCATCCAGCCAGGTCATTTTTCCAATGATCTCGTTTACAGACCACATCAGCAGCTTGCTGAACCATGCGTAGATATCTCCAAATGCTGATTGACCTGCTTCGAGGCCCAGCATTCCGGGAACGATAGAGCCGTCTACCTGGCCGCAAATACCTGCAACCAGATTATCTCCCATCTCAGTCATTGGTGCGACTATCATATCACATGTTGAGGTACCCATAACCTTTACCAGCTGATATGGTTTGATCTCTCCTCCCACAGCACCTGAGTGTGCGTCAAAAGTACCCACTCCGACTTTTACAGCTGTTGACAGGCCGAGTCTTTCTGACCATTCTTTGGAAAGGTTGCCGACCACCTGATCGCTGGTATATGTTTTTTTATAAAGCCTGTCCCTCAACCCCGATAACAGCGGGTCAAGCCTGACAAGAAATTCTTCTTCGGGCAAACCATCAAAATCAGTGTGCCACATTGCTTTATGACCTGCAGCACAGCGGCTTCTTTTCAGGTTTGAAGGGTTGGTATCCCCGACAAGAAGGCCAGGTATCCAGTCGCAGTGTTCAACCCACGATACAGCATTTTTTCTTACTTCTTCACTACTGCGAAGAACGTGGAGAATCTTGGCCCAGAACCACTCAGAAGAATAAATGCCGCCTTCAAATTTTGTAAAGTCTGTACCTCCCCATTTTCTGACCAGTTCGTTAATCTCTGCAGCTTCTTTCACAGCTGTATGATCTTTCCATAGAACAAACATTGCATCAGGGTTCTTTTCAAAGCCTGGCTTTAGAGAAAGAGGTACACCATCCCTGTCAACTGCCACAGGTGTTGATCCTGTTGTATCAACAGTAATACCGGCAATATTCTTTACAATATCTTCTGACAAATCTTTAATGGCCTCCTTTACAGATTGTTCAAGTCCTTCAATATAATCGAGCGGGTGTTGACGGAACTGATTTATTGAAGGGTCGCAAAACAACCCCTTTCTCCACCTTGGATAATCGAAAACTGATGTTCCCGCAATTTCTCCATCGCTTGTATTAACAACTACTGACCTCACTGAGTCAGTCCCATAGTCTATACCAATTACATATTTTGTTGCCATAGATATTTAATTTTCAGGTGTAAAATCATCATTTTTTTCTCTGACCATAATAGGCGTCTTTCCCATGTTTCCTGTTGAAATGTTTTTCGAGAAGGGCTTTATCAACAGGTTTACTTCTGCCGAGCATAACAGTATAAAATGCCATTCGCGCTATCTCTTCGAGTGCTATTGCATTATATACTGCAGTTTCAGGATCTTTCCCCCAGCAAAACGGACCATGACTATTTACCAGCACAGATGGTACCGCAAAAGGATCAGTCGAATCCATGGTTTCGATAATAACTTTACCGGTATTCAGCTCATAATCCGAGGCAATCTCATTATTGTTCAATAATCTTGTACATGGCACAGCCCCGTAATAATGGTCAGCATGTGTTGTTCCAAAAGGCGGAATTGACTTCCCTGCCTGTGCCCACGATGTTGCATAGGATGAATGAGTATGGACCACTCCGCCAATAAGCTCATAAGACTTATAAATATAAAGGTGTGTTGGGGCATCTGTTGATGGTTTATATACGCCCTCCACAATATTACCGTCATTATCGAGAACAACCATATCTTCAGGTTTCATAGCTTTATAGCTTATCCCCGAAGGTTTTATGACAACCAGGCCGCTTTTTTTATCTCTCCCGCTTACATTACCCCATGTATGTACAACCAGGCCATTCTTAACAAGGTCAATATTAGCTTTAAAAACTCTTTCTTTTAATTCATCAAGCATATTACTTTCTTTTATTAACTCCAAACTCTAAGTACTTTAGGCACTCCAGGGACTTTTTAATTGACATCCAGGTTAAAGTAAAATCCATTCTGCTCAAGCTTTGCATATCTTGACTTATTAAACCTGTAATAATAAGCTCCTCTTTTTGAGGTCTCCTTCTCCTTTTCGTCCAGTTTTTCCAGAATTTCCATCGACAATATTTTCTTCCTGAAATTCCTCTTATCCACTTTCCTCTGGTAAATAGCTTCATAAAGATCCTGCAACTGAACAAGTGTAAATTTTTCCGGAAGCAGCTCAAAGCCCACAGGCTTAACTTTAATCTGCTCCTGCAAATCATGAAGTGCCCTTTTAACCATTATCGGGTGATCAAAAATCAGGTCGGGTAAACGGTTTAGTGAACGCCAGTGAACACCATTCTTTACAGCAAGGTCTTTATTAATATCCCTGATAGCAATCAATGCAAAATACACCACGGAAATAACCCTGGCACCGGGATCCCTGTTAACATCACCGTAAGAATAGGATTGCTTCAGATAAACAGAATCCAGTCCGGTCAGGTTCTTTAATATTCTTGAAGCAGAAGCGTCGAGGCTTTCATTCACTTCAACAAAGCCTCCTGCAAGCGACCATTTCCCTTTCGCGGGTTCAACAATCCTTTTAAAAAGAAGAAGCTTTATTTCCTTTTCAATCAGGTCGTAACCGAATATAATACAATCGACAGCAACCAAATGTTTTGTACCATGCGAATAGATTTTAGTTTTCTCAGTCATGTTACCGGCTATTTGAACAAAGGATGCTTTTTAAAGCTAAATAATCCCATTGGAAATATGATAATAAATCTCATTCCATCTAAGTTCCTTTTTAAATTCAGTCAGGTCGCATTTCCCATCAATGAGAACATATTCAACACCCATCATTTGGGCAAAATCTTCAAGATATTCTGAATTAATTGAAGTGCTGAAACCTGTATGATGTGCTCCTCCTGCGATAATCCATGCTGCCGCACCAATTTTCAGATCGGGTAATGGTTTCCACAACACGCTTGCAACAGGAAGATTTGGCATATCAGGACACTTAACAACTTCAACTTCATTTACAATCATTCGGAACCTGTTGCCCAGATCGATTACAGAAACATTTATTGCATGTCCCGGGGCTGTTTTAAAAACAAGACGTGCCGGATCTTCTTTCCCGCCTATCGATAGCTGATGTATTTCAACCGTGGGCTTCGCTAGTGCTATTGAAGGACAAACTTCAAGCATATGAGCTCCCAGCACCCTCATCCCTTCAGGATTGAAATGATAAGTATAATCTTCCATAAACGAAGTCCCTCCTTTCAAACCTGAAGCCATCACCTTCATAGACCGGACCAGCGCAGCTGTTTTCCAGTCGCCTTCTGCACCGAAGCCATAACCTTTTGCCATAAGTCGTTGCACAGCCAGGCCAGGTAACTGCTTAAGCCCGTGAAGATCTTCAAAGGTTGTTGTAAATGCCCTGAAGTCACCTGCTTTAAGGAACTCTTCCATGCCAATCTCAATTCTGGCTGCCTCTTTAAGGGTTTCAGAACCGGCCACAGCGTTCGTTAATTTATATTCTGCACCATATTCTTCAACAAGTTTTTTAATTGAAGCCTCTGTTACTGCGTTTACCGTTTTAACCAGGTCGCCAATACCAAATCCGTATACTGAATATCCCATTTGCATCTGTGCACTGACCTTATTTCCTTCTGTAACTGCAACGTCGCGCATGTTATCTCCAAAGCGGGCTATCTTCATGGTAAGAGCATCATCATAAGCCGAGGCTGCCCTGATCCATACGGCTATCCTGTCTACAGCATCGGGATCCTGGTAATGGCCAACAACAACTTTCCTGTTCAACCTCATCCTTGTTCCTATGAATCCAAACTCGCGGTCGCCATGTGCCGACTGGTTAAGGTTCATGAAATTCATATCAATCGATTCCCATGGTATATCCCTGTTGAGTTGAGTATGGAAATGTAGAAACGGTTTGTTCAATATTGACAGTCCCCTTATCCACATCTTAGCGGGTGAAAAGGTATGCATCCATGCTATAAGACCAATACAGCTTTTTGAATTATTTGCTTCAGAGCAGATCTCAAATATTGAATCGGGAGTTGTAAGTACCGGTTTGAATACTACCTTTTGCAAGATCAGCGATGATTTATCAAGCGCAGAGGCAATTTTGGCCGAGTCTGCTGCAACCTGTTTGAGGGTATCAGGGCCGTACAAATGCTGGCTACCGGTAATAAACCATATCTCTTTACTTTTTAACTTATCCATATCTGTATATTTTTGATTAGTCGACGACCTACCAGAAATAAATGTAGAAGGCTATAATTACTGCGATTATCATACCTGAGAAGATAAGGTCCCAGTTATTATATCCTGCCCTGGTAATCGCTTTTTCCTTAGCTGTTGCCGACCCGAAATACAGGCCTTTTATTGCAACCTGGTCTGCCGGTGGTGTAACAAAGCTGATAATGACCATCAGTATAATTACCAGGAAAAACAATGCAATTTCATAATGCAGCCAGTTAGGTGCAAGGAAGACCTTATAAATAATGCCATCCTGACCTATGCCACCAGCAAACACTTTAAGGCCCAGGCGGACCATACCAAGTGCAAAACCAACTATTAAGCCGTACAACCCTGCTTTGGGTGTTGTCTTTTTCGACAGTATACCGAGCAGGAAGACGGCTGCAATACCAGGGGCAATAAGCGATTGGATATCCTGAAGATAAGCATAGAGTACCTTACCAAGACCCTTCATTACCGGTATCCACAGTATCCCCAGTACAACAACCACTACAGTAGCAATTCTTCCTACCTTAACCAGCTCTTTCTCTAATGCTTTTGGCTTGAATTTTTGATAGAAATCCACCGTAAACAGGGTAGCCGAAGTGTTAAACAGGGAGGCCAGAGAGCTCATGAGCGCAGCAAGTATCCCCCCAACCACAAGTCCTTTAAATCCTAAAGGCAGAAGCTCCTTCACAAGTACTGAGAATGCTGAGTCAGAATTAGGAAGATGGATCATTCCCCTCGCATTAAGTGAGTAAGCGATCATTCCAGGGATAAGGAATATGAAAACCGGGGTAAGTTTAAAAGCAGCACCAAGAATAGCGCCGCGTCGTGATTCAGTCTGATTTCTGCCTGAAAGGACTCTTTGTACAATGAATTGGTCAGTACACCAATACCAGAATCCGATTATCGCAGATCCCAGGATAACACCGGTCCACGGATATTCAGGGTCGTTTGCCGAACGTATGACATTCACCATTGTATCCCCGTCAGCATTCACAGGCACAGTCCTGCATATCTCCATCATCTCATGCCATCCTCCCAGTTTAATCAGTCCAATCACCAGGATGGCAAGAGAGCCTACAAGTAAAATAGGGGTCTGAAGAACCGAGGTCCACAAAACCGCCCTCATCCCTCCCAGGGTGGTATAGATCCCGGTAAGAACAACAAGCCCAATAGCACTTATCCAGAAAAAATCGATCCCGAACATCGATTCAATACCAAAAACCTGCTTGAATACTATACCACCAGCATACACTGTCACAGCCACCTTGGTAAAAATATAACTCACAATGGAAATAACTGACAGAACACTTCTGGAACCCTTATTATATCTTTTTTCAAGAAATTCGGGCATGGTGAATACACCGCTACGGGCATAAAAAGGAACAAAAAACCAGCCGAGTATCAGTATTAACCATCCATGCATCTCCCAGCTGGCCATGGCCATACCACTTGATGCACCGGCTCCTGCCAGACCTACAAGGTGCTCGGAACCAATATTTGAAGCAAAGATGGAAGAACCAATGGCAAGCCATGTTGCGTCGCGCCCTGCCAGAAAATAGTCTGTAGAGGTGTCTTCTTTCTGCCTGGTTACCCAGATAATAATGCCGATCAGACCAAGACAAAAGATACCTAAAACGATCCAGTCAAGTGTTCCCATAATATTCGTTTTTTATATTAAAGAATGATACGTTATATAAATTATCACAGATGATACGGAATAAACAGAAATACAATAAGATGAAGTCAAGTCAGTATTTGAAGTACGATTTAGTATCAACAAATTTATTAAAAATCATTTTAAATGTAAAGAATACACTTAAAATAATTTGTTATTAAATTTATTCTCAGATTGGGTTATCTATTAGGCTATATCATTTCTGCCATTCCTCGAGAGAGGATTTGATAAACTCAATGATCCTCTGGTTTTCGTCTTTTCCGTTCCCGGAAACCCTGAATGGTTCTCCAAACCTGATATGGATAAGTTTACTGCTATCAAGTGGACCTAGTTCCTTTATCCATTTTCCGTTACCCCAGAAATCCGTTTTAATTGCAACAGGTACAACATCGACCCCTGTTTTCTTTGCCAGTTTGACTCCCAGGGAATTAAATTCCTCAGGCTTAAAATCGAGACTTCTGGTACTCTGCGGGAAAATAATAATCGATATTCCATTCCCAAGCAGATCCGAACCACCATTCATAACAGCTTCAAGATCCTTGCGTGGGTCAGTACGCCCTACAACAATAGGGTTTCTCGATCTCATAACATCACCAAATAGTGGATGTTTAACCAGGCTTTCCTTCACAACAAACGTCACTTCCTTATGTGGGCCGATCAGGCACGGAAAGATCATAGTCTCAAGGGTACTCATGTGATTACTGATAAACAGAACGGGGCCCGGAGACCTGGTAATGTTCTCCATGCCGGTTATGCGGAATTTACCACCTGTTGTCTCTATGAATTTAAAAATTTCAAAAGAGGAATCGGTCCATGCCTTGGTGTCATATATCTTCCTTATTGCCTCCTTCCTGGTCCTGAGAACTACTTCGGCATATTTAAGTGTGAAGTAGGTACGACTGTTTTTCAGGAGCCTGTCTTTAAGTGTTGGGGGATCATTTACAGGAGTATTATAGGTATATCCTTCAAAATAACCTTTTTCCATCAGAATCCGGGTTAATTTAAGATTTCAAATTTTGACGGATATAAAGATACTTTTCATTTTTATTATACAAAATAATTAAAGGCAGACTAATCCGACATTATTTATCTGTTAATTCCTCTCTCATCTCCTTATATAGCCTCATGCTGTCCAGGATAACCGTATAAGCTTCGTTCCTTGAAATAAACTTCTCCACTATGACATTTTTGTGTTCATTCTTCTTATAATCCTCAAAAAATCTTTTCAGTTCAACCAGCGTATGGGGCGGCAGCTCTTCAAGATTATTAAGATAATTTACTGACATATCATTACTTGCGACGGAGATAATCTTGGCATCCCGTTCAGAGCCATCAATCATTTCCATGGCTCCTATAACTTTGGCATTTATTATACACATCGGAAAGACATCTATCGAACATATAACAAGTATATCAAGAGGATCATGATCGTCGCAGTAGGTCTGAGGAATAAAACCATAATTTGCGGGATAATGAACTGATGAGAAAAGGACCCTGTCGAGTTTCAAAAGCCCGGATTCTTTATCCATCTCATATTTCCCTTTTGAGCCTTTTGGAATCTCAACTACACATTTTACAAAAGCAGGGGCATCTTTGCCTGTTTCAATACTATGCCACGGATGATTGTCAGGTTTCATGGTAAGGAGTATTTATGACTTAAGCGTTATTCCGTAGGTGTCACGATAGAAGGTTGCGTTTAAATCATCATGGTTTTTAAATAGAAATTATATAACAAATTTAATAAATATATGAATCAGGTAAACTAAAATGAATGATTAATAGCTACTTAATAGGCAACGCGCGACGTATTGTGATTATCCCTGCAATATCAGGTATATTGAGGTTTGTTAAGGTATATGATTGGAATAGTCTTATTAATTGCTGTCAGCTTATCAGTGGCAGTACAATAAGTATCAGAGATAAAGCTGTTAGCAGGACAACTGCTCCCCATCCCACAAGGTTCTGGATAGGTTTATTTACATATTTGCCCATTATCTTTTTGTCATTGATAAGAAGTATCATGCTGACCAGAACAACCGGAAGAAGTATACCGTTAAGCACCTGTGACCAGACGGATATCTTAATAAGTGGCGCATTCGGGATCAATATGATTATTGCTGACACAACAAGTATCCCTGTGTAGAGAATATAGAACTCTTTTGCCTCGTCCCATTTTTTGTCGATACCCGATTCGAAGCCAAAAGCCTCTGAGATATAGTAGGCAGTTGCCAGCGGAAGGATTGTAGCTGAGAAGACAGATGCCACAAAAAGTCCGAAAGCAAAAACCTGGGAAGCCAGTTCACCTGCAAACGGTTTCAGGGCAAGTGCAGCATCCTTTGCTTCATTTATCACGATCCCGTTTGGATGCAGTGTTGATCCGCAGGCGACCATTATAAAGAAAGCAACGACGATCGTAACCACGCAGCCCACAGCTATGTCAATAAGGGTTAATTTAAAATTCTTCATCTTCAGTCCTTTCTCAATAACAGAAGATTGCATATAGAATTGCATCCATGGTGCTATAGTGGTACCAACAAGGGCTATCACCATCGCAAGGCTTTGAGAATTCATTTCCATTCGTGGATGGATTATGGCAGTTCCTATTTCTCCCCAGTGAGGTTTACTCATCAGTGCAGAAACAACGTATGTGAGAAGGGTAGCACTGAATATTAAAAAGATGCGTTCAGCGATCTTGTAGGTACCCTTAACTACAAGGAACCATACAAAAATTGCTACAAGAGGGACAGATATATACTTACTGATACCAAATATCTCCATACTACCTGCAACACCCGCCAATTCAGTCGTTGTATTACCAATATTTGAAATCAGGAGTCCGACAAATATGAAAAAGGTGATCTTTAATCCGGCATTCTCTCTTATCAGATCCGAGAGTCCCTTGCCAGTCACAATACCCATGCGTGCATTCATCTCCTGGATCACCAGGAGTACAATAAAAGAAGGAATAAGAGTCCATATCAATCCGTAGCCATATGTTGCTCCAGCCACTGAATAGACAGCAATTCCCCCAGCATCATTATCTACGCTTCCGGTAATAATTCCTGGTCCCAGAATAGCAAGAAAAATTCCTACCTGCCTTAAAATACGGGATTCCCTGATCCTCCTGAACATGCTTTCTATAAATTAAGGTTTGATTTTATTTGCTCCTTTCACCATGAATTTTCCATCACTTCTTCTTTGTTCTCCTTTTCTTTATAAGATCTTCCACAACATCATCCACCACAACCATACCCTGTAACTGTTTCTCCTCATCCACAACTGCCACAGCAAGAAGGTTATATTTTGAAATCAGCTCTGCGATATCTCCAACTTTTTGATTATCATACAGAAACCGGGGTTCCGTCCTCATGATCTCACCCAGGGGAGAAGTTGGTTCTGAAACGACAAGATCCCGAAGATTAAAGGAACCTATCAACTTGTCTTCTGATTCTGTAACAAACATGTTATAAAGTTCCGAAGGTTCAGGTTTTCTGGCCCTTAATTCGGCAATAACTTCATCAACAGTAACACCGGCCCTGAAAGAAATTATATCCGTGGTCATAAGACTGCCCACGAGGTTATCGGGGTATTCCAGGAGTTCTCTTACCTCCCGGGATGATTCCATTTCCATCGCATTCAACAGAAGTTCAGCTTTCTCATCTTCAAGTTCCTCAAGTATATCTGCTGCCTCATCTGCCGGCATCTTTTCAAGCAGATCCGCTGCCTTATCAATCGGCAGGTTCTCCAGGATATGTATCTGGGTATGAGGTTCCAGTTCCTCAAGAACATCTGCAGCCTTTTCTTCATCAAGAGCTGAGAATACCGACATGCTCGATTTTTTACCAAGGTCTTCAAGGATGTCTGCCAGGTCAGAAGGGTGCAGTGTATGCAGCTTGGCATAACTTTTTGAGAGTCTTATATTGGAATTTGAGTCATCAATGGCCTGTACATCATCCCACAAAATAAACTGTGCAGGTATACTGATCTTCAGTAGGGAAATGAGCCATTTAATCGGCATTGAAATGCCAATCCTTCTCAGGATGCCTTCAATGCCTATATCTACAGCAACAGCATAGGTCCCGGTAGGGAGAGTGGCAAGCCTGACATCATTTACCCTTACCAGTTTACGACCGTTGAGGTCCACTATCTGCTTATCAAGTATGCTCTCAACAAGTAACATACCGTTACTTACTTCCTCTTTCCTGAGTTCCACCAGCTTTGTGCAGGCTACATTCAGTACTTCACGAGCCTTGACAACCTTGAAATGCTTGAAAGAATAGAACCTTGTTTCCTTGTGTATTTTAAGCTTTACCCCTGTTACCAGCTGATGGTTAGGGTCATTCTGACCTGTTGGAGCTGCATTTACAAGCAAATCCTTTATTACACCAATAGCATCGCCATCAGCTCCAAAGGCTTCCTTCCCGATTATTCCGCTTAAATAAAAAGTTGTGAGTGATGTCATAGTCACCTCCTTACTGTTACTGATAAAGGAGGAAGTGACCGGCAGTCCGGCTACCCTTCTATATCAGGGGATTAAAATAATATTTTCGCAGGGCCGTCGTCCATTAAATTTGTGGATTTGATTTTCGCGGACAAAAATAAACCTCATCTTACTACTTTCCAAATTTTAATAAGATTTTTATAATTTAAACTTTAATAAATTTTAAATGACCTGAATCAGGATGATAAATCTTAATATAATCTTTACATCATTTTTATAATTAATCAAAAATATTTTAATCAAAAAGCATGCTTTTCTAACGATTAATACTTTTTTTTCTAAATTTGACCCCTATTTCATAATTTATTTAACCTGATTGGTGGGAATCTTAACTAATAAACTCGCAGGCTATGATGCCCCGCAAAGAGCTATGCAGGCTGGCATTTATCCATATTTCAGGGCCATTGAGTCAGAACAGGACACAGTTGTTCATATTAATGGCAAAGAGGTCCTGATGTTCGGGTCTAACAGCTATCTCGGTCTTACAAATCATCCGAAAGTAAAAGAGGCTGCCAAGGCTGCTATAGATAAGTATGGCACCGGTTGTGCCGGATCAAGGTTTCTGAACGGGACACTTGACATTCATATCAAACTAGAAGAAAAGCTTGCCGGCCTGGTCAAAAAAGAAGGAGCCCTGTGTTACAGCACAGGTTTCCAGGTAAATCTAGGAGTTGTTTCGTTGCTGGCCGGAAGGAATGATTATCTCTTACTGGACGAGCTTGATCATGCTTCAATTATTGAAGGCAGCAGGCTTTCATTTTCGAAAGTGCTGAAGTATGATCATAATAATATGGCCGCTCTCGAAGGCAAACTAAAACTATGCGAGAAGGATCGAATAAAACTGATTGTGGTTGATGGCGTTTTTTCTATGGAAGGAGATATTGTAAAACTCCCCGAAATAGTGGAACTGGCTCAAAAATACGATGCCTCAATAATGGTTGATGATGCTCATTCCCTGGGCATTCTAGGAGAAAACGGCTCCGGAACATCTTCTCATTTCGGGCTTACAGATAATGTAGATCTTATAATGGGGACATTTTCCAAATCATTTGCTTCTCTGGGAGGGTTTATTGCTGCTGATAAAGAGGTTATCAATTTCATTAAGCACAATTCAAGATCTCTCATTTTCAGTGCCAGTATGACACCTGCCTCCGTAGCTGCAGTTCTGGCTTCGATAGAAATAATGGAAACCGAACCTGAAAGGATTAAACACCTCTGGGAAATGACCGCTCTTGCCCTGAGTGGTTTTAAATCTGCAGGTTTTGATACCGGGAAATCTGAAACACCAATCATTCCGCTCTTTATCCGCGACGACATTAAGGCTTTGAAACTCACACAGGAGCTTCTAAAAGAGGGTGTTTTTGTTAATCCTGTTGTATCGCCGGCCGTTCCAAAAGAGGACTGCCTGATAAGATATTCTCTTATGGCAACTCATACAAAAGAACAGGTCGAAATTTCAATTGAAAAAATAACCAAAGTGGCTAAGGCACTTGGAGTATTAAATTAAAATATGAAAAAAGTTATTCTTATCACGGGTATCTCTTCTGGTTTTGGAAAACAGACTGCAGAGCTTCTGGCTGAAAATGGTCATATCGTATATGGTACTATTCGCAGGGATGTTGAAATTAGTCCTGCAGTGAATGGGCTTATGCTGGAGCTTACGGATATTGATTCCATCAAAAATGCAGTAAGTACTGTTATAAAGAACGAGGGCAGAATTGATGTCCTTATAAATAATGCGGGCATGCATACCGGAGGTCCCAATGAAACAGCGCCCCTGGAACATATAAAAATCCAGATCGATACAAATTTCATTGGAATGGTCAATCTTACAAGGGAAGTTTTGCCTGTGATGAGGAAACAGGGTGGAGGCACTATAATTAATTTCAGTTCTATCGGCGGATTGATGGGTTTACCCTTCCAGGCATACTATTCTGCCAGCAAATTTGCCATTGAAGGCTTCAGTGAAGCCTTAAGAATGGAAACAAAACAGTATAATATAAAAGTAATCCTGATAAATCCTGGTGATTTCCACACAAATAATTCAGCTAACCGTCGGGGTTTTCTCGCTCCTACCGGAAAAGATGATCCTTATAACAAGCAATTCATCACAACTCTTGATATAATAGAAAAAGATGAAGCCAACGGATGGAAACCTGTGGTGCTGGCAAGGAAACTTGCAAAGATTGTGGAATATAAAAATCCCCGTCAGAGATATATTATCGCATCAGTTGAACAAAAACTGGCAGTTGTTCTGAAATATATTCTACCGGGAAAAATCTTCAGCCGAATCCTTGAGGATCATTATAAAATCAAATAGCATTAAATTGTCGTGCGGTCTTGCAGTCTTGCGGTCTTGCGGTCTTGCGGTCTTGCGGTCTTGCGGTCCTGCAGTTTCACTACCGTTGAGCCATTGTGCCATTGCGCCTTTGCGCCGTTAATAACCTTTATAATCCTTTTTCATAACATTAAGGGTCTGAGGTATCCACACAGCATATCGTGAATCCTCACCCCATGTATTGCCGGCCGATGCAAAATCGCAGAAATTTACCTGATGAGGTTTAAGAAAATCTCCCTCAAGGTCGGTGCCAAGAACCAAAGGTGCAGTAAACGACATCCAGATATGTGCAGGTTTATTCTGAGAAGGAGACAGATCAAC
This sequence comes from uncultured Rikenellaceae bacterium, assembly GCA_964446825.1. Taxonomy (GTDB): domain Bacteria; phylum Bacteroidota; class Bacteroidia; order Bacteroidales; family VadinHA17; genus LD21. Next base: position 22,215 of record CAYUQR010000004.1, read on the forward strand.
TTTCCCGCTTTTTTCCTTAACCACTGCAGCTTCACAAACAACTCCGTCACCGAACCTTGTATCACGGGCTAAAACCACAGGGCCTCTTATAATTGCCTGTTTACCATTCAATTTAATTACTCTTCCGCGAAGGTCCATTTTTAATACTACTACATCACCCTTTTTCCATATACGTGTTATCTTTTTATAACTACCGGCTATTATTCCCTTCACATCTGTACCATTTACTGAAATAGAGGTATTTTCACTCCATTCAGGAATCCTCAAAGAAAGGATAAACGCCTCAGCTTTTTCGGGGTTAATAATCAGCTCAACAGTACCAGTGGCAGGATAATCAGAAGTCTGTTCAATACTTACCAGATTATCCGCATTTATCGGAGTAACTGACTTTATCTGCCCGTAAGCATTTATGAAAATCCCATTCTGTGAACCCATTACCGCGAAAAGTGGCAGCATCATGAATGCCCTTGGGCCATTGGCGCTACAACAGTTTATGTGCATGCCACACTGTTCCTCCCCGGCATGACGGACACCTCCCAGCGGGCTGTATTTGGCTATCTCCGAACCATCATATTTCACCGACGCCAGCAATGCATTATAGGCAGACTTTTCTATTTGATCAGCATATAAAGGATTGGCTGTCAGCCTGAGCAAACTGAAACATAGTTTCATCCACGTCATGGTAACACAGGTCTCCATGGTATGATAAGTTGGCTGCGTCTGATACTTTGCACCGTTATAGAAACATTCAAATGCCGTTCCCGAACCAGCAACATTTATTTCATTTTCAATAATATTGCTTACCGCCATTTCAACAGCTTTGAGGTATTCAGGTTCCCCCGTAATACGATAGAGTTCAAGCAATCCATCATAACACGACATCATCTCATAAGCTTTCTGGCCGTTTTCATAAGACCACCATACAGCAGGATGAGGGAATCTTTCAAAAACAGGAACAGCGGCTAGTGCACTGCTTATAAGCTTTGGCCCTTCAGGCGTCTCCCATTGTTCCACTATATATTTTGCAAAATCAAGATACTTTTTATCACCTGTATGACGATACAGATATACCATTGGTTCAAGAATTGAACTGCTTGGCATGCCACGGTAATTACCTGTTTTCACAATATTCACTTTTCCGGGTCCCACCCGGGTCATCAGGTTGTCGGCTAGCCTGCATGCTCCTTTGAGTGAGGCTTTATCTCCCGTCAGATCATAATAAGACTGTAATCCAAGCAGGGTATACTTCTGACCCCATATATCCCACTGCTGCAACCTGGCACTATCGGTATAATTGCCGATATAACCATCCGGCATCTGGGTCAGCAACAACAGATTCACTGCATTTTTGACTTTTGCCAACATTTCCGGATCATTATTGTATTCGTATGAGGCTATAGCCGAAAGGATCCATTTCCCCCAGAACTCGGTCTGCCATAAATGGGTTTCATCCTTATGACGGAAAGGCTCAACCAGATAATCAGGATCCTGTGTTTTTATCCGTCGATCTGTTATCAGGTTCATTTTATCGCCCAGGTATCCTTTAATTTTTATTGACGAAGGAGAGAATGGAACCAGTTTATCAGGCACAGAATTAGAACTTCCTGATTTCATGTCCGGATATTGACCAGTAATGCGAAGAGGGATAATAAATATGAAAACCATAACCAGATAAAACTTCATAATGACTATTTTTAAATTGATCCTCTAATTTATTACAATTATTTGGCATATCACAGTTGTTCTCCCATTCTCTCAATCTCCCTCTCTCCCTTTCTCCCACTCTCCCCTTCAAGTATCTTTATAATGCCTTCTGAATTGAAAACGTTATATTGCCAAATAATTGATATTTTTGTCGCGTAAAAATTATTTATGACAGAACTTGAAAAATATTTTAACCCTTATCGTAAGAATATCATTGGGATAGACAAGGAAATTGAAACACCATTCGGAAAGAAACCCCTGGTATATGCCGACTGGGTTGCCAGCGGAAGGCTCTATTCCAAAATTGAGAAGAGGATTTCTGATGATATAGGTCCTATGGTTGGAAATACCCATTCAGAATCTACAGGTACTGGAAAGGCGATGACCGAGGCATACCATCTTGCCCAGAAAATTGTGAAGCATCACGTTAATGCAAATGAAGATGATGTAATCATTTTCACAGGATCGGGGATGACTTCGGCAATTGTCAAGTTGCAGAGAATGCTGGGTCTGAAGGTACCTGAACAGGCAATTCACTACTGTGCCTATTCAAATGGAGATTACAGAAGATGCAATGATGTCCCGAACGACAACCGTCCCGTAGTTTTTATTACACATACCGAACATCATTCAAACCATACTTCATGGTTTGAGACTCTTGCGGAAATTGTGGTACTGGAGCCTTCTCCTGATCTTAAAGTTAATCCCGAAACACTTAGAAAGGAGATAGCTAAGTACAAAAACCGGCCACTGCTTATCGGATCATTTTCAGCCTGCTCAAATGTTACGGGATATTACCCTCCTTACCATGAGCTTGCTAAAATAATGCACGAACATAACGGATATTGCTTTGTTGATTTTGCAGCATCTGCACCATATGTCGACATAGATATGCATCCTGCTGACAAGAGTCATCAACTGGATGCAATCTTCTTTTCACCCCACAAGTTCCTGGGTGGTCCGGGGAGTGCAGGAGTACTTGTTTTTAACAAAGATTTATACAAGAACAAGACCCCTGATACACCTGGCGGTGGAACATTAAAATGGACAAACAGGTGGGGAGGATTCAGTTATATTACTGACATTGAAGTTAAAGAAGATGGAGGCACACCGGGCTTTCTTCAGGGAATCAAGGCAGCCCTGGTAATAAAATTAAAAGAGGAAATGGGTGTCTCGAAGATAAAAGAACGTGAGAGAGAGCTTATTAACATAACTTTCAGCGAATTATCAAAAATAAAAGGACTTCATATACTGGCACAGAACATCAGGGAAAGGCTTGGAGTATTCTCCTTCTATTTAGATAATGTGCACCACAATCTTTTTACTATCTTACTTAACGATATGTTTGGGATACAGGTCAGAGGCGGTTGTTCCTGTGCGGGGACTTATGGCCATTTTCTACTGGATGTCGATCTAAGCATGTCAACGGAAATCACTGATAAGATTGATGCCGGTGATCTCTCCCTTAAACCTGGATGGGTCAGATTGTCTCTTCATCCAACAATGACAAACGACGAATTGTACTATATCATAAATGCTGTGGAACAGACTGTCGTTAATGCTGCAGAATGGGGGAAAGATTATGTATACGACCGTCACACCAACGAATTTCATCATTGTAGAGCCAAGTCTGAGACATGGCTCTACAATTCATGGTTCAATATGGATGTTTGATGTAATAGGGGCTGAGCCCCTCAACAAATGAGACCTGGCTCTGCGTTACAAATAAATTCCAAAAAAACTTGCATTATAAACATATGTTCATTATCTTTGTAGTGAACTATTGCTCATAATATATGTCACCACGACCCATAAAACTCAGAAAAATAAGCAATCCCCCGTTAGTATCGGGATTTAAACCATATGGGGCAAAAGACACTGACAAAGATCCGGAGGTTGTTTTTCTTCAATATGAAGAATACGAAGCAATACGGCTTTGTGATTATGAAAAGCTGAATCACCTCCATGCTTCTGAAATAATGAATGTTTCGAGGCCTACTCTTACCAGGATCTATGCAAAAGCCAGAGAAAAAATGGCTGAAGCGATAGTTCTTGGGAAGCAACTGATTATTGAGGGAGGGAAAATTTATTTCGACAGCGAATGGTTTTCTTGTAAAACCTGCGGCTGCTTTTTTAATAATCCTGAAAAACAAGATGATAATAAAGAATGTCCTCTCTGTAACAGTAAGGATATTATAATTTGCGAGGAATTTATATATGAAGATGAAGAATCTTTTTCAAGGTGCCACGATATTTGTGTCTGTCCTGTATGCGGATTTGAAAAACCTCATGGATTCAGAATTCCATGCAGAAACGAAATATGCCCTGAATGTCATCAGCATCTTATAAGGAAAGGAAGTCTTCACACTAAAAACATCTAATATGAAAACAGCAATAACAAGTACCGGAAACACTCTTGAGAGTAAACTGGACCAGCGTTTTGGACGCTGTGCATATTTTGTCATTTATGATACGGAAACAACTGGAATGGAATTCATTCCAAACCACAGCAAAGATGCCCAGGAAGGAGCAGGTCCTGCAGCAGTGCAACTTGTTGCTTCGCGTGATGTCAGGAAAATAATATCAGGCGAATTTGGCATTAAGATAAAATCGTTGCTTGACAGACTAAAAATACAGATGATTGTGCTGAAAGAACCTGAAAAAACCATAAATGAGATCATTGAAATGTTAAACAAAAAATAGATAAAAGATGCCACAAATTAATGGAACAGGCCCGGAAGGGAAAGGTCCGAAAACCGGTCGCGGACTTGGAAAATGCACGAAGCATTCTCCTGATGAGTTGCTTACCAGATTAGGAAAAGGTCAGGGAAAGCGACGGAAAACCGGTGGAGGAAAAGGAGAGGGAAAACGCTTAAAAAGCGATATGAAGTAGAGCGAGGTCTCAGACCTCGCTCTACAATAACAAATTAATTTTATTCATTAATAGAAAAATCATTATGAAAAAACGTATTGCCATCCCATTGGAGAATGGGATATTATGCTCACATTTTGGTCATTGTCAGCAATTCGCAATTGTAGATGCTGAAAATAACTCGATATCAGGCGAGACATTAGTCACACCCCCGCCCCATGAACCCGGATTGCTGCCTGCCTGGCTGGCAGAAAAAGGAGTGACGGATGTTATTGCAGGTGGTATGGGACAACGTGCCATAAATCTCTTTAACAATCAAAAAATAAATGTATTTGTTGGTGCACAGATTAAGAATTATACGGATCTGGCAAATGATCTTATAAATGGCAGTCTTGTTGCCGGTGCAAATTATTGCGATCATTAATCAGAGAGTATCATGATATCAGATCACCGATGCTTCTTCTGCTTTACTAAGGCTTTTGAAAGGTTACTTGCTAAAGAGAATATTACCAACGAAGCAAAAAATTCTTTCACCAGGGATATGATTACTTTGTATCATACTAAATGGGATGAGCTTTATTCACCCGAATTCTCGCGCGAGCTTCATATCATATTAAGAAGCTATACGAATAATCCCGACCCGTACAAAGAAGAGAAAAGAGTGAACAACGATCAGGCATTGAATTTAATTTCTGAGTCTGAAAAGCTTGTTAATCAATCTGATGACCCTTTCCGAACTGCCCTGAGAATAGCAATTGCAGGAAATATTATAGATTTTGCGGCGAATGATAATTTTAACATTCTGGTAACTATCGAAAAAGCTCTGAATTCAGGTTTTGCAATTGATCATTCAAGGCAACTTAAGAAAGAACTGGAAAAAGCCAGGTCTGTTTTATATCTTGGAGATAATGCCGGCGAAATAGTATTCGATAAACTTTTTATTGAAAAAATAAAACACCCGAATCTTACTTATGTGGTCAGAGGAGGACCTGTTATCAACGATGCCACCATGGAAGATGCCGAATATACAGGGATGAACAAGATAACCAGAGTAATCTCAAGTGAGTATGACGCCCCTTCCACAATTGTTCATAAGTCAGGAAAATTATTCCAGGAATACTTCAGTAACGCCGACCTTATAATATCAAAAGGACAGGGCAATCTTGAAGGGTTGCTTCCATTAAACGATAAAAGGATATATTTTCTTTTAATGGTTAAATGCAATGTAATTGCTGAACTACTCAAAGTTAATAAAGACGATTTAGTTGTTTACAATACTTCCGGTTAAAGAGTAATTCAAAAGATTCAAATATAAATTTAAGCATGATAAGTTTCGGACCTGTGCCATCAAGAAGATTAGGAAGAAGCCTGGGAATAAACAATATTGTGACCCCAAAAATCTGTTCTTATAATTGTGTCTATTGCCAGGTTGGAAAGACTACTAAAAAAAGTGCTGAAAGACAGGTATTTTTTAGACCTGAAGTAATTTTCAGAAATGTCGAGAAACATCTTAAAAAACTGAAGCCTGAGAATCATCCCGATTTTCTGACATTTGTTTCAAATGGAGAACCTACTCTTGATATAAACCTGTCAACTTCTATTGAATTATTAAAAAAATTAAACATCCCGATAGCAATCATAACTAATGCTTCAATGATCTTTCATAAATCTGTCAGAGATGACCTTCAGCTTGTAGATTGGGTATCTCTTAAAATGGATGCCGGGGACAATGATACATGGCAGCGAATTAACCGTCCCTTCCCCGGACTAGAGTTTAAGGAAATAATTGAGAATATACAGATATTTGCCAGTGAGTATAAAGGTACATTATGCACAGAAACCATGCTCGTTGATGGATTGAATGATAAACTAAAGAATCTGACAACCCTGTCGGAAATGATAAAACGGATTAATCCCTGGAAGGCATACATTGCAATTCCTACAAGGCCTCCGGCTGAGAAATCGGTTAATCCGCCGGATGTAAAAATACTGAATCATGCATGGCAGATTTTTAATAATCTGGGTATCAATTCAGAATTGCTGACTGGTTTTGAAGGGATTGTAACTGATTTAACTGGTAATATATATGAGGATATACTCAACATTACTGCAGTTCATCCTTTGAGAGAAGATTCAATGCTTAACCTGCTACACAATAACAATGCTGATCTTCAGATAATTAACTCTCTTATCAGACAACGACTTATAAGGTCAGTAAAATACTTGGGGCATACATATTATTTAAGGGAATATCATATCAATACTTAATATCATGGTCACACCTATTATCCTTTACGGGTCCTCGATACTCAGGAAACCTTCAGCTGAAGTTACATGGGATGATAATATACAGGAATTAAATGAAATGCTTTTTGATACTCTTAAAAAAGCAGAAGGTATTGGACTGGCAGCCCCTCAGATAAGTTTTTTAAAAAGAGCATTTGTTATTGATACCACTCCTGTTGTAGCAGATGATATAACAATTGAAAAATTTGAGGGGATCTTTCTTAATCCTCAGATAATAGACAGAAGCAGCGAGCCAGAAATCTTTAGGGAAGGTTGCCTTAGTTTCCCGGGGATATATGAAGATATATACAGACCAGGCAAAATCCTGGTAAAGTATCAGGATTTATCATTCAATACTATTGAAGAAGAAATGGATGGACTAAAAGCCAGGATATTTCAGCATGAGTTCGATCATTTATCGGGCATTCTCTTTATTGATAAATTAAGTATCATAAGAAGAAAATTATTAACTGGAAAATTAAACAGGATTAAAAAGTTAAGATAAATAAAGATGGAAAAAATCAAAATCGGCATAATAATCTGCGATAGATACCGAACCTGCACCGGAGGAAAGTGTTTCAGGGCCGCTGCTAAAAGAGAAGGCGCATTTTCAATATATGAAAACATGGAACTGGAGATTGCTGCTTTTACAACCTGTGGAGGCTGCCCTGGCGGAAATATAGAATATGCACCTGAAGAGATGAAGAAAAATGGGGTTACACATATTCATTTTGCGACAGGATTCATCGTTGGCTATCCACCCTGCCCATACATGGAACATTTTAAAAAGTTCATCCCGGAAAAATATGGGATGAAGGTAATTATCGGAACACATCCAATTCCTCAAAAATATTATATCACGCATCATAACCTGGACACATGGAATAATAAATTTCTTCAGGAGTCGGTTAAACCAACTCTTGCAGATGAATCAACCCGTCTCAGATATGATTAAAATTGCAATAGCCAGCGGAAAAGGAGGAACTGGGAAGACCTTTATTTCAACCAATATTTTCTATACAGTCTTTCAAACCAATTACAGGGCAGAACTTGTTGATTGTGATGCTGAAGCTCCAAATGCCGCTGCATTCTTCAATGCTGAAGAAACTGCAAAATTTGAAGTCACTCAGCAAGTACCGGTAATTAATACCGACATATGCACTTTTTGCGGCAAATGCCATGAATACTGTAACTACAATGCAATTTTTATATTGCCTCCGATGAAAATAATTAATGTCATCGAAGATCTATGCCATGCTTGTGGGGCATGCAGTGTTGCCTGTAAATTCGGAGCAATAACAGAAAAGCCGGTTTCACTGGGCCAGGTAACCACTTTTTCGCTGAACAACTTTAACAGGATTCATGAAGCCCGAATAAATATTGGAGTTATGTCGCCTGTAAGTGTAATAAAAGCTGCAATAAAATCTACTGATATTCAATCAGATATTATAATACTCGATTCCCCGCCAGGCACTTCATGCCCGTTCGTGCAAACGGTAGCAGCAGCTGATTATGTTATACTGGTCACAGAACCTACACCCTTCGGACTGAGTGACCTCAAACAGAGTGTTGAGACACTCAGGACTATTGAAAAACCTTTTGGTGTAATTATTAACCGGTCCGGATTGGGCGATACGAATGTTCAAAAGTATCTTCTGCAGGAAGATATTTCACTGCTTCTTGAAATACCATTTAAAAAAGAGACTGCAGTATTATGTTCCAATGGCCTTATTGTATCTGAATACGATATCTTTCTTGCTCAACAGCTTCTGACAGTAACTGAAAACATTATGGCAAACCATGGAAATAGCAATAATCAGCGGTAAAGGAGGAACCGGAAAATCAAGTATAAGCGCAGCATTTGCTACACTGAACGGCAAAGTTGTACTTGCCGACTGTGATGTGGACGCAGCAAACCTGTATCTTCTTTTTAATCCTTCAAACGAAGAAGAAGAGACTTACATTGCGGGAAAGAAAGCAGTTATAGATTATAATGTTTGTAATAGTTGCGGAATATGTGTGGATTATTGCAGGTTTGATGCAATTTCTCTTAAAGCTGGCAAGATTGTGATATCTGAAATATCATGTGACGGATGTATTCTTTGCTCTCGTATATGTCCGGAGAATGCAATCAACATGATCTCAAAAGATAAAAGCCGGATGTATTCAGGTACTTTCCGTAATGGGAAAATGGTTTATGGACGTCTCGCTCCGGGTGAGGAAAATTCAGGCAAGCTTGTAAATATGGTGCGCGACAAGGCAAAAATATTATCCGAAGAAAGCGGGTTGGAAACCATCATACTCGATGGCCCCCCTGGCATTGGCTGTCCCGTAATTTCGACCATTACCGGAGTAGATAAGGTTGTAATCGTAACTGAACCAACTATTTCAGGATTACACGATATGGAAAGAACGGTCGGGATTGTTCAAAAATTCAGCCTGCCAACTTATGTAATAATTAATAAGTTTGATCTTAACACTTCCATAATGTATCAGATTGAGGAGTGGTGTAAAGAAAGAAATATCGTTGTAGCAGGGAAGCTGCCTTTTGATACTAAAATTGTAGAGGCAATGGTTCATGGCAAAAGCATTAATGAATATAAGCCCGATTTAAAGATCAGTAAGGATATTCAAGAGATCTGGAATAAAATTATTAACTGAATATTGTCGGGTACCTTATTTTTCTATCATAAAAATATTGCCTGTTTCCAGGATGGCATTACCATGCCTTTCACCCGATTTTATTAAAGCCTGAGGAATATTTTAAACCAATTTTAACATATGAGAATAATAACGTAAATATTATTATAATAATTTTGCATCTGCAATTCACAAGTCTTTTAAAGAAATACTTAATATTCAATAAAATACAATTCCCTGTAAAAACAAACAAACCCGGAGGTAACATAATGAATAATAATGATACCATATCAACGGATATATTAATAATCGGAGGAGGTCCCTCCGGTCTGGCAGCATCAATCCACCTGGCTGACATATTTAAGCAAAGGGGACTGAAAGGAAGAATATTACTGATAGAAAAAGGTCGTTCCATAGGGAGTCATATAATATCAGGTGCGGTTATAAAACCTTCAGTCTTCAGGGAATTACTTCCGGAAGCTGATATCTCTGAAATCCCTCTCACTTCAAAAGTAACTAAAGACAAAACTATAATGCTGGGGAAAAAAGGTGCTATAGCCCTTCCATTTAATATTCCCTATATGAGGAACAAAGGTAACTATACAGCTTCATTAGGGCAGATATGCAGGTATTTAGCTGTCAAAGCCCAGGAAAGGGGGGTAGAGATATATCCCGGTTTTGCTGTTGATGAGATATTATACAAAGATGGAAAAGTGATTGGTGCCAAAACAAAAGATACTGGTCTGGATCATCATGGACATCAGCTGGAGAATTTCCAGGCAGGTACGAGTATAGAGGCTAAAATTACAATTTTTGCAGAAGGGACAAGAGGCAGTCTTACCAAAACCCTGATTAAAAAATTCAATTTAACACTAGGCAGAAACGAACAGGTTTATTCATTAGGCTGCAAGGAATTATGGACAGTTCCCGAGGGCAACATTGAGGCCGGTCAGATTTACCATACGATGGGTTATCCGCTCAATATTGATGAATTCGGAGGAGGCTTCATTTACGGGTTAAAAGATAATAAAGTAGCCGTCGGGCTTGTTGTCGGACTCGACTATAAAGATCCTTCTTTCGATACACACGATGCATTCCAGGTATGGAAAACCACCCCCTTTGTTTCCAGTATTTTAAAAGGAGGCAAACTTCTGGAATATGGGGCTAAAACACTTCCTGAAGGTGGATACTATGCCATTCCAAAATTGTATGTCGACAACGCTCTGATAGTCGGCGACAGTGCAGGCCTGGTTGCCATGCCAGCTTTAAAAGGAGTCCACCTGGCTATTAAATCCGGTATGCTGGCCGCAGAAACCACAGCCAATGCTCTGGAAAACAAGGATACTTCGGAAAGAACCCTTCAACAATACGAAACACTTTTAAATGCCAGTATAATTCACAAAGAACTTTATCCTGTTCGTAATTTCAGACAGGGATTTGCCAAGGGGGAAATAATCGGCGCTTTACATTTCGCGACGCAATTAATAACTGGTGGAGCAGGTTTCTTCGGCAGGTTGAGATCTCATCCCGACTATCAGACCACACAAAAAATAAGCGAATTTAAAAAGAAACCTTTTAAGGATCGTTTCAAAGGTCAACTGGAGTTTGACAAAGTGCTGACATTCGATAAAGCTACTGATGTTTTCTATTCGGGAGTATACCACGATGAGCAACAGGTTGTTCATCTTCAGATTAACGACCCGGATAAGTTTAATGCAATTAACATTGAAGAATATGGGGCTCCCGAGCAATTCTTTTGTTCGTCGGAGGTATATGAACTTCATGTTAGCAAAACCGGAGAGAAGGAGCTCAGAATCCATGCAGAAAACTGCATGCACTGCAAAACCTGTGACATTAAATCTCCAGAAGAAGGAATTACATGGTTAGTGCCCAATGGCGGAAACGGGCCGGATTTTCAAAATATGTAAACAATTGTAAGATAATATAGCAATGGCTCTAACAATATTAAGTCTGATAAAACAAGTCCCGCTGCCAGGTGAAATGAGAATGGGAGAAGATGGTTTGATGGAGCGGACAAAAGCAAAATCAATAATTAATATTGATTGCCAGTTTGGTTTGGAAGCCGGACTGCAACTCAAAAAACAACATCCTGATGCAAGGTTAATTGTTTGCTCAATGGGACCCGGTTCGTTTGAAAACTCTCTCAGAACTGCTATTTCCATGGGTTATGACGAAGCATACCTTTTATCTGACCGTAAACTTGGAGGAAGCGATACTTTTGCTACCGGCCTGGCTCTATCAACATTGATCAGGCACCTGGGCTTCACAAAAGATTCCAAAGAACCATTTATTATTCTTGCAGGACGCCAGACCAGTGATGGCGATACGGCACATGTGCCATCGCAGGTGGCAGAAAACATGGGCATTCCACAGGCCACTTTTATAGAGAGCATAAAAGACGATGGACGTGGAAACGTTCTGGTAAAAAGGATTATAGAGGGTGGATATCAGATGATGAGATTACCCCTGCCCTGCGTAATCTCCCTTACCCCTACCGGAATCCCTCCTCGAAAGCCTTCGCTGAGTGGTGCGATTAAGGCCCGCAATATAAACATTACAACTTTCGGAGTCGACCAGATTGGTTTGGGAACGGAGAAAATCGGTATTAATGGCTCACCTACCATTGTTTCGAAAGTGGTCAACATTGTTAGCGAACGACCACCTGTCGCATTGGCAGAAGGTCATAATGAAGTTAAGCTGGTTGATAGTCTGATCGAAAACTTTAAAAAAGGCGGGAATGTCCTGGAGAAGAAAGAGAAAGTTGCCAGGAAGGAAATCGAACGCCCTGATTACCCCGAGAAAGACTTCAGAAACGGTGCAAGAGGCATTGTTACCTGGGCCGAGGTAGCCAACGGTAAAATTACAAGGCCATCCCTTGAACTTCTGACCCCGGCGAGAAACCTTGCAACGGAGTTAGGTGACAACACCCGGGTAATGACAATGATTATAGGAAAAAATGTTGGACCATTGGCTCAGACCCTTATTGAGCATGGTTCAGATGAAGTAGTTATTGTCGAAAACAATAAGCTTGAAGAATATCTTGTTCTGCCCTTCTCCTCGATTTTTGCACAATTCATCAGGGAAAGGAAGCCTGAGATTGCTCTTTTTGCAGCAACAACATCAGGGAGGGAACTGGCTCCCAGGATCGCGATGAAAACCGAAAGCGGAGTAACAGCCGACTGCACCGGGCTCGAGATTGGAGAGTACATAAACAAGAAAGAACAGGTCATTTACAGACCTATACTCGAATCGCGCAGGCCCACTTACGGAGAAAGCAAACTTGCCACAATCCTTGGCTTTGTATGTCCCCAGGTTTCGACAGCACGGGCAGGAACATTCGAAGTTCCTGAACGCATAGAAGGAAGACAGGGTATTATTTCAACTTTCAAACCTGTTCTAAATGAAAAAGATTTTGTTGTTGAGATTGTGGAAACGGTAAGAGGAGAAGGCGGACTTCAAAATCTCTTCGATGCTGATATTATAGTCTCAGGAGGAAGAGGTGCCACAGGAGATAATTTAGGGTTGATAAAAGCACTTGCTGAAGCTCTAAAAGATAAGGGGATAAATGCTGAATGGGCATGCAGCCGTACAGTTGTTGACGAAGGCGTTGCAGAATATGCCAGACAAATTGGACAGACAGGTAAAACGGTACGTCCCAGAATATATATTGCTGTCGGCATCTCAGGCGCGCTTCAGCACCTGGCCGGCATGAAAGAATCGGGGAAAGTGATAGCAATTGACCATAACGCCAGGGCAAATATTTTTCATAATGCCGATTTTGGTATTGTTGGTGAATATGCAGATATAATACCTGAATTAATTGAACGGGTTAAAGCAGGGTTTGCCTTTGGCATTGAAGCGAAAAAAAATTGACCAACATTCAGGGCCAAAGCAAAGAAGAATAAAGCCTTCTAACCTTTTGAATCCGTTATTGCTTTACAGATTTCAGTAACCTGACATATTTCTTAAGATGGAGATGTTCACTGAAATCTCCAAAGCCATAACCTTTAAGAATTTCTTTCCAGTCGCGTTTTATATAATCAAAAGCATAAATACACTCAACTTTTTTAAAGATAGCCCGGTGTAACCAGGGCATCTTATACATATCAAATTCTGCATAATCAAGTATATAGAATGCCCCCCCCGGTTTCAAATGATCAAATGCATTTTTTATGACAGCGTCCCTTACTTCATGAGGAAAACCATGAATAACAAAACTGATAAAAACCTTATCATAAGTTTTTTGCAGGTTCAGTGGCTGATCGATACGCTGGTTGATAAATTTAACCCGGTTGTCATTCTTAAACCTTTGCCTGAATTGCTTTTCCATGTCCTCTGAAATATCCAGACCGGTAATGCGTCCGTCTTCCCCCAGGGAAGATAACATCAGACCTGCATTACGTCCTGTTCCGCAACCTAAATCGAGAATTTGATCTCCCGGTTGAATCTCCATATCATTTATCACTCTTTTTATAAAACTCCTGTACATACCGACAGATCCGATGTTCATCACCTTGTCGTAATTCCTGGCAGTGAAAGGAGTAAGTTCAACACCAGATTCGGGATATAACTTTTTATTCATAGTGTAAATTAAGATTCTGTCACTTTTATCTCCGATGTAATTCCCAGAGCTTTTTTATATGTGGCACTTACCCCGCAATATCTTTCCTCTGACAGTTCAATAGCAGTCTTAAGCTTATCCATCGGTAAGTTTTTACCCGTGAATTCGTATATAACATGCATTTTATAAAACTGTTTCGGATGCTCATCCGTAAGATCTCCCTCTACTTTAACATTAAAACTATCAACCTGTACCCTCATTTTTTTAAGGATTGAAATTACATCCATTGCAGTACAGCCCCCCAGAGCCAGCAGCATAAAAGGTTTCGGACGGGGACCTTTGTCCTGCCCCCCTACCATTGGATCTGCATCGATAACTATTTTATGGCCGCCGATATCACCTTCAAAAGCCATTTCACCGAGCCATTTTGTATTTACAATTTCTTTTCCCATGATTATTTAATTTATGCAAAGTTAGCATGATTAGTATATCGAACAAAGCATTCGAGTTTGCTAACATGAATATAAAAGGTTGAGATATTTCAACTTTTTCATTGTCAAAGTTCAATTCATCGGAATCAGGCAGAAGCATTATGAAAAATGTCAGAAGACATCATTCCCAAGCCGGAATAATGCCAACTGATATTAAATGTGACCTGAATCTAAGGAAATAAATGGATGATCATCCGTTGGCACTGACTCTAATGACAGTGATCTGCAATCAATAAGTATTCTTTTATCGCATCCCGGAATTACAGTAATAACCATTTTAGTATCCGATGGTAAACGTCATCGTGAAGAGGGCATTAAAAAAACAGAAATCTCCTGCATCGCTTTAGTGCCGACACGATCCTGGTAGACACAGGTATCGGTAATTAAAGAAGCCGTAACCTATATGATAAACGGGTATTATAAATCAGGACATTTTGTTGCATTATACGGGTTCCAGGTTAATCTTTAATTATATGTATATGATGTAGGACAAATAATGGATTCGGCAATAATGCGCTACGGTATTGATGAAGTCCACAACTTTTCAGCTCAAAATACTGAACCTACTCTCCTTTTTCTAATTCTCCGAGTCGTTTTTCAATATCTTCCTGCGAGCGGCTGAGTGCATCTGCCTGAGATTTAAGCAGTTTAACTTCATCTTCTTTACTCATCGAAGGCATCCAGGGATAGCCCTTAAAGGATCCAGTATAAGCTCCGCCAAAGTTCCGGCCCCAGCCGAACCCCCTGCCTCTGCCCATACCCATACCTCTTCCATAGCCAAATCCCCTGCCCATTCCACCTCCAACTCCTTTTGTAAATCCCGGGGAATCAAATCCCTCACAATATCCTAATGCTCTTCCGGTTCTGAAACCTTGTCCCATTGGTCCGGTACGATCTCCTCTTGGCATAATACTTAATTTTTTAAGTTTAATACTTAATTTACTTAATATTAACTGTTTAACCAGATTAATGTGCCTGAGTATACAGTAATATATAATACAAAGATACAAATTAATATGAACATATGTTCACTTTATTTAAAATATTTTTGAATTTCATATCCCAAATTGTAAAAGAACTCTTATTAAGTGAGCGTTACAGATAAAATCAAATTTAATAGCCCACCGGTTATCAGAGCTGATAAAAGCATTATCACTGTTGACTTCAATAAATCAATTAGGCCCAGTTCTTTTAAAAGTACTGCAAATGTAGCTACACACGGGAAGTACATAGATAAAACAACAGATGAAACAATAAGCTGCTTTAGAGTCATGTTTAGAGGAATAAGCATTCCCACGGCAAGGTCTTTTCGCAGGAATCCAATTATCAATGCCCCCACTGCCTCCTGAGGCAAACCTAAAAAATGATTAAAAACAGGGGCTGCTATTTTCCCGATAAACTGGATAACACCAAATGTATAAAGGAGATTGGCAATTAAAACACCAACCAACACAAAAGGCAGTGCTTCTTTGATAAACCACTTTAATCTCATCCAGACTTTTTTTGCTACCCCACTCAGATAAGGTATTCTGTATGGTGGAATTTCAATAAATATTTCTGGTGAGGTGCCCCTTATTATTTTTCTGAGAATTAAGCCTAATATGAACCACACCACTAACAGTGTTCCAAAAACCATACCTAATCCTTTTATGCCATAGGGACCCAACAGACCGAATAACATAGCTTGTAGAGCCATGCAGGGTACTGCAATTGACATTAATGTTGCTGCAATAAATTTTTCCTTCCTTGTTTCCAGTATCCGCGTTGCCATGGCTCCCGGAACATTACATCCAAACCCCAGAAGCATGGGTATAATAGCAAGACCATGAAGACCCAATTTATGCATTATGGTATCTACCATTACCGCCACACGGGGCAGATAACCTGAATCTTCCAAAAACGCAAGAACTGCATAAAATGCAAATACATACGGCAAGACGGCTCCAATCGGTACAAATAATCCGGTGGTTAAAAGACCGAATGACTTTCCATAGTCCACAGCTCCGTTTACGAGCCTGCCAATAAGCAAATCATGCAAAACCACATGATTGCTCAAAAGTGCTGAGAGTTTAAGCATCAGGGGGGACCAGACATTTTCAAATAAAGGGTGAAATACGTAGTTTATCAGATTTTCTCCCAGGAAACGTATTGCCATGAACACCGACAGCAAAACCAATATCAGAATAGGGATACCTGTTATGGGTTTTACTGAAGCGTCGCGCAACTTTTCGGAAAAAGTATGGTGTTTATGTATCACATCCTGCACCTGTTCAATAATTTTACCAATTTCGTTCCACCTCTCTTCTTTATTAAAAACAAAATCAGAAGGGTGGGCTTCCTTAATTTTTTCAACAAGTTCCTTAATCCCTTCCCCTGTTAATGCACATGTAGGGATGCACGAGATGCCGATAATTTGTTCAAGTTTTTTCACATCAATTGAAATACCAATATGCTCTGTTTCATCAAAAAGATTAAGAGCAATCAGCATCGGCTTTTTCATCTGGATCAGTTGAAGCGTCAGATTCAGGTTACGCTCAAGGTTTGTTGAATCTATTATCTGTATAATAATATCACCTTCTTTAAGCATTTCTGTTGCCACCTCTTCGGCTTTGCATGTAGGATCCAGAGTATAAATACCCGGCACATCAATTATTTCAGCCCGTTCACCGGCCAGTGACACAAACCCCTTCGTGAAATCTATGGTAGTACCGGGGTAATTCGATGAAATCACATCTACACCCGTAAGGCGGTTAAAAATAACACTCTTGCCTACATTAGGATTTCCTGTCAGCAAAATTTTCATCAGGATCCCGGTTTATTTTATCTCCACCATTATTTTATTGGCCATACCATATCCTATAGCAAGTTCCGTATTACCTGAGCGTATTATCACGGGCCCCTTCATCCATTGACTGTTGACTTTGATAATTTCTTTTCCTGTCCGTATCCCCAAAGCATCAAGTTTTTTAACTAATCCAGCTCCTCCGTTAATAGTCATAATTATTCCTTTTTTCCCTTCTGGCAATTTATTAATTGATATCATTATTTAAGTATTATATTTTAAACGTTTCCCTCTTCCTTCTCCACCTCCTGATTTTCGGCGTTTGCCCATTCCTTTGCCAAGTTTCTGCAATAATTCTTCCCGAGGTACTTTTTTGCACTTACCAAGTCCTCTGCCTGTATCAGGTCCTTTGCCTTCAGGCCCGGTTCCATTCATTTGTGGCATAATTAAATGTTTATCATAGTTATTATTTGTTGCACCGTTTTCAGTCAGTTTTTACAATTATCGAATAATGGACAACCCGTAAATCCTCTTTCGATCATTGTATTTAAGTTATTAGCCGATACTTTAAGTGTTAAAATCATATTAACAACAGATTAAAAATTATATATGTTTCCCGTTTTTACCAGGGCATTACCAAAGTTTTCATAAAAAGCCGACAAAGCTGGAAGATCAGTGCAATGTGAAGGCAAAACATGTTTCAGTTTATTATCTTTAATGTACCTGATTGTCTCCTTTGTCTGATTGTTATTCTCCTTCAGGTGAAACCCTCCCATTATGCCATAAAGATTATTTATACCGGTTACTTTCTTTGCATGTTCAAGGGTATTAACAATTCCAGCATGCCCACAACCAGTCACAACAAACAAACCCTCAGCCATTATAATAGCCATGGCACTATCGTCCATTACAAAATCATGTGTCCCATCTTCGAAAACAAAAGAGGTGGTAAGTGATTCAAAATCGGTTACCCGGGGAATCTCTCCCAGAAAAAATATCTGCTCATAAATGTTATAAGGTTTAGATGCAGTAACAAGTTCGAATCTTCCGGCAAGTTCGTCTTTTGAATTTTTCAACCCAATATAAGAATTGTCCACTTTTCTGTATCGTTTCACAAAGCAACCCGGGTGACAAAGCAATCTGCCACCGGAGAGGTTCCATAATCCATCACCATGGTCAAAATGGCCATGACTCAGAATTACCATATCAATATCTTTCATACTGATGTTCATTACCTCTGCATTTTTCAGGAACATATCGCTTTGCCCCGTATCAAAAAGTAATCGTTTCCCATCGTATTCAATAAGATACGATAACCCATGTTCTGCAGGAGTATGTGAACCAGGATGATTATCTGCAAGCACTGAAATTTTCATATTAAATTTTTATTCAAATTTAATCTAAATAATTTTTATATGAACAATAGTTCATTTAAATTTACATGGTTTCTAATTACAACTACGAATTCCGTAATCTAAAAACCATACTCTTGCAACAATGTACATTTATAAAAATTCATACCCGCTTTTATTCCGCCTGGGTATAATTCTGATTATCATAAATATATTTATAATATTCATAGCATTCCAGGGTAAGGCTTACCTTATTATACCAACGGTTTCTGTTTTTGCATTTATAAGCACAGTACTTTTTTTCAGAGTGCCGGAGAGAATAATTGCCAAAAACAATAATCTTGTTTATGCTTCCGCCGATGGCACTGTTGTAGATGTTGAGGAACTGTTCGAAGATGAATATCTGAATACTTCCTGCACAAAAGTATCCATCTTCATGTCGATGTTCAATATTCATCAAAATATTATACCTGTAAGTGGTAAGATCATATATTATAAGCATCACCCGGGAAAATATCTTGTGGCATGGCACCCAAAATCAAGTTTTAAAAATGAACACACATCTATAGTAATTGAGACTAATGACGGCTTAAAACTTATGGTACGGCAGATTGCCGGGTTTGTGGCAAGACGTATTATTTGCAATATAAAAGAAAATGATTATGTTGAACAGGGCGAAGAGCTGGGTTTTATTTTGTTCGGTTCACGGGTTGATATATTTCTTCCGGACAATACTGCGTTAAAAGTTAAAACAGGAGATAAGGTTAAAGCCAATATTAACCCAATTGCCGCGGTCGCTTATAAAGATACTGAAATAGAGTGCAAATGGTACCCGGTATGTCCTTTGAGAATATTCTACGAACAGGGAAAATTGGATAAAAGCTGGATTGAATTATATTGTAAAGGAGCATGGCTGAATTGTATAAGATACCAGATGGAAGAAAATGGAGAATATCATCCTGATAATATGATGCCCGACGGTAGTATAAATGATTTATTAACAATATAGAAATGATTAAAATTATGGAAAAATATTTAGTTGCATCATCAGGTGATACACTTGATTCAAAAGTAGCCAAAAGATTCGGTCATTCAGGATGCAAAGCAGGCGATTGCGATGGCGGGCATGGAACAGGAATAGGCATGGGCATGGGACAAAGAGATGGAAGAGTAATGGGCGAAGAAAGAGGAGCAGGAATGGGTAGCGGCAGAATCAGAGGCGAAAGAGGAAAATGAAAATTATAATGGATAAAAAAATTGTACATGACCTGGAAAAATGGTTCACCAGCTATGTAATGACATTTAAATATGACAACAATGAATTACAGCGCAACATAGATATTAAGAGAGAACACACAGAAAGGGTAACTGAAGAAATTATTAATATTGGAAAAAAGCTCGGATTAAATGATAATGAGTTGAATCTGGCTGAAATAATTGCCCTGTTTCATGATATTGGCCGGTTTGAACAATATAACCAATATAAAACATTTTCTGACAATAAATCGGAGAATCATGCTGAACTGGGGATTAAGATTCTAAAAAAATACAATGTATTGGGCATATTAGATAAAGAAATTCAGAATCTGATTTTATGCTCAATAAGATATCATAACCGTCCTTCAGTGCCCTTGGAAGAAACAGAAATATGCCTCTTTTATTCCAGGCTTATCCGTGATGCAGATAAACTGGACATCTGGAAAGTAGTCACCGATTATTATCACAGAAAAAACGGACATCGAAATGTCGCCCTCGAACTTGAATTACCTGACACGCCGGGAATCTCTAAAAAAGTTTATAATGCACTCATGAACAGGCAGTTTGTTGAGATGAAACATGTTAAGAACATTAACGATATCAAATTACTCCAGGCAGGATGGATTTATGACATCAACTTTGAACCAACATTCTATCTTATTAAAGAACGTCGTTACCTTGAAAAGATCAGGGAGGTATTGCCTGAAACGACTGAAATTAATGAAATTTTCGATTCCATCTTTCGCTCTTTAAATAGTTACTTTCACTAAAAATGTTAAATGAAGATTAGCAATACGTCAAAATCAGAAAAAATGCCGGATTTTGCTTTCAGAATGATGTCATTGATACATGATAACCCACTTCTGTGGATATTTAAGGAAGATTATTACACATGTGCTGAATAGTGTTGCGGGTTTACCAGTTCGCGATATTTTGCACAACCGGAAGTAAGTGGAAATAAATATCAAACAATTAGGCCCACAGGAGCTGGCTGTTCTGAGAAAGGAAATTCAATCAGCATTTGATGAGATAAAATCAAAATACGGACTTTCTCAACTCTCGCTTGGTAATATCCGGTTTGATTTACTGCGATTTGGAAAATCTTCGCTTTCGAGTCCCCATGCAAATAAGTCCGTACCGGTTAACAATTCTATATCTATTTCAGATCAGGGCAGTTTAATTCGTGCACTCTTTTCCAAAGGTGGATTTTTACTTTTATATTTACAGTAAAATATCATAATCCCGAAAATGACAGGAGAATCATTAAATATAATCAACAACCAGCTTGAAAAACTGAAAGAACTTTTCCCCGAAACGGTTACTGAAGGAAAAGTTGACTGGGAAAAGCTTCAGGCAACTCTCGGTAAAGAAAATATCGAATTTCTTAATGAGCGTTACGTGCTGAACTGGGCCGGGAAATCCGATGCGTTCAAAGTATTGCAACAGACAACCACGGCAACACTGAAACCGGTACCCGACGAATCAGTAAATTTTAATACCACTGAAAATGTGTTCATTGAAGGTGAAAACCTCGAGGTTCTGAAAGTGTTGCAGAAGTCATATTACGGTAAAATAAAATGTATAATCAGCGACCCGCCATACAATACCGGCAACGACAGCTTTATTTACCCCGACAGGTTTAAAGAAAGCAGGGAAGATTATCAGAAAAGGGCTATAAATCAAAAGGAATAAAGGTTCTTTCACTTTTCTTTATCGACAGAGTGAAAAATTACAGGGAATATGATACTGACGGGAATCCGGTCAAAGGTAAATTTGCACGATGGTTTGAGGAAATTTACACGAATGAGATTTCCAAACCCGCATTTAGAGACATAACCCGTAATTCAATAGATGATATACACAACGGTTATTTTTCAAGCGATAATAAAGGGAGACTAAAAGATACCGGCGATGAAACTCAGCTTGATGAAACAAAAAATCCGCTTATAAGATCAACCAGGGAAAAAGTGCTGATAACAGATGAAGGAGTCAGCGGTCAGCTTCTGAGCGACAGTGCAGATAACGGGTACACGGGCAGATTTGAAATCCCTGATATTCTTTCATATATACAAAGCAAAACTGAGCTGACGCGTAATACCATATTTGAAATTTTGAAGAGAGCAAACCGGCTCAATGAGGCATTTATTAACCCGCAGTTATTTATGGATAATGCCGTTCTGAAAATAAGAGAAGAATTGCACCGGATGATGATTGAAGGCATAAAATATGAAAAATTCGGCGATAAGGTTTACGAAATGACATTATTCGATGATAGTGACCTGGAAATTTATATTGATAATTTCACTCATATAGTCAGGGATAGTTCCAAAACTATTTATAATAATTATATTCCTCTCGACAGCAGCGTAGAAAACCGTTTTGCTATGGACTGCGAAAGCAGCGAACAGGTTGAGTTTTATTTTAAAATCCCCTACCGGTTTGAAATTAATACCCCTATAGGAAGGTATCGTCCCGACTGGGCCGTTGTTTTTAAGGGTGAAAAGAAAATATATTTTGTTGCCGAGACAAAATCTGCCGGAGAGGAATTAAGAGAGAGCGAAAAACTAAAAATAGCATGTGGAACAGCACATTTTAAAGATTTTGACGATGTAGTTTATAAAAGAGTATCAACTGTTACTGACTTGAAAAATTTATAAACGGCTTGTAAAAAATTTTAACGAATCACAAAAATGACAGATAAGATTTTGGAAGTCCAGGGCCTGAAAAAATCCTACAACGGCTTTGTTGCAGTAAACGGTATCAGTTTCCATGTGAACAGGGCTGAAATATTTGGTTTTTTAGGACCGAATGGCGCCGGAAAAACCACTACAATCAACATGCTGATTGGCATGGCAAAAATTTCGGAAGGCAGAATATTTTACAAGGGTAAAGACTTGACGGACAATATAAAAAAGGCACAGGAAATTATCGGTGTTGTCCCCGATGAGAGCAATTTGTATAATGAGATGAACGGTTTTGATAACCTCTGCTTTTGTGGCGCTCTCTACGGATTATCCAAACCGGGAAGAGAAGAGAAAGCACATAGGTTATTGGAATTATTCGGGCTGAAAGATGCAGCCGGTAAGAAATTCATGGCCTATTCCAAAGGGATGAAGCGCAAGCTGACTATTGCCGCCGCCCTTATCCATGAACCTGAAATATTGTTTCTTGACGAACCCACCACCGGCATTGATGTGGCAAGTGTCAGACAGATTAGAAACCTTATTAAAGAGCTTAACGAAAATGGCACGACCATCTTCCTGACAACACATTATATTGAAGAAGCCGAACGCTTGTGCAACAGGGTTGCTTTTATTGACAAGGGTGAGATTATTCAAATAGACAGTGTCGAACAGTTGATAAAGGCAAGCAGGGAAACAAATATTATCGAAATCCATTTTGAACCTGTGAATAATGATAAAACCCGGTTACTGGAAAAGCTTAATGAGAAATTTCCGGGAATCGAATGTGTTTTTAAAAATGATAGCGCTATTAAAATAGTCAGTGCCAATAAAATTGATATTGCCCCGGTTGTAAACTACCTGTCAGCAGAAGGATTATTTATTTACGAAGCCAGGTTGATAAAACCCAGCCTTGAAGATGCTTTTGTAAAGGCAACAGGAATTGAAATTGATTTAATGAAAAAGGAGAAAGAGAAAAAATGAAAAGTGCCATTGCATTTTGGAACATCCTGCTGAAAGACATGAAAAATTACTATCTGAAACCCCCTAATATCAGTTGGGGTATTATTTTCCCTTTTGCATGGATGCTGATGATGTTTTTAAGAACCAAAACTGCATTCAACATAGAAGAAGTTTTTCCGGGAATTGTAGGTATGTCAATTCTTTTCGGTACGACTTCGATGCTATCGGTAACTATCACATTTGAAAGAAAGGCGCGTTCCTTCGAACGGTTATTATTAGCCCCAATCAGTATTGAATTGCTTATAACTGCAAAAATTGCAGGAGCAATATTGTTTGGAATTTTTAACAGCATTGTGCCTGTTTTGTTTTCTGTTTTGTATTTTAAGGCTATTGTTGCCAATTGGGCTGTTTTGATTATCGGAATAATTCTTTTATCCATAATCTCAACATTACTCGGGCTATTCATATCTGTATCGGCAAAGGAAGTTTTTGAAGCACAAACCTATTCTAATTTTTTCAGGTTCCCCATGATTTTTCTTTGCGGACTGTTTATTCCGGTCTCTGCCCTACCCCTGATTATCCGGCCACTCTCCTATGTTTTACCTGTCACATACGGGGTTGATGCCCTGCACCATGCAATTTCAGAAAACGGTTTTCTCCCCCTTAGCATTGATCTTACTATTCTTGTTGTTTCCTGTTTCCTGTTGTTTTTTATCAGCATTTATAATATCCGGAGGAAATGGATAATATAAAAATGGCTGCAATATTGCGCGGGTTGTTTGTCACATGTGTGCCGAATAATGATCGGGATTTACCAGCTCGCGGTATTTGATAACAATTTTTTTAAAGTCCTCCCAGGTATCGCGTTTTAACGAAGGGTCGCGCAAGAGGGCAGCAGGGTGATAAACCGGCATTGCCAGACGTTCATGCCATATTATCCAGTTGCCTCGTTCATGAGTGATCTTTCTATCCTGTCCTATCATGTATTTTAATGCCGTGGCCCCAAGCAATATTAATATTTTCGGATTAATAAGTTCAATCTGTTTTAAGAGCCAGGGCATACAAACGGCTGCTTCCTCCGGTGTGGGCACCCTGTTTTCAGGAGGTCTGCATTTTACGATATTACTGATAAACACATGTTCGCTTCGGGTAAACCCGCAGGCAGCCAGTATCTTGTCGAGCAACTGCCCCGATTTACCCACAAACGGTCTTCCCTGCAAATCTTCATCCCTGCCGGGGGCTTCACCAATAATAAATATTCCGCCATTTACATTTCCTTCTCCAAAAATAACATGCTGACGTGACTGTGCCAATTCACATTTTGTGCACTTGAGAACTTCTTCCTTTAATAGTTCAAATCCTGAATTCATTACAATAAGATTAAATCACAAAATATCGTTTATTATTTTTTATCCTCCGCGAGGCATTAAAAAAAATATGGATCACTTTATTTCAAATGGTATCTTCAAAGATACTGAAACATTTCTGCCCTGATTGTAATAATTCAAAGGCTTAAGCGTGGAAAGATGATCATAATATTTTGTGCCAAATAGATTATGTGCCTCAGGGGTTCATTCTCCCTCCCCGCCACCTGCGACGCTCCCTGTTTGGTTTTGAGTTTTGATATTCGGATCGCTTAAGGCGGGGTAGTTCATTCCCGATTTTAATACCGAAATAAACAGTTCGGGGCGATACCGGTCCATAAATATATGCCGGATCACGGTCAATACCTGAATCAAAATCCGACTGGAAAGAATTGAATATGTTTTTTATTCCGGTAAAGAGCTGTAAAGAAGCGCCATTAAGTTTTATATCGTAGTGAATTTTACTTCCCAGATCGAAAAACGGATCAGACTTTCTTAATTCTCCGATATCAGTATCAGTCAAAGGGCCGAAATATGGTACCAGCATCCTGCCTGTATAAGTTCCTGTAGCAGAAAGACCTGCATTGTTAACAAAATTCCAGTCAATATTAAAATAACCATAATCGGAAGGAGTACGGAAGAATTCTTTCCTGGCAAATTGCTGAGGTACATCATACATACTGGACTGAAAAGTAAAACCTGATGTTAAAGAAAAATCCTTCAAAGACCTAAGCTTTAGTTCCATGTTTATGCCTTTGACGACGGCCCCATTTTCTGTATTCTTTCTGGTATATAAAACTTTACCATTCTCATCCGGAACTCCTATTTCATTAACAAAAGGGTTTTGCAGTCTGGTATAGAATCCTTCAATTAAAAGTCCGGTTGTAACACTGCCGATAAGCTTGTTGAAATCAAGAGAAGCCATTATACTATGGCTGGTTTCCTGTTTAAGGGCAGGATCATTTACATTGATGACCTGTCGTGAACCTGATGTTTCAATATGCAGATCTTCATCAAATATCTGTGGAGCCCTGTAACCATGTGAATAGCTTACCCGTGCCTGCAGTGAACTGAGAACTTCATACATCAGGCTTATACGAGGACTAAAAACATTACCATCTTTTGCTTCATTGTTTTTTGCATGGTCAACTATGCTGTAATGATCAAATCTTCCCCCGAGTCCGACTTTTAACCTGTTTATTTTCAGGTCATACTGAAGAAAAGCGCCTGTTGAGACCGATGACTGGTCAGAAACCAATATGTTGTCAGTATGCGGGACACTGATTATTGAGTCATTGACAATTACAGCATTGGCATAGTCGGGATATCCCAGTTTCTCATCTTTCAGATAATCTCCTGTATTTTCAATGCCTGCAATGAAGGAAGAAATTCCAAAGAAAGCTTTATATTGTATGCCGGTATTATATGTCAGCCCTTCGGAACTGCCATAATCTTTAAGCGACCGGTTGGCCCCGTAGTATGAATTACGCATGATATGCTGTGCGGAAAAGAATACAGATAAAAGATCATAATCCCGAAAATATTGCTCATAAGTTATCGCACCGGTTTTAAGGTCGTGTTTTATGGCTTCTGCCACATCCCTTTCATGCAATGGATACTCCTGTCTGTTTCCCCCGTTTCGTTCCTCCTTAATATTGAAGAAGTCGATGGAAATCTTACTCCGGAAGCCAAATCTGTGAAAGAATTGTGTCCCTATTGTCTGATTATTCATTGGCGATATTTCGGAATAACCATCGTTATTGGCATCTAACATTTTTCTTTCACGCGTAAATCCATAAAGAGCCATGCCGGTTTTGCTGTCGTCAGAAACAATCGATGTATTCAGGTTAACAGAGTAATCAGGTGCAACGCCTCCCGATCCTTTTAATCCAATACCTGTCAGCCCTGTATTAATGCCGGCTCCATAAGAGTTCGAGGTCGGTTCTTTCAAAATTATATTTATTGTGCCGGCAATAGCATTGCTGCCATAAAGAGCAGAACCTCCACCTCTTACAACTTCAATACGCTCTATCATGTTGGTGGGAATAAGTTCAAGACCATAAACACCGGCAAGACCGCTGAATATCGGATGACTATTAATGAGTATCTGTGAATAAGGGCCCTCCATCCCGTTCATCCTGACCTGTGAAAAACCACAGTTCTGGCAATCATTTTCAATTCTGATTCCCGGAGAAAAGCTCAATCCTTCGCTTAATGTTACTGACTGGGCAGAAGAAAAGAGCTTGGGAGAGAGAGTATTCACTATTGTGACTGATTCTGTCCTCTTCATCTCGCTTCTGTCGCCCGTTACAACAACCTCCTCAAGACCAAGAATATCCTGCTCGAGGTCAAAATTGATTTCCAGTGTTTCTCCTGCCTTGATCATAACCTCTTTTTCTGATGGTTTAAAACCTACATATCGGGCAACGAGCGTGTGAGTTCCTGCAGGTAAATTAATCAGTTGATAATGGCCCGTTTCGTCTGTATTAACGCCCATTGTCGTTCCCTTTATGCTGACCGTTGCAAAAGGGATATGGGTATTGTTGCCTTTTACATGGCCAAAAATATTTGCATCTGTTTTTTTCTGAGAGTAAAGTATTGTTGTATTAAGAATAAGGACACATAACATCCATATATATATTTTCATTATAATAAGTTTAAATATTACACAATATGATTAACATGCAGGGAAACACTGCCCGCATGCAAAGAGAAATCTGTAATTCTCTGAAAAGTCTGATTGTGCAATTATGAAGTTGGCGCCCTCGGGCGGTGAGGAGAGTAACTATATAAAGAAAAATAAAGATTTGTATCAGGGATGAGAATTCTGATATTTAAAGCCTTTCGAAAAATCGCAATTCCCCAAAATATTAAGAGAGCAGTGGCAATAAAATGCGAAATGAAATGTATCAGAAGAAATCCATCATTTGAATGGTTGTGATTAACCGGAATATTTCCTGAGTGAGATTTAAATGGGTGTGAATGAACAATAGTAACACCATCAACTATATGAGTATGAGGGAAAAATGTAACACTCCCGAAATACCCCAGAAAGAGTATTAAAAGGAAATAACCTGTTATTTTCTTATATATCCGTTTTAAGCCGTCTAACTTCATTTTAAATAATGAAAACCTGTCGTAAATATAACATTTTTTCGATTGTGTTTCTGCGCTTCAGACAAACAATGCGAAGCAAAAACATATAAATAGTATTTCTGACATTAACACAAGCATCAACTTTTATTTAAAATTAGTCTAAATAATTTTTAAATGAACAAATGTTCATTTAAATTTGTTTATTATATTTAAAAGATTACATCACACCGCATTATCAGGTCACTAATGGAGGAATTTAAGATGGAAAAACCAATCAACTTATTCAATGATTCAGGCTGGGAAGATGCGCAGGAGTATTCGGCCGGGACAAGAAAAAAAATTTAGATTATGGAAAAATATTTAGTTGCATCATCAGGTGATACATTGGATTCAAAAGTATCAGGCAGATTCGGTCATTCCGGATATTTCATGATAATTGATCCGCTTACCATGGAGTATGAAACTTTCACAGGGGTAAGTACTGATGAAGATCAAAACATCGGGAAATTTATTACCCCGGCTGTAAAAAAGGTTATTGTCGGTAATATCGGTCCGTCATCATACAGCGAGGTATTATCTTACGGCTGTAAAGTTTACCTGTGCCGTAATATGTCTGTTAATGAGGCAGTAAGAAAAGTTAAGAATGATGAAGTTCCGATATTGAAAGAGCCGACATTAAAAGATAGTATTCATTCAGCCCGTAAAGCAGGCGACGTCGATGGCGGACGTGGAGCAGGAAGGGGCATGGGTACCGGACAAAGAGATGGCAGAGGCAGAGGCACGGGTGGAGGACAAGGAAGTGAGATGGGAAGAGGAATGGGTGGTGGAAGAGGCATGGGAAAAAGAGGTAAATGATATCAAATTAATAGCATGCCTATTGCAGTTTTGTGCATTTAAGTACCTCTTCCTTTAATATTTAGATCTTAGAATTCATTACAAAAGCTTCATCGCCGCTTGTAGCGATCATGGCAGTAACCAGTGCCCCAAATGAGACCAGGTGGTGCGTGAACAGGGCCACAACGGTGAATGCCCCAAGGCATCCGGGTATTGCCCCCAATAGTCCGGCAATTATATACTACTTCCATTTGTTTCCGGTGAGATGCTTTTGCCATACTCCTTTTGATTGAACATTTATATATTCAATCACCAGCATCATGATAAATACAAACCCGGATATCATGATGGATTGTAAGAACATTTTATAAATTACTTCCATAATACTTATTATTCAAAAATATTATTAACTACTTTACGAAATTAAATCACAGAATATTCTTTAGTTTAGGAATACCTAAACTTATAAATAAAAGAGATTTGCTAATGTTTTTTGTTCTTCTGTCAACAAAATTATTTTTTAGACTTCTTCTTTAAGAGTTGGCATTTTAACTTTAATGGAAGAAATAGTTTTGCGATTTCAAGAGCCTCCTACTGGAATGGTAAACATCCCTATTCTATGATTAAATCTATGTAATTTTATAAAAAACAGTTATTTCTATTCAAATATATTTATTTTTATGCAATATATTCAAAATATAACTATATTTATGCAACATAATTTATTCTTATGCAAGAAGATAAAAATTTAAACTTATTTAATATATGTCTGAGAACCCTATAGGAAGCACCTGGCTAAAACAGAACTACCAGCTTTCAAACGTTAAGTTGTCTCATGAATCTTACCTTGGTACACGATCGAAAGTTGAAGCATTGCAGGATGGGACAGTAATAGAAACCTTTCAGAAGATGCAATATGCTCTTAAAGCAGACAATCCTGTAAGCCATTTTGAGTTTGCTCTGAAATATGATGATCTTCAAATGAATTTTTTTCAGGCTGTCCTAAAATGTATCTCTGTAAAAGATATAGTTGAATTTATAAAATCGACTCCAAACTTTAAATATTCCAGAAAGATAGGATTTTGGTATGAATTCTTAACTAAAGAACGTCTCCCCATTGAAGATAGGCCAACCATTAACTATGTAGATTTAATTGACTCCAATCGGTATTTTACAGGTGTAAATGTTAAGAACAGCAGGTGGCGAATAAATAATAATTTACTGGGGGATGTGGGTTTTTGTCCTGCTATTAAGAGAACAGATGCTATTTCAAAAGTACTGGCGCTTGATTTTTCTGAGACTCTCAATAAAATCTCAAAGAACTATTCCCCTGAGATATTAAAAAGGGCTAATAATTATTTATATAAAAAGGAAACACGTTCATCTTACCAGATCGAAAAAGAAGAACCAACACCAGAACGCATTGAAAGATTTGTAAATTTATTAAGTAATGCTGGTAAGAACGATATTGCAGAGCTGCTTAGTGAGGAATCTCTGGTAATGTTACAGAATCAAATTGTTGATCCACGTTTTGCAGCGACAAATTTTCGTGATTTTCAAAATTACATTGGCCAAACAACATTGAATTATGATGAGATCATTAATTACATTTGTCCACCACCGGAATTCCTTTCAGATTTAATAAAAGAGCTTTCAAATACTGCCATTAAAATGGAAGTTGTTCATCCAATTGTCAGAGCGGCTGCTGTTGCTTTTGGATTTGTTTTTATTCACCCGTTTGAAGATGGAAATGGAAGAATTCACAGATTTTTAATTCACGATATTTTATCGAGAGATAATTTTTTACCTTCAGGAATGATAATTCCCGTTTCTGCTCATATGGTAAATAATATAAAAGATTACGATGACGCCCTTGAAGTTTATTCAAAGCCACTTATGCATATAATCAAATACACAAAAAACGAAGAACAGGAATTATTGGTCTTAAATGCTTCTGATGTTGAAGGATATTACCGGCTTCCGGATTTAACCGCACAAACTGAATATCTTTGTAAAGTAATCGAAACCGTTGTATCTCATGACCTCCCTAATGAATTAATTTTTTTGCAAAACTATGATGAGGCTAAGGGGTTAATGAAGCAGAGGGTCGATATGCCTGATAAACTGATTGATTTATTTATCCGATTTACTCATCAGAATAACGGAATTTTCCCAAAGCGGAGAAGGTCTGATTTCCAAATGTTAAAGGATGATGAAATAGAAGCCCTTCAGTCCATTTTTCA
Source organism: uncultured Rikenellaceae bacterium (assembly GCA_964446825.1). Classification (GTDB taxonomy): domain Bacteria; phylum Bacteroidota; class Bacteroidia; order Bacteroidales; family VadinHA17; genus LD21. The sequence goes on from CAYUQR010000004.1 coordinate 53,362, forward strand.
AGATGTCTTTACAGTAGAAAAATAGTCAGAGCTTGTTTTCATTAAATATATTTAAATTTATGTACTAATAGCCTGATATATATAAATATATGCATTATTATTTGTTTGATGGTTGTATGTGAAATCATTTTTATAAATATTATAATGTAAATGCTAATTTGTATGCATCATAGATGGCACTCTGAGCATTCCCCGCTTCTCTGGCATCTCCGGTGTAATAGACGGGTATTTTAAATTCAGGTTTAAAAGGGATATAGCTTGTCATACCAGTGGAAACCACAATTGTATCTATATCGTCAAACCGGATATCCTCTCCGTTTTTCTCTGCAAAAACGGTTTTTCCTTCAACCTTTTTAATATTAGTATGATCACTAAAGACTGTACCGCTGTCTCTCATAATTTTTAATGAAAGATTTTTAGCAATCATTTCCATATCTTCCCCAAAATCAGTTGTTCTTTTAACAATAATTACTTTATTGTTTAGCGGTATTAAAGCAGTTGCAATATCAACGCCAATCAGCCCTCCGCCAATAATAAGTATTTTTTGATTTTCCGGTAAATTTTTTCTCAGCAAAATATCAGCCCGATAAAATTTATCTAACCCGGGAATTACTGGAATTTTTGGCTCAGATCCTGTGGCAAATATCACACCATCATACCCGGTCAGAATATCTGCTTTTGTAACTTCTTTAAAAATTATATTGATACCATACTTTTTTAATCTCTCAACGAAATATGGAACCAAACGTCCCATTGATTTCTTATTGGGAGTTAAGGGAGCTAAATTAAATTGCCCCCCCAGTCTGTTTTTTTCATAAAGATCAACGCCATGTCCTCTCTTTTTCAAAATTATCGCAGCTTCCATTCCTGCTATGCCTCCTCCGATGATAGCAAAGTGTTTAGGTTGTCTGGCTAGTTCATAAACCTCAGTTCCCCGGCCCACTTCCGGATTTACAAGACATTGAAGTCCCTGCCCTGATTTAACTCCTCCATGACATCCTTCTGCACATGCAAGACATGGCCTGATATTCCCGCTCACAAGCCCAAAGTGTTTACCGATAAAGTCAGGATCAGCTACCAGCGCCCGCCCCAACGCGATATATTCAGCATGATATTTTTGTTCCAGTAACTGAATATCTTCCCTGGCATTAACCTGTCCCACAAATATTACCGGTATTTTTACCTCTGACTTTATTTTACCTGCCAATTCCCATGTTTTACCTTTTGCGACAAACATGTGTTGAAAAAACCATGGTGGCGTTGAGCAGGCAGAGCCGGCAGAAACATGAATGGCTTTGTTACCTTATTCATCATGTCGCGGGTAATCATTTCAGGTACGGCCCCTCCGTTTTCACAAGCCTCGCCTGTTGACGACCAGAAATAATTTCCCGGTATTTTAGGATTTACCATTCTCCCCGGGTGATTAAGGTGTGCGGTCACTTTAGCCCCATTGTTATGCATCAGGTTAACCAGGCTGGTCAGCCCGGGTATTTTATCCATGTCGGATTCGCCATAGTCGAGTATAAAGAAACTGCCTCCGGGCTTAAGATGCTCATATGCATTTTTTATAACGGCATCTCTCACTTCATGAGGAAAACCATGTATTACAAAACTGATAAAAGCTTTGTCATATCTCTTTTGTAAATTAAGCGGCTGATCGATTCTGCGGTTGATAAACTCAATTCTCTTATCGTCGTTAAATTTCTGACGGAATTGTTTTTCCATGTGTTCAGAAATATCCAATCCGGTTATATGGCCGTTATGGTTTAAATATTTACGCATCAGATTTGCATTTCTGCCCGTTCCGCGGCCCAAATCAAGAATTTGATCATCGGGTTTTATCTCCGTATCACGGATTACCTTTTTTATAAAACTCCTGTACATTCCAAGAGAACCGATATTCATCACCTTATCGTAATTTTTAGCAGTGAAAGGATTCAGCTCGACACCCGAATCAGGATAAATTTTTGTACTCATACCATTTTATTATTTGTTAATATTCAGTTTTAAAGAGGCATTAGAAAGATACCGGCACCAGCCAGATTTATTACAAAATAATGTTATGACTCAATCATCTTTTCGGATAGTTGTTTTTAATATTCCATTCTTAATAGTAAAGAGCTTATGCTCTTCGGGATTGTTAGCAATTTCATCCTCAATCCATTTTATGTGCTTTTTCAGAATAAGACTAACTTCTTCCGCCGTCTCCGTATAAACAATAACCGGTATGAAGTACCTGTTAACCATTTTTATGTTTTTACCGAATTTTTTTGATACGAGCACTTTAACATCAAGGTTCTGAAGCGAATCAATTATTGCTTTGCCTTTTTTCCGCAAGCCGTGTTCCTGTTTCTCGTCAAGGTTTTTAAAAATGTTGATTACTTCTTTCAGGAAATGCAATTCATCCATACTCCATTCAAATATTAAATACTTATCAGCATCACCGAAGTGTTTTGCCTCAAAATGACCGGCATTGTTAACCGCCATTGCAAATCGAATAGGTTTCCTATTCATTTATTCACATTTTATTTTTTGCAGTCAATTTTTCGGATAAAATAAACTGACATTAATACAATAATCATAAATAGTAAGAAGAAAGGACGGAAACCTAACCAGTTAATAATCAATCCGCCTGAAAGAGGGAAAATAGCAGGCAGTATATTTCCTGCTCCGGCAAATCCTGTATATAGTGCCCTGTTCTCTTTGTCTGAAACTTCAAGTAATAACCCGTTCATGGTAATTGAATATAATGAATAAATTATACCTCCCAGGATAAAAATATATCTGAGTGTATGCTCATCACCAACGAGTAATGTGATAGTTATAACCACCACCGACAATATCACATTTACATAAAGAAGAGGATTATACTTAATTTTTTTTGAAGAGAAGAATACCATAAGGCTTATGATAACTATCCCGAATACTTTATAGAGTAAAAAGTTCCCGGTATCCTGACTCTGTGTATTCAATGTTTCTTTGGCATAAAGCATAACAAAGGGCAGAAAGGAGATAATAATACCCTGTGTATTTATAAAACCGAGAAAATAGGCCAGCCTTTTATTCTCCTTTAATTCCGATCGAAGTATCCTTATGAAATCTTTAAATCCACTGATTTTTAATGTTGATGGAATATTTTCTTTTATATTCCAAAACCCTCCTGAAGCAATAAAAAGTAATAATGCCCCTGCAAAAAACATGTATGCATAATTTACTGGATATTCTGCTGACGATAATACTCTTTTTGCAAGGAAAGCAGATAATAAAACTACGATTCCAGCCAGTATTTGTTTTGTAGAAAAGAACAATTTTCTCTTATCTTCATTTATGCTCTTACCTAAAATATCAGCATAACTTATATTTGCAAATGCCCCACTTAACGAGAATATGGTTAATAATAGAAAGATAAGCCAAATAACCCATTTCGTCTGTGTACCCTGCAAATAAAATAAGATGAAACCCAAAGCGAAAATAGAAATCGTCCTTAAATTTATGCCTAATATCAGAAATTTCTTTTTAAAAGTCTTATTACTGATATAGGGTGCAAACAACAACTGCGTAAAACTCGAACCTCCCATCATAATGGCCGTCATAACACCTATATGTATTGCCTTCCCGCCTGAATCGATAAGCATTGAAGGAATGACAGTGTCAACATCCATAAAACTTTGAGCCAGGGCAAGGAATCCGGCATGCCAAAGAAAGGAATAAAAGTTATGATTCGATATTTCACGTGGCAGAGTCATTTTTAGAATTATTTTAATAACTCTTTCAGGCAATGTATCTTAAAACAAAACCAAGGCAATCGGTTTTTATATTCGATATAGTCTTTCCCGAATTTTTTAATGGCTTCCGGCTCTTCCATGAATTTAATCATGATCAGCATAAAAATTATTTCACCCGAAGCAATAAAAAGAATAAACGAAGGAGAACCTATCAAGAAGGCAAAACTTAACGGGAGAAAGAGCAAGCCAAGATGCATTGGATGCCTCATATATTTATAAGCGCCCTGATTAACAAGGACATTAGTTTCCATTCTTTTTAAATTCCCTTCGCGTCCATATTTTGCCAGTGTTCTTCCTGTATTTTTGCTTATCTTAAGTACTAATATCATAAGCAAAACTCCAATTAAAAAACTTATGATATGAAAGCCAATGCTGGTATGGGCATTTTCAAATAAGATAGTATCAAGGTAAAAACCCAGAACAGAACCTACTACTATCAATATTATCCAAACCAGTATTCTTACCATTATTTTTTACTTTTTTATGCTTTCACCCTTTCCATGCTTCATTTTCTAACTGTAAAAACCGCGTTTTTTCTTCCTGAGTCATTACTCTGATGGTGTATTCAAATTCTAATCCCAGGGATTGAACAGGTTGTGAAACTGAACTAATAAGCGCTTCAGCTATGGGAATATTAGGGAAGGGGAATGCAAAAACCACTTTTACCTTATCATCAATTAATTCCACATCAGTAACTATTCCTAATTTTATCAGAGAGTAACTGATAGCAGGATGATCTACCTGCGACAACGTATTTAAAACAATTTCTTTAGTCATAGTGAAATTATTAAATTAAATTTTATCAGCATCTACAACAATTTCGTTTCGGTCATTTGTCTTTACAACATCCTTTAAAGACTCTGTATTAGGGAGGTAACCGATGAAAATAAAGACACCGTCAGTTTTCATTTCGGACAATTCACCTGTTGTCAGGGTTTCGATCATCACGGCTTCAAGTATCTCATTACCTTTAATTTCCCTGAGTTCAGATCCCATTATAAAACTGATCTTCGGGTTCTTTTTTGCTTCCTGTATGGCATGTTCAAAAGCCTGAAAATTATTGAATTGATGCACAATGGTAACTTTCGATGCAAAATTTGTAAGTGTAACTGCTTCTTCGAGAGCTGAATTTCCTCCACCCACTACAATTATTTCTTTGCCTGTAAAAAAATCGCCATCGCAAGTGGCACAATAGGAAATATCGGTGCCTTTACACTTTTCTTCATCCGGAATATTTAACGGGCGTGGTTTCCCCCCAGGCGCAAGAATAACTGATTTTGCCTGAAAGCTGCGACCATCTTCAAGTTCAATGGTTTTTATATTACCCTCCAGTTTATATCCGGCTATTTTGATATTCGACTTTATTTTACAGCCAAAATCTTTTGCCTGTTTTTTCATGATATTGGCCAATGTATAACCTTTGGTTGACTCAACCCCCGGATAATTAGCAATCTCGTCGGTCAAAATCATTTGTCCTCCGATAGCACCTTCATTCAGGATGAGTGTGTCCAGCTTAGCTCTTGAAGAATAGATGCCTGCCGCCAAACCTGCCGCTCCGGCACCTAAAATCATCACATCATATACTTCGTCCATGTTACTGAGAATCTATATTGCAAATCCGCAACTATAAGGCTATAGATATAAAATGCTATGCAAAAAACTGATCCATAACAGATATAATTTGTTCCTTGTCCTGAATACTTGTAGTCGCCGTTACCATTTGCCCGTTTTTATAATACACGTTGAAAGGTAGCCCCATAAACCCCCTGCACAATGGGGCATTCCTTATAGGAGAAGCCTCCGAAGTATCAAATCCCATTACATAAAATTTAACATCCGGCCGTTCTTCTTCCAATTCTTCCATTGCATCATAAACAGGAATACACATGGGCCCCATACGGCCACAACTGACCATTACATTTTCATTCTCATTTATTATCTTCTCAAGTTCTGTTGCTGTTTCTATTTCATGAACAGCTGTTTCCAACATTTTCATACTCTATAAATTAAAATTTAACATTATTATTAATTATTCCTTCACATATTCGTTTATGGGCAATTCTTTCAGGTAGGCAGATAATTCTCTTATCTGTTTCCATTTAAAAAGATAAATAAAATGGCCTCAGCACTGGCTATTTGTATTTGATTTTTCATGTCAGGCCATTATTTCTGAAATAATTCCTTCATCCGATCTAAGCTTACCATTTATATAATCCTCGATAAGGTTACGCGGTGTATTTACAGGGATCCCCACAAAAAGGTTTATTCTTAAAGGAGCAAATAAAGTGATAATTCGTTTATCGATCCTGTGAACAATAATATCTGTTATTCCTTCTACTGATGCCCACTCCGGCAATTTTGTTATATACTCCTTCGGAGCTATTTCTATCTCTTCGCTTATCACATTACCATCGTTAATTTCAAATATTTCATAATGATCACACTGCCCGAAATATTCGCTTAGCCGACCTCCAACAACAGGAATTGCTACTCTTTTCATTTAAATTTCAATTATTGACCGCAAAGATACCGTCAGTAATTTTTGCATTGACGAAAGCCGGTTTGGAAAATCAGTAGTTTTGTTTGAAATATTATAACTTTTTTCTTATAAAATTTCACTACTGACCGACTAAAAGTATGAGATTCTGAGTGAAACGATGTGAAGCGAAGAATCTCCTTTAAATATCATAGATTATCCCTTTAATAGTGTAAGTTTATCAGCAAAGATTAACATTTACCGACATTATATTTATTTTTGCATACATTTTTAATACTAAAAGCTTGGAACCCGATAGCAACAATAATTGTAAGGAATGTAAAAAAATATCAAAGTGTTTTCAGTATTTATATCCCAATGAACTGGAATTTATAAACAGCAGGAAAACGCAGATAATTTATTTAAAAGGCGAGACTATATTTAAACAAGGCGCCTTTGCTCCTTATATTTTATATGTTGTTGATGGCCTTGTAAGGGTATTTCTGCAAACAGGCAGTACAAAACAATTAAATATCCGTTTGACAAAACAGGGTGATTTCATGGCTTTTTCATCTGTTTTCGGGGACAATGTTTACAACTGTTCGGCAGTAGCCTTAAAGGATTCAACAATATGCATGATTGAAAAAACAGCATTGAAACAATTATTAATGAAAAATGCTGATTTTGCCATGCGTATCACATCCAGGAATTACAAGAATGAAGCACGATATCTTGATATAATACAAAATATTTCCTATAAGCAAATGAGGGGTAAACTGGCTTCGGCCTTATTATATTTGTCTTCGGAAGAATTCCCTGAAGAAAATGTTTTTCAATATTTAACCCGGCAGGATATTGCAGACTTTGCATCAATTACAATTGAAAGTGCTGTTAAATTTATCAAAGAATTTGAGAATGATGGAATTTTGAAGCTTAACGGGAAGGACCTTAAAATAATTAATAAGGATAAACTCGAAGAAATTGCTAAAAGAGGATAAATTATGGCCCGTTTGTCCAGGGGTCAGGACGGTAAATTCTTAGTCTACAGACGAAAGGTCGATTCTGTTGCTGACTACAAAAAAAAGTAATAAGTTATTAGTCAGGATTTAGCCTGGTAATATTATCCGAATCGCATTTCCGGCATTGGTCTGCCGGTTTTATGGTAACCATTGTTTCGTGACAATCATCGCACCTATACCAATAATCCTCAGTTACATACGTCCCACCCTGAATAATAATTGCTTTCCCTTCCACAAACGCCTTTGCAATATTTTTACGGGCTTTGTCGTATAGTCTCGTAAAAGTCGGACGTGAAATATTCATCTTTTTTGCAGCCTCTTCCTGTGTAAGATTTTCGTAATCGGCAAGCCTCAAAGCCTCATACTCTTCATACTTTAAATCAACAGATCCCAGTTCCCGCATCGGAATGCCAAATGGTTTATACCCTTCCATCTGAGGAGGTCTTGTTATTCTTCTATGTCGAATACGGTTGGGCATTTTGCAATTCAGATATAAATTAAATAGCTCTTAATACATCATTAATTAAGGTACAAATTTAATGTTTTAATGCACCAATGTTCATTTAATCTGCTTTTTAATTAGTTTTGCACCCACATTCGGCCCGTAGCTCAGCTGGCAGAGCACGTGACTCTTAATCATGGGGTCGAGGGTTCGATTCCCTCCGGGCCGACAATTTTTACATCATCACCCGTTTGCACTTATCATTATGAGTGTTTTCTTATTCAGAATCTCAGTTTTCCTGCATGAGATCTTTATAATGTTATCCTTTTCGAATTCAGTCAGTATGCGACTTACGCTCTTTCTTTATGCATCTAATATACTCATTTTTCAATTTGTTTAGCTAATATTTAAGAAACTGAATCTAAATGCAAATCTATCTGATACATTTGTTGCAGGGGGAAAAAAACATATTGAAGATTATAGCCGAATTGTTGAGATATTTCAACTTTAGTACTCTACCAAATCAATAGATGAATACGCGTCATATCTCAACAGGCAGAAATAGTGATACCTAAAATGATGCATATTTTATGCAATAGATTTGTGCTGCAGGCTGATCTTTGAATTGAAAAGCATATTAGCAAAAAGAGATTTTTCTTTCTTCGTTTTTTTCAGCATATAATAAAATGTATTGGCTTCTGTATGGGTCAATTCATTTTCTGATGACAATATGTTGTAGATTTTTATAAGACAATCGTCAAAATGCAGTTCAATTTCAATTAAATCTCCCATAGTCACTTCGACTCGAGGCAAAATATTGTTTCTTAAACATTCAGTTATCTGGTTAGATAGCTTCTCACACGGGAAATCCAACCAGCAATTCATTGCCTTGGCGATTTTTTCATGGTGTGCCAGGTATTTTTCCCGTTCTCTTTCACGTTCACAAAGATCAGATATTAATGACTTTATTTCACGATCTTCTGCATTTTTATAAAGTTCCTGATATAATTCTGCCACCTGCCGGTGATAATTTTGAATCTGACTGATAATATCGCTTTTTTGCCTGTACATCACTTTGCCCTTTCTTTACTTTATTCAGATCTGCATTAACAGACCCAATGATTTGCTTTAACTGCCTTTATACAAAGGTAAGCATCTATATCGCTAATTACAAGTACGTTAATGATTGTTGCAACAAAGATAACCTTGAGATTTATCAAGTTTTTTTTTGTGCAGAAAGCAGAAAATTTAAGTGCTTATATTGATTGAAATTACGACAACCCTGAAAAAGAATGGCAGCAGGGTCTCAGGCCTGACCTTTATTTTTTGTATATCTCAGATATTAAATATATTACGGACTAGATTGTTTAATATGGCTTTATCCCTTCTGATTAAGAATTATTAACCGTTCCATATCCCTGATCTCAATTTTTTTCCCTTTTAATTCAATTATTTTTTCGTCGTTAAACTCCGATAAAATTCTTACAACACTTTCCATGGACATTCCTGATAATTCGGCCAAATCTTTCCTGCTTATATAAGAAAAAATATCAATCGATTTAAATTCTTCCCTGTTTAAATACAACAATGTATTTGCGAGCTTCCCATTTAATTGTCTGAGACCTAAATTTAAACATTTGGTAAGCATAATGTTGTAATTTTTACAATACCAGTCGGACAGTTTTTGGGAAAAATCACAACAATTTGTTACAAGGTCTTTAATAGCTTCACGGTCCATTGAACAAATTTTCGTTTCTTTTAATGCCGATGCAGAGAAATAATATGTATCATCGCCAAACAATGATGTTAAGCCAATAAAATCATCAGATTTTAACAGTTTAATAATAATGTTTTTTTCAGGGCTTTCAATATAGACCTTAGCTAAACCATCCAGAATATAGATAATATTTGTTACCTTAATTCCTTCTTTTACTATTGTTTCACCTTTTTTATACCTGATTTGGGTCTTTTGTAAATTATAAAACTTTTCAGTATTTTTTGTCAGATGAACAAAACATTCCGATCGCTCTGAACAATCATTGCAATTCGTTTTTGTCAAATACCTGTCCATTATAGAAATTTGTTGTGAAGAATTGATAAGCTATCTCCATTTTTAAATTAAAAATAAAAAACAAGCTCATATACAAAGATATAAATAAGATAGCAGAATTTACAAAGCTTATAACATAGTTTGTAAATTCAGCCATTCTGATTACAACCGGCTTCCCGGAAGTCAACCGTTTGCACTGACAAGCTGCAGGGATTTTTTGTTTAATATTTCAACTTTTTTCTTCGCAATCCTTATTAAGCCGTCCTTTTCAAATTCAGTAATGACCCTGCTGACGCTTTCGCGTGAGGAATCTACAAGGCCTCCGATTTCTTCCTGGTTAACCGGCATTGTAAATATGCTTGAGTTATATATCTGGTCCGACATTTCCAGTAATACATCTGCAATTTTACCTCTTACCTGCTTCTGTGTACGATTGGCACACCTGAAAAAGATTTCAAGTTCTTTCCTGCATAATTCAATCATTATTTCATATGAGAAATCCGGGTTTATGCTGAGCAAAAAACGGAAAATAGCCATATCAATAAAACATACCTCTGCTTTCTCAACAACAGTAACCGAATACTGGTTTATCTTGTCACCGAATGTGGTTGGCAGTCCCAGGTAACTGGGCGCTTTTATCAGACGGATAATTTGTTCATGGTGTGGCCCTGCTATGTGAACCTTTGCCAGGCCGTTGCGCAGGTAGGCAACATTTGTTGAAAAAGTACCCTGTTTAATTATCGGATCACCCTTACGGAAGATTACGAGCGCGCAATTGCACGAAAGTTTTTCAATCTCCTCTTCACTCAATGTAGATGCTGCTTTTGACTTTATGCTACAAAATTTGCATTCGCTTTTCATTTTTCAAAAATACTAATTTTTGTGATACAGATCACAAATTTACATAATCAACCTCACAGCCAAAATTAAGCATCAAAGCTAATAATTTAGTTCTTTTGTGAATTAATTAACAATAAAATATTTATTATGGAAACGAAAAAATTATGTCTGGCTCTATATACAGGAAGCGTAGACAAACTGACGGCTGCAGGAGTAATCCTGGGCGGTGCAGCAGCTGAAGACATGGATGTTGAAATCTTTGTTCTTTTACAGGCTGCTTTTGCATTTAAAAAGGAAAATGCCATGGTTAATGACAGGGTTGCAGAAATAACTGATAAGAAAGACGACTTTCTTGCATCACTGAAACGTCTTGGTACCCCTCATTGGACTGAGGCTTTCAAAAAAGCGAAGGATCTGACCAGCATAAAAATACATATTTGCGGTTTTGCAGGAAAAGTATGGCATGGTGAAAAACTCGATGACTTTATTGATCTGGCTGATGACATTTGTGGCATTGCTCAATATATACAGGCAGCAGAAGAAGCTGATCTGAATCTTTTTATCTGATGCTTCTTAGCTTCAGGTTCATAAATAATTTTAAAAATAAAAGAAATGATAGCAATTGAAGAACTTAAAAAACTTAAAGCAGACAAGGTAGTTGATGCCCGTGGAACTGCATGCCCGGGACCACTGCTGGAAGCAAAGAAGGCTATTGGCACGATAAAGCCTGGAGATACAATGGAAGTTTTATCTGCTGATGAAGGGACAAAATCAGATCTTCCTAAATGGTGCACCAAACAGGGTCATGAGTACCTTGGCACTATTGAGGAGAGCGGGTACTTCAGGGTATTCCTGAAGAAGAAATAGGGAAACAGTATGGCAGGTATAAATAACAAGAGTGCCAGAATCCTGGTGTTTTCTACTGAAAAAATTTCTGATCCCGCCATCGATATGGCGGGATTATTAAAATTGCATTACCCACCTACTGTCTATACGATATCCGTTCCATGTTCCAGCGGAATAAAATCAAGATGGATTATGCATGCTTTCGAACAAGGATTTGACGGGGTATTTATTGCTGCTGACGGCAGTGATTGCCCTTATGGCGAATCATGCACTGAAAAAACAGGTAAGATAGTCGGTCAAACTCATGAATTGATGACAGCAAAGAACATCGAACGGGCCCGGCTGAGAATGGCCGCTATATGTTCAGTTTGCAGTGAAGCTTTTGTAAAACAGATGAAAAGCTTTAATGAGTATTTAATAAATAATTCAAATAATTGATTATGAGCGGGGAAATAGTTAATGCCTCTTATGATGCGCTAGTTATTGGTGGTGGTATTGCCGGTGGTGAGGCTGCTATAAACCTGGCCAACAATGGATTCAGGGTACTGATTGCTGAAAAAGATCTTTCCATTGGCGGGAAAATGATTCTTTTGAGCAAGGTATTCCCGACTTTAGATTGCTCTGCCTGTATTACCACACCAAAGGTATCTGAAATATCGAGGCACCCGGGTATTACAATATTCACAGAAACCGAAGTAAAAAGAATTGTTAAAACCTCTGAAAGCAGTTTCGAAGCGAAAGTGATCAGAAATCCGCGTTATATCATCGCAGACGACTGTACCGGCTGCCAGCTTTGCGAACAGGCCTGTCCCGTAGTCGTTAACGACCAGTTCCAGTACAACATGGTTGGACGAAAAGCAGCTTATATCCCTTTTAGTATTGCCAGTCCCAGGATAGCTGCAATAGATATTGAAAACTGTACTCTATGTGGTGCCTGCGAAAAGGTATGTCCGACAAAATGTATTGACTTCACGCAGGAGGCTATAGAATACCATATAGACATAAAAACAGTTGTTATTGCCACCGGCTTCAACCTGTTCGATCCTCTCAGGATACCACGCTATGGATTCGGAAATTATAAAAATATAATTACCTCGATGCAAATGGAAAGACAGCTGGCTCCTACCCGGCCTTTTCATACTATTCTCAGACCGGGCGACGGCAAGATGCCTGATAAAATCGCTTATGTCCTTTGCACAGGTTCGCGCGATGTTACTGTGGGAAACCCGATCTGTTCACAGATATGCTGCATGTATTCCATCAAGCAGGCACAACTGCTCATGGGTGCACTACCTATGGCGGATGTGACAATATATTATATTAACATAAGGTCATTTGGCAAAGGGTTTGAAGAGTTTTACGAACAGGCCAAAGGAATGGGAGTCAATTTTGTTAAAGGCAAAATAGGGAAGATAGCTGAAAAAGAGAACGGGAACCTTCTGCTGCGGTATGAAGACATAAATGAAAGTACCGTGAAAGAGGCTGAGCATGATCTTGTGGTGCTCTCAGTTGGTATTCTTCCTAATCCTGACACTGCAATGTTTTTTCCTGAAAAAGAACTTGAACTTGATCCATTCAGCTTTATAAATCAGACTGACCCACTTGCAAGACCAGCCAAAACAAGTATTGAAGGCGTCTTTGTTGCCGGCACAGCCTCGGGGCCTATGGATATACCCGACTCAATACTTTCAGCAGGTTCAGCCTCTGCTGAAGCGATCAGTTACTTAACTCAGAAACCATGAACAATAAGTTAGGCGTTTATATTTGTCATTGCGGCGGGAATATCTCCGATTATGTTGACGTAGAAAAAGTAAGGCAGTCAATTGAAAATGAGGAGGGTGTTATCGTTGCCAAAACCACAATGTTTGCCTGCAGCGATTCAAGCCAGAAAGAAATTGTGGATGATATCACAAAAAATGTGCTGGATGGTATAGTAGTTGCCTCATGTTCTCCGAAACTGCATCTGATAACCTTCAGGGCTGTAGTGGAAAGAGCAGGTCTGAATAAATATAACTATGTTCAGGCAAATATTCGCGAACAGGCCTCATGGGCTCACTCCGACAATAAAAGCGGGGCCACGGAAAAGGCTATTCAGCTGGTAAAATCGGCCATTGCCAGGGTGCGTCTTGCTGAACCCCTATATCCTATTATAATCCCTTCCAAAAAAGCCGTTGCAGTTATTGGCGGAGGTATTGCCGGATTAAGAGCAGCCATTGAACTGTCAGATATGGACTGCCCGGTAACAGTAATAGAAAGAGAACATTTTATCGGGGGCAGGGTGGCTCAGTGGGACATCCTGTTTACTACCAACCAGACTGGCAAAGAACTGGTAACCAAATTGTATGATGATGTTATAAAACGCGATAACATTACATTACTGACAGGTGCCGAGGTAATATCGAATAAAGGGAATATTGGCGATTTCAAACTTAAAATTAAAATAACGCCACGATATATTACCGAACATTGTAATACAGGCCACCTGCAAAAAGCTATTGATGCCTGTCCTGTTGAAGTACCTGATGAATTCAATTTTAATATAACAAACAGGAAAGCAATATATCATAATTTCCCGAGCGAATACCCACAATACCCTGTTATTGATATTAAAAACTGCACCAGGTGCGGCGAATGCGAAAAGATTTGCGATAGCGTTGATTTTTCCCAGGAGGAAGGAATAATTGAGATCAATGTAGGCTCCGTTCTGATGGCTACAGGGTTCGATTCCTACACACCTGTTGAAGGAGAATTCGGATATCAAAAATTTGATAATGTCATAACACTCCCGCAGTTTAAAAGGCTGATTGACCTCAATGATAAAAAACTTATATTCAAAGGAAAAGAAATAAAGAATATAGCATATATATATTGTGTCGGGAGTCGTCAGATAGAGGGAGAGAATAAATTTTGCTCAAGGTATTGTTGTACTTCTGTAATTCATGCCTCAATCCAGACAAAGAAGAAATTTAGAAACATCAATAATTTCCATTTTACAAGGGGAATAAGAACATATGGGAAACAGGAGGTTCTGTATAACGAATCTCTTAAAACCGGTGATATTTACATGCAGTCGTATGAAGATGACCCGACTGTTGTTACCATGGAGAATGAAAAGACCATAGTTAAAATTAACGACATTTTAACAGGGAAGAAAGAGATAACGGTTGAAGCTGATCTTGTTGTGCTGGTAACGGGCATGGTACCAAGAGCAGATAACACGGTTGCATCGATCTTTAAACTGCCAAAAGGCCGTGACAGATTCTTCAATGAGATCCACATGAAACTTCGTCCGGTTGAAACTGTTATCGACGGAATAACAATAAGCGGAGCCTGCCAGGGGCCAAAAAATATTATGGAATCTGTCAATTCTGCCCTTTCAGCCGCTACCAAATCATTCTCTTATGTAAGTAAAGGAGAACTTGCACTCGAGCCAATAATAGCAAAAATTGACAAGAATGTTTGCACCTGGTGCGGAGCCTGTGCTGAAGCCTGTCCGTTCGATGCAGTCATTATGGTGAAGGATGAGAAAAAAGATACAGCAACAATAAATAATTCCGTGTGCAAAGGATGTGGAATGTGTCTGCCAGTTTGCCCTGTGAATGCCATAGATTTAATTGCCTACTCTGACAATGAAATTGAAAGTATGATAGATGCACTTGCAGATGTTAAGAATTGATTATTTGCTTTTTACTTATTCAAAAATATTTCACCATGGAGATTGAGAAAGGGAAAACATATAAATACCTGAGAGAGAAAAGAGAGGTATCCCAGATTGCAAAAGATAAAATGAAACAATTCAGTAAAATGAAGAAAATAATACTGGATTCGCTTAAGGAGGGAGAGCTTACCGTTGATCAGCTTACGCAAAAAATCAACCTTCCAAAAGATGAAGTTCTATTTTACCTGATGTCTTTGATAAAGTATGGTTTTGTGCAGACCGGTTCGATTGATGATATGGATGAATATTTCACTTATAAACTTAAACAATAATGGCCTCTATAAATCCTGAATTCGGTAAAGAGTTAACTAAGTATGGGGCATTTGATTTCAACGCATGCTATAACTGTGGTAATTGTACGGCTGTTTGTTCTTTATCAACTGAAGAAGATTCATTTCCCAGGGAGATGCTGCGATTAAGTGTACTTGGACTGGAAGATGACATAAAATCATCGCTTAAGCCCTGGCTTTGCTATTATTGCGGCGAGTGTACAACTCATTGTCCGCAAAATGCCAATCCCGGCGAATTAATGATGTCACTCAGAAGATGGCTCACATCAGAATATGACTGGACAAAACTATCAGGTTTATTATACCGTTCATTCCCTCTTACCCTGATTGCATTTTTAGTTTCAGCTATTGGGATTTTGGCATATAGTATATTAAAGAATTTTAATATGCCGGAAATAATGTCATCAGGGCATACTTTTGAAGTTGCTGCCATTGCAGCGGTTTTCGCAATAATCCTAATACCAAACATTGTAAGGATGTGGTGGTTCATTATTTTAAAACCAAAGGTTAAGGTTCCTTTATTAAAATATTTTAAAAGTCTGGGGGAATTGATTATCCATATGTTCACACAAAAAAGGACCCTTGGATGCGATGAGAATAAGCTCAGATGGTTTGAACATTTTATTCTTGTAATAGGCTATTTAGGGTTGCTTTTTACCACAGTCTTTCTCGACTGGTTTTCAAGTACCAATATTTTTGTAATTGTTCTTGGATATGTGATGAGTATAATAATATTTCTGGTCACTATTGATTTCATGTGGGATCGTCTTAAGAAGAATAAAGAGATAAGCAAGAATTCACAACCCTCCGACTGGATGTTCGTTGGATGGTTGTTTTTAATGGGGCTCACAGCATTTTTCGTCAGGTTGTTTATCGATAGCGGATTGCTCGATAATAACAAATGGCTCTATATCTTTCATATGATAATCCTTGTTCAGTGGGCATTGATAATTGTCCCGTTCGGGAAGTGGACTCATTTTCTGTATCGGTCATTTGCCATGTATTTTTCTAAGCTAAAAAGTTAAACTTTTCTTAAATATTTGACTTAAACCAGTTTTTTTAGTACCTTTACTTATTCCTAAATAGGAATATTTATCATTTAATATTACTTCTTAAATGGCCAATAAATCAATTATAAGAATTCTGGTTCAGAACGATTTAAAAGTAACTCCTCAAAGAGTTGCCATACTGGAAGTGATTCTTGCACTTGAAACACATCCTACTGCTGATAATATCACTGAAGTTCTGAGATTTGCTCATCCCAATATCTCTCTAGCCACCATATACAATACTCTTGAAACTTTCTCAAAAAAGGGAATAGTACACAAGGTGAGCACTGATAACGATACTACAAGATATGATCCGATAAGTGAAAGGCATCATCATCTTTATTGCCCTGAATCGGGTCGTATAGAAGATTTTTACGATGAAGAGCTCAATAAAATACTTGACGATTATCTGATGAAAAAAAATATTCCCAATTTCACTATTGATAATGTCAGGATACAGATCATGGGGAAATTCACTGACAGGAAAATAAATAAATAACCATATTAAGTTTTACAATTTAGGATATTGATCATTGATTCAGGATAAAAAATAAAAGCAAAGAACTACCCACTGTTGCAGGGGTGAGTTCATGATAATAAGATTTAAAGATAAACTAACATTTAAAGTATTATGGGACAAAAAGGAAGATCAATTGTAAAAATGGATGTTGATAAGTTAATCAACCTGTTGAACAAAGCATTAGCAGACGAGTGGCTCGCTTATTACCAGTATTGGGTAGGAGCTAAAGTGGTTAAAGGGCCGATGAAGGATGCGGTCATTTCGGAGCTTACCATTCATGCTACTGAAGAACTTAGTCACGCTGAACTTTTAGTAACCAGAATCATCCAGCTGGGCGGAACACCAGTTCTGTCGCCTGAAGAGTGGCTCAAGATTACAGGTTGTGGGTATGACCCTCCCCTTGATCATTATGTAGAGAAAATTCTTGATCAAAACATACAAGGGGAACAGTGCGCTATAAGCTTTTATAGTGGATTGCTCGATATTACAAGAGAGGGTGATCCTGTTACATACAACATAATCCTTACGATTCTGTCGCAGGAGGTTGAACATGAAGAAGACCTGTCTTCACTGAAAGAGGACCTTGAATTAATGCTTGCAAGAGGGAAGTAATCAGTGATCAGTGATCAGGAATCAGGAATCAGTGATCAGTAATCAGTAATCGGTAATCTGTAATTAAGAATTACTGGTTTTTAAAAAAATTGACTATTATTAACTAAAAACAAATATAATGGAAGAGAATCAGGTAGTTGCCATGCCACGAATTGGCGATAAGGCACCATCATTTAAAGCAGTTACAACGCAGGGAGATATAAATTTTCCTGGCGATTATTCCGGAGGCTGGGTAATCCTTTTCAGTCACCCTGCCGATTTCACTCCGGTATGTACATCTGAATTCATGACATTTGCAAGTATGGCAGATAAGTTTGAAGAAGCCAACTGCAAGCTTGTGGGTCTTTCGGTGGACGGACTTTACAGCCACATTGCATGGTTAAGGACCATCAAAGAAAAAATTGAATATAAGGGGATGAAAGATGTCGAAGTTAATTTTCCTCTTATTGAAGACATCACAATGGAAGTAGCCAAAAAATACGGAATGATACAACCAGGCGAAAGCAATACCAAAGCTGTAAGAGCAGTATTCTTCGTTGATCCCAAAGGCATTATCAGGGCAATTATATATTACCCGCTAAGCCTTGGACGTAATTTTGACGAACTATATAGATCCCTGATTGCCATGCAGACAGCCGATGCATTTTCTATTGCCACTCCGGCCGACTGGCGTCCGGGTGATGACGTGATTGTTCCTACTGCAGGATCTTGTGGAGTCGCAAAAGAAAGGATGGAGAAAAAAGAGGAGATGCATTGTTACGATTGGTTTTTCTGTACCAAAAAGCTTGATAAAGATAAGCTATTTAAAACGGTGCTGAAGAAATAATCAAGATTCATTATTGTTCATACCCTGACCGCAAAGTACACACAAGATATATAAATAATACAAAGGGGCTATCATATCAATTGCTTCTTTGCCAAGTAAATAAATTCCTGGTGAACTTTGCGGTTATTTTTTTGTTCCATAAATACTTTTTCACTTGATACAGACCATATGAACGAATTTGACATAAAAGCAGCAGGATGGGATCAGAACCCTATGATCTGGAATCGGGCCAATGCCATTGCCAATGAAATAAAAAGACAGCTGCCATTAAACAACAGAATGACTGCACTGGAATTCGGCGCAGGTACGGGAGTAACCAGTTTTATACTTAAGGATTCACTGAAAGAGATCACTTTAATGGATAATTCAAGAGAAATGGTGAAAATAATGGATGAGAAAATAAAGGAAACAGGTGTTAAAAATCTTAAAACAGTGAACTTTAATCTTGAACATGAAAACTATAATGTTGCAAAGTTCGATCTTGTTTTTAACCAGATGGTTCTTCATCACATCACTGACATTCGTGATATCTTAAATAAATTTTTTAATCTTCTGAATCCGGGAGGATTTCTTGCTTTAGCTGACCTGTATCCTGAAAATGGCTCCTTTCACGGGGAGGGTTTTACCGGTCATAAAGGCTTCGATCCGGCAAAATTGTCAGAATTACTTTCTAAAGCTGGATTCAATAATATAAGTCACAGGCAGTGTTTTGTCATTAACAAGGAAATATCTGATTCTGTAAAAAAACAATTTAAGGTATTCCTGCTTACAGCTAACCGGCCTTAAGTCTAAAAAGAGATATAGCGTAAAAAATGATTATTTAGTAAAAATAATCTCTTATTTTATTTGCATTATGAACGTAGGTTCATTATCTTTACATAAAACAAGAGATATGAAAGCCTCAATAGCAATTAAGATTTTTTTTATTCTGCCTCTTATACTTTTTGTTGATTATATCCTTATGGCGATAATAGGATGTTCAACATGCCTTTTTGGTCTTGGTGAAGATTTTTACTGCGGTCCTTTTTGTGCAGCAGGAAAAATAATTTTAGCTTTGTCAGTGATATTCTTTGGCTACCTTCTCTACCCGGATATCAAGACATTGTTCAAATCAAACAAAAATGGCGAGGCCAAATAAAAGCAGGAAAATCTCTAACCCCCCCAAAATGAAGGGCTTTAAGCCCTATGGAATGTCTTTCTGCAAAATTGACCCAGTTGTTTTGAAATTTGAAGAATTTGAAAGCATCAGATTGATAAATTACGAAAGACTTTCCCAGGAACAGGCGGCTGAGCAGATGAATATTTCACGTCCTACTTTCACACGGATATATAACAGAGCTTTAAAACAAATTGCCAAATCTTTTGTTGAAGGTAAAGCCCTTGAAATTGAAGGAGGAAATTACCTCCTTGAAAAGGACTGGTATCGTTGCAAAAAATGCTATAAGCTTATTGAGGGCTTAGAAAATCATTTCAGATGCAAGGATTGTAATTTATATGGCGACAGTGAATTAATAAAATTAAATTAGGATACTGGATATTTTATGGAAATAATATTTGAAGGAGACAAAATAGTTACCGCATTATATAATGGACATACAATCAAAACAGATCAACCTCTTGACAATGGAGGAGGCAATACCGCTCCTGCCCCATTTGATCTTTTTATGGCATCGATAGGCACATGTGCAGGAATCTATGTGAAATCATTCTGCGACAGACGTAATATACCTACCGATAATATAAGGATCTTTCAGGATGTTGAATATAGTAACAAGACTCATCTTCCCGCTAATGTCACAATTGATATTAAATTACCGGCTGATTTTCCTGAAAAGTATAAAGATGCTGTCATGAATTCGGCTGATCTTTGTGCGGTAAAAAGATCCATCTTCGATCCTCCGGCTTTCCGGATTAAAACATCCCTGGCATAATAAAAAAATATACGATTTATTGGCTTTAAGAACTTTCTCATATCCTGATAATTAACCAACTCAGAAATTAAAATAAAAATAAGTAATTTAAGAGGTCCGATTATTGATGCATTTTATGAATACAATAATCCACAAACCTCTTAATTCCCTTTGGCTTAAAGCTTCTGTGATTGGAAGTTTCTGGGCTTCTATAGAGATTATTTTAGGTAGTTTCCTCCATAATCTAAAGGTCCCGCTTTCCGGTACCATCCTTTCATTTATAAGTGTCTTCCTATTAATCTCATTTCTTCAGATCTGGAAAGAAAATGGCTTGGTTCTGAGGGCAGGTATAATTTGTGCATTGATGAAGTCAATCTCACCAAGTGCGTTGATAATAGGGCCCATGATTGGCATTTTCACCGAAGCAATGCTTCTGGAATTCTTCATCTGGTTACTTGGTAAAAATTTGTTTGGCTATATGGCAGGCGGTGCATTCGCAATCTTAAGTGCATTACTCCATAAACTGGTTAGCCTGATAATCTTATATGGCTTTGATTTCGTTAAAATACTAAATGCATTTTATCAGTTCGCCGTAAAACAGATTCATCTGAGTGATCCAAACCCGTTACACCTGGTAACATTAATCGTATTAATCTATTTATTGACCGGGATACTCGCCGCTATTGCAGGATACCTAACAGGCAAAAAGTACATGGTTTCCAGGGGAACATCTGCAATGACAAATGGAATAAAAATTGAATATAAGGAAAAAACGCCTTTTATCGCACAAGAACACAGGTATTCGGTATTTAATCTGTTTCTGAACACTTTTGCAGTTATTATCAGCCTCTTAATAATCAATTCAGACAAATCCGTTATTCTCTGGCTTATTCCTCTGATATATATATTGTATTGTGTGATTCATTACAAATCTTCACTGAACAGATTCAAAAAGATATCCCTCTGGCTGCAATTCATTATAATTACCGCTATAGCTGCCTTTCTCTGGAATGGCATTTCAGGGGAAAGTATGTTTTCTTTAACCGGACTTACGGCAGGATTAAAGATGATAAGCAGAGCAGTGGTGGTAATAATCGGATTTGCGTCTATAAGTATTGAGTTAAAAAATCCGGTGGTAAAATCTGTTCTGTATGGCAGAGGTTTTGCCAGCCTGTACCAATCTATCAATCTCTCATTCTCAGCACTAGGTTCAATCATATCATCTATGCCGGAATCAGGTAGCATTCTCAGACAAACCCGTACCTTTATGCGGGGGATACTCAGTCAGGCTGAAAATCTTCTCGAGATCTTTGAGAGTGAAACTATGAAGAGATCCCCTGTAATTATTATTACCGGAGATATCCGACAGGGGAAAACAACCTATGTAAAGAAAATAGTCAATAAGCTGCAAAATCATAATAAAAAAATAGCTGGATTTCTATCAATTGGTATTGATGCTAATGGAGAGCGTTCCGGATTCAGACTACATAATATACAAACAGAAGAGCAGGTTGAATTATGTACAAAAGTGCACCAAATGACCTGGCTGAGGTATGGGAGCTATTATTTTAATCCGGTTGGAATTCAAACGGGCAAAGAAATTCTGAACAAAGCCAACCTGGAGGGCATACAATTAATAGTTATTGACGAAATCGGACCACTGGAAATTAATGATAACGGCTGGAGCGGATCCATAGATAATCTTTGTCAGAACAGCCAGATTCCTCAGCTGTGGGTCGTCAGAAAATCCCTGACAGACAAGATTATCAAAAAATGGAATATTGGAAATGTTTATATCTTCGATATCAGTGAAGATAGTGTTGAAGATGCTGAGAATAAAATCCTTGAGCTCATCCAGTGATCAGAGTCTTCTTAAACCGGATGCAAAAGAAAAACCGCACAGAGCTGTTTTTATAATGCTCTCTGCGGTTAAAAAATTTCACAACCAATTTTGTCCTGTTATTCCTTCTTCTTTGTACTTAAACCAAATGGTAAATAAAGGGGGCAGAAACTAATAAGACTTGTTACTACAAATATACCTGCCACTATTAAAAGAATAATTGCCAATGTACCTGTTATTACATGAGTAAAATAAAGTACAAGCACGACAATTGCAACCAGTATCCTGATCACCTTGTCAATAGTTCCCATGTTCTTTTTCATAATAAAATAATTTTAAAATTATTAATATCCAAAGTTAATCCATCTCTTTTGAAATCGCCATTGCGGCTATTGTCCCGTCAGCAACAGCAGTAGTTATCTGACGATATTTTTTGCTTATCACATCTCCCACAGCATAGACTCCCGGTATGTTTGTCCTCATATCTTCATCGGTCTTTATATATCCCCACCTGTCGAGAATCAGTTTGTCCTTAAAAAGGTCAATATTGGGTTTCATTCCGATAAAAATAAATACTCCGTCACTAAACAGTTTCCGGCGCTCTTTTATTTTTAGATTTTCCACTTCTGTTATCATCTTATCTCCTTCCCTGGTGAACGATCTTGGTTCATTCTCAAACAGAATGTTAATTTTCGGATTTTTGAATACTTTCTCCTGAGCCTGCTTATTTGCTGTCAGCTTATCAAACTGGTGAACGATTGTCAGTTTACTTGCAAACCTGGTAATATATTCCGATTCTTCGACAGCTGAATTACCACCACCAATAACAATAACCTCTTTGCCATCAAAGTATTTTGCGTCGCAGGTAGCACAGTAAGAGATCCCCTTACCTTTAAGTTCCCTTTCACCCGGGGCCCCTGTAAGATTCGGAGTTGTACCGGTAGCTATAATGATCTTTTTTGCTTTTACGGTTTCATACTCATCTATTAAAACCTCTTTTTTATCAAGATCAACTTTTGTAATATCAACTGCTACTTTGTATACTGTGCCGCACAGTTTAGTCTGCTCACTCATGTTATGTGAAAGCATATAACCCGCCTGAGGCTCAATAAAACCCGGATAATTTGAAACTTCATGAGTAGTTGACACATGTCCGCCCGGCAATGCAATATCGATAAGGACAGTATTGACTTTAGACTGACACAGGTATAAACCGGCTGTAAGGCCTCCGGGACCTGCGCCAAGAATTATAACGTCAAACTCTGAAACAGAAGGTTTAACATTGTTTTTTATCTCTTTTACTCTTTTTTCCGGCAACATATTATTCAGGTTGCGAATAATATCTATCCTCTTGATTCCGCCCACCAGTCTTTCGCCGACCTCTTTCCCATTGTTGAAAAACAATAGTGTGGGAGAACCATTAACACCCAGCTTTTCAGCCAAATCCCTATTTTGCTGGCGAAATATTTTAAGGAATTTTACATCTTTTCCATATAATAATGATAAGTTCTCATATTTTGATGCCAATGCCTCGCAGGGAGGACATTCAGTTGAATAAAAATCAAGGACCACTTTGCCTGACTGCAATACCTCACTTTCAAATTCTGTTGAATTTATCTCTTTCATATATTTTAAAATAATTATACCTGTTAAAATTTATATGGCGACATTCTCAAAATAAGCCGAAAAACCAAGTTCCAGTAGTTCCTTCACAGGCCTGCAGTCGGTAGAACATATCTCGCCGGTTCTGTTCCTTGCAACCGATCCACATCCTCCACCACATGCCAGCCGGACAGGGCAGTCTTTGCATTCAGGAATAGATGTTACATCGCGTCTTTCCCACTCCTCAATTATAGAATCTCTGCGTGTTACAACAGGATAGAATGTACCCAATGATTCATCTGATTTCCCGACTGTGGCAGTGCATGAGTAAATCTGACCTGTATAATCAAAAGCCCACTCAGTTTTACATGCGGGACAAGAATCAAAAAGAGGGTCAGGGAGATCTCCATTCTCTGAAATAAATTTTGCTATAGAATATGCAGGTTTGTAAAATTCAAGAATATGGGGATGCACTTTAGTAAGTTCATAGATTGCCTCAAAGATTGCTACTCTGTCGAACAGTTTATCAGGATCAGACTGACAATGATGCAACTCATAATTCCGGCCCATCTGGCTTTTGAAGAAAGCACTTTTTGTCCAGCCTTTGTCAATAGCAAACTGTGCCAATTCAGGAAGGTTACTGATATTTTCTTTATCGATTACCATCCGGAGATTTATATCAATTTTGTTTTCCAGACAGGAATCTATACCTCTCACAATCTTGTTAAAGGTACCTTCTCCTCCTTTCAGAAAACGGCGCCTATTATGGACTTTTTCAGTACCATCGAGGGTGACCTGGATTTCACGAATTTTCCCTTTTCCAAGTATCTGAGAATATTCTTCCAGAAAATACCCATTGGTCACAAAGCTTACTTCAAGATCAGATTCGACGGACCTTTCAAGTATTTGTGATATAAGTTCTTTTTGTTTTGGACTATTAAGAAGCGGTTCCCCTCCGAAAATTGTGATATACTTCTTGCGCCCGGCAAACTCCCTGCTGACATAGCTGAAAAATGTATCGATAACTTCCGTACTCAGTCCCTGAACAGGATTTGTATATTGATCCTGGTAACAATAGGTACAGGCAAAGTTGCAGCTGTAGTTTGTCACAAAAAATATCTGTATTTCATCCTTGTCGCGGGAATCAATAAAATCGAGGTATCTTTCACGATAAATACGTGTTTCTTCTGTTTCATCAATCAAATATCCCTTTTCTATCAATTCACTCATGAAATCATCATCAGTCTTTTTCCCACTTTTGATCATCTCAACCTTTCTCGCATCATCAACGGACAGAATATCAGCATTACCTGTAAGAAGGTTGATGATGAAATAGTTTTCAGAATCCCTGATCCTTGAAAAAATATTGAATTTTGAATATTCCATTTAATGATATAAAAATATCAGACGAGATCGTTCTAAAATGAATGAATTTTGTGATTGACCAATTTTTTTGCAGAGATAGTTAATCGTGACAGCCGACAACTGTTTTAGAAGTTTTGGCGCAACACTGGGCGACTTTTGAACCGGCCCTGTTTTCTTTCTTTTTAATCAGACTTTTCATAATTTATCATCTATTTTAATAAAACATCATTTACACCTTTTTCCAGGTTTTCTTTCGACACAAACCCTACAACAAGCTGTGGCTTCCCTTTCACAGGTATGAATACCAGGGTAGGCAGCCCGCTTATTCCAAGTGATTGGGTGACTGCTCTTTCCTGGTCAGTATTGACCTTGTAAACAACTATTTTACCGGCATACTCTTTTGCAACTTCCTCAACCAGGGGAGAAAGTACACGACACGGAGGGCACCAGTCAGCATAAAAATCAATAATGGCCGGCTTGTCTCCTTTATAATTCCATACCTTGTCAGATTCATAATCAAAAACATATTTCCTGAATGTATCGTTTGTGAGAGGCATAACTATTTCGCCGGAAGCCAGTTTTGTACCTTCGGCAGGCTTATTCCCTGATTTACAACCTGATATTAGCAGAGATAAAGTGAGCGCTGTTAAGACAATGTTCTTTCTCATGTTCTTATATTTTCAGTTTTTACAACCACAACCACCTTTACCCGATGGTTTTTCTCCGGCAACAGTCCAGGATGAGACTCTTGTCATTCCTTTTTCGTAAGGTTCTGATTCTTCAATGATCTTAATTGAACCAAACCCGGCGTTATGAAGTTGTTCCAGGTATTCGTCTCGAGTTACAGAACCTGCCCAGCATTCTGAAATTGCAACAGGGTCATTTCTGAATTCATCAGCAATGGGCTCAATAGCATAAATATCACTTACCACAAATCTACCGCCATTCTTGAGTATCCTGAAGACCTCATTCCATACAGCCTGTTTGTCAGAGGCATGATTGATTGTACAATTTGAAATAACAAGATCAGCAGTATTATCTTTGAGATTAAGTTTTTCAAGCGAACTCTGAATAAAGTTCACATTATTGATTCCAAGCCTTTCTGCTGTGCTTACGGCTTTCCTGATCATACCACCTGAAATATCGATGCCGTAAACCTTACCCTTTTCCCCGACAGTTTCTGAAAGTCTTAAAACATCTGTCCCCCTTCCGCTGCCAAGATCAACGCATATCTCTCCGGGCAATGCCCCGGAATAATTAATTGCTCCTCCGCAAGAAAGGCAGCATGTTGATTCTGCAAGATCGCTGTATCGTTTATTGATTTCAGTATATTCCATTCTGTTTTTTTTTACCACTCCGAATTTTTAGGAGCTTATTTCAATCTTCAAAGATGTTACTTTTAAAAAAGTGGCGCAAAGATAATGATAAATATCATGAATCGCAATAGTATCACTTAAATCTTTTTAATATCACTTATTTTTTTAACTTTGTAAAGTAAACTTTCTGAAAATGAGTTCAATTTTTAAAAATGATCTTGATGATGATCGCCTTTCAGAGCTTTTCCGGAGTGATGAAAAATGTTATGAATTCCTGGCCAACCTGAAATGGAGTGAGGGTTTCACTTGCCGTAAATGCGGCAATAAAAATTATTGTCAGGGCAAGACACCATATTCAAGGCGATGCACCAAATGCAAGGCAGAAGAATCAGCTACCTCCGGTACTATTTTTCATAATTGTAAATTTCCTGTAAGCAAAGCTTTTTACATTGCATATAATGTATGTAAAGGGAAAGAAAACATTTCCACATATGAATTTGCCCGACGGTTATCGCTCAGGCAGATGACCTGCTGGAATTTCAAGGCCAAGATTCAGAATGCGCTTCAGGAAATTGATTCACTTACCGAGAGGGAAAAATCATCGATACAAAAAATTCTTTCATAGACCAGTAAATAATCCTATTTGATCAGTTATCAGGCAAGATACATATTTATCAGTTGTTCATAGAGTTCCTGTTTACCGCTTATGGTTACAGGTTCCCCTGCCTTAGAAGCTATTTCCCTTAATTTTTCAAGAGTAAGTTTCCCTTCTTCAAAGTCTTTTCCCGATCCTTTATCAAAAGACTCGTATCTTTTCTTACGCATCTGAAGATATTCACTCTCTTTCAATATCGTATCCGCTATTACAAGCGATCTTGCGAAAGTGTCCATTCCGCTTACATGAGCAATAAATAAGTCTTCATTATCGGTGGAATTTCTTCTTACTTTGGCATCAAAATTGATTCCGCCATGTGTAAATCCTCCGGCCTGCAGAATTACCAACATAGCCTCGGTTATCTCATAAATATTGGTTGGGAACTCATCGGTGTCCCATCCATTCTGATAATCACCTTTATTGGCATCAATACTGCCTAACAGGCCTGCATCGGCCGCAACCTGAAGCTCGTGCATAAAAGTATGTCCGGCAAGTGTGGCATGATTAACTTCAATATTCAGTTTAAAATCTTTATCAAGGCCATGATGACGCAAGAATCCTATAATTGTGGCAACATCAAAATCATACTGATGTTTCGAAGGCTCCATGGGTTTTGGCTCAATAAGGAATGTTCCGTCAAAGCCAATTTTTCTTCCATAGTCGCGTGCCAGAGAGAGCATCAAGCCTCTGCTTTATCCTATCATCATTTTTTGCATTTTCCCATGGATATAACCTTGTAGCATTCCCAAATGGATCAGAACCGTCGCCACAGAAAGAATGCCAGTATGCTATGGCAAATCTGAGATGATCCTTCATCGTTTTACCCAATACGATCTCGTCGGGGTTATACCATTTAAAAGCCAGTGGATTTTTAGATTTCCTGCCTTCATATTCGATCAGCCCCCTGCCCCCCTAAAGAGGGGTTAATTCTGTACTATTTTTAACCCCCTTTGGGGGGTCGGGGGTTTTAATATCTATTCATGAGACCTTCTTTCCCTGTAAATACAATCTTTCATATCGCAGATTTTGCAGGTATAAGCAAGTCGTTTAACTTCCTTCCCGATGCCAATAATACCGCTCACTGATTTAACAGGATTCATAAGGGCTGATTCAGTTAACCGGATACCACAAAAGTTATCCGGGACCAGCTGGAATAGTTTATGTTGTTCTGCCACATCCCAACCACAATATCCCGGACTGTAACGGTTAGTAATCTTCATTCCTGAAGCCAGGGCCTGGTCTTCAAGATTAAGCTGCATGAGATCGGCTGCCGCCTCAACAATTTCACTTCCTATAACATCGAAGATATAACCTCTGAGCAGATCTTTCTCAATCATTGCTTTCCTGCTGTTCAGTCCGATCTCTTCTCCTGCAGTGCAGATGAACACCGCAATTGACTCAGACTTTTTTAACTGCCCAAAAATAATTTTACCAATATCGAATCTGATATTACTGATCTCAGCAGATTGTGTTTCCTTATGGAACCTGATATCATTAAAAATGTTATACTGAGCTTTTATATTGCAGATATCGTGTGCTTCCATTAATAATTCATTAATGAGACCGGTAACCAGTCCACGGTCCTCCCCTTCTTTGTATCCTATAACTTTCTCAATAGCGGGGACGCTCAGCTTCAGATCCTTCAAGTCAAACTCAAATGTCCTGTTTACCATTCTTTGTAGTAGCTTTTAATACTTTGTTATTATCAAGGCCTGATTCAGTCACAATTCTCTGAACTATGGATTCCCATCCCATAGTCATGATATGAATTCCATTCACTCCTTTTTTATCTTTTATCCTGTCAATCATCTCAAGAGCAACCTGAACACCTTCCTCTGCTCCCGATTCCCCGGCCTTAACCATGCGTGACATAATCTTTTCCGGAACCCTGACCCCGGGAACTCTTTCGTTGAGATATTTAGCTGTTTTATAATTCTTCAAAGGTGCAATTCCAATCAGAATAGATACCTTACCAAGGATATTTCTTTTATCAAGCTGTTCAAGCCATAAGTCGAGGCGGTCGGGATCAAATATAATATTTGTCTGAAAAAACTGAGCTCCTGCGTTCACTTTTTTATGGTCCTTTATAGCCTGAAGTTCAGGGTCTGAGGCAAAAGGAGTCGTTGCGGCTCCGAGAAAAAATTCAGGAGGTTCTTTAATACTACTTCCATCAAGATAAAGGCTATCGTCTCTCATTCTTCTAAGGATCCAGAGCATCTGCACAGAGTCAATATCAAAAAAATTCATATTCCCGGTTGGAGGAAGGCCAATAACCGGACTGTCGCCTGTCAGGCAAAGAATATTCCTTATTCCAAGGTATTTCAGTCCAACAGCTATAGATTGCAGACTGTTTCTTGTTATATCACGGGCGACTATTTGATATACTGGTTCAGTATTGTTATCATCTGCTACTTTACTGCATATCAGACTCGACATATTTGGCTTGCCTGCAGATGAGTTCATAAAATTAACCGCATTTACAAAAGGGCTTACTGACTTAATATCCTTTATTAACTTTACAGTCATCGTGTCATGTGGGGATGTTACCTCGGTAGTCACAACAAATTCACCATCCACAAGTGCCTTCTGAAGACCAGAAACTGATTTTATGTTTTTTGCCTGATGATATTCTGAGTCACCCTGCCACCAATCTGGCTGTCGGATCTTCCTGAAAACGTTGTCCCATAATATTTCTTTTCTGACTTTACCTTTAAATATGAGTCCACTTATGAACTTCCAGGTACCTGTTTTAATTATCTGCCGGGCAACATCACTCCATGTTCCTGTTCCGGTTTTATTCCAATCGAGTGGAGGTAAGACTTCAAGAAGAGTTTCCTGCCTGCCAGTTTTTAATGCCCTTCTATAAATATTGTACCAGACGCATTTACGAGTTTCGTCGATATAGCAATTTTTCTCCGGGGTTATATTGCCGCAAGGGCCGTTTCTTAATCCTTTCGGGCATTCCATCGGACATATGAAAGCTGTCTCCTGAAGGAGACAATTCCCACACATGCGGCATCCAAATAATGGGCCTTTAATGCTGAGTTCTGCTTTAGCCAGTATACGGCTTACAAATTTTTCGCGTTTGAAAGGATAAAAGGCCGGTTGCCATCTGCGTGCAGGTTTGATGCCAGACATAATAGGTCAGATTCAAGAATAAAAAAGAAAATCAATTAGTTAACTCCTGATTGAAAATTTTCCAAAAATCGTACTGCATAATCGTCCCTGCAAAGGATCAGATCAGTTGCTCTGACGATAGGGACAATCTTCTCCGGGTTTGCAATAGGGCATGTTAATCCGTTAAGAATAGATAACACCATAAATGCTGAGTTTAAAACCTCCCTGTTTGGCAAACCGAATGAAATATTACTGGCACCCTGAGTAATGTTCAGTCCGAGTTTCTGATGGACAAGTCTGATAGTATCCAGTGTAACGATACATGCCCGGGGATCAGCACTAACTGCCATTACCAAAGGATCGATAATCACATCATTTTCATTGATCCCGAGCTTGACTGCCCTTTCCAATATCTTTTCTGCAATGATGAGTCTTTTTTCAGGATCATTTGTAATTCCTTCATCATCCATGGTCAGTCCTATAATAGCAGCTCCATACTCTCTGGCCATTGGCAACAGAGTATTTAAAGACGCCTCTTCTCCGTTTACGGAATTAATAAGACATTTCCCTCCCGCTACCTTAAGTGCAGCTTCTATAGCATCAGGATTCGGGGAATCGAGGCAAAGCGGAATATCAAATTTTTCTTTTACAGCCAGAACAGCCGCAGGGAGCAACTTCACGTCATCAACTCCAGGAAACCCCACATTTATATCGAGTACATCAGCCATTGCCCTGATCTGTTTGTCAGCCAGGTCGAGCATATATTCAAAATTCCCAACTTCGAGCGTTGATACCAGTTTTTTCTTTCTTGTGGGGTTTATGCATTCACCAATAACAACTACAGGACCGTTGGTATCAATAACCACTTCCTTTGTTTTTCCTTTGAGAATTGTCTGCATAGTCTTTTTATGATACCAGCTCTTTCAGATAATTAACTGCTCCCTGAGGGTCGGGAGAATAAAAGTCAGCGCCAATCTTTTTACAATATTCATGAGTGACAGGTGCACCGCCAACCATTATTTTTGAATCTGCATATTTCTCTTTTATTGCTGCCACAATCTTTTTCATGTTTTCCATGGTTGTTGTCAGCAATGCTGAGAGACCAACTATAGCATCAGGGTTTTCATCCAGGGCTTTAAGAAACTTTTCTGATCCTGCATCAACTCCAAGGTCGATAACCTCCCATCCACCTCCCTCTATCATCATAGCAACCAGGTTTTTACCAATATCATGGAGATCACCTGAAACAGTACCAATAATAAATTTACCTTTTCGTTTTGTTTCACCTGATATAAAAAATGGTTTAAGATGAACCATAGCGCTGTTCATTGCTTTTGCCGACATAAGCATCTGGGGCACATAGATCTCTTTTCTGCTAAACTTATTGCCAACAGCAGCCATGGCAGGGATAAGGGCATTTTCAAGTATCTCATCTGCTTTGATTCCCGCATCCAGGGCTTTTTTAGTCAGCTCATCAGCTCCTTCCAGGTCTTTCATCGCCGGGGGATAAGTTGAGGTCTTATTTATTTTCCCGAACTCCACACATTTTGCAATATTTTCAAGAATCTCATTCATATTTCTAAAGTTAAAATCAGATAATAATATCGGCAGAACAAAAATGATGTTTTATTCCATCTGCATCACCAAAATAATTCATTTTTTTTATTTTCAGTTATATTCTTTTAATTATTTGCATGCCTCGTTTAATCCGGCTATATTTTGATTTCTTTAATTTCTATATATCCATGTAATTCAAAATATAGTATCTTTAATTCTATAATTTATAAGGTGGAGACCAGTAACCATTCAAAAAACGGGGCGGTATCGAAAAGCCAGATGAGTAGGTAAACCTAATATAATCTCAAACAATCATCTATTATGAAATTCACCTTTATTCTTATGTTCAGTCTTTTGCTAAATGTCGCTGGTGCTCAGGACAATCCTGTTGGTATCTTTCAGAATAATTCTGATATAGGAAATCCAAAATTATCTGGTTCAGCCACTTACAATAAAATGGACCAAAGCTATGACCTAAAAGGAGCAGGCTATAATATCTGGTTTGAAAGGGATGAGTTTCACTACCTGTTTAATAAGATAAAAGGTGATTTCATCCTGACAGCAAATTTTGAGTTTGTAGGCAAGGGAACTGAAGCGCACAGAAAAACAGGATGGATGGTCAGGGAGTCGACGGATGAAAAGGCACCTCATATTTCCGCCACTCTGCACGGTGATGGTCTGACTGTTCTGCAATGGAGGGTTTCTGCCGGAGCAGCAATGAGAGATCCCCAGGATGAGATATTTGCTAAAGATTCAGCTTACAGTGTAATACAGGTTGAGCGTGCCGGTAACCTGATAACAATGAGAGCCGCTCATACAGGGAAACCTCTCGAAACGGTCGGTTCGCACGAAATGGATAATTTATCTGGTGAAGTACTTGTTGGGCCTTTCATTTGTTCCCATAACCCTGATGTAAGTGAAGAGGTTAAGATATGGAATGTAAGGATCGACGGACCAGTTGCTGAAGATTATAATCCTTACAGTTCGGGCTACCTTGGATGCAGGCTGGAGACGATGACCGTTTCAGACGGAAAGAGAATGGTTATCTATGAAAAACAGGGCAGTTTCGAAGCCCCGAACTGGATGCCTGATGGGAAAAAACTCCTTTTCAACATGAATGGCTTGTTATATAAAATACCAGTTGAAGGAGGGGATATCGAAAAACTAAATACTGATTTTGCTACCCGTTGCAATAATGATCATGGGATTTCATTTAACGGAAAGTTGCTGGCTATAAGCAGTTCACCTGAGGGAAAAGGTTCGGCGGTATATGTTTTACCTCTTACAGGTGGTGTACCAAAACTTATAACCGAAGATACCCCTTCATACTGGCATGGATGGGCACCTAATAATGAAGAGGTGGTATATGTAGCACGGCGTAATGGTAAGCAAGAATATAATATTTACCGAAATTCTATCGAAGGAGGAAAAGAGGTTGCACTTACAAACATTAAACCAGGTCAGCATGTTGATGGATGTGAATATACTCCTGACGGAAAATATATTTATTTTAATGGCAATCTTACCGGCATGATGCAGATATGGCGTATGAAACCTGATGGGTCAGGAAAGGAACAAATCACTTTCGATAATTATAATAACTGGTTCCCACATATCTCCCCCGATGGAAAATGGATCGTCATAATTTCTTTCCCTCCAACGATAGACCCGAACAGTCACCCAACATATAAACGGGTAATGCTTAGAATAATGCCGATTTCAGGAGGGGAGCCCAGGGTTCTGGCATACCTGTATGGAGGACAGGGAACCATTAACGTTCCTTCATGGTCGCCCGACAGTAAACAGATAGCATTCGTGAGTAACTCGAAGAAATAATAAACTAAATCTTTTCCCCAGATCAATTACCTATTGTATTACATATTTCTTTACAGGTATAATGCCATAAACAACATCCATGAATGGTTTCCCATTCTTCATTCCAACGTTTCCAAATCCGGTATCAGTTGAGATAAAACCTGTAAAGTCACCAGCTCTGGAACTAACGGATAATTCCTGTGTTACAGCATCGTACCCGACACCGGTTAACCCCTGCAACATCCCATAACTCGACATTGCTCTTGCATACCAGTGGCCACATTCATATTCATCGAACGGATTTCTTATTCTGCCGTCATATCTGTCGCGACAGGTCCGGACGATCTCGAGCCCTTTATCTGCCTCTCCCATGAACATAAGGTGTGATGCAACCTGGTACTCTATGCCTGTCCATACCTCATTGCTGTAGACGAATGGCAATGAAAGCATTTCACCTTTGGGCCAGGTGCAAAGGAGGAGTCCCCCCTCTTCTCCAAGAGCATACGAAGGACGTTGTGGATTTGAATGATCGGACAGGTCTTTTTTAAAATTATATTTAAATACAGAATTCAGATGACTGACCACTTTCTCTGAATCAATAATGTTATTCAAGCCACAGACTTCTGCCATCCATGCTCCCAGGACTCCGTCAGAAAGGCATCCTTTTCCATACTGATATTTTGGACCCTCTTTCTGCAGCAGATGAAGAGCCTCATCAGAATAGGTTGTATTAAATGCAGTCGATGAGGCCTTTACAGGATCAGGAGCATTCAGCCCTTCCCATTTGATTTTCTGAAAGAAATATTCTCCGTCGTACAGTTCGGTTTCTATTACTTTTCTTCCTTTTTCATAAAGGGCTTTGTATTTTTGATTATTCTCACCCAGATAATCACCCATGGCTGAAATGGCTTTTAAAGCTCCCAGGTAAAAGCTTGTGCACATACCATCGGGCCCCCAGAATTCAATATCATAAGTATTATGATGAGGTTCCTCGAGAGTTCCTGTTGACCTTGGGTCCCATGTCTTAATGCAATAATCCATACTTTCAACAACTTTAGGATATATCTTTTTCAGCCAGTCATCATTACCACTTATTCTCCAGTCCCTGTAGACTTTCATGATTCCTCCCAGCTGTCCGTCGGACGCGGCATAGAAAGTAGTTGCAACAGGACGTATCGGCAGAGCCGACCGGAAAGTCTGGTGGCCATCCTTATCCTGGCTCGGGAAAAATTCTGTCTCGCGCAAGGTTCTTTCCAGCGATGGAAACAGATGTGGAATTGCCTGGGCATAATTCCAGACATGAGTACAGGAGCCTGTGCAACATCCCGAATTATCGCTGCATCCTTCATAGCTCCACAGTCTCCCGTCTGACTGCCTCAACACTGTAGGCGATTTAAGTATTGTCAGGTTTGCAGCTATTGCTTCAATGACTTCCGGGGGAAGCGAGGATTTATAAAAAGAGTTCTTAAAAAGCTCCGACTTGGCTCTGAGGTCATTATAGTTTGTTTTCCAATAATTAATAACATCATCAATCCCTTTAAATTTTCCTGAATACCATGGTTTATAAAAAGGCTCATTACACGAACAGCTCTGGTCTGAGCAAACTTCACTTTCTTTAACATCCGGATCCTTACCATACTTAAGATTCGTATCAGGAATATACCAGGCCATCATCAGCCGTATTACCCTTGTTTCGCCCGGTGCCAGGGTAAAGGGTACAAATAATGAAGCACCCGGGGCATCCTTATCAACTGCATCGGTTTTCCTTGTTTCTCCCTTCATGACAGTCTCCCATGTTATTGTAAGCGGATCCCACCATCCTCCCCTGAACCAGCAGTTATCAACTACAGTACCGGGCTCATTTGTGAAAATTGCAAAATCCCCTTTTGTTTCAGGCCTTCCTTTTACTCCATCTTCAGTAAGCAGAAATCCATTTGATACAGATCTTATGCGGTTATTACCACCCGGTTTACTCATGAAATTTACAGAATTATAGGAAAAGACTGCCTCGACCTTTGATGAACCCGTATTTCTGAATGTATATTCAATTGCTCCGACCGGCATACTTGAATTATCAGCATCAACAGGTATAAAGGGGCTCCAGCCAGTAAGGCTGACCTGTAACGGGATATCATCATCATGAAGATCAATAATGGCAAACGGGAATCTAGCAATAAATGATGCGTTTCGAAATCTTGGTAACCCATAGCTTGAGCCTGCTGATCCGTTAGCCGAATTAGGCTGCCCGAATTTTTTCCAGTCAGGCACCAGGCCTTCAATTACTTTTGTGCCATTTTTTAAACCCTTGACAGAAATTGCAGCGAACATACATGGTTCATTAAAAACATCCGGTCTGTTCCTGACTGACATATGTGAAATAGCTCCGGTACCTTCAATACAAAACATGCCCGCTCCTATTCCCCCAATCGGGAATGCTATGCGATCGAGATATTTTCCGGTATAAGAACCATTATACTTATGACCCGCTGACTTGTCGGATTCTGCCACTCTGGCACACGAAAGAATAAATAAACCTAAACAGGCTGCTAAAGCTAATTTTAATCTAATTTGAATAATCATCATGTATCTTTTTTTCAGTGATCGAAATAAACCAGGTTTCCCTGTATTCTAAATTGTGAATCAGATTTACGTAAGCAATGATCTGGCCGATCATAAAATTATGAAAAAGACTTTGAATGATTGACTTTATAACCACCAAAATCATTTACATATTTTTTGAATTGAAAAAATAACTACTTTTCTGCCGGAAAATATATTTGCAATCTATAATGCGTTCTAAATTTTACGCGATAATTTCCATACCCATATTTGCAATACTTTATTGCTATACATCTATAGGTGTAATGATTGTTTTGCTTCTGTCGTGGCTGAATATGAAAGATGCGGTAAAGAAACTTATCCAGCTATGGGCAAAATCGGTATTCCTTATCATGGGTAAGAGGTTCAGGATACATGGTAAAGAGAATTTCAATAAAGAGAACAGGTATATTCTTGTAGCAAATCATGCGAGTCTTTTTGATATAGTTGCGATTGTTTCTTTTTACCCTGGCATTTCATGGTTCGGACATGAACGACTTCTTAAAGTGCCATTATTCAATAAGATATTAAAGATTACAGATTATGTTCCTTTTAAAGAACCTAACTACAGGAACACAAAACAGATGATTGAACAACTTATTGACAGGTCCCAACATCAGACAATAGCAATTTTTCCTGAGGGTACAAGGACACTTAACGGAAAAATCAATGAATTTTACAGGGGATTCATATACCTGTTCAGAACCAGGGAACTAGAGATATTACCTGTTACACTTAATGGATTCTATAATTTGAAACCAAAGAACAGGTTTTATATAAATTTTGGGTCAAAGCTTGATATTGTCATTCATAAACCAATCAAAAAAGAAGAACTTATTGAAAAAAGTGACATTGAAATAGTAGAAACGGTTAAGTCAATAATTGAATCGGCCTATTATCAGATAATTGATGAAACAGTAACTAAATGAAATAAAGTTTGGTGTGCACTAGAGTTAGGAGTGCAGAGTTCTCAAAAAGGGATAATATATAATAAATAACTTTAAGTACTTTAGGCACTTCAGGCACTCTAAACTTCTATCATATCTTAGTAATTTAAAAACAAAGCTAATGGCGGACACTTTAAGAAAGTGGATATTCATAATAAACCCGGTTGCTGGAAATGGTTTTGCAAAAACTGTTGTTCCAAAACTTAAGGAGATGATTGAAAAACATGGCATAAATGCTGAAATAGTATTCACGGAGAGAAGCGGACATGCCACAGAATTGTCGGCAAAATATCTTAAACAAGGGTTTGACTATTTTATTGGAGTTGGTGGCGATGGAACTATAAACGAAATTTCAAGGCCTCTGATTTATGAAAAGAATGTAACAATCGGAATCATTCCAGCAGGTACAGGAAATGATTTTATTCAGATACTGGGCTTCCCAAACAGGTTCGGAGAAAAAGAGTGGGATATATTTTTCAAGACGAATACCACTGCAATGGATTCTGGTTCCTGTAATGGGATGATATTCCTTAACGGAATGGGACTGGGTTTTGATGCTGAAGTTGCTGCAGAAAATTATATTGAACCAGGGAAAGTTAAAAAAGGTGGTAAACATAAGTATATCTGGCATATTATCAAGACACTCCTTTTTTTCAGAGAAAAGAGAATGACAGTAATAACTGAAAACGGCAGGAAGGAAACTGACTGTTTTATTAATACCATTGCTATTGGCCGGAGGTTTGCGGGAGCATTTTTACTTACTCCTGAAGCAATAGCAGATGACGGGTTGCTAGACGTCTGCATGATAAAAAAACTTAACCTAATTCAACGGTTTGACCTGTTGCTTAAAGTTCCGGGAGGAACACACATTACTGACAAAAAAGTCAATTACTATCAGACTCCGGGCATAAGTATTGAATTTCCCGAAGCAGTTCCTTTTCACGTTGATGGAGAATTATACTTTTCCGACAAGTTTGATGTCAAACTTCTTCCGGGTGCATTAAATACAATATATAACCCTGATGGCAATCATTTCTTCAAAAAATAATGCCGGTACCGGTAACTATATAGCATTTTTTGACCTCGACCGGACAATAACAAAGGCTATAAGTGGAAGAGAGCTTGCAAGAGGAGCTTTCCGCAAGGGGATCATGAAACTTCCTCATATGATTCAGGGCATATTTCTGTCAATGGCA
Source organism: uncultured Rikenellaceae bacterium (assembly GCA_964446825.1). GTDB lineage: Bacteria > Bacteroidota > Bacteroidia > Bacteroidales > VadinHA17 > LD21. The sequence continues at coordinate 91,753 of CAYUQR010000004.1, forward strand.
TTTAAGTCAGGATTAAAAAGTCAGACCGAAATAATAAATGATCTGGTAAAATGGGTCAGAGGTATGCCGGAACAAACATTGATAGACTTATGTCACGAAATATCTGTGAATGTTCTTATTCCATCAGTTTATAATGAAGCAAGGGAAGAAATCAGAATGCACAAGAAGAGAACAGGGAAAACGGTTATGCTCTCTTCCGCTCTTACATGTATATGCGTTCAAATGGCTAAGAACCTCAATATTGATGATATCATCTGTTCTGAGCTTGAAGTCAGGGACGGAGTATTAACGGGACGCCCTCTTGGGGCTCTCTGTTTTGGTGAAGAAAAACTGGTCAGGCTTACAAAGTATTGCGAAAAGAATGGAATTCCTGTTGAAGACACCTGGTATTATGCCGACTCCATTTCAGATCTCCCGGCACTCTCAGTTGTAGGTCACCCGGTATGCATCAATCCTGACAGAAAACTTAAAAAAGCAGCTGAATCAGCAGGATGGCCGGTAATATATTGGCACTGAATAGCCCTTATCCCTGATGCAGAATAAAAGGAACCTCTTAACTATTTATGCTTCCCTGTACCACAATCAATTAACCTCGAGTTTCTGCCATTCCGGAAGCTGCGGGAATTTAGCATGTGGTTCAGTCTGGTACCAGAAGCAGGTCGAAGCAATATCTGATTGCTGTTTCAGATACCTTCCTCCCTTGTGCCAGCCCAGATCCTGGATTGTAATTTTTAAATCTTTTTCGAACCTGATTGGATCCATGATGTGCCAGCGGTATAAGCCAAAACGCTGCATAACATTGTAGTGTCCATCGCCCCTTATAACCTGGGGTAATCCTGAATATGGAGTACAGAATTCAGTATAATTAACTTCGTCAACTCCTGCAGCATTTTTCTTATGTGAATCAAAATCGTAAGAACCGCAGAAATAATCTTCAGTTCCTGTACCACATATTGTAGGAAATTTTGAATCGCCGTCGATAAAGAATTTAATTTCACCTTCCCCCCACCAGCCATTATTATGAACTCCCCAGGCCAGGTAAACACCAACATATTGTCCCTTGCCTTTTATTCCGTCGACAATTGTATAAACTGAAGACTCATCAGGATTGGAACGACGAAACTGTGCATGAAAATAACCGGCATCGGCCGGAACATCTGTCAGGGTATAATCCACCTGGTAATACAGTGTCATAACATCAGCATCGTTAATATTTGTCATCGTTATCCTGCATTTTTTCCTGAAAGGCATAACCCAGTAAGAGTTAAAGGCGCTTCCCGGATTAACGCAAATTGCCAATGAGGACAATGGCGAATATTCATTCCACCCCATTCCGAAAAAATCACCTACTGGGCATTCCACCGACGGGTCTGTTTCATCATCCCAATAGATGCGAAGAATAGAAAAACGCCAGTTCCCGGTTGGTGTCATCCAGATATGCTGAATAGCGCCTGGACCTTCAATTTCAGCCATCGTGAAAGTTTCACCGGGCTTAATCCTGACAAATGGGTTTATTTTCCACCCTTGTCCCAGATCGCGTGCAGCGCCGGAAGCATTTGCAGTATTGGGTTTATCTTTATCAGCAGGATCTGCCATACCTGCTTTCCCTTTTTCACCAGAGAAATTTTCGGGACTGATGGAACGCGTTTTAGCATTGGACAACCTGTACAGATTGCCCATGTTCATATCAAGACCGTTAAATTTTGTTTGTGCAGAAGAAAGAAAAGGAAGGCCAAAAACAATAATAGCCAGAACCAAATTTTTTTTCATAACATCTATTTTAAAGTTAGACGGAAATACAATCTAAAATTAAAAAAACATGCTGAATTAGATGGTCATAATGTCAATAATAGTTATTAAAAGATATATCTTATCACAAGAGCAAATCCTTCTGCTCTGAATCTTGTCATTCCATAAATGTCAATCCTGGGGTTCCAGTCGATGCCAATGTTTATCGGAGCTTCTCTGAAATTGTATTCAATTCCCAGTATCCCGTCAATTCCAATCAGAGCACTGTAAGTTCCCCAGGTTGCCAGATCATTACCATTATAACCACCAAGATGTGCGCCTCCTCCAAAATACCAGTTCAGATGGTCTACCTCAAAAGCCTGGTTATGTATTTCATATAATCCGGTAATATCAAAACCCTGCCACCTTATTGTGAGGAGACCTTCAAGAGCAGAATTTCTGTTTACAAAATGTTTTATCGTTAAACCACTTTCAAAACCTCCCCTTAACCCAACACCTGTGTTATAATCCTGTGCACTCACAAATGAGACAAAACAGAGTGCCAGTACGAGTGTTATAAATAATTTTCTCATTTAAACAGTTTTTTATTTCCAGTCTGTTAATTTAGTTAATAAACTACAAAAAAGGATCAATTATTATTCAGACATTAACAATATTTGGATTGGTTCATATCCATTACAAAAGGAGTTGAAAATGATTCAGTCTTTTCGTTTTGTAAAAAGCGGGCAATTATTTACTTTTGAATTGAAATTCCCTTTTGGAAAAATGTCTGAGTTAATGAATTTACTTTAATTATTATGAAAAATCTTATCCTGACAACTATTGTTATGGCAATTCTTGTATCATGTAACGGGCCGGTGAAAAAGAAAATTGAATACCCTGTGACAAAAAAGGGTGATGTTGTTGACGATTATTTCGGAACAAAAGTCCCGGATCCATACCGCTGGCTTGAAAATGACACATCGAAAGAAACTGCAGCCTGGGTAAAGGCAGAGAACATTGTAACCTTTGAATATCTTGAAGCCATTCCCTACAGGGAAGAGATAAAGGAAAGGCTTCAGAAGATGTGGAACTATGAGAAATACACAGCACCTGTCAGAGAAGGCAATTATACCTATTTCTCAAAAAATGACGGGCTGCAGAATCAGTTTGTCATCTACAGGCAGAAGGATAATGAGGAACCTGAAGTATTCCTCGATCCAAACACCTTTTCGGCTGACGGGACTACATCCCTTGGCGAAATGGAATTTTCGCATGACGGCAGTAAAGTTGCATATTCCATCTCAGAAGGAGGATCAGACTGGCGGAAAGTTATTGTAATGGATGCCTTATCAAAACAGATTTTAGGTGACACACTTAAAGACATTAAATTCAGTGGCCTTTCATGGCAGGACAATGAAGGTTTCTATTATTCAAGTTATGACAAACCCAAAGGGAGCGAGCTTTCAGCCAAAACTGATCATCACAAACTTTATTTTCATAAACTTGGCACAAGCCAGGCAGACGACAAAGTGGTTTTTGGGGCCGATATTATCAGAAGATATGTTGGAGGAAATGTTACAGAAGACAGCAGGTATCTTGTTGTAACTGCTGCTGTTTCAACAACAGGAAACGAACTATATATTAAAGACCTTAAAAAACCCGGAAGTAAATTTTTGGTTATTGTTGGTAATTTTGATAGTGATAATTATGTTATTGATAATGAAGGGTCAAAACTTTTCATAGTAACAAACCTTAAAGCACCAAACAAAAGAATAATTACAGTGGATGCAGAAAAGCCGGGAGTTGAGAACTGGGTTGATTTTATTCCGGAGACGGAAAATGTTCTTGATCCGAATGTGGGGGCAGGGTATTTCTTTGCACATTATATGGTCGATGCTATCTCAAAAGTTAAGCAATATGATAAAAAAGGAATTCTTGTCAGGGATATCACCCTTCCAGGTATAGGAACAGCTTCCGGATTTGGGGCAAAAAAAGAGGATAAGGAAGTATATTTTACTTTTACAAATTATATTACTCCCGGTACAATATACAAGCTTGATCCGCTTACCGGTGCTTCAGAAGTATATAAGAAACCTGCAGTTGCATTCAACAGCGAAGATTATGAGTCGGAACAGGTATTTTATAACTCCAAGGATGGCACCCGTATTCCCATGATAATAACTTATCATAAAGGCACTCAGATGAACGGGAAAAATCCAACGATTCTTTATGGCTACGGAGGCTTTGATATAAGTATAACTCCCTCATTCAGTATACCCACTGCCCTATGGCTGCAAATGGGAGGCATTTATGCAGTTCCTAATATTAGAGGAGGAGGTGAATATGGTGAAAAATGGCATCTTGCAGGTACTAAAATGAACAAACAAAACGTATTCGACGATTTCATAGCTGCAGGGGAATATCTCATTCAGAATAAATATACATCATCTGATTTCCTGGCTGTCAGAGGCGCATCAAACGGGGGCCTTCTCATCGGAGCCGTAATGACCCAGCGACCTGACCTGATGAAGGTTGCTCTCCCGGCTGTTGGGGTAATGGATATGCTCCGATATCATAAGTTCACTGCAGGCGCCGGATGGGCTTCCGATTACGGGACATCTGATGACAGCAAGGAAATGTTCGAATATATTTATAAATACTCTCCCGACCAGAATGTCAGAGAAGGGGTTAAATATCCTTCTACGCTTATTACCACAGCAGACCATGATGACAGGGTTGTACCTGCCCATTCATTCAAATTTGCTGCTCTGCTTCAGGCTAAACAGGCAGGTGACAATCCTGTTCTGATCAGGATAGAAACGAAGGCCGGACACGGAGCAGGTACTCCGGTAAGCAAGTCTATCGAACAATATGCAGATATCTTCAGTTTTACGCTTTACAATATGGGAATAAAGCAATTAAAGAACCAGGGTCTGGATTGAATGCGGAAGACTTTGGATTTCAGCAGCATTATGACCAATACACAGGTTGTATGTTATTTTCCTGTTACTTTGATTCATTACAATCACTGCGACCGTACCGTCTTCATTTAAGAATGCTGTTGTAAGCAACTGGCTCCGGCTTGCTGAACTTATTATACGTTTAGCGCCCGGACGAACAAATTTTGAGAAATGTCCGATATAGTAATAGGAGTTGGTAAATATCAGCTCTCCTGTTTGTGTATTGAAATGCACCGGAGCAAAGCAGAAATTTCCGACATGATTGGGGCCTCCCTTCTCGTCAAGTAAAATATTCCAGTCGGTCCACCCCACTGTTCCATTGTTAAAGTCATGTATCATCGATCTCCCATACCTCTCTCCATGGCCCCAGTAGTTGTAATTGGCGGGATTAAAGCTATCGGCACAGCCTTCAGTGAAGAGGAGGTTTTTGTCGGGATATGTCGAATGTACAAGCCCTACATTATCAAACATCTGATCACCACCACTCCAATCCTCATACCAGTGGAAACCCATTCCCCATGCGTATCTCGAAGCTTCGGGGTCACCAAAAATCACTAAGGCCCTCTGGTATATAAGATCGCGGTTATGATCCCAAACAATTATCTTCTTATCGCTCAACCCGGCTTTCTCCATTGCAGGACCAAGCCAGTTTTTAAGGAAATCGCGTTCATCATCAGCAGTGTATATGCATGATTCCCATATCTGGGTTGCCATTGGTTCATTCTGAATTGTTATTCCCCAAATCGGGATGCCTTCCTTTTCGTATGACTTTATAAACTTTGTATAATATTCAGCCCACGGTTTGAAATATGCAGAATCGAGTTTCCCTCCATGAAGCATGTCTTTATTGCTTTTCATAAATGCCGGAGGGCTCCAGGGACTGGCAAATAATATCAGTTTTCCGCCGGCAGCAGCAATTGCCTTTTTAATAAATGGAACACGGAAACGGAGGTCATGGTTTATATTGAATGAACTGAGTTCCTTATCACCGTCATTTACATATGTATAAATATCGCTTGAGAAATCGCAACTGTTAATGTTAGTCCTGGCGAGGGTATAACCAATACCTTTTTTTGTGTCGTAATATGCTTGCAGGATCTCCTGCTGTTTTGCTTCAGGCATCTTAGCAAAAGTTTCCGCTGATGCATCTGTTAAAGCTCCTCCAATTCCAAGGAAGGTCTGAAATTGTTTGTCAGGATCAGTAAATATACAGATCTGCGTCTCCTTTGGTTGCAACAGTTCCTTAAACTTAACTGTATCGGTAAGGGTAAGCCTCAGGTTTGTGCTGTCGGCAGTAGTGTAGACAAGGACCTCTTTCCCTTCCGTACTGAATTTTCCCAAAAAAGAATTTTTATTTACTGATATCTGCTTATCCTGGTTGCAGGAAAAGAGCAATAAAAGACCAAGTGTAAAAAGTATAGATCTCATCATATATGAATTTTAATTTGACTATAAATTTCATTTTATTTCTTTAGAAATACTACAATAATCAGATTTAATTAATCACTCAAAATTTTAATAACCTCAATGATCATGTCCTGTGATGGTCAGTATGAATTTGTTTTTATACCCGTGTAATTGTATCTCAGGATGCTATCGGGCACGATTGGAAAGTATATGCAAACGATACATATTCTATCCGTCCTGGCATTTTCTATATAATTAAAGACCAGAGAGATGAATATTACAAGCTTAAGTTCATGGGATATTATAACAGCACCGGAGCCCGTGGCTATCCCTCTTTCCAGGTTGTAAACCTGTCAAAACAGGGGATACCTTAGAAATAAGGTAACTATGACATTATTCAGTCTGCATTTTAACAGAAGATTTTTCAAATTAATATATAGTTTTGATAGTAAGTGTTTATGCCAAGGTATTTTTTCAGGAAAATCTTCCCCCTGTATCTCAATGATAGCCTGTTGAATGACACATCGTATTCAAAACTCCAGTTCTTGCGTTTAATCCTTTCCTTCATAACCTTTGGCGGAGTATCAGTAAATAATCTTAATGCATCAATGGAGGAATAATTAAAAGCCTTATTGGGATATTTTTTCCCTGGCTGATGATCCTGATTATAAAAAGCATAGGTGTTCTTTATTTTGCTCATCATTGTCTGAGGTTCCTTCACCCAGCCATAATGGTACACATAAGCATCAACCGGTTTTACCAATAATTTCTTGTTGTCACCTGTCCTGAAACCCTGGGCATCTCTGTATGAGTAAATCGATTTATCATTCCTGATTACCCGTATTTCGTGAGTATACCATTTTGGAGATACCCCTACGTAGTCATAAGACCCATAAAAGTGTAAATACTTAAATAAGAGCCCATCAACTTTTTTGTCATCTTTGAACCTTTCCATTGCTGAATAAATATCATCCAGATATTTTTCATGCACCACTTCATCACCCTGAATATAAAAGGCCCAGTCAGAATCAGGAGGTACAGCCTTAAAAGCCTTATCGGTCTCCAGTGCATACACCCTGCCATTTTTTTTTGCTTCACTGGAATCATCCCAGGTTGTTTCAATTATTTTAATTTTTTGTTTATCGATATTCCTGATAAGCTCCAGTGTGTTGTCATCTGAATTACCTACTGCCACAACAAAGTCGTCACAAACCGGAAGAATAGACTTAATTGCCTCAACTACAGGATAATCATATTTCACTGCGTTTCTTATAAATGTAAAACCGGTAACTTTCATATCGATGAATTAATTAACAGAATACAATGATTCCATATTTGTGAATCGGGATTGTTATTAATAACAGGTATAACTGACTTAAAATTCAATATTTACAATGATAAAAAATTTCTAAGAAAGAAAGCTACATTTGCGCAATAATTTTTTGTAACAATGTTTCTTATAAACATTATCACCTCTGCCACGGCTTTTTTAAACAAATATTCCTTCCTTCAACTTTTTTAGTACTTTCGCAGCAAATAACTTTTATTTTTTCTGACTCCCGGGAAATGAAGTCAAAGTACTGTTTATATATTTTCTTTCTCTTTTTTATTATTTCGGTTGCTGCTGCTCCTGAATCATATGCCCAGGTACCTGAAAAAACTGTTATCACAGGTACCGTGACAGATGCCAAAACAGGAGAACCTCTTTACGGAACCAACGTGGTTATGGAGAAATCAACCATTGGGACCATAACTGACTTAAAAGGGAAATACCGGATTGAAACATCAAAGCCATCAGCCAATATCATTTTTTCATTTATCGGCTACGATTCGCAAATACATAAGGTTATCAGAGGCAAATCCCAGACTATCGATGTAAAAATGAATTTATCATCAATTGCCATGGAGGGAGTAGTGATAAAACCGGCAAGAAGATCATATAAAAACAAGAATAACCCCGCTGTTGAGCTTATTGATAAGGTTATTGAGAATAAAGACAACAACAGAAAGGAAAGATTCGATTTCCTCCAATTCAGACAATATGAGAAAGTACAGTTTGCTTTCAGCAATGTATCTGACAAGTTTGAGCAAAACGGTTTATTCAAAAAATATCACTTCATCTTTGACAATATTGACACAACCAAGCGAATAGGAAATAAGATACTTCCTTTCTTTATAAGGGAGGATATGTCCGATCATTATTATAGAAAGGATCCCGAGGCAAAAAAGGAAATTACCCTTGCATCCAAAACTATCAACCTCAATGAGTACCTTGACAACAAAGGGGTATCCGCTAACCTCGACTATCTGTATCAGAACATAAATATTTACGATAATGAAATACTTTTCCTTACCAATAAATTTCTTAGTCCGATAGCCAAAAGTGCTCCGACTTTTTACAGGTATTATATAATCGATACACTTTTGGTAAGCAACCAAAAGTGTATAAGATTGTTTTTTGAACCTCGTAACAAATCGGATTTCCTGTTTCATGGATATCTGTACATAACCCAGGATACAAGCTATGCTATCAGGAAAATTGATATAGGTATCAACAAGAATACGAACATAGACTGGGTTCAGAATATCTCAGCTACCCAGGATTTTGAAAATTACGGGGAATATGGATGGCTGCTTTCGAAGGAGGAGATCGCAATCGATTTTGGGATAGTCAAAAATACTCTTGGTCTGTATGGACAGAGGACCTTATCATATAATAACTACAGGATAAATGACCCTATTGATCCTAAGGTATTCAGCGGCCCTGAGAAGATCGACAATACTGACCCCACATTGGATAATTCAAAATATCTGACAAAAAGCCGCCCTATTCCGCTCACCCGAACAGAAAACGGGATCTATTTGATTGTCGATTCTCTCAACAAGGTACCGACATTCAAAAGGCAAATGAATATTGTAATGTTGCTCACAACAAATTTCCTGAACCTTGGAAAAATAGAATTGGGGCCTGACGTAAGTTTCTATAGTTTCAATAGTGTAGAAGGATCCAGAGTTAGGTTCGGAGGCCGGACGACTCCCAAATTCAGTAAGAAAATCAATTTCGACGGATACCTGGCCTATGGTATTAAAGACAACAAATTTAAATATAATGCCGGGGTGACTTATTCATTTACTCCCAGGACCATTTATCAGTTCCCTGTCAAATCGCTCAGATTAAGCTACATGAGTGACACAAAGATACCAGGGCAGGAATTTCAGTTTTCGGAGGCGGATAATATCTTCATGTCGCTCAAGAGGGGTGTTGATGATAAATTCTTTTTTAATAATACATTCAGTGTTGAGTTTCTGAATGAGTTCAAAAATCATTTTTCCTATTCCCTTGGTTACAGTTACACCAGGCAATCACCATACGGTAACCTGTATTTCAATAAGGAAGATTACCTGACCGGCTACAACAGTACAAATCATATAAACATCTCAGAGCTTTCTCTTGGTTTGCGTTATGCAAAGAATGAAACATTCTATCAGGGAAAGATATACAGGTATCCGTTCCCCAGTAAACACCCCACCATTCAGCTCAAAATTGCAGGCGGGTCAGATTTGATAGGTAACGATTATGACTATCTGAGGCTTCAGACGAATATAAGCAGGAGATTTTATTTCTCAGTTGTAGGTTATGCCGACATTTCGCTTGAAGCTGGCAGGATATTCGGAAAGGTATCCTATCCCCTTCTTTTCATTCACAGGGCCAACCAGTCATATTCTTACCAGAGGGACTCATACAATCTGATGAATTTCCTTGAATTTGTAAGTGACAAATATGCAGCCTTAAATATCGATTATAGCTTTAATGGCTTTATCTTTAATAAGATACCCCTACTAAAGAAACTCAAACTCAGAGAAGTAGTTACTCTGAAAGCTTTATATGGAGGACTTGACAGAAGCAATAATCCCGAATTTCAAAGTGACCTTTTTAAATTCCCGGTTGACGCCAACGGAGTTCCGTTGACCAATACACTTGAAAGAAAACCATATGTTGAAGCAAGTATCGGTGTATCAAATCTCTTCAGAATATTCCGCGTTGATCTGATAAGACGTTTAACCTATGTTAATCTGCCAAATGTATCCACAACTGGGATAAGGATACAATTCAGGTTTGACATCTAGATACCAGCCACTATTCTATTCATTATTCATAACGCAATGCATCTATCGGGTCGAGGTTAGAAGCTTTCTTCGCCGGATACCAGCCAAAGAATACTCCGATAACCGTACACACTGCAAATGACAAAATTTCTGAGCCTGGTAACACAACTATTGGCCACGACATTGAGGAACCGATTATCTTGGATGCTACAATACCCAGGAGAATGCCAATAATACCTCCTGTCAGGCTAAGTAAAATCGATTCTGTAAGGAACTGCAACAATATATCAATTCCTTTACCACCTATAGCCATACGAAGTCCGATTTCCCTGGTACGTTCGGTAACGGATACATACATAATATTCATGATTCCTATACCCCCAACGAGTAACGAAATTCCTGCAATTGCTCCCAGCAGAACTGTAAGGATGTTACTTACAGAACTGAATGTAGACAACAATTCTGCCTGGTTCCTGATCCTGAAGTCATCCTGGTCAGATGCCTTAATCTTATGTTGTCTTCGAAGTGTTTCTTCAATTTGATCTGATGCTTTATCTGTAGAACCGGCATCCACTGCGGAGGTATATATAGCCTGTATATAAGGGATTGCAAGGATCCTTTTCTGAACAGTGGTATATGGTGCCAGAATCAGATCGTCCTGATCCTGCCCGAAGGTATTCAGACCTTTTGTATCGAGTACACCAATTACCAGAAAAGGTATTTTCTTGAATCTTATCACCTGCCCGACAGGATCTCCGCCTACACCAAACAGATTAGTAATAACTGTTTGTCCGAGAAGGCAAACCTTGGCTGCAGAACCAATTTCCCTGTCAGTGAACATCCGCCCGCTTACGACTGATCTTTCCCTTATCTGAAGATAACTGGTATTAACTCCATAGATTGATGTTGGCCAGTTCAACCCACCGAAGACAGCCTGACCGTTCCCTCTTACTTCAGGCGTTGCTGCAAGTACGGCCGGGCAATCATTTAATATTGCTGTTACATCGGTTTCTTTCAGGCTTTGCATGGTTGACATACCAAACTGTACTCCTCCTCTCTCCTGCGACCCTGGCATTACCGTTACAAGGTTTAATCCCATGCCTGATATCTGCTGCTGTATGCTTACTTTGGAACCCTCGCCTATACCCAGCATTGCTATAACCGATGCAACACCAATAATAATTCCAAGCATTGTAAGAAAAGCCCTGAATTTATTCCTTAATAAGGCATTTAGAGCTATTTTGAAAAGGTTTTTAATACTCATTTTTAATCTATTTACTAATCTTCTTCCACCGGAATGCTTGCGAGCATTTCCAGCGCGTTTATTCTGTCTTTAACCAAGTTTTCCCTCAAAATGACACCATCTTTGAAAATAATATTTCGTGTTGCGCATCTTGCTATGTCCGGTTCATGTGTCACGAATACAATTGTTTTTCCCTGGTTATTGAGCTCCTGAAAAAGAGCCATAATTTCATAGGATGTCCGCGTATCGAGGTTTCCTGTAGCTTCATCAGCAAGGATAACTACAGGGTCGTTTACAAGCGACCTTGCAATTGCCACTCTTTGTTGCTGACCTCCTGAAAGCTGGTTCGGCTTATGGTACATTCTGTCGGTAAGACCCACTGATGCTATAGCCTGTCTGGCTCTTTCCTTTCTTTCCTTTGATTTTACCAATTTATTGTATAATAAAGGTAATTCAACATTATCGAGAGCAGTGGTTCTTGGTAAAAGGTTATATGTCTGAAAAACAAATCCGAGCTTCCTGTTTCTCAGTGCAGCCAGTTGATTTTTATTAAGATCCGAAATATTAGTACCATCCAGAATATAATCTCCTTCGGTAGGTTTATCGAGGCATCCTATAATGTTAAGCATTGTTGACTTACCTGATCCGCTGGCCCCCATTATCGCTACAAACTCACCTTCATTTACAGCCATTTCTACTCCTCTTAGTGCATGAACAGTAACCTCACCAACAAAGTAGTCTTTTTTCAGATTTACTATTTCTATAAGTTTCTTCATAAAATTGTTGTCGTTTTTATCTTCTTCTGCCGGGTCTCTGAGGCATGAAAGGACTTGTTGTTGTATTTGGTGAATTAGTGGTACTGGTATTTGACTTATTCATCGGAGTCATTGATAATATAACCTGGTCTCCTTCCTTTAGACCTGATGTTATTTCTGTATTGGTAGCATCAACTGCACCTACTGTTACACGTGTACGGTGTATTGAATCGCCTGATTTTACCCATACCACAACCGGTCGTTTCATTGACGTGGCGCCAGCTGAACCGAACATGCCTGCTCCTTCAGAAGGCTGCATTCCCTGTCCGCCCTGTCCTCCATATGCTCCCTGTCCTCCCTGAGGTCTCTGACCCTGCTGTCCGGCTGTTCCGCGACCCCTGTTCGGGAAATTAGCTTTCATGTATTCCGCCATAAAGGCAGCATCGGGAGTAAACCTCATAGCTCTTCCCGGAACAACAAGTACACTGTCGATCTTCTGAACGAGCACTGTTATGTTTGCAGTCATCCCGGGCATGAGCTTCTTTTCCGGATTAGGAGCATTAACAATAACCGTATAGGTTACAACATTTGAAGTCACGGTTGGCTGTAATCTTACCTGTCTGATATCCCCTTTAAATACTTCAGTTGGATAAGCATCCACAGTAAAATCTACAGGTTGGCCCTGCCTTACCTGTCCGATATCTGCTTCATCAACATCAGCCTCCACATGCATCTGCGTAAGGTCGTTGGCTATGGTAAAAAGGTTTGGCGTACTGAAACTTGCTGCAACTGTCTGTCCCTGGTCCACGGCACGGTTCAGAATAACACCCTTAATAGGAGAAGTAATAGTAGCATAATTGAGATTAACGATTGCTTTGTCATAGCCGGCCTTCGATGTCTTCAGGTTAGCAAGTGCTGTTGAATAATTGTACTTCACCTGGTCATAATCAGCCTGTGCAATAAGTTTTTTATCAAGCAAAGCCTGGTATCTCTCATATGTCGCTTTTTGATATTCAACTTCCCCTTTTGCCTGCTCCAGGGAGGCCTGAGCCTGCCTAACCTGTGTCTGTAAGGGAGTGGTATCAAGAACGGCGAGTAATTGTCCTTTCTTCACAACCGAGTTAAAATCCACAAATATTTTACTGATTACACCTGAAACCTGGGTGCCAATCAACACAGTGGTGTCAGCTTCAATTGTACCCGTGGCAGTAATAGTATTTATTATAGAACCCTTTTTCACTGTCGTCGTCTCTAATGTATAACCTTTATTCCCTCTGTGACAAGAACTGATCACAAAAAACATAAAAGATGTCATTATAACATACCCTGTTATCGTGATTTTTCTACTGATTTTCATTATTGTTCCGTTTTATTTATTATTATTATTTTAAGCTTTTGAATGACAGCGATTGACCTGAATAAAAATCAAGTACTTTATAGCTGAATATTAAATTATATTTTGACTGAAGTAAGGCGCTTTCAGATGAGATATAGGTTGTTTTCTGAATCAGAAAATCAACAGAACTCATTATCCCCTGGAAATACTTTTCAGAAGCCACATCATATGATTCCTTAACAGCATTATATGCTTCAAGGCTTGCTTCGTACTCAATCTGGGCTGAAATAACATTCTGGCTCGCCTGTTCAATTTCTTTTCTGAGCACGTTTTTTGTGTTGAACTCATTAAGCTCTGCATTAGTTGTGTTCAGCTTTGCTATTTCCACTGCTGTTTTGACCTGCCTGTTCGAATATATAGGAATTGAAGCTGAAAGGCCCACTGAAGGGCTGATATTATCTTTTAACTGGTAGCCCAATGAAGATCCTGGTAAAGAGCTGTATATTGTTGATACTCCAGCATTAAGGGAAATATCTGGATAATAATTGGATTTTGCAATATCAACACCTAACTGGGCGCTTTTCTTGGTCAGTTCAGCATTTTTTACTTCCGGTTTCACTCCCAGCGCTGTCTGATAAATTGCAACAGGATCAGGAGTCCTCCTCTGGTTTATAAGACTGTCAAGGTTTGGGTGCTCAATTGTAAAATCGCTGGTTGCAGGAAGCTCCATCAACTGCATAAGAGTTATTCTGTTAATAGCAAGCTGACTCTGAGCAGAGGCAAGGGTTTGCTTTTCAGTGGCCAGCAGTGATTTTACCTGAAGATAGTCTGAGTTTGCTATTGCTCCCAATTTTAACCTCTCCTCAGCAAGCGTAAGTTGTTCTTCCAGTGAAGTGATCTGGGCATCGCTGTTTTTAACATTCTCCTCGGCATAAAGAACCTGCAGATATGCATTGAGCACATTAAGGCTGACTGTTTCCTTAATTACTTCAGTATTATATAATGATGCTTCATAATTGGTTTCAGACTGTCTAACACTATTACGTATCCTTGAACCATTAAAGACTGTCATTCCTGAACTGGCAGAAATGTTCAACCCATTCGTGCCTTTAAAAACAGTAGCGCCTGTTGTGGTATTTTGTGTATTGCTCCAGTCAAAATTCTGCCTTGCCGAACCCGACAGCGATGGATACCATGCCGATTTTGCCAGTTTAACATCTTCTGAACTAATATTATTGCTGACCATACCTTGCTGTACCTGGATATTTTTACTCAGTGCATATTGTATGCAATCGTCAACTGACCAGATTTTTATCTGGGCGTTTATAAATGTCCCGTCGGCCAGATACATAAAAAAAGAAATAATTAATACTTTAAAACGAGTTCTCATTCGGTAATATATTTGTTTTTTAATTTTTTAATAACTCCATAATAATATTTGCCATTGGACAATTCATGTTGCCGATTTATTTCAGATACTTTTAATAATTTAAAAGATAATATCATAAATACATTTAAAGATTCAGCTTATTTTTTGCGTCATAATACCTTTGTTCAACAACCTGCCAGTTAACAAGCTCCCAGAAAGCATCAACGTAGTCTTTCGTTCTGTTCTGGTAGTCAAGATAATATGCATGTTCCCATAAATCACATGCCAGTAATGGTATCAGGCCTCTGCGCAAAGGATTACCGGCATTATTCTCACGTATGATCTCAATAACTCCGTTAGTATTCAGCACGAGCCACACCCATCCTACTCCGAAAAGTGAAACTGCTGTTTTTGCGAACATGGTTTTCAGAAATTTCAATGATCCGAAATTTTCATTGATCACATCCCTGAACGAGCCATTCAAAATATGATTATCAACCGGTTTAAGGCTGTCAAAATAAAAAGAATGATTCCATGACTGGGCAGCAAAGTTAAAAATCGGGCCATCCGTGACTTTAATAATTGTTTCAATGTCTTTATTTTCAAATTTGGTTCCGGTAATAAGATTATTAAGGTGAGTAATGTAAAACTGATGATGCTTCAAATGATGAAACTTCAAAGTTCTCCTTGAAATATGTGGTTCAAGATCGTTCATTTCATAAGCCAGTTTCGGTAATTCGAAATTCATGCATCTGTTTTTTAGTATTCTGTTACCTGCCTTTATTACAAAGGTCATTATCTCCAATTATGCCTTTCAAAATTAGGTGTAATAGGTCGATGATAAATTAAACCCTCATTAATAATGGATTAAGATAGCATTAAGAGCAAATCACAAAGTACATCTCGCAGATACACAATGGGAAATAAAGGATTGCTGATCTTCAAACCGATTATTACAATAATTATTATTCCTGGGGTTCTTCACTAAGGACGTAGCCAAAGCCTTTTCTGGTATGGATTAGCCTGGGAGAAAAATTCTTATCTATCTTCTTCCTGAGCGAATTGATATGAACATCAATAACATTTGTTCCTGAATTAAAAGAGAAGCCCCAGATCTTCTCCGCAATTAAAACCCTGTCGAAAACTTTTCCCTTATTGCTTAACAAGAGTTCAAGTATTTTATATTCAGTGGCGGTAAGGCTTATTTCCTTCTGATTTCTGACAACTTTTTTTGCTATTGAATCAAGTTCGAGATCCAGGCATTTAATTACCGGATTTATTATAGCATCCTTGCTTCTTCGGTTCAACGCTTTCAAACGGGCAAATAACTCCTGGAAACTGAAAGGTTTCACAAGGTAATCATCTGCACCTGATTCAAACCCCGTAAGCTTATCGTCAAGCGAATCAAGAGATGTTAGCATTAATATAGGAGTAAGGATGCTTTTATTACGGATATTCTTGCACAGATCGAAGCCTGAGATACCGGGAATTACCACATCGAGGATAATCACATCATGCTTTTTTGAGTTTGCCAGTTTTTCTCCTATTGTACTATCAAAGGCAATATCAACCTGACAATCATTACTTTCCAGACCAATTTTTACAAATGCCGATATTTTTGGATCATCTTCTATCAGTAATACTTTCATGGCTCGTATCAAATCATCATGCAAGATATTCAAAAAATGCTGTTATAATACCTGGAAAATGCAAAAATATCTGCCAGCCGAATTTCATAAACCAAAAAAGGGAAATTATAATAAAATCTATTAAATTTGATAAAACAATTGACAATCAAGGACAAGCAAATAATGAATAAGGCAGGCTGATGTGAAAAAATCGACAAATACCTCCAATTCAAAAGATCAGAATTTACAAGCTAACTGGTATTCATCAGGATTACCAGGTAATATTCAGACAGTTATATGGTTATGTATTATGCTGGTTCTGCTTCTTTCCTTTCTCAACTTCACCGGATGGAGTTCTGATATTGCAATATTCAAAAGCATGGATGCCACCTGGATATCAATGAAAATAACCACGGCTTTATGTTTCATATTATCCTCTTTAGCAATAGTAGTGATCCAGGGCAGGACAACTGTCGGCCTGAAAAAATGGGGCCCCAAAATTTTGTCAGTAATTATAATTGTCATCAGCCTTGCAACTGTAATTGAGTATATCGGCCTTGTCATGACAGGTAAAACCATACCTGTCACCCATTCAACAATACTGGATCTTTTCCTTTCGACCGGCAACAGGATGTCACCTTTATCAGCAGTAACTTTCATATCGTTTGGCGCTATTATTTACTTACTGTCAATGAATAGCCGGCTGACCTCAAACCTGGCTCATGTTCTTGTATTTCCAACAGTACTTGCTAGTTATTTTGTACCCGCAAGCTATGTGCTAAATATTTATTCATTATCTGAAATTCCTGAAATTCCTATCGCTCTCAACACAGGTATATCTTTTTGTTCTCTGAGTATTGTGGTTTTGCTGATACGTCCGGATACATGGTTAATGAAGGTTTTCACTTCGCGTAATATGGGAGGAATGATGGCCAGGAGACTTCTTCCTGCTTTATTATTACTCCCTGTCGTAATAGGATGGTTAAGGATAAAAGGCGAAAGGACAGGTATATTCGAATCAGAGATTGGCGTTGTGCTGGTAGCACTTATATATTCAATTTGTTTTGTATTGCTGATTTGGATATCTGCAAGGTCAGTCAACCGGATTGATGAGAAACGCCGTAGCACAGATCTCGCCTTAAAAAAAGCATATAGTGACCTTGAAGATGTCAATTTAAAACTTCAGAAGGAGCTTACGGATCGTATACTTAGTGATGAAGCCTTAAAGCAAAGTGAATTAAAGCTAAAAGAGCTGAATGCTACAAAAGACAAATTCTTCAACATTGTTGCCCACGATCTGAAAAATCCTTTTACGAGCATTCTGGGATCATCTGAATTGCTTTACCAGAATATCTACCAGCTGGAGAACAAAAATATTGCTAGCCTGGCCAAAATAATAAATGATTCCGCCAAGAACGGTTATGCCATACTTCAGAATTTACTCGACTGGTCAAGATCACAGACCGGATTATTAACTATTAATCCTGAGAACATCAATATCAGGAACCTGACAGATGAAGTGATATCCAGCGTTTCGCAGGTAGCCTCAAATAAGGAAATTGAGATCCGTTCAGAAACCAAAGACAATATATTTGTTGTTACAGATAAAAATATGATCAAGACTATTCTGCGAAATCTTCTAAGCAATGCAATTAAATTTTCATACAGGAAGGGACATGTAAGAGTCAGCGCTGTTATCGATCATAATAAAGTAATTGTAGCCGTCAGGGATAACGGTATTGGAATTCCGAAAGACAATCTTGATAAAATATTCAGAATAGATACAAAAATTTCCATTCCCGGCACTGAAAGTGAGATGGGAACAAGCCTCGGGCTGAAACTTTGCAAGGAATTTGCTGAGAAACTTGGTGGTAAGATATGGGTTGAAAGTGTTGAAAATAAAGGGAGCGAATTTTACTTTTCACTCCCTCTCAATACATGATTCAAATATAGATATCTGTTCCCACCCTATTTCTTTACTACTTTATCTTTATTTAAAAAATAGCCTGCAGATTTAAAAAGCCGTTCGGGTATATCCTTTTTCTTCGTGGAAAAATATATATCGCGATTTAAATTGGAATTAACTATATACTCATCATTACCTCCGTTTTTATAGCATTTTACTAAAATATTCAGCAGATTATTTCCTTCGACAAGCATTTGATAAACAGGTAATAAGACCGGTTGATAATTGTCTTTTATGTTCTGGCCATTTAATAAACCCAGTGAATTAAGATAACCTGCAACCCTGGCTGAATCGGCTGTCTGACCTGCTATCTGCCATACATTCCCATTTTTGCTCATTGTATAGCTGCTGTCGGCCGGATAAGTGAATGTTATTTTTGTTATATCTTTTTTATCAGACCTGATAAAAGTCTTGTCACGCCAGTCATCAAACTTTGTATTAAATGTAAAGGAAATAAAACCTTCAACCGCATAGACCTTTTTTTCATTATAAAGTCTTACAAATGAAGTAACCTGTACATTATTGCCGTTATATCCGGCATACGGATTATCCTGTTGCTTATAGCTCATTTTCCCAACCATCAGGTCGGACAGGGTCTTTCCCTTCCTGTCGAAGAATGTAATGCGGGTTGCCAGACTGTCGGTCAGTTCGAATTCCTTCCATTGTGATTTACTTACTGCTGCAAGGCTTTGAGGCTTAAGATTAAGTACCTCCCCAAAAATATTCTGTACCGCGCCCTCCTGGGTAGCCGAAATTATATTTCCCTGTTTAACAACCCACTTATTGTTACTCCTTTCAAGTTCAAATGAACCTGCCTTTCCTGTTTTAGGATATATAATGATTTTGTTTACTGCCGATGTATCGAAATCAACTATCCTGCTTTTGAGGGTAGCGTTTTCCCTTGGAATTTTTATTAAAATTGTGATTATAAGAATTGCTATCAATCCTGCAAGCAGGTAAATCAATTTCTTATTATTAAATCTGTTACTCATAATTCACCTCCATTCTCTTAATACGCTTATTACGGTTTATCTGCATTCTTATCAGTCCATAAATAATAATCAGCATAATCGGAGCAAGAAAATTCAACCATTTCAGAAGTGCTTTGGTGCTCTCTTCCAACTTCTTTATCGGTCGTGAAGTGACCCCTTTCGTCCTGAGGTCAATTAACCCGGTATCATCCGAAAGCCAGTCTATTGAATTCACAAGGAGGCTTATATTATCCGGGGGCAATTGATTTCCTCCATTTTGACCACCTACTGCAAAATCACCATCGGATACAAGAATAATTCTTGAATTCATGTTACCCGACAATTTGCCCTCGAGAATACCTGCTACAACAAGGCCTGACATTGGAAAATCTGACAGCTGCCATTGCTTCTGAATATCAAAATAGAGTGGAGTCTTCAGGCTTCCTGATTTATCGGAAGAGAAAGCAAGAGGAATAAATTTTATGAGGCTGTCGCCTGAAAAAGTAATTGGGCTCGCAAACTGCAGACTGACAGATTCCAGGCCTTTCGTAACAGGGTTATCAGCAAACTTGTGAATTACTGGCAGATAGGGAAACTGTACCTGCGTTGACATTGTAAAACTTCCCTGTTGTTGCTGAAGAGTCACTGCTCCGCAGTTCGCATCTGTTATAAAATTATCGGCTATCGTGATACCCTTTCTTCTCAACCAGTCCTCCATTCCCACACTTACAGATGTTCCAGTGGCATTTTGAAAATTTCCCTGCACACGATTCAATGCCAGGAAGATATTTCCGCCCCTGGCAAGAAATTTATCAAGAACAGATAATTGAGGAGCAGGAATAGTATCAACTGGTCTTATTATTGCTATAGTCTTAAATTTTTGAGGTATGGTGGTGGTATCAGTCAAAGTTAATGCCTGAACATTATAAAGGACCCTCAACTCAGTGTAAACCTGTATAATATCGCTTATTGCAGCTTCTCCATGACCCTGAATAATTGCAATAGAAGGTTTATTTACCACCGATAGTTTTTTAATAGCTGTAGACAGGGCATACTCCATTGCTGAACCAGGCTGGAAAAAAGGTATTTTCTCTTTCTCCTCCCCCATTGACACAACAGCTCCCATATATGCCTTCTGTTGCTTAACCTGATCTTTTTCCCTGACATTGATCATAATAGGCTGAATGCCGTTCTGAACTGCCTCACGTTCAAGGCTTTCATTCTCATTCGGATTAACAAACTTATAAACCACCATGCCACCTGACCTGTTCCCGTATTCAATAAGCATATCCTTAAGGTTACCTGATACATCTCCAATATTCGCAGGCAGATCCTTTGAGAAATAGGCTGTGATTGTGACAGGTTTATCAAGGTTTTTAAGAATTTCCCGGGTAGCATTACTTAATGTATACTCCTTCCCTTCAGTCAGATCGATCCTGAAATTATAATTTTCTGAAAGAATATTCACAACGATTACAATGACTGTCACCAGGATTATTGTTGATGTTATTTTTGCTGATTTTATCATGTAATTACTATTTTATTGATTTTATAAACCTCAATATTCTAATCCGGCACTTACTGACTGTAAGCATTCCGCTTTGACAGGGATACTTCTGAAAGAAAAAGTCCCATGAATATTATTGAACCGAAATAGATAATATCTTTTGAGTCAACAACTCCCCTCGAAAGGCTCTCAAAATGAACACTGAGGCTTAACGAGTTGATGACCTGTCCAAAGATCCCCTTCATTCCCCCCGCAATAACTTCAAATATGATATGAAAAAACAAACCAATGAATAAAGCTGAAAGAAAGGCCACTATCTGGTTATTGGTAATACTGCTTGCGAAAATCCCTATACTGGTATATGCCGCGCTCATAAGTATCAGTGCCAGGTAGCCGCAAATTGTTCCTCCAAAGTCGAGGTTTCCTATCCTGGAAATGGTTATAACATAAGGCAGTGTAAAAGTCAGAGCAATGATTATAAGCAAAAGTGTTGCGATGTATTTGCCAAGGATTACCTGCCTGTCGGTTACTGGTTTTGTCAGAAGCATTTCTATTGTCCCGGTTTTCTTCTCTTCGGCAATTAAACGCATTGTCAGTGCAGGAATAAAGAAAAACAATGTCCAGTAAGCAATTGAAAAGAATGTACGAAGACTGGCCTGTCCCACAATAAAAATGTCAGCTCCTGAAATCCATGTAAAAAATCCGCTGAAACCCAGGAAAAGAATTAACATCACAAAAGCGATCAGTGAATCAAAAAATGAATTTAATTCCCTGCCGGCAATTATCCAGATAGTTTTCATTCTTATATTATTTTAGTTCATTGTTAAATCCCTGAAGATATCTTCAAGTTTTGTTTCATAGGGTGTAAGCTCGGTCAGCACCCAGTTTTTGTCAACACAAAGTCTGAAAATTTCCCTTCTTACTTCACTGGCTGAGCAATGAATGTCGAATTTGTTTAGTTTACGGTCGGCAAATTCGACCGTCGACACCGATTTGATAGCCTGAAGGGATTTAAAAATATGGTCAGGCTCGCCATCTTCAATTTTAACTCTTAAAATGTCGGAACCCTGTGCCTGCTTCCGCAATGTTTCAGCAGTGCCGTCGGCAACAATCTTCCCCTTATTTATTATAAAGATCCTGTCGCATGTCGCCTCTACTTCAGGTAGTATATGTGTGCTCAGAATAACAGTTTTCTCACGGCCCAGTTCCCTGATCAGCTTACGTATTTCCGCAATCTGATTAGGGTCGAGACCTGAAGTTGGCTCATCGAGGATCAGAATTTCGGGGTTATGGATTATTGCCTGCGCTAACCCTACACGTTGCTGGTATCCTTTTGACAGTTCTCCTATTTTTTTATGTTTTTCCCTGTTAAGTCCGGTGGTTTTTACCATTTCAGCTACCCGGGAAGGTATCCGGCTTTTTTCAATGCCCTGAACTCTTGCACAGAATTCGAGAAAATCGATTACAGGCATGTCATGGTACAAAGGATTACTTTCTGATAAATAACCGATATGTTTTTTAATATCCAGGGAATTTTCGCTGAGTAGTTTTCCACCGATAAATACTTTCCCTTCATCGGGTGCAATGAAATTTGTAATAATCTTCATTGTGGTTGTTTTGCCTGCTCCGTTTGGACCAAGAAAACCTAATATTTCCCCAGTTGCAACTTTGAGTGAAATATTATCTACAGCTTTCTGATTACCATATTTTTTCGTGAGATTCTCAATGACGATATCCATAAGAAATAATTTTTAAAAAATTACGCTTAAGAAAAAAATCACGAAAATTATATAAGGTTGGGGAAAAAATAAAAATGTTGGAAGTTAAAAATTTGTTAAATGTTATTTCTGATCTTCCTTAAGGGAATCTCCAATCTTCTCTACAAAGTTCTTGCCGCCTATGACTGTAATGACAATGGAAATTGCACTTATGGTAATAAAGACAGTAGCGAATCCAATTATAATTATTTCACGTGCAACATCGAGTGCAACAAGGGCAATGGCCGAAAAGAAGATCAGAATAATTATTTTGACGAATTTGGATATCAGAGAGGCTCTTGGGATTCCTTCCCTGTATAATGATCTTAGCACCGACTTTTCAGTCCAGAAAGCTAATAACCAACCCAATCCGAAAATTGATGCCGCAATAATAATTTTAGGTAAAAATATAATTCCTTTACTAAGAAGGTCAGATAGCATAGTTAATTTCCATGCTATCAGCGCATTGTCGAAAAAGAGTAATAATATCAGAGCAAATCCGATATTACCTATAAAATTATATAGCCCGTATCTTACGTCGGCTTTAGCAAAATCTGCCTCCCAGCGCGAACGTCTTAGAAATCGGTCGACTCTGAGCAGTATCGAGATCTGGACCAGAACTCTTTTTATTACCCAGCCGATAATCCAGCCAATTAAAACGAGAACAATTCCGGCAAGCAGATTTGGCAGGTAAGCCACTATATTGTCAGCTAAACCCATAAACTGATCCTGAACTTTTGTTTCCATATTTTGCCTCCCTTATTTTTTTTGAGTTTTAAAAAGTGATAAAAAGAAAGATTCTCTTTCCTCAAATTCTTTTAACCAGAGAACCGGACATTTAACCTGCTCTGTAATTTCCCTGACTAAAGATTTTGAAAATAGAAGCTCGATGAAATCACCAGTTTTGCCTCCCATAACGAGCAAGTCACTGTCTGCAGATAATTTCAAAATGCCCTGAAGAATGTCTGAATCTATAATAGTTACAATTTTTGCTGAAAGATTATTTTCTGTTATTATTGTATTAATCTCATCTCTTTTTTCCTTCTGTGTTGCCAGGGCAGTGTCAGGACTGAATACAACGCCGAAAGTGATTTCCGAATTAAAGAAATCACTTAGTGCAGGAGTTATCTCAGCAGCCAGTTTTGTATGGATATCCCCGCTAAAAGGGATAAGTATTTTCTTTATTTCTGAAGGTTTTATTTCACCATGCAAGATGGCCACCTCATTAGCTGACTTTTGCAGAACAGAGTCAACCACAGAAGAAAAGAAGCGTTCCAGGAAGCTGCCTTTTTTCTTGCGGTCCATCAATATAAAATTGCATTGCTCTTCAATAAATGTATCATAAATTCCCTTGGAGATCCGGTGAGAGATTTTGATGATTGATTCTGAAGGTATTCCTGATTCTTCAGCTAAATTCTGCGCCTGATCCATTAATTCTTCAGCTTTATCTGTCAGTTTTATTCCTTTCTTTAATTTCTCACCTTCCATTATTTCAATTACATACAGGAAGATAATTTTGGCATTATGCTTTCTGGCGATTGCAAATGCAATCTGCGAAATGCTGTTTATATTGCTTTCGTTTGACAGGTAAACCAGCAGGCTATACTCTTTCTTCAAAATCTGATCGAGTGTACGCACTTTCCTTATATACTCAATTTCGCGTTTAGATGCATAGAAGCGGTATACAAAGAGGCCTATGGCACTCCAGATGATTGTTACTATCCAGGCCAATATACTGTATTTAAACATGTAAATTGCAAGGAACAAGAGCATCAGAATACCTACAATCGAGAGGTAAGGAAATAATGGTGCCCTAAAACCTCTGTCGAGGTCCTTCCTCTTTTTTCTTAGTCTTATCATTGCAATGTTTACCTGCAGAAAGAGTAATAGAAACATAATATCAGCTGCACTGGCTACATCTTCAATTGGGAGTGATATAGCCATAATTACAACGATTACAAGGGAGATCAGTATAGCCCATTGTGGAGTAAAGTTTTTCGGATGTACTTTACTGAAGAATGATGGAAAATTATGGTCGCGACCCATTGCAAAAGCTACTCTGGAAGAAGAATATATAGTGGCATTTAAAGCTGATATTGTTGAAATCAATCCGCCAACCAAAAGCATAACCCCGCCTCCGACAAAAAAGGTTCTGGCCACATTTACAAGGGCAATCTCTTTTTGCTGGGCCAGATAATCCCATGGTGTCATTCCACTCTCAGGTTTAACTGTTCCTATTGCGGTTATTGCTACTAAAAGATAAATCGGGACAACGATAATCAATGAAAGGAAAACAGCTCGGGGAATATTTTTTTTTGGATTTTTTATTTCTTCTGAGCTTTGGGCTATTACCTCAAACCCCTGAAAGGCTATAAAGGTCAACCCCATTGCTTTGAATACTCCGCCAAAACCGTGTGGCAGAAAAGGGCTGAATGTTGTACGCCAGTCTCCCTGACGAATTATAAGTTCCAGTCCGAAGCCGATAAAAATAATCAGAATAATAATTTTGGTGAGAGTGACGAGATTTCCAATTTTACTGGTTTCTGAAGCACCTCTGTAATTGACATAAGCAAAGAGAATAGCTACACCGGCTGCAAGAAATTTCTGCGGAGATAAGAACCCCCATTGAGGAATTGTAATTGAAAACTCTGTTAATACATGTTCAAAGTAGGCCCCAAAACCAAGGGCATATAAGCTGCAGGCAACAGCATGTGCGAACCAGCTCATCCATCCCGACAAAAACCCGTTCCATCTTGGTAACCCTTCTTTTACCCAAAGATAACCACCTCCGGCATCATGGAAGCATGAACCAAGTTCGGCATATGACATTGCCGTAAGCAATGCAACAATTGCATTTAAGCTGAAAGTAAATAACAGACCAGGTCCTGCAACACCAGCTGCAATTCCGATAAGTACAAAAATCCCTGCACCTATCATGGCTCCTACACCTATCAGTGTGGCGTCCATTAAACTCATTTCACGGGCGAGGCGGACTTCAGTATTAAAGCTTTTCATTCGTATAAATTCAATAGAGTAAAGATAATTATATTTGAAAATACGCTGTGAAAAACCGAGGATAATAATTATAAAAAAAACCAGCCAGGACTTGAAAAATCATACGATTTTCACTGTTCAATGAAACAGATCAGATCGAATCACAATAAGTTTTATTTCAACCATAAGCTCGCAATAAAGGTTAAATATTTAATATTTTTACATATAAAAGCGGTAAATGGTATGGTTGAACCGGATGAATTAATTATTGCCCACAGGGGTGAATCGCATGATGCTCCGGAAAACACTCTTGCGGCCATAAATCTTGCATGGAAAAGAAATGTTAAATCGGTGGAAATTGATATTCACCTGACTATAGACAATGAAATTGTTGTAATACACGATTACGATACTCTGCGGATTACTGGGATTAATAAACTGGTCAGGGAATCATCTCTTTATGAGCTAAGACTCCTCGATGCAGGATCATTCAAAGGGTCTGAATGGACCGGTGAACCTATTCCCACTCTGAATGAGGTTCTTAAGACAATTCCTGAAAATGGTAAATTAGTCATTGAAATAAAAAGCGATTCAAAAATCCTCGACAAACTCAGCAAAGAACTAGCTCAGTCAGGATTGAATGAAACGCAGATTGAGGTCATAGCATTTAATATTGACACTCTTGCAGAAGCAAAATGGTTAATGCCTCATCACAGAATGCTGTGGTTACTGGATTTAAATTATTCGCTGCCATGGTGGCTTTGGTGGAAAAGTAAACAAAGGATAATCGGGAAGATCCGAAAATTCAACCTCGACGGCATCGACGTATGGTCAGGCAGGTTACTGACCAGAAAATTCATTGAAAGATTCAGGAAAGAGGGATTTTTTGTTTATGCCTGGGTTGTGGACAATCCGGAAAAAGCCAGGGAACTGATCGAATCAGGTATTAATGGTGTTACAACAAACAGAGCAGGCTGGATGATAGACCGGCTGAAATAAAATTTTCATCAGTCATGCTAAATAATATCAGAAATAATGGGCAATATCATAGTTGGCATTCACGGACTTGGGAATAAACCTCCGGAACAGTTATTGAAAAAGTGGTGGAGCCTTGCAATGAATGAAGGATTGAAATCAAATAATTTCAATTCAGTTTTACTCGATTTTGAGATGGTTTACTGGGCTGATATTATTTATGATAAGCCTCTTGACGAATCGGAGAAAGATAAAAATAGTCCCTATTTTATTGAAGAGAGGTACACAAAAGCTCCTGATTATTTTCCTGTTGAAAGCCGTGAGAGACGAAAAAAACTTGTTGATTTCCTTCGACGGCAGATGAACCGGATATTTCTCAACGACGATTTAAGTCTCAACTATTCATTTATTTCAGACGTTATCATTAAAAGGTATTTCAAAGATCTTGAAATATATTATACTGAAAACAGCACTGACGAAAACGGTAATTTACGAATGGCTCATGATGTGATAAGAGAACGGCTTTTCAGGAAACTCTATGAACACAGGAATGATGACATTATGCTGATTGCTCATTCAATGGGCTCAATTATAGGTTTTGATGTTTTAACTTTTTTAGCTACTGATATTAAAATAAATACTTTCATAACCCTAGGATCACCACTCGGGTTGCCTGTTGTTATTAACAAAATATCTTCTGAACAAAAAAAACAGGGTAAGATGGCCAAGCATATGATGGCACCTCAGGGGATCACAAACAACTGGAGCAATTTTTCGGATATACTTGATAAAGTGGCATTTGATTATAAATTATCCGATTCATTTCTGAGTAATAAGCTGGGAATAAAGCCTGCAGATTTCCTGGTTGTTAATAATTATGTAATGAATGGCATACCCAACCCACACAAATCATTTGGATATTTAAGGACCCCTGAATTTTCAAAAATCCTTAACGATTTTATACTGTCAGGTAAATTAACAATAAAACAAAAGATCCTCAGGAAAATAGGTCAGTCTATTGAAATAATTAAAAAACTGCTATCATTCGGTAATACAAAAGAAACAATTAAATAATATGATACTCAAAAGCATTAATCCTTATACGAACTCTGTAATTGAAGAGTTTGCAGAGTTTTCAGACAGCAAACTGGAAAGTTTGCTTATCAGGTCAGGTGATACATTTGAAAAATGGAAATCAACCAGTTTTCAGCAAAGGAAATCGCTTATGACAAAAGTCTCCGGTCTGTTACTTAAAAATAAAAAATTATACGCCGGGGCTATAACCAACGAAATGGGTAAACCAGTTAACGAAGCATTGGCAGAGGTTGAGAAATGCGCCTGGGTATGCGAATATTATGCTCTTAATACCAAGACTTTTCTCCATCGCGAAATTGTAGAAACTGATGCAGATGCCAGTTACGTGTATTATGAACCTCTTGGTACAATCCTCGGAATTATGCCCTGGAATTTCCCTTTCTGGCAGGTTTTTCGTTTTGCTGTTCCGACTCTTATGGCAGGAAATACTGTTCTGCTTAAACACGCATCAAATGTCCAGGTATGCGCACGGCATATTGATAACATTTTTACCGAAGCCGGGTTTCCTTCATCAGTTTTTCTTAATCTCGTTATCGGTTCAGGCAAAGTGGAGAAAATTATAGGACATCAAAGCATTAAGGCCATTTCCCTTACCGGAAGTGAATTGGCCGGACAACAGGTGGCAGAAAAAGCAGGAAGGAAAATAAAAAAGACGGTGCTTGAATTAGGAGGCAGTAATGCATTTGTAGTACTTGAAGATGCTGATATTGAGCAGGCTGTAGGAGTGGGGATAAAGGCCCGTATGCAAAATGCCGGGCAAAGCTGTATAGCAGCAAAACGCTTTATTGTCGATAAGAAGGTAAGCGACAGATTCATTGCACTGTTCAAAGAAAAAATCGGGAAACTGTCCATTGGAGATCCCATGGATGAATCTACAGATTTGGGGCCCCTTGCAAACATCCGACAAGCTGAATCAGTTGAAATGCAGGTAAATAAGTCTGTTGAAATGGGAGCGAAAGTGATTGCTGGCGGAGAACGTAAAAATGCATTTTATCTACCTTCTCTGGTTATTAATGTCAGGCCTGGAATGCCTCTCTTTGACGAGGAAGTATTTGGTCCGGTTGCTCCTGTTATAATTGCCCGCAATACCGAAGAGGCTGTCGCTCTCGCCAACAATACAAAATTTGGGCTTGGAGTTACGCTGTTTACCAATGATATGAAGAAAGCTGAAAATCTTATTCATGAGTTCAACGACGGTGCAGTCTTTATTAATTCAATGGTAAAATCAGACCCGAGACTGCCATTTGGCGGAACAAAACAATCAGGTTATGGCAGGGAATTATCTGTTCACGGAATACGCGAATTCGTTAACGTCAAAACAGCCTATTTTAAAAAATTCTGATAAATGTTGTCTGGCAAAAACTTACTGATCATTTCTGTCCATTTTCAAGGATATACGGAGTAACCTGGTAAACACAATAGTTGAGCCAGTTTGAGAACAATAAGTTTGCATGGCTTCTCCATTTTACCAGAGGCACCTTCTTAGGATCATCATTCTGAAAATAGTTACTGGGTATTTTTATATCGAGGCCCCTGGCGACATCCCTTTCGTATTCCGAGCTAAGTGTAAACGGGTCATATTCTGAGTGGCCGGTAACAAAAACCCTTTTCATATCTCTGGAAGCCACAAGGTATATACCTGCTTCATCAGAATCTGCAAGTATCTCAAGATCATTCACTTTTAAAATATCGTCCTTCCTAACTTCAGTATACCTCGAATGTGGAGCAAAAAACTCATCATCAAAACCCCTTAAAAGAACATTCGTTCTGTTATATGTTTTATGACTGTATACCCCGAACATCTTTTCTTTCATCATATATTTAGGAATGCCATAATGGTGATATAAGCCAGCCTGTGAAGCCCAGCAAATGAACAACGTGGAGGTAACATGAGTATCAGCCCAATCCATTATCCTTACCATTTCCTCCCAGTAATCCACTTCCTCAAACTGAAGATGCTCAATGGGTGCCCCGGTAATAATCAGGCCATCATATTTATGCACGGAAATATCATCGAAAGTCTGATAAAATTCGTCAAGATGCTGTTTAGGAGTATTCTTCGACTGATGCATCCGGGTATTAATAAGAGTTATCTCAACCTGAAGCGGAGTATTTGAAAGGAGACGTAAAATCTGCGTTTCTGTAGTGATTTTGGTTGGCATCAGGTTAAAAATCAAAATTTGTAAAGGCCTTATATCCTGATGAACAGCCCTGGTTTCCTTCATTACGAAAATATTCTCTTTTTCGAGAACCTTCACCGCCGGTAAATTA
Source organism: uncultured Rikenellaceae bacterium (assembly GCA_964446825.1). Lineage (GTDB taxonomy): Bacteria > Bacteroidota > Bacteroidia > Bacteroidales > VadinHA17 > LD21. The sequence continues at coordinate 121,825 of CAYUQR010000004.1, forward strand.
TCAGATATATTAAGTGGCATAATTCTTAGAATAAAAGTTCGGTAATAAAAAATCATTTGTTAAAACAAGCTGTCAAAGTTATACAAAATATGGTGAAGCTGAATGAGGATTCTTTTCCACTAATAAACAAGCTGAATTGACTTTTATAATAATGGGCTTATAAAAACCAATAATTTCATAAATTTGATTGCTGGCAATTATTTAACATTGAAATTAATTTCTGTTATAATGGCAATTTTCCCGTCGTTAATATTTCTGATTTCAAGCCTTATTACTATTAATAGTCAAGGTGATAAAGCTAATACTAACCCTGTGATACCTATAAAATACGATTTATCGCATCCCGATAAAATATATGAATTGTCTCATTCTTTACATGAAATTTCGGGCATAGCAGAAATGGATGCCTCTTCTATTGCTTGTATTCAGGATGAAAACGGGATTCTCTTTTTCTATGATCTTGTAAAAGAAAAAATTAATAATCTGAGTTACTTTTACCAGAATGGTGATTACGAGGGGATAGCCAGGGTGGGAAAAACAATATATGTCTTAAGAAGTGATGGCAGCCTGTTTGAGGTCACAGGCTATGAATCTGAAACGGCAAAAACTAAATACTATGCAACAGGAATCCCTTCTGATAATATTGAAGGCCTGTGCTATGATGCAAAGGCTGACAGGTTGTTAATAGGACCAAAGGGTAAGGTTGGGGAGGAATCAGAAAACAAAAACAGACGGTTTATATATGCGTTTGATCTGACATCAAAAAAACTGGATAAAAAACCTGTGTTTGTATTCGATTTAAAAGCCATTAAAAAGTTTGCCATGGATAATGATATTAAAGTCCCGATGAAACATGGCAAAAAAAATGATAAAAAAGAACCGGATATAGAATTCAGAATTTCAGAAATAGGGATCAACCCTGTTACAAAGAAACTCTATGTTTTGTCAGGGATGGAACAGTTGTTGTTTGTATTCGACATGAAGGGGAATATTGAATATATAGAAAGACTCGACCCTGACCTGTACAACCAGCCTGAAGGTATTGCGTTTCTGAATAACGGTGACATGCTGATATCAAATGAAAGCAAGAATAAAAAACCTACAATCGTAAGGTGCAATTATTTGAAATAAACTGATTATTATCCCGAAAAAAAAGATCCCACCGGATATTCTTCCGGTGGGATCAGCCTACTTGCCCGACATGACTTACTCCTAAAGATCAGTGGAAAAACCTAATTCTTTAATTCCACTACCGCATATTTCGAAACTTTCCAGAACTGGTCAGGGTCCTTTATCTCAATATAAGCTATCTTGTTATTGTTATCACGTATCATCTCATAAGAACTTGTTGGATGATCGGTGATAAGTTTTGCATTTTTTGAATTAACGGGGATAGTCTTCATTTCAGTAATGTTTATCTGAGCGAATGCACTATCAGAAAAATTCTTAATCAGGGATTCTTTCCTGCCTAAACCAAGAAATCCTCCTTCTTTATTAAGAATACCTTTTGATTTTAGCGATTTATAAGTTCCTGATACATAATAAGCTTTATTAATCTGATTGGTCTGGTCAGTGATTTTCTCATCCTTCTGTGTAATAGCAACCTGCATATCACTCATCTTGGTGTTTAGCTGTCCGATCTCGAAATCTTTTTGTACAAGAGCTGTTTTCATATCAGATATTTCAGTCTCGCGTTGTGCCATAGAAGCCTCAAGTTCAGCAACTTTAGTCTCTAAGCTCTTAATTGTCATACCTGATTTACTTAACTGTGCGCTTAATGAAGCTATCTTTTTCTTATTCTGATCAAGTAAGGTATTTATATACTCAATATCCTTAATGATCTGCTGTTTCCTGTCCTTTGAAAACTCCCTGTCAGATGATTTTAGGTTGATGATGTTTTCTTTCTCTTTAATCGTGCCAAGGTCTTTTTCAATCTGATCAAATGTGAGCACCCATTCATTGATCACTGAATCGCGAGAAGTGAGCTGTTCGGTGAACTGGGTATTCTGATTTTCAAGCATAGTAACATTTTTTGCGTGCTCACGCTTAAAATACGAATTAACCAGTATACCTGCGGCAATCAGAATGACAACACTAATGATAGCTGTTATCAATATGCCCATTGCCATCCCGTCTTTCTTAGCCTTTTTTTCCTTTTTCCAGAGAGCAGCATTTTCATCTAAAATGTTGCTTTTACTCTTGTCTTCATTTTTCATTTTTGGATCTTCAAAATTTTGCATTTCTTTTCCTCCCTGAATTAATTTATTAAAATTTTAGTGCTTTATTTCCGAAATTGTGAACTTTATATCTACGCCATTAAAAAAAATTGATAATCCTGTCTAATAATTGCCAGTTTATAGCAAACTCTGTGCCCATAATCATGAATGCATTTAATATGCTGATATTAAATATATTAGAGCGTTAAACAAATCATTAGAACTGTTCATTTTGAGAAAACAATTCTCATATTGAGAAATATTATCGGGGATTTCGATATTACTCTTTCTCTTCCTTAAGCAGCCTGTAAATTGACGAAACACCAATATCAAGTTTTGCGGCAGCCAGTTTTATATCGTTGTTGTATTTCTTCAATGTGGCTTTTATTATCTTTTCCTGGTATTCCTTCAGGGTAAGAGTGTCATTAACCACAACCGATAAAGGGTCACCGCTATCAATAACAATGTCGGATGGTTCAATTTCATCTTTTGCCGACAATGTAACTGCAAGTTCAATGATCGACTTCAATTCCCTGACATTTCCAGGGAAGGAATAACTCATCAGTTTTTTTTGTGCATCTGCCGAAAGCTTCTTTATCTGAATATTATTTTCACTGCAGAATTTCGCAGTAAAAGAACGAGCCAGTATCAGAATATCATTACCCCGTTCATTTAAGGGAGGCAGCTCAATAGGCAAGCCTAACAACCTGTAGTACAGATCTTCTCTGAAATTACCTTTTTTAACTTCCTCTTTGAGGTTTTTGTTTGTAGCCACAACTATCCGGCAATCAGTTTTAACAGCATTGTTACTCCCAATCCGCACTATCTCTTTTTCCTGTAAAACACGCAACAATTTTGCCTGCAGATTCAGTTCCATTTCTCCAATTTCATCAAGGAAGATAGTACCCCCATTGGCTTCTTCAAAGCGCCCTATCCTTCGAAATGCCGCTCCTGTGAAAGCTCCTTTTTCATGACCAAACAATTCGCTTTCAATAAGTTCCGACGGTATGGCCGCAACATTAACCGTAACAAATGGTTTGTCCTTGCGCTTTGAATTGTAATGGATAGCTTTTGCGACTAGCTCTTTCCCTGTACCTGTCTCGCCTGATATTATAACTGTTATGTTTGTAGCCAGCGCTTTATCAATCAGCTGGTAAACGACTTTTATCGCGTCACTTTCGCCCAGTATACTCAGCCGGAAAAGATATTTTTGCTGTACTTCCCTTCGCAATGTGGAAATCTCCCTCCTGAGACCAATCCCGTCGCGAATATTTTTTACTGTATTTAGCAACCTGTCGCGTATATCGTCTGACTTTGTAATATAATCATAAGCCCCCTGTTTTAATAGCGTCACAACCGTATTTATATCTTCCTGCTCGGATATCATTATAACCTGTATCTCACTATTTTCCATTTTGATCTTTTTGAGTATATCAAGCCCCGTGACATCAGGAAGACGATAATCGAGTGTTACAATATCAGGCAATTCAAACAGACAACCCAGAAAATCCCTGCCATTAGAAAAGCTCTTTATTTCATAATCCGGATTTGAAGAAAGTGTATGTACTAAAAGTTTATTATACCATTCACTGTCCTCGACCACGAATATTTTAAAAGGCCTTTCAGTCATAAAAAGATTATTACCAGGTTAGGTTTATAATACTAATATACAAAGTAATAAAGATACGGCTTTATTCACCGGAATATTAATTGAATTTTAATATATGTTCATTAAGCAGGTCACTTACTATTTTAAATTCCCGTAAAGATTTTTCAGAAAGTTTTTCAATGAGATCTGAATCAACTTCTTTTTGTACACTTTCTTCAATCTGGCGAAGGACGGTGCACAGCTCTGTCGCCCCAATATGCCTGCATGGTGGTAATAATTTATGAGCCAGGTTTGCAACTTTTTCCCATTGTTGTGAAAACACCGCTTCATTCATTTCCTGAAGACCATCTTTCGTTGTATCAGTAAAAGACACAATCATCTGCTTCACAAATTTTTCATCACCACCCGAGATATGATAAAGATTTTCAAGGCTTATCTTCCCGGAACCCTCTGATTTCATTAGGGATGCTTCCCGGTTAGAGTTGAGATCCGGAGTATAGTTTTTAATTACTGAAAGGATTGTTGTCAACAGCATCTCTTCGGTAAATGGCTTTGAAAGAAAAGAATTCATTCCCGCATCATTGTATTGTTGCCATTCCTCACTTAAAGTCGCGGCCGAAATACATATTACCGGCATTTCTGATTCGCTTATGTTCATTTCATTACGGATGACCTGTGTTGTTTTCAAGCCATCCATTCCCGGCATCCTGGCATCCATAAACAACAGATTAAAATGGCTTGTTTTTAATATTTCAAGTGCTTCAATACCATTGGAGGCTTCTTTGTAGGCTATTCCCCACCTGTCGAGTATCATTTTGAACAGCAAACGGTTGTATTCTTCATCGTCCACTATAAGTATTTTCAAATTTCTTATTTCTTCAGGCACAAAAAGGGGTGGATTAATATCACTTTTAATCTTATCTATATCTCCGAACTTGTATGGGATATAGCAAGCTATTCTTGTACCATGTTTCTTTTTGCTTATGCACTCGATGTGTCCGTTATGAAGTTCAACAAGCTTTTTAACTATTGATAATCCTAGTCCTGTACCACCAAATTTACGGGTCGTGCTCATCTCTTCCTGGGTAAAATCCTCAAAAATGGAACTCTGTTTTTTCTCGTCAATTCCAATACCGGTATCAGTGACCTCCATCACCAGCTCAAAATCCTTCGAATCTTTAAAGAGGACTTTCACCGAAAAATGTACTTTTCCGTTCTTTGTGAACTTTACAGAATTACTCACAAGGTTTATCAATATTTGCTTCAGGCGATAAGGATCACCCAATAATGCAGCCGGAGTATCCGGACTTATTGAATAACTTAGTTCTATGTTATCGCGCTTTGCCTGTCTTTCAAACAATGAATAAACATCCTCAAGTATCTGAGTGATTCTGAAGTGAACTTTTTCAAGTACCAGTTTACCGTTTTGCAGCTTTGAGAAATCAAGTATATCATTAATAATATTAGTAAGATGATCAGAAGAAGATTTGATGATCCTTAGTGTACGTGTTGTATTTTCATCCAATGGTTCATGCAGAAGCTGTTCCGTGAACCCTGTAATAGCCGTTACAGGTGTTCGTATCTCATGACTCATATTTGCCATAAAAAGCTCTTTGGTCTTTGTGAGTTTTTCTGTTTCCTCCTTCGAATTTTGAAGAGCAACCTGGTAATCGTGGGTTTTTCTCACAAACCTTACAATAATGAACATAACCAGTATGGCAAGTAGAGTACCCGACACAAGGAACAATGCCAGCCAGATATAAGTTTCATGTGCCTGTTTTTCGGCAGCCAGGGCTTTTGCTTTTATGAGGTCTGAGATCTCATTCTCAATTTTGGCGATCAGGTTGTAAAATTGTTCTTTTAGCTCACTTCCGGTACTGGCCAGCTGGGCTTCCCTGGCCATTATCCTCTCTTTTGTTATCCTGTCCTGTAATTCGATCTCCTGCAGGTCACTTCTCAGCTCAGTCTCATCAAGCCGGCTGCTATTGTTTCTATTGAAGACACGTTTCAGGATACCTTTCTCGGTCTGAAGGACCTCATCCGGACCACTATTAAGGCGGTCGGATAATGATTTCAGATACTTTACCACAGTCTGGTTATTATTAAGATACAAGAGCCTGTTCCATATAACAATGTTTTCTTCAATGAGTTTGCTGATTGTGTCAGTCTGCTGGAGCAGTATAGTATCTCCCACACATTCAGATCTTAACCTGCTCACCTTTTCATCGATATTCGATATTACATTGTAGTAGGGCTGAAGATCCTGTGTCTCATTGGTAATCGTGTAAATACGAATGCTGTTCTGGGCCTTTTCAAGATCCATTGAAATGTCACGTATACTTAACAATGTCAGCTCCGGATTGATATCAACATTAATAGAAGAAACAATTGTAGAAATGTTCCTGTAAGACAGATAGCCGGTGGCTGAAAGCAGGCCAACTGCCATTATCATCAGTAAACCAATCTTAAACTGTAGTGAAATTTTTCTCACCGGTATAATTGCGTGATTAATAACATACAAAGCTAAAAAAATTTATTCTCAATATACGGAATATGAATCAGGAAGCTGATATGGCTTTAAAGGATAATCTGTTTATCAGCCAGAATGTTTATTTTCCAGGGCCTTTTTATAAAGCTTAATATATTCTGTTGCGCTCACCTCCCAGGAAAAATTTTCCATCATTGCTTTTTTAATTAGCTTTTTGAGATGTGGCTTCCTGAATTGATATGTTTCCAGAGCCCATTTAACCGTGTTAAAGATTGCTTTAGCGCTGGGTTCCCAAAACTTAAATCCTGTTCCTTCACCGTTAAGCTGGTTGTAATTCTCAACAGTATCATTTAGTCCTCCGGTTGCCCTGACAATAGGTAACGTACCATATTTCATCGAATAGATCTGGTTTAAGCCACACGGCTCGAATAGTGAAGGCATCATAAAAAAATCACTACCTGCTTCAATCAAATGAGCCAGTTCGTTACTGTACCCGATATATGCTCCTATCTTACCGGGATACCTCTCCGGCAGGTTGCCGAAGTATCCTTCCAGATGATTATCGCCTGCTCCCAATATTGCAAATTGAACATCCATATTATTTACAATATCTTCAATGCATTCAGCAAGAATAAAAAAACCTTTTTGCTCTGCCAGCCTGCTGACTATTCCAATAACAGGAATTTCTTTTGTCTTTTTCAATCCTAATCGTTCCTGCAATACTTGTTTACATACGGATTTACCCTTCATTTCCGTGCAGGTGTAAGTGGTCGGGATCAATTCATCTTTTGCCGGATCCCACTCTGAATAATCAGCACCATTAGTTATCCCGGTATAATTAACACCTTTTTTGTTTAAGAAGGAATCTAGTCCATAGCCTCCTTGTGGCGTTTTAGTCTCTTCTGCATAACCTTTGCTTACAGTATTGACCATATCTGCAAAATGAATGCCTCCTTTTAATAAATTAACAGACTGATGGCATTCAAACTTGTCGGGCGTGAAATCTTCTCCCCATAATCCTGTGTAAGGGTAATAATACCCTTCATACCGGCCCTGGTAAGCAATATTATGAATCGTTAAAACACTTGCAGTACTACAAAATAACAGATCATCCTTAAAGAGCCTTTTCAAATATGCAGGCAATATTGCGGTATGCCAGTCGTTTGCATGGACCAGGTCGGGTGAATAATTCAATTCATGACACAATTGAAGAGCTGCTTTTGATAAAAAAGTAAAACGTTTCAGGTTATCCTGGTAATCGTTAAATAAGTTATCATGGTACATATTTGGTCTTCCGAAATATGGTTCATAGTCAATAAGGTAAACCATGACACCCCCTGGCAAAATAGTTTTATTGACACTGCAGACAATAAGTTCATTGCCCATTTGAACATTCATTTTCTCAATAGCAACACTTATATTGTGTTTTAATCTATCTATAAATGAATACATTGGGATAACAATAATGACTTCATTTCCCAGTTTCTTTATAAACCGGGGTAATGCCCCGGTAACATCGCCCAGACCACCGGTTTTTGCAAAGGGAACACATTCTGACGAGGCAAAAAGTATTTTCATTGAATCAGCCATCCATTAGCTGCTATTGAGTAGGCAGTTTAAGTTCAATCTTTTCTCTGGAACCATATTTTAATGCCACTACAAGAGTAAGATATTCCCTGAGCTGACGGGTTATCAAATAATTATCCAGTACAAACTGCCGTGCATTTAGTCCCATGGTTTTCATAATCTCCGGATGCTTCAGAAGATATCTTATTCGTAATGCAGCTCCTTCGGGTGTGTTTACCCTGAAGCCGGAAAAATGATTTATAACCTGAAGCCTTATACCTCCTGTGTCGCCGCCAATAACAGGTTTCCCTTTCCATAATCCTTCGGTAACCGTCAGCCCGAATCCTTCTTTAAGAGATTTCTGAACAATAATATCCGAACCCCTTTGCAAAGCATTAATAGCCCTGTGGGCATCCGATGGCAACTCTAGAATATGAACATCCGGATCATCGCCTGCAAAAGCTTTAACTTCCTGAAGTACCTGTTCCCCCTCAGGATCGTCCGATGCCCCTCCTCCGGCCAGTACCAACTGTACAGGAACATATTTTTTTACTAACCTGTAGCTCTCTATAACACCCAGAGGATCTTTAAAACGGTCGAAACGCGAGACCTGCGTAATAAGAGGGATATCCCTGTCTATTCCCCAGGAATCCAGAAATCCCGATATTTCCTTTTCAGGCAGTTCGATATTTTTCTGGCTAAGTGGATCAATACTTGGAGGTATTAAATATTGAGGATGAGACAGAGGCTGTACAAAAGCTGAAAGTGACCAAATGCTGGCATCGTAGTCTTTAATGAATTCACGTAAATACTTCCATACAGGTCGATATGGATGGCTGACATCTATATGACAGCGCCAAAGCCATTTGCCTTTTCGTTTTTTGCAAAAATGAAGCAATGCCGCAGGTTGCGGGTCGTGGATAAAAACAACATCTGCCTGTTCAAGTTTCTCTTTTAATCGTTCAAAATTCTGATGGTTTGTGTTCTCATAGACAGTCAGCAGTGCTGAAGAAATATCGTCGCGGTTACCCTGCAGGGAATTATGCATTTTCTTTGTGCATTTGTAAAAATCTGCTTCCCCACTGATTACTTCCCACTCAACATCTATACCTAATTCTATTTTTAAAGGAATAAGCCTGTGTAAAATTTCAGCAACACCTCCACCCTCCTTTGTAGAATTTATATGAAGGATCTTCATCCCTCTCAGGGGATTTGCCAGTTGTCTGAGGTGATCAATCACCTCATTTCCTACCACGTGTGCATATTGTTCAAGCAGACTTTCCATCAGATACCTCCGTTAAAATAGTTATAAAATGCAGATTTTATATCATGACGCAGCTCATTCAAGGTCGTGAAATATGGATCAATATTGTCAAGATCTTCTATGAGACCGTCATATTTATCACCAAACCCGGCAAGCCATATGGAAAAATCATTCTTGTTGCCAGGTGTCCGGCGGCGTGCATCAATGAAATGAAAGAAAATGCTTCCAAGTGATATGGTTGGAATTATGTCAATCAAATCTTTCGGATCATAATGGATTACGCCTGTTTCGAAAATCACAATCTGTGATCGTATAAAATGGAATTCCTGCCCGAATCTCACCCATGGGACATGTTCCGATTCTGAAAGCCGGGCTTCTATAATCTCCAGAACCTCCTTGCGAAGATCTTCCACATCTTTGAAAACATTTGGATCAACAATAGAAAGTTGCTCCGCGACTTTTGAATCGTGCAGATTACGAGTTGCCCAGACGGCAAAATCGTTTTGAAATTCCGGGTCATCAAAATGAGGGTGCAGAAGTCCACCCCAGAAATGATAATAAAAAGACCCGGGATGAACATTTTTCAATATATCCCTGAGCTCTCTAAGATTTTGTGCCTTTTCACCTGTCGCGATGGCAATAAGCGCACAATCCATAATTTTAAATTCATGATTATCCATACTATCCTTATTTTAAGAAAATATGTAGAATTTATTCCCCTGATTATTTCATAATTTAAGCTGTACTAATACTATGACCTGCCACACAGGCAGAACCAAAATGAATATACTCAATAATAAGTATTTAATTGACTTTCAAAATAGTAAAAATTATGCAAATCTGCAAATTATAGCAAAAATAGTTGCCTTTGCCTCTGATAGCCCTGCTTTTGCTAAATAGAAAAGTATGTTGAATATTGTGAAGAACTATAGGTTATTTACAGGTTTTTGAAAAGAGAGAATCTATTTCTGGGTTGTTCAAATTTCAATAATTATGATTTTTATATATTTATATCAGAATTATATTAAAAGTGCCTGGCAAGTTTAAAATAACCATTAAGTGCATGGGGTTGGTTCTATTTCTAAGCTCAGCCTCTGTAAATGCACAATTACTCCGTGACACATCTGCATTGAACCTGGTAAGGGAAGACATTTCTTATGTTTATAATTTTCAGTTTAGCGATGCCCGGGAGGTTTACAGAAAAATTACCAGGTTATATCCGGAACATCCGATCGTATTTCTTCTGAGGGGAATTATTACTTACTGGGAAAATTATCCTTTGCTTAATACAAATCCATGCCATGTTATCTTTGAGGAAGATATGCGTAAATGCATTGAATTATCAGAAGAAAACAGCAATCCTGATTTTGAGGCAGAGTATCTGCTGGCCGATTTATGCGCCAGGGGAATGCTATTAATGTTTTATAACGATAATGATCTCCCTATGGAGGTAATCCCGCTAACAATAAGCACTTACAAATATTTGAGACGTTCCTTTCATTTTACTTCATTATGTCCAGATCTGAATTATTTTACCGGATTATACAACTATTATCGCGAAGCCTACCCAAAGGAGTATCCTATTTATAAATCCCTGGCAATCCTGTTTCCTCCGGGAAGTATGGAAACCGGATTGAAAGAATTGCACAATGCCTCTGTTAATTCTGTGGTACTGAGTGCAGAATCGATTATAATGCTTCAATGGATATATTTAAACTTTGAGAATAATTATTCCGTGGCTTTATTTTATAGCAAGAGACTTCATGAGCAATATCCCGAAAACGGGCTTTATATGGCCATATATATTAAAAATCTGTTGCTCATGAAAGAATATGATGAAGCGGACAGACTTGCGTCAGCTTTACCGAAAGAAAATATAAATAACTTTTTTCATGCACAGATTATAATCCTGAAAGGCATCCTGCAGGAAAAAAAGTATTATAATAATAAACTCGCTGAAGATTTTTATAATAAAGGGATTCGCGAAATTTCACTTTTTGGTACATATGGAAACGAATACGCAGCATATGCATATTATGGATTGGCTCGCATCAGCGAAGCCAGCGGGGAAAAGAGGACTTCGAAAACATACAGGAAAGAAGCCAATAAGCTGGCTGTATTCAAAAAGATTAATTTTAATAAATAATCTCCTGCAGACGGTGTTATTCTCAGTTTTTTTATCTAACATTGTTCAAAAAGGATTGTTATTATAATCAGTTAAAATATAACTAATTATCTTATAAATGGAGGATATATTCCCTTTTTTATGGATAATTCATTTTAAAATATAATCAGAGAAATATGCAAGCTACTTTGACCAGAAAGGATATTAAGTTCCTACCTGACCCCAGCAGGGTAATAGCCCGTTTCCTTTATACTTCATTTGATAGAAGTAAAGATATTATACAGAATGTGATGGCTATGTCTGATGATGAGGTGAATATAGCATTAAGTCAGGTGCTGAGAGGTTATGCCAGACGTCACAGGCATATTTCATTAATATTTGAAACGCATTTCAACAAATTGAATGGTCTGTTTAATGATTTGAAAATAAAAAAAACCAGTATCAATCAGTCGCGAAGAGCGCTTATTGGTTCATACTTTACAATGGAATATTCCATCGAAGCAGCTGCTTTTTTCAATCCTTCCATTGTTGAAGATCCTGATCAGTCGGAACTGGGGCAAGACGAAAAAAGATTGATTTTTAGTTTCAGGGCAACCGGAGAAGGGCATGTTTCGTCAATTGTTTTCCGTTCAGCAGTTATTGATAAAAACTGTAATCTGAATATTGAGCCCGTTGGTAAAATGCTTGCAGAAGCAGAGAGAATGAGAAGGCATATCTACCTTAAAAAATCATTTATAAAGGATCTGGATGAACTGCAAGATTTCAATAACAAGGTATCCCCCGTCTTTGTATTAGAAAAGTTGGATGATCGTTTTACTTATGGAGAATTGAAGATGGCCGTGGAAGAAACAAGAAAGACACACAGTCTTTCGATGAATACAGAAATAGTTATTAATCAAATGTTGTGGTTGGCGAAAGCTCATTACGAACTTGATTTTTCTCTTGATTCTTCTATCTCTGAGAGAGTCATTTTTCCTACTTCTGAAAATGAAAGGAATGGCATTGAAGATGCACGTTTTGTCAGGTTCAAAGATGATAACGGTGAAGTGACTTATTATGCTACCTATACTGCCTACGATGGCATAACCATTCTACCAAAGTTACTTGAGACAAAAGATTTCTACCATTTCAAAGCATTAGCCATTCATGGCGAAATTGCCAGGAACAAAGGTATGGCATTATTTCCAAGAAAGATTAAAGGTAAATATGCGATGCTGTGCCGGATCGATGGAGTGAATAATTATATAGCTTATTCAGACAATATTAATATCTGGCGTCAGGCCAAACTCATTCAGACACCAAAATTTCCCTGGGAACTGATACAGGTTGGAAATTGCGGCTCCCCTATCGAAACGAATAAAGGTTGGCTTGTAATAACCCACGGAGTCGGCCCTATGAGAGAATATGTATTAGGTGCATCATTATATGACCTTGATGATCCTGAAAAAGAGATTGGCAGGCTTAAGACACCTTTATTGTCTCCCAATTCTGAAGAAAGGGAAGGATATGTACCCAATGTTGTTTACTCATGCGGCTCTATTATCCACAATGGCAATCTGATTGTTCCTTATGGAATGTCAGATTACGCATCAACTTACGCTTCTATTAATTTAAATGAGCTTCTGAATGAACTTAAGAACTCAAAATAGCAGCGCCAATGGGGGGGGAAATTCAAAAGCAGTTGCCGTTATTGTAGCTCATCCCGATGATGAAACATTATGGGCCGGCGGAACTATCCTTAATAATCCGTCGTGGAAATGTTTTATCGTTTGTCTATGCAGAAGAAGCGATAATGATCGTGCCCCAAAGTTTTTTAAAACATTACAAATTTTAGGGTCTGAAGGAATAATGGGGGATTTAGACGATGGCCCGGACCAAAAGCCACTGGATGAGATTGAGCTGGAACATGCAATACTTAAGCTATTGCCTTCTATTCATTTCGATATGATTATTTCACACAATCCCCGAGGTGAATATACAAGACATTTACGACATGAGGAAACAGGGAAAGCGGTTATTAAACTCTGGTATGAAGGCAAGATATCTGCGAATAATCTTTGGACCTTTGCTTATGAAGATGGTGGCAAGGAATATTATCCCAGACCTTTAGAAAACTCTTCTTACTTCCAAATACTTACGGACCAGATATGGCTGAGAAAATATAATATTATAACAGAAATATACGGGTTTAAAAAAGATAGCTTTGAAGCAAAAACAACACCAAAAGCTGAATCATTCTGGCAATTTACAGATCCTTACAGTGCAAATAAATGGTTAAATAATGGAGGAGTTTTAGCATGAAAGTATTATTATTATATGACTACCCTGCATCGCCGGGAGGTCTGGCAACCCAGGGAGACTTGTTATACAAGGGACTTATTAAAATGGGGATTGATGCCCATGCAGTTAATTTCGAGTCGGCTCAGGAAAAGGAATGGTATTATCGCTGGTTTGAGCCGGATGTTGTTGTTGGTGTGGGATATTGGGGACATACACCCCATCTGGTACTCCATCCGCAACGATATGGAGTTCAGGCAGTACCCTGGCTGGTGGCTGACGGATATATTGCTAACTACCACGAGGTACTTAATGCTCTTCCACTTATTCTGGTAACATCGAATTGGGTAAAAAAAATGTATGTTCGCGACGGAATAAACAGCGATATAATTGAGGTGTTGCCTGTTGGTTGTGATACAGATGCATTTTACCCTTATAAAAAGGATGACCCTAAAATCCTTGCAATACGTGAATCGCTGGGGATTTCACCGGATCAGATAATGATTCTGACTGTGGGTGGCGATGCTGCATCAAAAGGTTCACAGGAGGTAATGCAGGCCCTTGCCATAATTGATACTAAAGCACCTGACTGGAAATATGTATGCAAAGTATGGCCCCAGCCAAGAACCAAACTTCAGAATCTGGCTGATCTGGAACTGGCAACACACCTGGGCATCGAAAAAAATGTCATATATACAACAAATATTATTTCACGTAATTTCATGCCTTACCTGATAGGTGCATGCGATATATATGCAGCACCTTCACGACTTGAGGGTTTTGGAATGCCACAGGTTGAAGCAGGCGCATGCGAAAAACCGGTAATAAGTATAAATGCCATGGGAATGCTCGATACTCTTGTTCATGGAGAAACTGCATATCTGGCATCTGTTGCTCAGAAAATCGATGTTAAAGAAGTGATCCTTGGTGACGAATCCGGGTTTGAAGAGCACCACAGAATTGTGTTCAATAAACCACGGACAGTAGACTACCGTGCAAGTGTTCATGATATTGCCAACTATCTGATGGACCTTATGACCGATGCTGAATTACGAACGAAAATGGGCAAAGCAGGAAGAAAGCGGGTTGTCGAGAATTTTGATTACCGCGTTGTAGCGAAACGTTTTGTTCAAATCATGAACGATAAACTTGGAATAACCTAAACCATCAAATCCATGCAAATTACTGACTGGGAGGAAATAAGCGCTGCAAAAAATGCAGCTCTTGAAGTGCTGCTCCATAATGCCCACGGACCATTTCATGGACTTCCACGTACAGCAGGCTGGGGGTATCCGGAACCGTACACACGGGATCTCATGTTTTCCATCCTGGGAATTGCCGTTTCTGAGAATCAGAAGCTGATAGTGAGCATCCGAAGAGTACTTGAAACACTGGCAAAAAATCAAACTGAACATGGTCATATCCCTTCACTTGTGCATGACAATGATGATCGTGGATCAAGTGACTCAACTCCATTGTTTTTATTGGGTACTGCCATTTTCAGGGAATTATCAGGTGAACATGATTTTCTTCATGAAGCCGTCAGTAAAGCCCTGACATGGATGACGTATCAAAGCCCGGCAGATCGCTATCTGGTTGCTCAGCAGCCTACAAGCGATTGGCGCGATGAACAATGGGTTATGGGATATGGCCTGTTTGTAAACACTCTGGTATATAGCTACCTGCGGCTTCTGGGTCATAACAAAATAGCAAACCTGGTACGTCACGAAATGAGCAGGTTCACTATTACCGGAGGAAGTATGCATCATCATGTTCACGAAGGCCTTGTGGTAAAACATAAACCCTATTATGCTTTATGGTCTTATAAAATCTACAGCAGCGAACGGTTCGATCTGCTTGGTAACAGTCTTGCCATTCTGTCAGGAATAGCACCATCCACAAGGGCTGAAGAAATGATTTCCTGGATCGAAGAGGAATGTGCAGAGATGAGAAAAAGAGGTGAATTGGCAGTTGATCTGCCACCCAATTTCTTCCCCTTTATTAAACCTGAAGATCCTGACTGGCGCGAGCGATATAAACTATATAACAATCCCGGAGAATACCATAATGGAGGTATATGGCCATTTATAAGTGGCCTGTATGTGGCAGCTTTAGTGGCAGCTAAAAAGTACAAACTAGCCGAAAAAAAGCTTCTGGCACTTACCAATCTTATTAAAACTTCAACTGATACAAATATTGATTTTGGTTTTAATGAATGGTTAAAAGCACAGGACGGCAAAGCCATGGGCCAGAACTGGCAAACGTGGTCTGCGGCGCTTTATCTTTATGCTGTAAAATGCGTTGAAGAAAAAAGAACCCCTTTCTTTGATAAGATACGAAATTGTCAGGATGGATCGACATTCGAGTAACATTGGCAACTGATATCGAATTGACTTCTAATTATGTGTTTTTAAAACATCCTTATAAACCTTCAGGTATCCTTCAATCATTTTTTGACAACTGAACTTTGAGACAGCATAATCCCTGCAATATTTTCTGTCAATAGAAGTAATATTATTTACCGCTTCCACAGCATCATTTAAAGTGTTAACCAGGAATCCGGTCTTCCTGTCAAGAATTAATTCCGGCATAGCACCTTTGTTAAATGCGATAACAGGTGTTCCACAAACCATTGATTCTGCAACACTTAATCCGAAAGGTTCCTCAAAACTGATAGGGTGTAAAAGCGCATAAGCTTCCCCCAGCAGCTTATCCCTTTCTCCTGGTCCTGAATTGCCAACATATACAATGTCATCATCATTAATAAATGGCTTAATCTTACTGTCAAAATATTCCTGATGCTGAATTAAACCGGAAATGATTAGTCTCCTCCCAGATAGTTTTGCTATCTGAATGGATTCATAAGTACCCTTTTCAGGATGGATTCTGCCGAAAAACAACAGATAATCTTTTGGCTCAGGACAAAATGTAAATTCACTGGTATTAATCCCATTGTAAACAGTTGCAATGTAATCAAGCTCAGGACTTCGGTCAGAATTACTTATAGAAACATAATTGCCGGTATTATTATACTTTTTATAAACCGGTAAAATTTTCTGAGAAGAAAAGCCATGGATTGTAGTTACCATAGGTGTTCTTATCAAACGGGAATAACTGAGTGGAAGAAAATCGAAATTATTATGAATCAAATCAAACTTATCTGCCTGCTCCATTAAGTTGCTTATATGAAGACACTCACATACTTTAGGATCAACATCAGGGTAATCTGACCAGGAATGATCACATACAGATTCCAGTTTGCCTTTTGTAATGGAATCAGCAGTAGCAAACAAAGTTACATCAATTCCATTTTCAATCAGACCTTCAGTAATATTTGAAGTAACCTGTTCCCATGGACCATACTTTCTGGGAGGTGTTCTCCAGGCAACAGGTGACAATACGGCTATCTTCATATTCAAGACATTATAACTTTCAACTTACCAACTTTTAACTGACAATTATATTGCCTTTCTTGAGTTATTCAGACAATGATCAACCAGCTCTTCTAATATTGCAGTACCAACACACATCACTTTGTCGGCCCCACCCCAATAGATTTTAATACTACCATCATCTTCGGAGACAGCTCCGCAAGTAAACACAACATTATGTACATACCCCGTTATTTCATAAATTTCTTCAGGTTGTAATATCCATTCATCCCCAACAGCAATTATTCTGGAAGGATCTTTAAGATCATGTAATGCAGCACCCAATCTGTAAACGCATCCGTCCATGGTAGGAAATACACCGTGATAAATGCTTAACCATCCGCGTGCAGTTTTAACAGGAGGAGCTCCGGGACCTATTTTCATTTCATCCCAGTGATACTGAACGGGCTTCATTATTAATTTTGATTCGCCCCAATGCTTGAGGTCGGGAGAATAGGAAATCCAGATTGACCAGGGTGATATTTCAGAATGAGGACGGTCGAGTCGCGCATACAAACCATTAAATTTTTCAGGAAAGATTACAACATTACGGTAATCAGCTTCTGTGATAAGAGAAAATCGTTCGACAAACTTAAAATCCTTAGTTTTTGCAAGACCAATACGTACGCCATACCTGGAATAGGCGCTGTAAGTTATAAGAAATTCACCATCGAGAAAAATAATCCGGGGGTCTTCAACACCATACTCCTCATATTCTTTAAATATCCCTTCAGCAGCAGGAACCATGAAAGGTTCTTTATCAACTTTAAAATTATATCCGTCAACGCTCTCTGCTTTGCCCAATATACTTCTTCCGTTAAGTTTATGAGACCGGAAGATCATTATATACCTGTTGTTGTATTTAACAACACCGGCATTATGCACTGTAGCAACCGGGTAAGGCACATCATCCTTTGTAAGGATGGGGTTATTATGATATCTTTCTATCAGCATAATTTATATTATAATTCTCATTTCAACTGGTTTTGCTGCTGTCATTACCTACTTTTCAAATTCCTCAAATGCCTGAAGAACTGTTAAGTGAGAAATCAAATAAGCCAGGGAACTTTCTGCACCCTGGTTTCGATTTACCCCATAACTCTCAAAACCATCGC
>CAYUQR010000005.1:0-41280 GCA_964446825.1 uncultured Rikenellaceae bacterium
AAGGTTCAATTGAATTAGGCTATGAGAAAAAAGGGGAATACCTTGAATTTTTTGTTAAAGATACAGGAGTAGGCATTCCAAAAAATCAACAGCAAATAATTTTTGAGAGATTCAGGCAGGGTAGTGAATCGCACAACCGGGGTTATGAAGGCAGTGGATTGGGCTTATCCATATCGAAATCCTATGTAGAAATGCTTGGTGGCAGGATATGGGTGGAAAGTGAAGAAGGTTTGGGTTCAACATTTTATTTTACCATTCCTTATACTGCTGTTCCTAAAGAGGAAATAGAATTATTAAATTCTATTACAAAAGAACCTAAAGAGGCTCAGTTAAATAGCCTGAAAATATTGATAGTCGAAGATGATGAAATATCTTATTCACTTCTTACAAGAATGCTCCATAATATCAGTAAAGAAGTCTTACATGCAGTAACAGGTGTTGAAGCTGTTGAAGCTTGTCGTAATAACCCCGACATTGATTTGGTACTAATGGACATTAGAATGCCCAAAATGAATGGAAATGAAGCCACTCATCAAATTCGTCAATTTAACAAAGATGTAATTATCATTGCGCAAACAGCGTATGCATTTAAGGGTGACAGTGAAAAAGCAATAGAAGCGGGATGTAACGATTATATTTCAAAACCCATTAATAAGACGTTATTGAATGAGTTAATCAAAAAGAATATTAATAAAAAGTAATTGATGATTAATAAAAAAATTAATGAAATCCGTAGTTATGTTTTTGCAGAAAAAGAAAATTTTCCACTAGAGCATCGTATTTTTTTGTCTGCAATTGTAGTTGGAATAGTGCTTAGTGTACTTGGAGGAATAGTAAATTTTATTCTTGCACCTTCCCAAATTGCAGTAATAATCCCACTCATATTATCTGTTTCTTTGATAGCCATTTACTATTTTGTCAGATTTAAAAAGATAGTTACCCCTTTTGTTACACCAATTATTATTATAGCAATATTTGGAATTTCAACGATTTGGATTTATAATGGTGGCATAAACGGGTCGAATATTATGCCTGCATTTATAATATTAATTCTTGGAATATTAGTTGTTCCCAATAAAATCAAGAAATATATTATCATTCTTTTTATGGCATTGAATATTTTTATTCTTCTCATTCAGTTCTACAGACCAGATTTAATAACAAACTTTCCTAATGAAACTGACCGTTGGATTGACAATCTCATTACATTAATTTACTCTTCCTACATCATATATTTAATTATCAGGTTCGTTCACAAAAACTATACTCTTGAAAGATATAAAGCGGAAATGAGCGAAATAAGACTTCATCAATTAAATGCCGATAAAGACCGTTTTATTTCTATACTTGGACATGATTTGAAAAGTCCGTTTAATAACCTGCTTGGTTTATCAGAAGTACTGAAAGAAGACATTAGCAAACTCGATATTGACGAAATTGAAACACTCGCAAACCAAATTCATACAACAGCACAAAACACTTATAATTTATTAGAAGATATTTTGAAATGGGCAGGAGCACAACAAGGCAAGATTCCTTTCGAACCACAAATATTGAATTTCAGAGATATTTGTATTGATATTTTCGAAATTCTCAGTCCAAATGCCAATACAAAAAACATCACAATCAATTATTCTGCACCAGACAAGATAAATATTTTTGCGGATATTGATATGCTAAAAACATTAATCAGAAACCTTGTATCGAATGCGATAAAATTTACAAACAATGGTGGGGTAATTAATATTAATGCAGAGCAGAATTCTGAAAACGTAACAATATCCGTTTCGGACAATGGAATTGGAATTACACCTGATAATTTAAAGAAACTTTTCGATATATCTGAAGTTCTTACAACCAAAGGTACAGCAGGAGAATCAGGAACAGGTCTGGGATTATTGCTATGCAAAGAGTTTGTAGAAAAACACGGTGGTAAAATCTGGGTCGAAAGTGAAGTTGGGAAAGGCAGTGAATTTAAATTTACGTTACCAGTATTTTCCAGACAGGTAAATGTTATAAATAATTGATGGTTATAATGAAAAATTGTAACTTTGGATAAATGCTCATCATTCAGGTAAAGGTTAATTAGTAAACAATTTTCTATAGAAGTTAATATTTTGAGTAAAAATCAGCAAAAAATATCACACTCACAAAGCACACCTGAGGTCATTCTTGACCCAAAAGGGAATATCAAATTTTCAGGTCGGTTAATTCCTGAAAATGCCGCGGACTTTTTTTATCCAATAGAGGAATGGATAAATGAATACTTTAAAAATCCTGCTGAAATTACCTGCGTTGAAATTTGTCTTGAATATATTAACAGTACTGGCACTAAGTACTTACTTGATATCATTCGTAAAATTACATATGTTCATCTCGGGAAAAAACCTGAAAAGTTTATAATTAACTGGTACTACAATGATGAAGACGAAGATATTCTCGAAAAAGGGAGAATATTTTCTTCGAATTTAGATGTACCTTTTAACTTTATCAGGATGATCTGATAATACCATATTTCCGAATTGTTAACCTTCCCTTGCGAATTTCATAATCATCCGGAAAAAGGAAGTTATTCCAGGATCAGGGCAGCAGCTCCTATTAATCCCGCATCGGCGCCGGTCACTGATTCCACAATTTCTATCTTGTCGAAGATCATGTCCCTTGCAAGCTCATAGAATTTCCTTCGGATACGATTAAAATAACCATCTCCCCAGCATAATAAGCCTCCTCCTAAAACGATTAGGGGAGGATTAAAGACCTGGAAAATATTATACAGTCCAATTCCAATAATGTCGGCACAGTCATTCATTACGGAAACAGAAACAGGATCTCCGATATCAATACCTTCTTTCAGCAGTTTACCGTCAACTCTGGAATAATCAAAATCGGGGGGAATAGTAAGCTTTGTCTCAAAGCCCTTTTCTTTTTTCTCTCTGAATAGATGCGGTAGTGCACGACCGCAGGCACATGCCATCAGGCAGCCTTCATTCCCGCAAGTGCACATCAGACCACTGCCAGGTTTTACTATTGTATGACCGAACTCTCCGGCTGTTCCGGTAACTCCACGGTACAGCTTGTTGTTCAGAATTATACCGGCTCCAATACCTGTGCTGATGGTAAGAAATATCATGCTATCGTACCCGCGACCTGCACCGAATTTATACTCGCTGAGAGCCTGGGCATTAGCATCATTGTCAACCAGTACAGGTATTGAGAAATTCTTCTCAAGAGCTTTACGCAAGGGATAGTTTTTGAACCCTTCGAGGTTTGAAGTAGTAATCGTAATCCCGTCCCTGTACCTGATATGACCCGGAAAACCAACACCCACTGCCATGAGATCTGATTCTTTGAGGTCATTACGGGCAATAAGCTGTCTGACCATTCCCGTTATTTGTTCAACAACCTCATCCTCGCTCTTTGTTACATGATCATAAACAACTTCTTTATCGATAATACAACCTTCAGCACTTATCAGTCCGGCTGATAATTTGGTCCCGCCCAGGTCAATTCCGCAAAGAAGCTTTTCCATAACTATTATAACGATTGCTCTGTTCGGGCAATAATATCATCTTGTGTATCAGGAGATAATGTTGTAAAAAATGCAGAGTATCCGGCTACCCTCACCACAAGATCCCTGTAATTTTCAGGATTCTTTTTAGCAGCCAGCAGGGTTTCGCGTGAAACAATATTATACTGAACATGCCAGCCTTTCAGAGTATCAAAAAATGTTCTTATTATCGTAATAAGTTTCTGTTTCTGCGTTTCAGTGGAAAGAGCCGACGGAGACAGTTTCTGATTCAGGAGTACTCCGCCCAGGATTTTATTTGTCGGTAGTTTTGATACCGATTTAAAAACCGCAGTTGGTCCAAGTGTGTCAGTACCGGATGTGGGAGAGCTGCCTTCGGCAAGAGGCGTAAAAGCTTTTCTTCCGTCGGGAGTAGCGGGAACCACTGAACCCGACGGAACATTGGAAGATATACTTGATGTGCCGGCATAATACCTGCATCCAATCGGCCCCCTGCCATAGCGGGTAGTATGATATTTTTTCAGTTCTTCAATAAAGCAGGTGTACGCGTCATGCAGCAGCATGTCAACATAATCATCATCATTCCCGTATTTTGGGGCATAGTTTAAAAGCAACTGACGTATTCTCTCGCCATCTTTCCCTTCATAATTGGTTTTAAGATTTTCCACAAGGATATTTTTGCTTATGGTACCTTCCTCAAAAACAAGCTTTTTAATAGCAGCCAGTGAGTTTCCAAGGTTGGCGATTCCAACCTGCAATCCCGAAATAAAATCATATACAGACCCTCCTTCCTTGATGGTCTTACCTCGGGCAATGCAATCATCAACGAAAGCAGAGCATAATATGTCAGGGACGAGTTCTTCAAGAGCAAGGTCGGCAGCTGTATCAATCTCAACAGTAGCTTTTGTATAAAATTCAACCTGGTGTTTCCATGCTGCCATCAGGTCTTCAAAACCGGCAAAATCTTCAAAATTGCCGTTTCCTTTATGAAAAGTCTTTCCCGACATGGTATCGAATCCATTGTTCATGGCAGCCAGGAAAACCCTCATGAAATTCAGAAAGCTCATGCCTGTGCATCTGTATCCCCATTTTCCCGGAACTGCTATTTCAATACAGCCTATGGCAGAATAATTATAAGCATCTTCCTTCTTAATACCAAGTTCGAGCAGTGAAGGGATCACGATCTCATCGTTATTGAATGCAGGCATTCCAAAACCCTTTTCTATAACATTAACGCATTCGTTTAAGAAGAGGTTGCTGATATTCTTATGAAAACGTATTGAAAGGTTTGGCTGGGTAAGTTTCATCCTGCCAACAGAATCAAGTATCAGGAAGCTGAGTTCATTTACGGCGTCTTTCCCTTCAGTTGTCTGCCCTCCTATAGTAACGTTTTGATAGAGAGGACCTCCGGCAGAATACCTGGTATGGGACCATGAACGTATTTTATTTACGGATAATAATTTTAACCAGGTGTTTTCAAGAAGTTCCAGGGCAAAATCGTCATTTATCCTGCCTATAATCATATCATTTTTAAAGAACCGGTAAAGATACTGATCCATTCTGCCAAGGGAGACCGAATGCCCGTTACTCTCTATCTGAAGGACCAGCTGAACAAACCATGTAAGTTGCAACGCTTCATAAAATCCGTTTGGAGGATTCTCGGAAATATTTCTACATATCTCACTTATTCTCTGAAGTTCGGCTTTTCTTGTATTATCATTTTCTTTGAGGGATAATTCGGCAGACAGCATTTCATATCTCCTGATGAAGGTCTGAAAGGCCTTTATTCCTGTCTTCAGGGCTTCATAGAAATCTTGTTTTTTATTGAAATCCGTGTCTTTTTCTTTAAGAGATCTTTGCAAAGTTTCAACATAATGAAGATATCCTCCAAGACCAATATCGAGTATCTTTTCAAAGTTGACAGCAATGTGAGCATCACCCGAAGTAAGATTACCTTCTGCTCTTATTATTCCAGAGTCGTGAATCTCCCTGTTTAATGGTGACATTAGAGAGTAACCTTTTTCAATAAGAGTTTCTCCTTTCCACCAGCTGCAAATCTCTTTTACCTCCTTTTTCTGTTCATCA
This sequence comes from uncultured Rikenellaceae bacterium, assembly GCA_964446825.1. Taxonomy (GTDB): domain Bacteria; phylum Bacteroidota; class Bacteroidia; order Bacteroidales; family VadinHA17; genus LD21. The sequence goes on from CAYUQR010000005.1 coordinate 5,612, forward strand.
TTAATATAAAAGGCATCTCCCGGGCGCTTGTCAAATTCATCCAGCTCGTTAATTATCCATGCAGTGACATATTCAGGGAAGATAGGAGCAGCCCTTAGTTTCGACGACTGGTTTCCAACAATAAGTTCGCCCTGAGTAATAAAAATTGTCATCTCCTTCAATGTCTTTTCAAGGGCAGCAGCTCTCTTTATGATTACCGGAGAATCTTTATATTCGCGATAAATATCCGTATAGAATTTTCCTCTTTCAGTACATATTCCTGGCAATGCAGAAAGAACTTTGTCCTTAAGGTCTTCGATGCGTTTTGTAGTCCCTGTTGTTATTGTGTCATTTTTCATTTCAGTTAAGGATCTTTGCCGTAAGACCCTTATGTTCAGCATATTCAGCATAAGGGATTAATTCCGTTTTCTTAATATTTTGATGATTCCCATATAGATAATTCTTCCCCATCATCAGGTATTTTTCTTTTGCCAGTGAATGATAAGGGATGAAATCAATTTCAAAAGCATTTTTTAATGTGGCTGCAAAATCAATTATAGCATATAATTCTATGGGAGAAAAGTTAAACCCGGGAACAACAGGCACACGCACAACGAACTTGCTACCCGATCTGTCAAGTTTTTGAAAATTATTCATGACAAGAGTTGCATTTCCCCCTGTAAATTTTGAGAATTTCAGATCGTCGGTATGTTTAAGGTCAGCGAGAAAGACATCTATATGATCAATATAATTTACAATGGTTTCCCATGGCATATGAAGTGAAGTTTCAACAGCAATATGAATATTTCTCTTTTTAAGTTCAATTATCAGATCTTTCAGCTCAGGTCCCTGCGAGAAGGGTTCTCCGCCAGTAAGAGTAACACCACCCTCTCTTTTACGATAAAAGGGAATATCTTTTTCTATTTCCTTCAATATCTGTGGTACACTTTTCCCTTCGCCCATTACAATAAGGGCTAAGGACGGACAAATATCCCTGTAAACCGATGCATCAGGAATAAGGTCTCTTTTTATGACAAGGACGTCATTTTTAACTGCAATAAGGTTATCTCCAATCTTCATGCAATCACCGAACTGGTGGCATAATCTTTCATCAAACATCAACGATGCTGACGAATCGATACCTTCAGGATTATTACACCACTGGCAGCGCAACGGACAACCTTTGAAGAAGATATTGGTTCTGACTCCTTCCCCGTCATGTATTGAGTATCGCTGTATATTGAATACATTCAGCATTAATCAGTCATGCTTATTTTAAATGATGATCAAACCTTAAGTGATTTATCTTGCGAAAGATAAATATTATATCAATAAATGAGAAGTCTGTCAGTATGATTATAACTGAAGAGGATAGTCATTCATCTTTTTTTCATTTAACAGTGATGATATTGCCTGCAGAAATTCTTTCTGAATGAGAGGCTTCTGGAAAACCAGATCTGCTCCAAGAAGTTTAGCTCCTGGCAGATAACCTTCAGGCCCAAATCGCCCTCCTCCTGAAATAGCGATTATTTTAAGATCGGGCCATTTTTTCCGAAGCTCCATTATTGTTTCCAATCCCTCTTTTTCCGGCATAAGGATATCAGTTATAAGGAGATCCGGCTTTTTATTGTTAAAAAGTTCCATGCCTTCTCTGCCATTTAAAGCAGTACTAACGTCATATCCTGCCTTTTCCAGCATTTTCTTTACCATCAGCAAAATTGAAGGCTCGTCATCGAAAACATAAATTGTTGCCATAGGTCAAGGTTTGTTAGGTTTAGTATCGTCTAAAACCCTTCTTATAGTCTTACTGAAATCACTTAAAATCATTGGTTTGAGAATGACTTCTGATATTCCATGTTTTAAGATCATTTCATCTGATAAATACTCAGCATATCCGGTAATAATTATAACCTTAAGATCGGGTCTTATTTCTCTTATTTTTGAAGTCAGTTCTGTGCCGGTAATTTTTGGCATATTCTGATCGGTGACCAGGAGAGAATATTTTTGAGGATCATTCCTGAACTCTTCAAGGGCAGCCATGCTGTCACTTTGTATTGATACCTGATAACCGAGGTTTTCCAACATTTTTTTGCCCAGGAATGTAATTTCCGGTTCATCATCTACAAATAAAATATATTCATTTCCTTTTACAGTTTTTTTATCAAGCTTGTCCATATTCAGAGGATCAATACCATATTTTGGGAGGTAAATAGTAAATGTAGATCCTTTGCCTGGAGTACTGTCAACCAAAATTGTACCTCCATAATTATTAATGATGCCATGGACTACTGATAAACCCAGACCAGAACCTGACCCCACCTCCTTCTTGGTAAAGAAAGGTTCAAATATACGTTCTTTCGTTTCCATGTCCATACCATGACCGGTATCAGAAATTTGCAATCTGATATAGTCTCCCTTCTTCAGATTGTTTAATTTATCATCAGACCTGTGGGTAATTTTTACGGCATCGAGTCTGACGTCAAGGACACCTCCTGAATTTATCATTGCCTGGTATGCATTTGTACACAAATTCATAACAATCTGATGAATATGTGTCGGGTCGGCCAAAACCGTTCCAATTCCGGAATCAAGTTTTTGTGTTATTTTAACACTTGGGGGAGAAGTGGACTTTAGCAGATTAAGAACCTCTGCTACAATTGGTTGAATCTGAACAGGTTTCTTATTAAAGTCAACCTCACGGCTGAAGGTAAGAATTTGCTGAACCAGATCTTTCCCCCTTACAGCAGCGTTGTTTATTTGTTCCAGATCGAATCTCAGATTGCTTTCAGCGGGGAGCTCTTCAATAGCCATATCGGTATATCCAAGGATTGGCGTGAGTATATTGTTAAAATCGTGAGCAATGCCTCCTGCAAGTGTTCCAATGGTTTTCATTTTTTGAAGCTGGAAAAGTTGTTTTTCCAAATCAGCTCTTTCTCTTTCAAATTTTTTACGAATTTCAATCTCTTTCTTCAGATCGAGGTTAGCATTCGAAAGCTGCTGAGTGCGTTCCATTACCCTTTTTTCAAGCGCATCATTTGCGGTCTTGACGTTTTCTTTTTCCTGTTCCAGGAGAATCCTCATGTAAAACTCTTTGCGGGTTGACAACTCAAGAAAATAACTGATAAACATCCCAATGATGTTGGCGCTTATAAAGAAGAAATTGTTGTTAACAAGTATCTGGACAGGAGTATGTGATATCCAGATTGCTGAAATCTCGTAAGAGATTACAATTGACCAGCCTGCTATTGAAGCAAACAGGAATCTCGCCCTGATAAATGTATATCCAAATATAAAAATCAGCATAAGGCCTGCATAGTATTCATAGTTGTTGACCTTTGCAGCATAGATGATCATTATTATAATTCCAAATCCGGTAATGAACATTATAGCTGCAATTACAAATTGCATGTATTGCTTAAATGTTTTGGAATAGGTCAAAATGAACACTGAAATCAGAACCGGGAATACAACTCCGAAACGAATAAACCAGAAAAGTTCTTTAAGATCAGGCACAGATACGGCATCGAGAAAGGCAAACGCACCGTAAAATATCATTGAAAGGATTAGAGAGAATCTGAAAGGATTTAAAGATTTAATAAAATAATCTTCCTGGTAGGCCTTTTCATATCTGCTTAAATCGCCTGTAAAATCAAGTGTGAAGGAATTTATTGATAATGATTCCTGTCCTGTCGAAGAAAGTCCAAAAAAATTTATTCCTATGTTTTTAAAAATGCTCATCAGGAATCAATTATTGTCGTCTTAATTATCAACCATCAATAGTTGGGGGTCTCCTTATTTTAAGAAAAAGATTTATTCCCAGGGGTTCCTTATCAACACTTACCATTTCACTGTCAATATTAGCATTGGCAGCTATCCTGAAAAGATCCGATTCGGTTCTAAGATTCAGATACCAGTCCGACAAAACCTCCATCAGTCTTTTTGTAGGATTTCTTGTACTGAAGTTGCTTATGACCATTTCCCCATTAACATCAAGGCAATTTATATATTTTCTTATTAAAAAAGTAAAATGTTTATCTTTAAAATAATCAAATAATCCTGCGCTCCAGATAAGATCATAAAGTTTATAGGAATTAAAGCGTAAAGCATTTATCTTATTATATGTTACCTGGCCATTAAACTTACTGTTTTTTTCCATCGAAAAGTCAATTGCCGACTGATCAAAATCAATAAGATCAAATGTAATATTATTATTTTCCGGATATTTGCTTATAAATTCATAAACATCGGTGGCAGGTCCCGATCCGAGTATAAGTACTTTTGCACCTTCCTTTTTTTCAATTAGCCCTGAACAGTATTTTAAAAAGAAATCTTTCCTGTTTCTTACTGCCAATGCCCCGGGCTGATTCTGAAAAAACACATCCCAGTTTTTATATTGTGGATCATTATTAACCTCAAACAGATATATCTTATCGATAAGATTAAAATCGCCCGGGTAGCCATAAGGTTTCACAAATCCATGACCGATAAGGGTATTCTTATTTAGGATACTTCTTATTTTTTCTCTGAAAGAATCCATCTCGCAAGGTAACAGGTTATTGACAATTGAGGTGAACTCATTATAATCTTCCAGATCCGGCCCACCTTTCTTAATTAAATATTCTAAAAACTCAGTTATTGATCTGTCAAGATCATTTTTGCGTTCAGGCATGATAGTATTCATATGAGTATTTATAAATGGTTCTTTGTGACAGTAAAAAAATATTGCAGAAAAAGTGCTTAAAATTAGTTTTACTTTTTATTCGTACAAACATGTTTTGAAAAAAAATTAAAATTGAATCGAAGAAACATATAAGTTTTTTATTTACATTTGTTTCAGCAGACAGGGTAATGTGCTGTGAGGAGTATAATAAGTATAATAATTAACTATTTACTAATTTTTAGCAATTATATTATGAAAAAGGCAATTCTTCTGGTTTGTATGGCAATATTACTTGGCAATGAAGAATCAGGCTCAGGCAAAGAAGATGGGTCTGATAATGCCCGACAAACAATTATGTCTTGAATGTCATAATAAGGAGAACCCGTTTTTTAAAGAATTTAATTTTGAAACATATTCTGCAAAAATAGCACACCCTGATCCTACAATCAAAAAATAAAAATCAGGGTACTTATTTTCTTATAATAAAAACCTTTGTTTAAATATTTAAGCAAAGGTTTTTTGTTTTTTTGTCCTTGTCAATGCCTCCATTCCCTTCGTTTTTATTTGTTAAATAATCAAATTGTGTTATTTTTAGGGTCTCGTATTTAATTATCTGAACTTCTATCCATGGAGCTGACTCGCAGAATTCGTGATAAAATGATACAGGATCAACTGATGTTTGTTTACAGAGGTGTTGTAACGAATGATAACTCTATTCCTCTTCTCATGTTGCTTGAAAAAGAGATGGAGAATTCAGAGTTTGGTTTTATTGGAAGGAAGCGTCTCTTTATGTTTGTTCTCGAAAGCCTTCAGAATGTTTCCAGGCACAGTGATCCTGTCGAGTATGCAAATATGTCGCTGGTGTTATACTCAAAAACAGGAGATGGCTATACAGTTACTACCGGGAATGTTTTGCCAACTGCGCATATTAATAATTTGAAAATTAAGCTTGAAGAGATAAATAGCCTTGATGCCAATGAGATAAGGAATGTATACAGGCAGATGCTAAGCACCTCTGAATTCAGCGACAAAGGGGGAGCCGGCCTGGGGCTCATTGAAATGGCAAAAAAAACCGGGAACAAGCTCGATTATGATTTTGTTCCTCTCGATGATCAGTTCTCATATTTCGTCTTAAGCAAAACGGTTGATTCAGGGGGACTCGGAAATCATTCCAGGGAAATGGAGAAGCCGTTTAAAGGAGAGGTTGTTATAAATCTTGAACGACTTATGGCTGAAAACAATATTTACCTTATCTGGGCCGGACATATTTCTCCCGATGTGGGTAAGGAAGTTCTTTCATTTACTGAGACTAAGCTGGCTGAAGAAGATGTTGAATCAAATCTGAGAAAAAGGATTTTCAGTATTCTTGTTGAGATACTCGAAAATGTTTCAAAATACAGTCCGGGCAAGGAAGCAGAAAAAAAATACGGTATGCCGGTTGCAATAATTGGAATGGAAGATACGGTATATACTCTGACGACAGGAAATCTTATATTAAATTCAAATGTTGAACATCTGAAGCAAAAAATAGATATTATTAATAAATATGATAAGATTGGTCTGAAAGAATTCTTCAGAACATCCCTCTCCGGTCAGTCTATAAACACTGACAGTACCGGTAATATGGGGCTTATTGATATGGCTCGAAAATCAGGGAGCAAACTGGAATACCAGTTTGATAAACTAAATGATCTCTATTCTTATTATATTCTTACAGTGAAGGTCTGAGCGATGGATTATTAATCCAGCATTTTGAAAATCAGTCTGTTCCCATCCCATTCTGCATAACTTCCATTTTTTATCCAGTCGCCCAGGAATATTATTTCTGAGCCTTCCTTAAGTTTAAAGATCCTGGCAAGATGACGGTGGCCAAAAATGAAATAATCAATTTTTTCATTCTTTAAAAGCGATTTGGCATATTTTATAAGGTCTTCTTTCTCTTCTCCAAGAAATTCTTTAGAAATGCCTTTACCCAGCCTGGAATTCAGAGACCATCTGAGTCCGATCCCCACGCCTATGGAAGGATGAAGAGCTGAATACATAGCTCTCAGAGGTTTATTACGGAATATTGAAAGCAGAATTTTATATAAAAAATCATTTGTTCCCAGTCCCTCACCGTGCGCAAGATGGAATTTTTGTCCGTCAAAAACAGTAGTAATCGGTTCTGTATGAATTGTTATTCCGCATTCCCGCGAAAGGTAATCTCCTACCCACATATCGTGGTTACCGGTAAAGAAATGTACAGGTATTCCGGAATCAGTAATGGAAGAAATCGTCCCGAGAAACCTTGTGAATCCTTTGGGCACTACGAGTTTATATTCCCACCAGAAGTCAAAAACATCACCAAGAAGATAAATCTCTTTTGCATCACCCATAACTGAGTTTAACCATCTGACAACTTTTCTCTCTCTTTCTACCGGCAGAGATCCGGCAGGCAAGCCAAGATGAAAATCTGAGGTAAAGTATATTTTCTTTTTGTCCGCCAAAGCTATTTTTGTTAATTAAACAACTGGCCCAGTTTTATCTGAAGTGATTTGCCATGAAGATTTGATGCAATAATATTTCCCTCTTTATCAAACAGATAGTTGGCAGGAAGCGTTTTAACATTGAAAAGTATTGCATTCTTAGGATTGCCCGGGTCATCTTCTCTCGTACTTATCCAGGGTAATTCATCAAATCTGACAGAGGCTTTCCAGGCTTCTTCATTGGCATCGAGATTAATCTGGTATATCTCAAATCCTTTTTTATAATATTGCTTATAGATCTCTTTCAGCTGAAGATTTTCATTAATGCAATCTTCTGATTGTACTGACCAGAAGGTTAATAAAACATATTTTCCCCTCAATGAAGACATGGATATTCTTTTATCATTGATATCTTTTAAATCAGGATCAAGTGATGTTTTAGGCAAATCCTTAGCCAACTTCTCCAGCTGATTCACATACATCTGGTTCATCTCCTTGGCAAAGTCTCTTGCCAGTGCCTGCACATGCTTTGAGTTGGGGTAATGGCGGGTGAGGGAATCTGTGACTATTTTCAGAAACTGCAGGTCTTTCGGATCGTAAAGGACATAAGTTTGAGGGTCAATTCTCTGATATAATGCTTTAATGGAAGCCAGAGAATTTACATTATTAATGATGAATTCAATATTTTTACGACGTTGTTCCTTTATCGCTTTGTTAAAACTTTCTTCAAGGACAGGCCCTTTTTGATCGAAACCCGGTTCATTTTTGGCTTTTTCATATTCTGTACGGAGGGAATCAAGTTTACTTTTGGTTTTAGCCAGATTGCGATCAAGAAGCAGTAATTTCTCTGATCCTACAGATCCGCTTATCCTATAATTTTCAAAGAAATTTTCCCCATTAAGTTCAAGTGTGATTTTTTCACCTGGCTCAGCTAAAAGGGTAATAAACTCAGCTTTTGAGAATCCCATCTGGTAAAAATCAGGTTCTGCCGCTCTGATCTTAAATCTGAAATGGCCATTGCGTCCTATCCTGGCTGAATCCAGGAATACAGGGGTATTAACATCCAGTCTGTTAATATAAATATATTTTTCTTTTCTCCCTTTAATCGTGCCATCAACCAAAAAACTGTTTTTGTTTTTACAACCTGATAAAATAATTACGAGTGTCAAAAAAAATATTATTCTTTTCATTTAAAATCAGATTACCAGAAATAAGTATTCAAGTTAATTTTATTTATTAAATATTTCAGCCAGTTTCCTCTGTAATTGTTCTCCTCTGAGATTTGATGCTATGATACGGCCATTTTTGTCGAGAAGGAAATTATCAGGGATAGACTCTATCTTATAGAGAGGGACAACCGATGAATTCCAGTATTTAAGATCGCTTACATGAATCCATTTATCAAGCTGATCCTCCTTAATACCAGATAACCATGCATCCTTTGTTTTGTCAAGCGAAACCTGGAAAATCTGAAAGCCTTTTTTATGGTAGAGATTGTATGCTGCCACAAGATTCGGATTTTCCTGTCTGCAGGGGGAACACCATGAAGCCCAGAAATCAAGCAATACTACTGACCCCCTGGTTGAGGACAGCTTGATTGTATCACCTGACGGTGAAGGCAGGCTTATCTCAGGGGCTTCAGCTCCGCCTGTTTCAAGAGTGGTTCCGTTATCACCTTTACCCCCGGAAACTAATTCCTGCACTTGTTTATGAAGGGTGATGACCGGATCATAATCGGGGTATTTGCTGAACATCGATGAATCAACCTTTTCAAAATATTTTAAATCTCTGTTGGGATTAAGGACATATACACTTGGAGCTACCTGTTGATAAAGTGCTACGAGGCTGACAAGAGAATTGAGGTTATCATCAATATAGTTTTTGGTGTACAGATTGATCTCATTCAGATAATTCTGTGCAATATTATCGAGAGAGTCCATTACAACTGATAATTTAGGATTATCGGCATTTTGCATATAAATGTCGTTCAGCCCTCTTAGTTTATTAATGGTCTTTCGAAGGTTCAAGTTATATTCAACCATCTTTTCTGTCCCTTTTGAACCCTTGATGGAAACGGGATAATTCAAAGAATCATGCTGTGCATTCAAAATTATTTTATCGCCCGGCTCAACAAGCATGGTCAGAAAATTGTTATCATTAAACTTAATAAGGTAAAATGAAGGACTTTTAATCTCTCTTTTAAAGATAAATTTTCCGTCATTGGTAACCTTAACTGAGTCAACAGTAGCAAGTTCATTTGATTTTAACTCATCAAGAAGAATGTATTCTCCGTTTACAGGGTTTATTAGTGTGCCCGAAATCTGAAAAGTATTATTTTTGCAACCGGTAAATGCCAATATTACAAAAATATACAGTAAAAGCTTCTTATTCATTAAGTAAGATGTTAATTGATAAATAATTTGATTTATAGAAACGCAAAGTTATTCATTTTTTTATGTGTCGCCAGTTTTATGATATTTTATTGCCTGTTTACACTTATAAATACAGTTGCAGGGTTCAATTTTTATTGTTACCTTACTTAGCTTTTTTAACAAATAAACAATAATTATAATTATATGAGTTATATAAAGTTCGAAAAGAGCCAGGTTGTCAACCTGGAATATTCAATGGCCAGGGAGATCATAAGAACCAACAGGGCAGGCTCATACTCATCAACCACCATTGTAGACTGCAATACCAGGAAATATCATGGCTTGCTGATATGTCCCGTAGATGAATTCGGAGGGGAAAGATTTGTACTTTTATCATCACTGGATGTTACAGTTCTGAATAGTGAAAAACGGTTCAATATAGGTATCAGAAAATATAAGGGAGATTATTTCAGTCCAAAGGGTCATAAATACATTGAGGATTTTAATACCGACAGTATCCCTTCAAGGCTTTACAGGGTTGGAGGGGTATTACTTAAACAGGAACGTCTTCTTGTTCATTATGAGGAGCAGTTTCTGTTAAGATTTACGGTTGTGGAAGCATCAGAGAGCATGAAACTCCAGGTAAGACCTTTTCTTGCCTTCAGGAATATACATCAGCTGACTCACGCAAATCTTTCAGCCAATACCAAAGTTGATTTTGTGGAAAACGGTATAAGATCAAAGATGTATGAAGGTTTTCCTCATCTTCATTTGCAGTTTTCCAAAAAGGTTGAATTTGTTCATGTTCCTGACTGGTATCTCGGGGTTGAATATCCTGAAGAACAAAAGAGAGGATATGATTATTCCGAAGATCTTTTTACTCCCGGTTTTTTTGAGTTTGATGCAAAAAAGGGTGAAGAAATAGTTTTTTCAGCCTCGACCAGGGAAGAAAAAACATCCCAGTTAAAGCAAAAGTTTACAAAAACTGTTGCAGGAAAAATTCCGCGAGACAGTTTTAATAATTGTCTGAGAAATGCAGCTCAGCAATTTATTGAAAGCAGGGCTGGCAAAACATTAATAATTGCCGGTTATCCCTGGTTTGGAGCATGGGGACGAGATACTTTTATATCAATTCCTGGATTAGCTCTTGCCCGTCATAACCTTGATTTGTTCAGGAGTGTGATGGATACCCAGGTAGCAAGGATGAAGAATGGTTTATTTCCTAACATGGGTGATGAGAATAATCCAGCCTTTAACTCAGTTGATGCTCCTTTATGGTTTATCTGGGCAATACAGCAGTATATTGAACAGGGAGGAACTGATGGATGGAAGCGTTACGGAGAAGCTGCAAAGTCAGTTTTAAAGGCTTATAGAAACGGTACAGCGTTTAATATCCATGTAAGAGATAATGGACTTGTTTATGCTGAAGCCCCTGGTAAATCGCTCACATGGATGGATGCTGTTATAAATGGCGTCCCGGTAACGCAGCGGGGTGGCTATGCAGTAGAGATAAATGCACTGTGGTATAATGCAGTCTGTTTTTGCCTTGAAATGTCAGGGGCTGCAAAAGACAATAAATTTGTTAAAGAATTTGAAAAACTGCCCGACAGTATTAAAAATTCTTTTCTCGAATTTTTCTGGGATGACAATTTGGGGTACCTGGCAGATTATGTTAATGATGAAGAAGGGAAAAATACTTTTGTGAGGCCGAATATGATTATAGCTGTATCTTTGCCATATTCGATGCTTAATAAAGACCAGATGAAGACTATTCTTGATGTTGCAGATAAAGCGCTTGTGACTAACAGGGGATTAAGGACTCTTTCTCCGCGTAATAAATTTTACAAGGGAATATATGCCGGCACTCAGGAAGAACGCGATAATGCTTATCATCAGGGAACGGTGTGGCCATGGCTTTACGGACCTTTCTGTGAAGGATGGCTAAAAGTATACGGAACCCAGGGTGTGCAGAAAGTAAGAAATCTTATCTATGGTCTGGAGGAGGTAATGAGTGAACATGGAGTAACTACTCTTTCAGAAATCCATGATGGTAATCCTCCTCATACGCCCAAAGGGGCTATTTCTCAGGCCTGGAGCGTAGGTGAAGTTCTGAGAATAATAGAGATACTTGAAAAAAAGTATGCGAATTAATAATATAAGAGGCAGGATATGCGCGTGTTAATGTTTGGGTGGGAATTTCCGCCACATATTTCTGGCGGATTAGGAACTGCAAGTTACGGTTTGACAAAAGGTATGGCTACACTCGATGACCTGGAGGTAATCTTTGTTGTGCCAAAGGCATGGGGAGACGAGGAACAGACTATGGTCAGGCTGATAGGTGCAAATAAAATACCGGTTGCATCCCGAAAGGTCTACTATAAGGGTTTCAGGCGGCCTCTGGAAAAGATTGAGGTATCGTCAAAAATTATTCCTTATATCGACCCGTCAGATTTCTGGAAGGTAGTTACAACAGAGACTACAGGACACAATCTTTTCGTACAGACAAATGACAATGGCACGGTTGATTTCTCAGGAAGGTATGACAATTATCTTATGGATGAGATAAAAAAATATGCCATTGTTGCTTCAGTGATTGCAGAAGAAAATGAATTTGATGTTATACATGCACACGACTGGCTTGCTTATCCTGCAGGAATTGCCGCAATGGCTGTCTCAGGTAAACCTCTGGTTATTCATGTGCATGCTACAGATTTTGACCGTAGCGGAGGAAGCGTTAACCCTGATGTTTACCGGATAGAAAAAAACGGGATGGATGCCGCCTCCAAAATAATTACCGTAAGTAATCTTACCAGGGATATAGTAATTAGCAAGTACAATATTGATCCCGATAAAGTTGAGACAGTTTATAATGCTGTCGAGCCGGTCAGTTTTTGTGATGATATGTTGGTGAGTAAAGGATTCGATGAGAAAGTAGTTACATTTCTTGGGAGGATTACTCTTCAGAAAGGCCCTGAATATTTTATCGAGGCAGCCTATAAGGTTTTAAAGGTGATGAGTAATGTTAGATTTGTAATGGCTGGTTCGGGGGACATGATGGAAAGAATGATGCGCAGGGCTGCAGCCTTAAAAATAACCGACCGTTTCCATTTTACCGGGTTCCTGAGAGGTGCCGACGTTTTTAAAATGCTTGAGATGAGCGATGTTTATATAATGCCGTCAGTATCAGAGCCATTCGGTATCTCTCCTCTTGAAGCGATGCAATCGAGTGTACCTGTAATTATCAGCAAACAGTCGGGTGTGGCAGAGATACTTACACATGCTGTTAAAACGGATTTCTGGGATATTGATGCAATGGCCGACGCAATTTATGGCATCCTTAACTATCCTGCTCTGTCGAGGATGTTTATAAAAAACGGTAAGGAGGAAGTTATCAGGCTAAAATGGGACAATTCCGCCAGACATGTAAAAGATATATATTTCAGAGTTATTGAGAACACTAAGTATTAAGATATGAGCGCAGCAAACAAGAAAGCAATATGCTTCTATTTTCAGGTCCACCAGCCTTTCCGGCTTAAGAGATACAGGTTTTTTGATCTGGGACACGATCATTATTATTATGATGATTATTCTAATGAGTCCATCATGAGAAAGGTGGCAGATAAATGTTATCTCCCTGCCAATAAAGTTATTATGGATCTGATTCTGAAACACAAAGGAAAATTCAAAGTAACTTTTTCCCTTTCAGGGCTGGTAATTAATCAATTCAGGCTATATGCCCCTGAGGTACTTGAATCATTCAAACAACTTGCAGAGACAGGAATGGTGGAATTCCTGGGTGAAACCAACTCTCATTCACTTGCTTCCATTATGAGCAGGATTGAGTTTGAAAAGCAGGTGAATAAGCACAGGGAGATGCTTAAAGAATTCCTTGGGGTGGAAGCAACATCTTTCCGTAATACCGAGTTAATTTATTCGGATGTTATCGGATCGTGGGTTGCCGATATGGGATTTAAATCAATTCTTACTGAAGGCGCTAAGCATGTTTTAGGATGGAAGAGCCCGAACTATCTGTATTGTAATTCGTTAAATCCCAGGCTGAAGGTACTGCTTCGCAACTTCACCCTTAGCGATGATATAGCATTCCGCTTTTCAAACCGCGATTGGAACTCCTGGCCTTTAACAGCAGAAAAATATGCCTCATGGATAAGTAAGCTTGGTGTAAGGAGGGACCTGGTTAACATTTTTATGGATTATGAGACTTTTGGAGAACATAACTGGAAAGAGACCGGAATTTTTGATTTTCTGGCTCATGTGCCGGGCGCTATCCTCAGGAAAACGCCATTCAGGTTTATGACTCCTACTGAGATAGCAGAAAACTTACAGCCTGTTTCAGCAATCAGCGTTTCGTCACCGATATCATGGGCCGATGAAGAACGCGACATTACAGCCTGGCATGGAAATGAACTGCAGGTTGCTGCTTTAGATAAACTTTACAGTCTTGCCGGAAAAGTAAACCGCTGTGAAGATGTACATATAAAAAAAGACTGGGAATATCTGCAGGCAAGCGACCACTTTTATTACATGGCAACAAAATTCTTTTCCGACGGAGCGGTCCATGCCTATTTTAACCCTTATGAAACGCCATATGATGCATTTATGAATTATATGAATGTTTTAAGTGATTTTGAAATCAGGCTTAAAAAGTTTTCCCCCGATACTGCCGAACAGGAAGAGATATATAAGCTTGGATCAGAGGTTATTGAAAAGGATATGATTATTGAGAAACAATCGATGGAGATTGAAAAACTGTCAAAGAAAATTGCAAGGACAAAACCGAAAATAAAAACTTCAGTAAAAAATGTATCGAAAACTTCCGGTAAAGTTCCTTTAAAAAAAGAAGCAATAAAGGAGGTGAAGGTTCCGTTAAAGAAACCATCAAAAACCCTGTTGAAAGAAGCTTCAAAAAAGGGTATAAAGGCTAAAAAATAGAGTATATCCAATAAGTATAATTATTGTAAATTGGGATTTGTCTAAAATGGCGAAGTCTGATAACCCTGCCGGCAAGTGTAAATAAACAAATTATTAAAATAAAAAGGAATCAAAGAAAGGAACATAATGAAGGTTGATTTTATATTTGAGACCAGTTGGGAGGTTTGCAACAAGGTCGGAGGTATTCATACGGTGATTTCGACCAAAGCACTTAATATTATTAATGAAGTTGGCGATAATTATATTCTTATTGGACCCGATGTATGGAGGGAGGATATTACTAATCCCGAGTTCATCCATGATCAATCTCTTTTTGTTGACTGGAAGATACGAGCCGCATCGGAAGGGTTAAGAGTTAAGACAGGAAGATGGAATATTTCCGGTAAACCCATTGTTATTCTGATAGATTTTACTCCATATTTCGGACAGCAGAATGAAATTTTTGCAGATTTCTGGGAGACATATAAGCTTGACAGTATTACGGGCCAGTGGGATTACGTGGAACCCGCGCTGTTTGGTTATGCTGCTGGAAAAACAATTGAGAGTTTTTCCTCATTCTACCATGATGGTCATAATGCCATTGCACAGTTTCATGAATGGATGACCGGTACCGGGATATTATACCTGAAAAAGTATGCCCCGTGGATCGGCACATCTTTTACAACACATGCCACGGTGCTGGGTCGCTGTATTGCCGGGAATAATCGCCCGCTTTATGGTAAGATGAAAGAGTATATTCCTTCCCAGGTAGCCCGCGAGTTTAATATTTTGGCCAAACAGTCTCTGGAGAGAATATCGGCTGCTGAAGCCGATGTTTTTACTACAGTAAGTGAAATAACTTCAAGGGAATGCAGCCATTTCCTGGGCAAGGATGTTGATATTGTCACTCCTAACGGGTTTGAGGATTCTTTTGTTCCTGAAAAAGAGATCTTTGAAGAGCGAAGGAAAATTGCCAGGGAAAAACTTATTACTGTGGCTGAAGCTGTTCTGGGTTATTCTCTGACGAAAGACTGTGTACTTATTGTCAATAGCGGAAGGTATGAATTCAGAAATAAAGGAGTTGATATTCTGATCGATTCACTTGGGGAGTTACATAAAGATCAAAATATCAAGAAAGAATGTGTGGCCTTTTTCCTTATTCCAGCCTACCATAAAGGTCCGCGTCAGGATATTATTGATATCATTAATAATAACGGACAGGTAAATGACGGCGATAAATATCTTACTCACAGCCTGCATTATCCTTCAACTGATCCGGTGTTACAAAGAATAATTGAAAATAATCTTCATAATGACCAGACATCCAGGGTCAAAGTGATCTTTGTTCCTTCCTATCTTAATGGCAACGACGGCATTTTTAATATTCCTTATTTTGACCTGCTTATTGGCTTTGATCTTTCAGTTTTTCCTTCCTATTATGAACCCTGGGGATATACACCCCTTGAAAGCCTGATGTTTTCGATACCCACCGTAACAACATCCCTTTCAGGATTCGGTTTATGGGTTAAAAACTACTACGAGAATCCCGGGAACGGAATTTCTGTGATAGAACGAACTGATGACAATGAAAGAAAAGTGGTAGAGGAGATAAAAGAGTTTATGTCGATGTTCATTGGGCTTGGCGAAAAACAGGTAAAAGAAGCGAGAGCAAAAGCCCATGCAATATCCAGAATTGCTTTATGGGATACCCTGGTAAAATATTACTTCACTGCTTATGAGAAAGCACTGAGTATTAGCAGCGAACGGAGAGAAGAGCCAAGGGAATTTATAAAATTTGTTGAAGCGCCCGGATTAATAATTCGCAAACCTCATCAGGTTCCTGTATGGAAGGATATTTATGTTCAGAGTGATGTCCCTGAAAAATTATCTTCGTTAAAGGATCTTGCCAATAATCTGTGGTGGTCGTGGAACTCCGAGGCAGAATCTCTTTTCAAAAGAATGGATCCCTCATTCTGGGAGGAGGTTCGACATAACCCAAAATTGCTTCTTGAGAAGATCGATTATAAAAGACTTCTTGTCCTGGAGGACGATGATGGTTTTGTAGCTGATCTTCAGGATGTTAAAGACACATTTCTTGCTTATTTAAATCGTCCTGATGATACAACAAAACCTTCAGTGGCTTACTTCAGCATGGAATTCGGTATACATCCGTGCCTGAAGATTTATTCCGGAGGTTTGGGTATTCTGGCAGGCGATTACCTCAAGGAGGCCAGCGATTCAAACCTTAATATAACTGGTATTGGTCTTCTTTACAGGTATGGATATTTCAAACAAAAGTTAGGCCCGCGTGGAGAACAATTGTCTCTTTACGATGCTGAAGAGTTTTCAAGGCTTCCTATCAGTCCGATTAAGGACTCACATGATAACCAATTGATGGTAAGCTTAGTATGGCCGGGCCGTACAGTAAAAATAAAGGTCTGGGAAGCCATGATTGGAAAAGTCAGACTGGTATTGCTCGACACCGATTTTGATGAAAATCTTCCTGAAGATCGTACAATTACGCATTATCTGTACGGTGGTGATCACGAAAACAGGCTGAGACAGGAACTTATTCTCGGGATTGGTGGAATAAGAGCTCTTGAAGCAATGGGCCTGCATACCGATCTGTATCACAGTAATGAGGGTCATTCGGCTTTTATCAGTCTCGAAAGACTCAGGATGCTTATAAATGTTCATCATCTTACATTTAATCAGGCTCTGGAGGTAGTAAGGTCATCAACACAGTTCACAACTCATACGCCTGTTCCTGCGGGTCATGATTCTTTCGAAGAGGATTTGTTACGTAAATATATTTCGCATTATGCAGGCCGTCTGACAATATCCTGGGGAGAGTTGATGGCTCTTGGACAATGCGAGGGTGACTCAGATAAGAAATTCAATATGAGTTTCCTTGCGACCCGGATGTCGCAGGAAGTGAATGGCGTTAGTAAACTTCATGGTGCGGTAAGCCAGGGAATGTTTAATAAATTGTGGCCAGGATATCTTAAAGAGGAACTTTTTATAGGATATGTGACCAATGGAGTTCACCATCCGACATGGACAGCCCCTGAGTGGAAAAATGTCTACAGGGAGCTTACGGGGACAACAAATTTTGACCAGACTGACAGAACCCTTTGGGAGAAAATCTATGCTCTCGAAGATAAGAAGATATATGAAATTAAAACCGGACTGAAAAAGAAACTGTTTTCAAATATAAGGAAGCGGCTTCAGTCGAACATGATGGATAAGCATGTAAGCCCGAGAACCCTTCTTAACATCAGCAGTCATCTCGATGAGAAAGCTCTGACAATCGGTTTCGCACGACGTTTTGCGACCTACAAGCGAGCCTCCCTTCTGTTTACAGATCTTGAAAGACTTTCGCGTATAGTAAATAACCCGAAAATGCCCGTACAGTTTATCTTTGCAGGGAAAGCTCACCCAAACGACGGAGGAGGTCAGGATCTTATTAAAAAGACATTTGAGATATCGCAAATGCCTGAGTTTGCAGGGAAAGTGATCTTCCTTGAAAATTATGATATTGAAATGGCTAAATATCTGGTCAGGGGTGTGGACATCTGGCTTAATACTCCGACAAGACCTCTTGAAGCTTCCGGAACAAGTGGTGAGAAAGCTGTCATGAACGGGACACTTCATTTTAGTGTGCTTGATGGCTGGTGGGTAGAAGGTTATCGCGCATTTGCAGGATGGGCTCTGCCAAAGAAAAGGACCTTCGAAAACCAGGATCTTCAAAATGATGTTGACGCTGAAACAATTTATAATATGCTTGAATATGAGATCATTCCGGCTTATTATTCATTTAACGAAAAGGGCATCCCTGTGGAATGGATCAGTCATATGAAAAATACCATGGTAAAAATTGCCCCTGAATTTACCATGAAAAGGATGATAGATGACTATTATGAAAAATATTATTCAAAAATATTTGCACGTAATAAATATCTTGTTGCCAACAATTTTGAGAAGGCTAAAGAGCTTGCCGAGTGGAAACAGAGGATGAGGGATGAGTGGGACAATATCGAAGTACTTAATTACACTTTTGAACGTTCAGGAGACAATGTTTACCGGTCGGGTCACGATTACAGGGCAGAGATTGCGCTTGATGTTAAAAATATTCCCAAAGAAAATGTTGGGGTGGAATTTATTATCACTCATATGGGGAAATATGGCGAACATGAATTTGTAGCAAGTGAAGAGTTTAAACTGGTAAGTTGCAAAACCGGTAAATGTCTTTACAGGGCGAATCTTGTTCCGGAAAAGGCCGGATCATTTTTTTATGGCATAAGGATCTATCCAAAACACAAGGATCTTCCTCATAAGCAGGATTTCTACCTGCTTCGCTGGATCGATTAGATATCAGTTGCTTTACGCACAGGTTCTCTTTTAAATACGAGGGCAGTGCGTGCCGGCAGGTACAGGTAAAGATATAAAGGAACATTTATGATGTTCCTTTCTGCTTTTCTTATAGAGAGGTAAACCTTGGTTCTGTCAATCCTGTTAAACCCTCCGAAAACCCGGTCATCGGTGTCAAGAATGATCCTGAACCTGCCCTTTACCGGTATCCCGTAATCTGTGTATGAAACTGTGGGATGAAAATTAAAAACGAAGAGTAGCTCTCCCCTCATGAACGCGATTATCTTATCCGGAGTATTCTCGTATACCCTGTAAATATACGGGTTATCAAGTATTTTATATACATTATGCAGTTTCATCATCTCTTTGTCGAAACTTGCCAGAAAAAAATACTTCAGGTCTCTGTTTTCTGCCAGATGCCACTGACGGCGCGCATATTTATAACTCCAGTTATTTCCTTCTCGGGGAAAGTCAATCCATTCAGGGTGACCAAATTCATTTCCCATAAAATTCAGGTAGCCGCCTCCTGATGAGCTGAGTGTTATAAGCCTTATCATCTTATGCAGGGCAATTCCCCTGTCAACCACAAAACTGTGATAGGATTTTACCATCCCGGTATACATTTCAGCATCTATCATCCTGAATATTAGCGTTTTATCGCCAACAAGTGCCTGGTCGTGCGATTCGCAATATGAAATTATCTTTTCCTCAGGCCGATGCTGTGTTAATTCATACATCAATTTCCCCATATCCCAGTTTTCATCAACAGTCTCTTTAACCAGTTTGATCCAAAAATCCGGAACTCCCATTGAAAGACGATAATCGAAGCCAAAACCCATGATCGCAGTGTTTGCGGCAAGACCCGGCATACCGCTCATCTCTTCTGCTATGGTGAGTGCCCCAGGTTTAAAACTATGAATCATTTTATTGGCCAGGAAAAGATATATAAGCGCATCTTCATCCTGATTACCATCAAAGTATTCATTATATGAAGTAAAATCCTTACCCAGTCCATGATCGTAATATATCATGCTGGTAATCCCGTCAAAACGAAATCCGTCAAATTTATATTCTTCAAGCCAGTATCGGCAGTTGGACAGCAGGAAATGTATCACATTATCCTTTGCGTAGTCGAAACATAATGAGTCCCATGCTACGTGGAACCTTCTTTCGTTGGTATGAAAATACTGTCCCTCTGAACCGTCGAACAGACCCAGTCCTTCATTGACATTTCTTACTGAATGTGAATGGACAAGATCCATTATTACCCTTAAGCCTGCCATGTGTGCCCTGTCAATCAATTTCTTGAGGTCCTCCGGGGGTCCAAATCTTGAAGAAGCGGCAAAGAAGCTTGATACATGATATCCGAAAGAACCGTAAAACGGATGTTCCTGGATAGCCATAAGCTGTATAGTGTTATATCCCGATTTGATGATCAGAGGCAGGACATTTTCCGTGAATTCACTATAAGTTCCGGTCTTTTCTTCAGATGTTGCCATGCCAATATGAGCTTCATAAATAAGAGCTGCAGTATCAGGGGCTTTAAAATTTTCAATGTTCCATTTGTAATTCTTTTTTGGTCGCCATACCTGGGCACTGAATATTTTTGTTTTATCATCCTGAACAACTCTTGTTGCATATGATGGTATCCTTTCACCTTTTCCTCCAGTCCAGTGAACGGAGAGTTTATAAAGATCTTCATGCTTAAGAGCGTCGGCCGGAAGAATAATTTCCCAGTCTCCATGGGGGCTGACTCTTTCCATCCTGTACTCTTTTTCCTCTTTCCACCCGGTGAAAGTCCCGATTATATAGATGTCTGAGGCATTTGGAGCCCATTCCCTGAAGACCCAATTATTATCTGTAAAATGAAGTCCGTAATAATAATGGCCCATTGCAAATTCACTCAGGGATCCATCATTTATCAGTTGCTTCTCCCTTGTACGGCATCTGTCAATACGTCTGTCGATAGTATCAATATATGGCTTAAGCCATGGGTCTGACATATAAAAACCTGCAGGATCCATAAGGGTTTTTATAAGATTATCTTTCCATAAAAGTACAAAAACAAAATCATAATGTTGCTTCATTTCCACAGGCTTTGCTATTTTTGCAGCCAAAATCTTCATGTATGATAATTCACAGAGGATATGAAAATCTTGATCTGGTTAATCCGGTTGTGACTATGGGCATCTTTGATGGTGTTCACCGGGGCCACAAAAGTCTGCTTGATAACCTTGTAACAAGGGCAGGAAAGGTAAATGGGGATAGCGTTGTAATTACCTTTTCTCCTCATCCCCGCCTTGTACTTGAGAAGGATCATCTTAATCTTTCATTTCTTACGACAATGGAAGAGAAAATGGTTCTGCTTGAAGCGTCTGGCATTGATCATCTTATAATTATTGAGTTCAGCAAACAATTCAGCCGGATGAGTGCATGTGATTTTGTAGAGAAGGTTTTGGTGGGAAAGATAGGGATAAAACATCTTTTATTAGGGTATGATCATCATTTCGGACAGAAAGGAGAAGGAAATTATAATACAATAAAACAATGTTCAGCTTCATTTGATTTCACTGTTGAACAAGTGCAGCGTCTTCATACCGAAGAAGGAGAAATAAGCTCATCAGCAATACGTGATGCTTTATTGAACGGAAGGCTTGATGAGGCAAACAGTTGGCTGGGATATTTCTACAGTCTGGGAGGAACAGTTGTCGGAGGCCGACAAATAGGCAGGTCAATTGGATTTCCCACAGCAAACATCAAACCTGAAGATCAGTATAAACTTATTCCGGGGAACGGAGTTTATGCAGTAGAAGTCAGGCTCAATGAAGGGATTTATCCAGGTATGTTGAGTATTGGCTCCAATCCAACGGTTAACAATGATGGCAGAGCGAGGACAATAGAAGTACATATTATTAATTTCAACAGAGACGTTTATGGAAACAGGATATCAGTGATTTTCAGAAAAAGACTCAGAGAAGAGATAAAATTTGACAACACGCAGAAGCTGGCTGAACAGATGGAGGTTGACAAGCAGATTACTATGAAATTGTTATCCTTATAAACAATAGTTTTTGTTATCTTTGCACTCTTAAAAACAGGTTTCGATATGAACATTAAAACAGATATAATGCAATACCAGGTAAAAGATATTTCACTGGCTGATTTTGGCAGAAAAGAAATAGAAATTGCAGAGAAAGAGATGCCTGGATTACTGGCAATAAGGAAAAAATATTCCGCTGAAAAGCCCCTGAAAGGTGCCCGTATAACAGGATCGCTGCACATGACAATTCAAACAGCTGTTCTGATAGAGACACTCGCTGAACTTGGAGCAGATGTACGTTGGGCAAGCTGTAATATTTTTTCCACGCAAGATCATGCTGCTGCTGCAATTGCAGCCAGCGGGATACCTGTATTTGCATGGAAGGGTGAAACTCTCGAAGAATATTGGTGGTGCACTGCTCAGGCGCTCTCATTTCCGGAAGGTAAAGGTCCGAATCTTATTGTTGATGATGGAGGAGATGCTTCACTCATGGTTCACCTCGGATATAAGGCGGAAAACACTCCTGAGTTTCTGAATAAGAAACCAGACAACAGAGAGGAAGCAATAATACTGGCAACTCTGAAAGATATAATGGCCAAAGAACCCGGTAAGTGGCATAACGCAGTAAAGGAGCTTAAGGGGATATCAGAGGAGACAACAACCGGGGTACACAGGTTATACCAGATGATGGAAAACGGGGAATTGCTTGTTCCGGCTATCAATGTTAATGATTCTGTCACAAAGTCAAAATTTGATAATCTCTACGGATGCAGGGAATCTCTGGCAGATGGTATAAAAAGGGCAACTGATGTTATGATAGCAGGTAAAGTTGTTGTTATATGCGGTTATGGTGATGTAGGGAAAGGATGTGCCAGGTCGATGCGATCATATGGCGCCAGGGTAATAGTTACTGAGATTGATCCGATATGCGCATTGCAGGCCTCGATGGAAGGCTTTGAAGTTAAAACGGTAGAGGATTCTCTTTCTGAAGGTAATATTTATGTTACAGCTACCGGTAACAGGGATATTATTACAGTTGAACACATGTTGAAAATGAAAGATCAGGCTATCGTCTGCAACATAGGTCATTTTGACAATGAGATACAGGTAGATAATCTTGACAATCTTGAAGGAATCAACAAAATAAACATCAAACCACAGGTTGATAAATATGTTTTCCCCGATGGTCATGCAATATTTATGCTGGCAGAAGGCAGGCTTGTAAATCTTGGTTGCGCTACCGGTCACCCGTCATTCGTAATGAGCAATTCTTTCAGCAACCAGACACTTGCCCAGATTGAGCTATGGAAAAACAATTATGAGATAGGGGTTTACCGGCTTCCGAAAAATCTCGATGAGGAAGTTGCACGATTGCATCTCGGACAGCTTGGAGTAAAATTAACGAAGCTTACCAAAGAACAATCGGAATATATCGGAGTTCCTGCTGTCGGGCCTTATAAACCAGATCATTACAGGTATTAGATTAAAATTCAATGGTTGTTCCAAATGTGGACAAACCTCCCGTCGAAAGAAGTATAGTAATTTTTCAGGGGATATCGTCCAATTCCTGATGCAGGTGTGCCTCCTGCAGTAAGAGCGTATTTGGTGCCGCAAAGAGGGCAGACGGCAAACAACGAAGACACAGGATCAATATTGACTTTAACACTTTTCCCGTTCACAACATAATCGTGGGGACAGGTTCTGTCGTAAGCGTAAAATTCATCTATCCAGGAACATACAATAATACCGTTAGCATCATATCCAGCTGCACCCGCTCCCCAGTTATTTGTATGGGAATCGACAGCAACCGCGTTGCCAAAACTGTTCAAAATAACAAACTCCGGGTCATTGAGATCAAGGGTGAAATTGACGTAGGTATCAGGGATAACATCATTTTCATTTTTTTTACATGAACTTAACAGAGTTATCAGTGCAATTGTAAAGGAAAAAAACCCTATTTTTGAATTTGTCGTCACGAGGATAAATTATTTTCGCAAATTTAGCATTACCAGTGTATAATTTAACGGCATCGTCAAATATTTATTGTAGTATCTGGAAATGAATTATTTATATATGAAGAATTTATTTTTATTAGTATTTGTCTTACTCCTGGCCACTGGCTCTTCCGATGCCCAGATTTTTAAAAGAAATACTTTAAAGAAAACAGAAAAGGAATTATTTGGTAAATCGCGCGGGAACAAAAAACAGGCGAAAGTTAAAGAACCCCGTTCTGTTTTGAAAGCTAAAAGGAAACAGGATGCGAGGCAACTGAAGATAAAGAAAGATTACGCTAAGTCGGTTAAAGCAACACAGAAAAGATCATATGAAATTCAAAGTACTGAAGTTAAGGCCAGGATGAGGCAAAACAAAAAAGATTTAGTAGCCCGTGATAAGAATAAAAAGAGAAAAACCAGATCGACTACAAAAAAAGCAGGGAAAAAATATAAATGAACATAGGTATTTGTTGATATATACTTATAAAACACCTGTTCACAGAGACATTTATTTGTAATTTATCAAAATATTTAATATATTTGCTCATGAAGAGTTCCGGAATCTCCGGAATTCTTCTTATTTTTTTAATATTAGAGAGAAAATGTCGGAGGTTATATATGTGACAGAGGATGGTCTCCAGAAACTGAAAGAGGAACTCGACCAGTTAAGGAATATTGAGAGACCTGCGATATCCAGGCAGATAGCTGATGCCAGGGATAAAGGAGACCTTTCTGAAAACGCTGAGTATGCTGCTGCCAAAGAGTCGCAGGGGATGCTTGAAATGAAAATATCAAAGCTCGAAGACATTATTGCCAGGGCGAGGATAATTGATGAATCAAAAATTAATACAACATCGGTGCAGATCCTTAACCGGGTCAAGATCAGGAATAAATCGAACAATAGTGTTATGGAGTACCAGCTTGTTCCTGAAAGTGAAGCTAATTTCAAACAGGGAAAGATCGCAGTAAGTTCTCCCATTGCCCAGGGTCTGATTGGCAAAAAAGTAGGCGATGTTGTCGAAATAAAAGTTCCGTCAGGAATTATTCCTTTTGAAATAATAGCTATTTCGTTATAATCAATTATTTCTTAAATCATCATGGCAACTATTTTCACAAAAATTATTAAAGGGGATATTCCCTGCTATAAGGTTGCAGAGGACGAAAACTATTTTGCATTCCTCGACATCAATCCTCTGAGGGAAGGCCATACGCTCGTAGTTCCCAAGAGTGAGACGGATTATATATTTGATCTGAATGATGATCAGTTATCGGGACTTATTTTGTTTTCGAAAAAGGTTGCTAAAGCAATTAAGAGAGCTATTCCCTGTAACCGGATAGGGGTCGCAATTCTTGGACTTGAGGTCCCTCATGCCCATATTCATCTTGTTCCTATGGATAATATGGATGATATAAATTTCAGAAATCCAAAACTCAGATTTTCACCAGAAGAATTTAAGGAGACTGCGGCTAAGATAAGTCGTAATGTTAATTTGTAGTTGTTTTTAAGGCCTCTCCCTAAATCCCTCCCCCAGGAGGGAGGGACTTAAAGAGCTTTCAATAATAAAAAATTAGAAAATATATTTCAGAATCAGCTTCCCCCGCTCTCCTGGGAGCGGGGGACGGGAGGGGGTGAGGCTAGGAACAAATAGAGGATTAGATAAACTTTTACTTAGAGTTTTTTGTCCCTGTAAATTAGTATATTTAAGCATGTACTAATTCAACTCGCTGCATGAGTTACTTATATGATTTGTGGGATGACTTTATCAGTCTTCTTTTTCCCAGACTATGTTATGGATGTGGGACGCAATTGATGAGGAATGAAAACCTTATTTGTACCGGGTGTTATGTTGTTATTCCACGTACCGGCTATCATAAAGTTGCTGATAATCCCGTTGCACAGCTATTCTGGGGAAGATGTTTATTGGAAAAGGCTGCTGCTTTCTCTTTCTATAATAAGGGAAGCCGGATAAGAAACCTGATCCATAATCTTAAATATAAGGGGATCAGAGAAATAGGGTATGAACTGGGTAAAATATATGGATTATCTCTTAAATTGTCAGGATTCACTGATGATATAGACATCATTGTGCCGGTTCCTCTTCACCCTGAAAAAATACATGCAAGGGGATTTAACCAGAGTGAAATCATTTCTACCGGAATTTCAGAAGTCACAGGAGTACCGGTTAATACAGGGTCATTAGCCAGGCTAACTATTTCGGCAACACAGACAAGACGGTCGCGTTATGAAAGATGGATAAATGTTGAGGGAATCTTTAGTGTGGTTAATATAGAAGAGGTGAGGGAAAAACATGTTTTACTTGTGGACGATGTTATTACAACAGGTTCTACCATAGAATCGTGTGCCAATGAGCTTCTTAAAATAGAAGGTGTCAGAGTCAGTGCGGTTGCACTGGCCTTTGCAGTTGTTTAAACAGAATTGACCTACCTGATCTTTACCCTCCTGGGATTTTTATTCATAAAATCTTTCCAGCTGTTATAGGCTTTTTCTGCTACAAGGTTATTAGTCTGGTAAAAGTGGCAAAGGGCAGCAGCAAGTCCATCAGTAGCATCCAGTCTGATATCAGTAAGTTTAAATTTTAAAATATTCATCAGCATGGCTGCCACCTGTTCCTTAGAAGCAGCTCCCTGTCCGGTAATTGACATCTTGATCTTTCGCGGTGCATATTCAAATATTGGCAGCGAACGTTCCAGAGCTGCTGCTATAGCTGCCCCCTGAGCCCTGCCAAGTTTGAGCATCGACTGGACATTTTTACCATAGAAAGGAGCTTCGATAGCCAGTTCGTCTGGATGATATTCATCAATAATGCCGGCAGTTCTCTCAAAAATATGTTTTAGCTTCAGATAATGGTCTTCATATTTGGAAAGGTCAATAGATCCGATAGTTATTAGCTCAGGGACTGTGCCGATTGTTTTAATAACTCCGTATCCTGTAATACTGGTTCCGGGGTCGATGCCCAGTATAATTCTTTCTGCCGGCTTAGCTTTCAAATGAAAAATTTAATTATTTGTCAATTACAAAGGTATTCTTTATCCATTCAGGTTTTTCAGAAAATTGCGGATAACGTTTAAATTGTAACAGCCTTTTTGGAGAAACCAATCCGTTTTCGAGATAGTAAATAGCCTCTTTCAGGCAAAGCTCCTGCCTGTCGCTGAAATCGTGAGTGATATCATCTGATACTTCTTTTGCAGGGAAAATACCTTCAAAATAATCGCCAAGATTTTGCGAATTCACAATTTTAAAGGTAATCGGCCACATCCAGTACTTTTTCCCTATAGACCAGCCGTTCATCCCTGTCGGTTTCCCATTGGTGGTATCTCCAATTGTTACAACATTTATGAATGGGTTAAGTCCGTTAATTACCGCCTCGCTGGCCGATGCTGTCTCACGGGTGGTTATTACAACAACTCTTGACAGACTAAGGGCATTTGGGACAGTTACATATGGGTAAGAAGCGTTTGCGTCCTGATGTTTATCGTTATAACTGAGTTTTGCAAAAATATTGTCCTGGTATGAACTGCCTGCTATATAACTGGCAAGTTCCTGGGCAATATATAGATAGCCCCCGGTATTATATCTCAGGTCAAGTATCAGATCATTTACACCGTTGGCATTCAGATAGGCAAATGCGTTTAAAAGCTCATCCTCTGACGGTTTTATAAATGATTCAAAGACCAAATGTCCTGCTATTCCGCTTGACAGATGAAGAGTATCACACAGTAGTACAGTATGCACAGTAAAACTCGATTTAGTGGATGAGATGGTTTCATCGGGACCATCGGGAGGTGTAAAAATGAAAATATTGGTGATTCCTGCCTCGCTGGGTCCTATAAGGTTTGTATAAGCTGCTGCATCATTTGCAATAAGTATAGGCGCAGGGTCAACCCCGTTTATCTTTTTAATGATCCATCCCCTTCTTACTCCCTGAAGATAAAGAGGTGAATTGTCATATATCATAGCAACCCTGGCGTTGCCTGCATTATCGAGCCCTATTCTGAAGCCATGTCCAACAAAGGTTCCAGCCATCTCGGCATTGAATTCATCATAATCTGCAATAAAACTCCACCTGTCAAACTCTTTATAACGCATTGCCTCCAAAAGTTTATATGGATCGGTATAATTCTCCTTATTTGCTGTTGTTACACTTGCGGCTTCCGGCATATTATACCAGTAATACCATGCTTTCATAATATAATACAGGCTATCTCTCGCCATAGCATCTGTGACGGTATTATCAGGCTGAACATCGTTCTTCTTGCATGATGAGAACAATACCAGTAAAAATACAGGTAAGAATATCAGTTTCTTCATATATATTAATAATAATGTATTTATAATAAAAAGGTCAAAGATAATTATTTATGCCCTGGCAGGTTTCCCATTCTGGATTAATATTCCTGAAATTATAAGCAATAGACCTGCCGGAGTAGTATAATAAACGGGTTCATGGAGAATAAAGTGTACAAATATAAGAGAAATAAATGGTGCAAGGTAAACCAGGTTACTTACTTTATCAGTAGTTGAGGCCATCTGCAATGCCTTCAGCCAGAAGAAAAATGTTATACCCATCTCAAAAATGCCTACATATACCGATGCTGTTATACCTCTGACTCCTGTAATCGCATTCCATTTTCCCGTTATTAACATTGCCAGGATCAGATAAGCTGATCCAAAAAGAAAATTGAGCAATAATTTAACAGCTTCATCCCTTTTGTCTTTTACATTGAGTATAAAATAGAAAGCCCAGAAAAATGAACTGCCTGTGGCCAGCATCACTCCTATAAAATCAGAATGTCCGGTATTAAAAGGATGACCCTGTGATGAAATAAAATAAACACCAGCAAAACTAATAAAAAGGGCTATGAAACTCCTTTTTGCAATTTTTTGTCCAAGGATTGGAACAGAAAGAAATACCAGGATTATCGGCCATATCATATTAAGAGGCTGAGCGACCTGTGCAGGCAGCAACTGATAGGCCCTAAGCAATATAAGGTAATAGAGGAAAGGGTTAATAAATCCCAGAACCGCAGAGCTTAAAAGTTCCTTACCGGTTGATTTTCTTATCAGGTCAATCTTCTTACCGGCTATCACTATTATCATAAGTACAATGGCAGATGTCAGAGAGGCTATAGTGAGAACGGGAAGAATATCCATTTCTCCAAGGCTTATTTTGAAAGCCGTGGGAACAGTTGACCAGAAAAAAATTGCCAGGCCTGCATAGATATATGATTTTCGGGTTCGATCCATTCTTCTCTTTGCGAACTTTGCGCCTTTTTTACCCACTGTAGCAATGCGAAAGCGGGCTTCGTGAGCTTTGCGGTTAAATTTTCAGCTTATCATATCAAACCCGGTATAAGGAATCAGCAATTCAGGGATCTTTATACCTGCTGCAGTCTGGTTATTCTCCAGTATGGCAGCAACAATTCTGGGCAAAGCAAGAGCGCTTCCATTAAGAGTATGGACAAGCCTGGTCTGTTTATCTCCTTTATCTTTGAACCTGCATTTCAGCCTGTTGGCCTGGAATGATTCAAAGTTGGAGGTTGAGCTCACTTCCAGCCAGCGTTTCTGGGCAGCTGACCATACTTCGAAGTCGTATGTTAGTGCTGAGGTGAACGACATATCCCCACCACAGAGTCTTAATATACGGTAAGGCAGATCAAGTTTGGATATAAGACTTTCTACGTGTTTTACCATCGATTCAAGAGATTCATATGAATGATCAGGATGGGCTATCTGCACAATTTCGACCTTATCAAACTGGTGAAGACGGTTCAGTCCTCTTACATGGGCACCCCACGAACCGGCTTCTCTTCTGAAACATGGTGTATAGGCAATGTTTTTCACAGGGAGGTCATCAACGCTCAGGATAATATCTCTGTAGATATTGGTAACTGGTACTTCAGCAGTAGGTATAAGATAGAAATTATCGAGAGTGGCATGATACATCTGCCCCTCTTTATCAGGCAGCTGTCCGGTACCAAATCCTGAATCTTCATTTACCATAAGGGGAGGCATTATCTCGCGATAACCTGCCTTCTCCCCTTCATCAAGGAAGAAGCTTATAAGTGCTCTCTGCAGTTTCGCGCCTTTTCCCTTATAAACGGGGAAGCCTGCGCCTGTGAGCTTTATCCCCAGATCAAAATCGATGATATCATATTTCTTAATGAGATCCCAGTGAGGAAGTGACGGTTCAGATATATCAGGTATAACACCTCCTTCTCTTACTTTGACATTATCATCAGCCCCATGTCCGGGAGCTACAGATTCATGAGGGAGATTCGGCAGCCGTATTATCTCATTTCTAAGGTCATTTTCAACAGGGATCAGCCTGTCGGAAAGCGATTTTATTTCTTCCTTTAATGAATATGTTTTTTCTTTTGCAGCTTCAGCTTCAGCTTTCTTTCCATCCTTCAAGAGTGAACCTATTTCTTTTGAAATGCGGTTCATCTCTCCCTGCATCATATCGTTTTTTGCCTGGATTTCACGACGGGTGGAATCCAGTTCAAGAATTCTTTCAACAACAGCCGAGGCGTCAAAGTTTTTAACTTTTAACCGTTCGATGATAAAATCTTTTTTTTCGCGAATGAGATTTAATGTTAACATTTTAAGGTATGATTAAATAAGAAAGCAGGCTGTAAGTTGCCTGCTGTAAAAATATTAAAAACTCCCGATAATACTTTCCCTGCATGGAAAAGAATTTCGGGAGCAAGTATCTTTAATGAGAATATGTTATTCGCTTATAGGTTTTATAGAAACATAAGTCTTATTGTCTCTTTTTCTTTTGAATTCAACTTCACCGTCGGTGAGCGCAAAAAGAGTGTGGTCTTTTCCTAAGCCAACATTGAGACCCGGATTATGTTTGGTTCCTCTCTGGCGAACGATAATATTTCCTGCTTTGGCTACCTGACCGCCAAAGAGCTTCACCCCCAGTCGTTTGCTTTCAGAATCGCGACCGTTGCGTGAACTACCTGCTCCTTTCTTGTGTGCCATAATTATATTATATTAAATGCTTGAAATTTTTACTTACTATTTTTTCCCTTTTGCCGGTTTCCTGGCAGCTGGTTTTTTTGCTGCAGGTTTTTTTGCAGCGACTTTCTTCTCTGTGACTTTCTTCTCTGCTACTTTTTTCTCCCTGGCTTCTTTCACGGGAGCTTCTTTTATAGCGGCAGGCTTTTTAGCAGCTGCCTTTTTCTTTTTCACCGGTTCTTCAGCAACAATAACATCCGTCACTTTTGCTTCTTCTTTCTTTGGAGCAGCTTTTTTGGGACTGCTTTTCCCGTTTATACTTAATATTTCAACTTCGGTAAAATTCTGACGATGGCCATTTTTAATCCTGAATCCTTTTTTTCTTTTCTTTTTGAAAACAATCACCTTGTCGCCTCTTATATGGTCGAGAACCTTGCCTTCAATTACAGCGTCCTTAATGGTTGGCTCGCCGATTATTATTTTGCCTTCATCTTCAATTAAAAGTACCTTATCAAATTCTAATTCTTTTCCTTCTTCGGCTTCGAGACGATGAACAAAAATTTTCTTGCCTTCCTCTACTTTAAACTGCTGACCTGCAATTTCTACGATTGCGTACATCTTTTATCGTTTTTACGTTACTCCGTGAGGGGTATATAATTAATCAGTTATATAACTTTAAGTTGCCCCTGCGGATTTATCCAATTTTGGACTGCAAAGATAAACAAATAAGATTATTTACAAACCAATGCAATGATTTTTTTAATTATATTGGCTATCAACAGCAATATGGCTAATAATAATTAAATCTGAATCATATCCAACCTGTGCTGGCTTTTGATTATCTTAGCATTCTGTTAATAAAAAAGAATTAAGTATACCGGAGTGATACTGCTAATATCTTTATATTTGTCGGAGACAATGAATAAACTGTTATTCATCTGGAGCATAAACAATTGATATGAAGAGAGTAAAGCTAAAGGTGATGGGTATTTCATACAGTCAGACTCAATCTGGAGCTTATGCATTAATTCTGATTGAAGAAAATGGCGACAGGAGAATACCCATTATCATTGGGGGATTTGAAGCACAGGCAATAGTTATTAAGCTTGAAAATCTTGACCCTCCGCGGCCATTGACTCATGACCTTTTTAAAAGATTTGCAGATGAATTTAACATATCTGTTATAGAGGTAATGATATACAAGCTCGAAGAAGGTGTCTTCTTTTCCAGGCTGGTCTGCAATAACGGTGAAAAAGAATATTCCATCGACAGCAGAACTTCTGACGCTGTCGCTCTGGCTCTGAGGTTCGGCTGCCCTATATTCATCAGTGAAGATATCCTTGAAAAAGCAGGGATCACTATCAGTCCATCCGATTCTGAAACCCCGGCATCGGGTGAAATGGATAATTTACTGGAGCCGGAAAGTAGTAAATATGATTCATATTCCGATGAAGAACTATATAAAATAATTGATGAGGCTGTTAAAACTGAGGACTATGAGCGTGCTGCTGCTGTGAGAGATGAGATCGATAAAAGAAAGAAAAAGAAAAAGGGATAATGCTTCCTAAATTCCTGTAACATTTTTAAAATGCATGATATGATGAAAAGATCATTATTACTGGTTCTGTTATCTGTATTAATTGCAGGATACTCTTCCGCAAAAGATTATAAGATCAGTTCTCCTGACGGCAAGATCACTCTTAACGTCAATGTTGGAGCTGAAATACACTGGTCGGCAGAACTTGATGGCAAGGGAGTGATCAACTCATCAAAGATAGCCTTGATACTTGACAATGGTAAGGTGCTTGGAGAAAATGAAAAGGTCAGAAAAGCCGTGTTTAGCCGAATTAACGAAACCATTAAACCGGTCATCCCAAATAAGCATTCTGAGATAATCAATAACTGTAATATCCTTGAAATATCATTCGCTTCAGGCTTTTCACTACAGTTCAGGGCTTATAATGATGGTGTAGCCTACAGGTTTGTAACATCTCTGAAGGATGATATTATAATAAAGGACGAGGTGTCAGACTATGAATTCCCGTCAGGATCTCACTCGTGGTTCCCTGAAGAAACAGGTTTTATGTCGCATAACGAGAGGACTTTTATATACTCCTCACTTGACACAATTGATAAGAAGCACCTTGCAAGCCTGCCTACTCTGTTCCAGGTTGACGGCATTGATGTTCTGATAACCGAATCTGATATTGAAGATTACCCCGGAATGTGGCTCAGGGGTGCAGGATCTGGGAAAATAAACGGAACATGGGCAAAATATGCTGATGCAGAAAAACTTGTCAGGGACCGCGACTTGTTTGTTACAAGTACAAGGGATTATATTGCAAAAACCACCGGCACCCGGACCTTTCCCTGGAGAGTTTTTATAATTGCAGCAAGTGATATTAAACTTTTAGAAAGCGACCTTGTTTTTAAACTTGCTTCCCCGTGCAGAATTGAAGATACTAAATGGATCGAGCCGGGTCAGGTGGCCTGGGACTGGTGGAACGCAAATAATATATATAGTGTTGATTTCAGGGCAGGAATTAATAATGAAACGTATAAGTATTACATTGATTTTGCTGCCCGTAATGGCATAAAATATATAATTCTCGATGAAGGCTGGTATAAACTAGGAGATGTTCTTGCGCAGGTTCCCGGGATAAGTGTTCCCGAGCTTTGCAAATATGCTGAGAGCAGACATGTCGGCGTAATTCTCTGGGTGGTCTGGAAATCTTTCTGGGACAAGATGGATGAGGCTGTTGAGCAATATGAACAATGGGGAGTAAAAGGGGTAAAAGTTGATTTTATGCAGAGGGATGACCAGGAGATCGTAAATTTTTACCACGAAGCTGCACAGAAGACTGCAGAACATCATCTCCTGATAGATTTTCACGGAGCGTATAAGCCTGACGGATTAAGCAGGACATGGCCAAATGCTCTGACTCGCGAAGGAGTAAAGGGAATGGAAAACGACAAATGGAGCAGGGATATCAACCCCGACCATGATGCTACAATTCCATATACGAGAATGGTAGCAGGCGCTATGGACTATACTCCGGGTGCAATGGTAAATATGGACAGCGTAAATTTCACTCCTTTGTTCACACGTCCTCAAAGCCAGGGCACCAGGGTACACCAGGTTGCATTATATGTGATTTATGAAAGCCCGCTTCAGATGTTGGCTGATAGCCCGTCGAACTACATGAAAGAGCAGGAGACTACTGATTTTATTGTAAAGATACCTGTCGTCTGGGACGATATTATTGGTCTTGACGGTAAAGTAGGCGACTATGTGCTTCTTGCCAGACGCTCAGGTAAAGACTGGTTTGTCGGAGCTATTACTGACTGGACAAGTCGCGATATGAAACTCGATTTATCATTCCTCCCGCCAGGAGAATACAGCATGGATATCTTTCAGGATGGCATTAATGCCGACAGGTATGCAAGTGACTATAAACATTATAAAACAAAGGTCAGGTCGGGCGATAATATGACTATACACCTTGCTCCGGGAGGCGGATGGGCAGCGAAAATTACACCTGAACAGTAAATTAAACAGCCAGGCATGAAACAATATCTTGATCTGCTTGACCATGTTCTTAAAATTGGGGTTAAAAAGACTGACAGGACAGGTACAGGAACTATAAGCGTTTTTGGATATCAGATGAGGTTCGATCTTGAAAGAGGATTTCCTCTTCTTACTACAAAGAAACTTCATCTTAAATCTATTATACATGAACTTCTCTGGTTTATTTCGGGAGATACCAACACAAGGTACCTTAATGAAAACGGAGTAAGGATATGGGATGAATGGGCTGACAAAGACGGGAACCTGGGGTCTGTTTACGGTTACCAGTGGCGATCGTGGCCTGCAGGCGACGGAAGAAAAATTGATCAGCTTGAGAATGTTATAGGTTCCATAAAGCTTACCCCTGATTCGCGCCGTCATGTTGTAAGCGCCTGGAATGTGGGAGAACTGGATAAGATGGCACTTCCACCCTGTCATATTTTATTCCAGTTTTATGTAGCAGACGGTAAGCTATCTTGCCAGCTTTATCAGCGCAGCGCTGATATATTTATTGGAGTGCCTTTTAATATTGCATCATATGCACTTCTGACACTTATGGTGGCACAGGTGACGGAATTAAAACCCGGAGATTTTGTTCATACCCTGGGTGA
This sequence comes from uncultured Rikenellaceae bacterium, assembly GCA_964446825.1. Taxonomy (GTDB): domain Bacteria; phylum Bacteroidota; class Bacteroidia; order Bacteroidales; family VadinHA17; genus LD21. Next base: position 40,586 of record CAYUQR010000005.1, read on the forward strand.
TGCGCACATTTACCTTAATCACATTGACCAGGTCAGACTTCAGCTTACCCGCCAGCCATATAAATTGCCGGAAATGAAAATTAATCCGGACATTAAAGACATTCTGAAATTCAGGTATGACGATTTCATCCTGGAGGGATATGTCTCACATCCGCATATAAAAGGAGAAATTTCAGTATAATATAAAACTTATGATATCAATTATCGTTGCTGTTTCGGAAGACTGGGGTATAGGAAAGGATAATGAACTGTTGTGGACAATCTCTGAGGACCTTAAGAGATTTAAACGCCTTACGTACGGAAACACAGTTATAATGGGGAAAAAAACATGGGAATCATTACCCCGCAAGCCACTCCCCGGAAGAAAAAATGTTGTTTTGACTGATAGTCCGGGGGAATGTATAGACTTTTCTGTAACAGCCTATTCAATAGAAGATGCCCTGAAAAAATGCGAAAATGAGGAAGAGATTTTTGTTATTGGAGGAGGGAGTGTCTACAGGCAGTTCATGCCTCTTGCAGACAAGCTGTACATTACTCATGTTCACAGAAAGGCACCGGCCGATGTTTTTTTCCCGGTTATCGATCTTAATATCTGGAAAATTATAGAGAAAGAGGAATATGAAGTTAGTAAGACTAACAGTATCCCTTATACATATATTATATACGAACGTATAAACAGAAACAGGTAATTTTAT
>CAYUQR010000005.1:41380-134889 GCA_964446825.1 uncultured Rikenellaceae bacterium
TATCCCTTATACATATATTATATACGAACGTATAAACAGAAACAGGTAATTTTATATAAGGTTCCTTCAGAATCAAACAGAATTGAGGTAATAAAAATACCAGATTTTTATTTTCAAATCTTTTTTTACAACGAGAAGGAGATTCCTCGGCTTCACCTCGGAATGACAGGATAAAAGGGAAGTCTTGGGTGTGAAGAAGTGGCGATTCGCGGCACAGATTAGAATAACAGAGACATTTATATGCGAATCGCCACTTCTTCACACCCCAGTGACCCCAATTAGACATGTCATTTCAAGTCCCCATACAATTTTGCACACCAAGTATTTATGACAACTGGCTCTGAAAGAGCCCTATATGAATAACCCCTGGCGCAGCCAGGGGTAGACATCCACTCACCCTATGCAGCTCTGCAGGAGCTGAATATTATTTTACTGAAATTACTTTTCATCAACTTTCCAGACTGACTATCATCTGTTCCTGAAAGCTATATTAAGCCCTTTCAGGGCTTTAAATCAGCAGGTTACTTGTTCCCCCGGCTTCACCGGGGGTTATTCATGTTCAGCCACTTCGTGGCTTGAAAAAACAAAATTAGTACAGTAGATTCTTCAATCAAATTTATAAGTGTTTCTTAATTTTTGGAATATAAAATATTGTCATTAGTAATGGAGCGAAGCGAGATGAGGAATCTCATTCGGGTATATGACTTATTCGTAGAAAGATATTATAATATGGGATACAGAAGGACATTAAAAGGATTTTATTTAACAACAAACTGAAGTAAATCTGGCATTGATACACAAGCTGGAATTTATTTTCTATGTTCCGGATTAAACCTTTTCAATATTCACCTATCTAAAAGTGTGTTAATCGGAAATACAAACTTAAAATAGAACTTATGAAAACAAAATTTTTTATTATGATTACGGCTCTGGCATTTTTCTCTTTCTATTCATGCGATAAAATGCAGACTATTGATCAGACCAGTGTCGATTTTGCTGATGATATTGCGGTAAGCAATGCTGTTTATGATGATGTTTTTAACACTGTGGATAATGCTGACATTATCCTGGACAACTCCACAAAAGGGGACCTTGCAAAATCATTATCCGTTGCTGACTCATGTCCGGCAATAAGCATTACTCACCTGGGTGATGAAATATGGCCAAAGACAATTACAGTTGATTTTGGAACTGGTTGTACAGGACTGTATGACAATACAAGATCAGGTAAAATAATAATAGTAGTTACTGGTCCTCGTAAAGAAACCGGTTCTTTGAAAACCGTGACATTTGATAATTATTTTTTCAACGGAATTAAGGTAGAAGGTACAAAAGAAGTTGAAAATATGGGTTATAACAATAATCAGAACCTTGTCTTCGCGGTACGATTGATTGATGGTAAACTTACATTTCCCGACGGGAGTACAATTGAGAGATCGTTTGAACATCAGAGAGAGTGGACTGCGGGTATTATGACAAAAAATATCTGGGATGATGAGTTCCTTATTACCGGAAACTCTAATGGGAAAAACATTAATGGTATTGCTTATACCAATACTATCATGACAGCATTGAAGTGGGAGAGAGCCTGCAGATTTATCGTAAGTGGTACAGTTAATATTGAAAGAGATGGCTCTGATCCAATTGTGTTAGATTATGGCAGCGGCGAATGTGATAATGCTGCATCTGTAACAAGGAATGGCGAATCAAAACAGATACAATTGAGGTTCAGGCACAGAAATATGGTCGGTAATTAAAAAAAAAGGTTATAAAAAATGCAGGGACATGCCATGGCATGTCCCTATTTTTTTATGATGCTCTTAAAACCTTCAGGTTTATCCTTTCCAGTTTATGACTTGCGTAATCGATGGTTATTTCCAGTTCATTTTTTTCATGGGAGGGCATTTCGAACATTGCATCCAGCATAATAGCTTCACAAATAGATCTCAGTCCGCGAGCGCCAAGCTTGAACTCAATAGCTTTATCCACGATATAATCCAGTACACCGTCAGCAAAAGTAAGTTCAATATTATCCATCTGGAATAATTTAATATACTGTTTTACCAGTGCATTTTTAGGTTCGGTAAGTATTGCCCTGAGGGTATCCCTGTCAAGTGGGTTCAGATGTGTGAGTACCGGTAGCCTTCCTATAATTTCGGGTATCAGTCCGTATGATCTCAGATCCTGCGGAGCAATATACTGTAGCAGATTATCCTTATCGACCTTTTCTCTTATTTTTGAAGCGCCGAAACCTACAATCTGTGTGTTCAGTCGTTGCGCTATCTTCTTTTCAATGCCTTCAAAGGCTCCTCCGCAGATAAAAAGGATATTCTTTGTGTCTACAGGGATCATTTTCTGCTCGGGATGTTTTCGGCCGCCCTGTGGAGGCACATTTACAATAGCACCTTCAAGCAATTTTAGCAATCCCTGCTGAACCCCTTCCCCTGATACATCGCGCGTAATTGAGGGGTTATCGCCTTTCCTTGCAATCTTGTCAATCTCATCAATAAATACAATGCCTTTTTCCGCTGCTTTTACATCATAATCGGCATTTTGCAAAAGGCGTGTAAGGAGACTTTCAATATCTTCTCCCACATAACCTGCTTCGGTAAGAACCGTAGCATCCACTATAGTAAAGGGAACGTGAAGCATCTTGGCAACTGTTCTGGCAAGAAGTGTCTTTCCGGTACCCGTTTCCCCAACCAGAATGATATTTGATTTTTCAATTTCAATATCCTCGGCGTCAGGCTTTTGCATAAGCCTCTTATAGTGGTTGTAAACAGCAACTGAGATTATCTTTTTAGCCATTTCCTGGCCAATAACATATTGATCGAGGAAATTTTTTATTTCAATCGGTTTTAAAAGATTGATAGTATTGAAATCAATATTCTTTTTGCTGCCAAGTTCTTCGTTCATTATGCCATAAGCCTGCTCAATGCAATGGTCGCAGATATGACCCTCAAGCCCGGCTATAAGCATGTTGGCTTCTTTCTTTGTTCTGCCGCAAAATGAACATTTATCCATTATTCAACATTTATGGTTTATGTGTTTTCTGGAGTATCTCGTCAATCATACCATAATCTTTTGCCTCCTGTGATGTCATCCAGTAGTCCCTGTCGGAATCTTTTTCAACTTTCTCGAAAGGATTACCGGAATGAAGGGCAATGATTTCGTAAAGTTCTTTTTTAAGTTTTACAATCTCGCGTACGGTAATTTCAATATCGGATGCCTGACCCTCAGCTCCGCCCATGGGCTGATGGATCATTATCCTCGAATGTTTCAGAGCAGATCTTTTGCCCTTTGAGCCTGCAGTCAGCAGAACGGCTCCCATTGAAGCAGCCATACCTGTACAAATAGTAGCTATATCGGCAGAGATGTACTGCATGGTATCGTAAATTCCCAGTCCGGCATTTACTGATCCTCCAGGTGTGTTGAAATAAATCTGTATATCTTTTCCGGGATCAGATGAATCGAGATAAAGCAATTGTGCCTGGATTATATTTGCTACATAATCATCGATAGGCAGTCCCAGGAAAATGATCCTGTCCATCATCAGACGCGAAAAGACATCCATCGATGCCACATTCAGCTGTCTCTCTTCAATAATTGTCGGTGATATATAGCTTCCGTATATTGATGTGAATCTGTGCAGGCTCAGACTACTGACACCTCGTTTGCTTTTTGCATATTTCCCAAAATCGTCAAGGATATTCATTTTTTTTACTATTAAAAATTATCAGACAAAGATAATAAAATTAAAATATAACGTTGCAAGGTGTTGATTACTATTCGAAAAGCTTATTAAACTCTTCAACGGTTACACTCTTTGTTTCGAGTTTAACCAGGTCTTTCAAAATTAAAGCAACTTTATCCTCCAGTATCTTATCAGCGATCCGCTTGGCGTCATCTTCTCTTTTGAGGGTTTCTTTGGCATAATTTGTTATCTGTTCATCGGTTGCGTAGTATAAACCATATTGTTGGAACTGATACCTGGTGACATTCCTGGCTTCATTAAGAAGCTCTTCTTCCGTAATTTTAACCTCGTTATCCCTGGCTACCTTATTCCTTATGAGTTGCCATTTGAGGTCTTTTCTGAAACTGTCGAATTCTGTATCAATCTGTTCTTTTGTAGTCTTCTCGTTAACTTTTAAAAGCCATCTTTTCAGGAATTCTTCAGGAAGCTGTATGTCGGTTTTTTCAAGCGCAAGCTTTTTTACATCCATCATTAACTTATAGTCGCTTTCTTTTTTAAGATTAAGTGCTATCTCTTCCTCAATTTTTTTCAGGAATTCCTCTTCTGATTTTACAATGCCTTCGCCATAAACCTTGTCGAAAAGTTCCTGGCCCAATTCAGCCGGATAGAAACGGCTTATTTCATTGATGGTAAACCTGAAAGTGCCTTCAAGATTTTCGACCTCTTCTTTCTTCTTATGAAGAATGCCTGCTATTTCTGTATTGTTGGGATAAGCTTTTCTAAGATCAAAATCAATATTATCGTTCTGACTTTTACCGATAAAGAGTTTTTTAATTTTCTTATCTTTAATAATGTCAATGCCAAGTGAAGTTTCTTCGGATGACAGTCCCTGAGGTAAAATGTTTCCATCGGCATCGATTGCTTCAATTTTTCCTTTTATAACATCTTTCTCCCCGGTGATATCAACTTTTTGCAGCTCGCCAAATCGCCTGGTGTAGTTTTCGAGATAATCGTTTTTCATCTTTTCATCGATTATGATCTCATATTCACTTACTTTATTCTTCTTGGAGAGGTTTAATTCAACAACAGGAGCCAGTCCAATCTCAAAAGAAAAAGTGAGATCCTCCTGCAGGTCGAAATCTATAGTTTCCTGTTCATCATCTTTTGGAAGCGGATCGCCCAGTATTTCAAGCTTTTCGTCAGTAATATACTTTTGGATATTGTCTGTAACAACTTTATTAATCTCATCTATCTGCACAGCTCTCCCGTACATTTTTTTTATCAGGTCAATAGGTACCATTCCCGGACGAAATCCTTTTATTGAAGCCTTTTTCCTGTAGTCCTTCAATACTTTTTCAACCTTATCTTCATAATCGGGTTTTTCGATCCTGATTTTCAAAACTGTATTCAGATCGTCGATGTTTTCTCTCGTGATATTCATTTTAGCTATTGTTTATTACCTAGTTAAAAAAACCGCCAAAACGCGCTATAATAGATCGTTACGGGCGGTTTGATACTTCTGTGCGGATGAAGGGACTCGAACCCCCACGTCACGAAGACACAAGATCCTAAGTCTTGCTCGGCTACCAATTACGACACATCCGCGTAAAATTCCCCGCAAAAGTATAATAAATTCTTATCAAAACAAACTGATTGTTTTACCTGCGCAGTTCAAAGTTCTTGCCCAGATACACTTTCCTTACGTGCTCATCATCTGCCAGTTGCGCAGAAGTCCCCGATTTTAGTATCCTGCCTTCGAACAGCAGGTATGCTCTGTCGGTAATGGAAAGTGTCTCATGAACATTATGATCGGTGATAAGGATACCAATATTTTTCTCCTTTAGTTTTGAGACTATCTCCTGGATATCCTCAACAGCAATGGGATCAACACCGGCGAAAGGTTCGTCGAGTAAAATAAATTTTGGTTTAAGAGCCAGGGCTCTTGCTATCTCAGTACGCCTTCTTTCTCCTCCTGAGAGCTGTATCCCCTTGTTTGTCCTTATTTTCTGAAGTCCGAACTCATTGAGAAGATTTTCAAGTCTTTCTATTTGTTCTTCCTTTGGAAAACCCGACATTTCCAGGACAGCGCGGATATTGTCTTCCACCGACATATTTCTGAATACCGATGCTTCCTGTGCGAGATAGCCGATGCCTTTTCTTGCGCGCTTATATACAGGGAGTGTTGTAATTTCTTCATCGTCAAGAAATATCTTGCCTTCACGGGGTTTAATTAATCCTACAATCATGTAGAAGGATGTTGTTTTGCCGGCTCCGTTTGGCCCAAGCAAACCGACTATCTCACCCTGTGAAACCTCTATGGAAACATGGTTGACAACAGTTCTGTTGCGATACTTTTTTACCAGATTTTCAGTGTACAGTCTCATTTAGGATACTATGAAGTTGCAGGTTCAGTTTTACTGGTCTCGTCATCATTAAAAAATTCAGCCCGTTCCTGGTCTTTCTGCTTCATTACCCTGGCAGAAATTAATATGCTGATCTCATACAGTCCCAGAAGAGGTATTGCTACCAGTGTCTGTGAGAAAACATCAGGAGGTGTAATAATTGCAGAAAGAATAAAAACAACCACTATGGCATGTTTCCTGTATTTTCTAAGGAATGTAGGGGTTACCAGGCCTATCTTGGTAAGGAAAAAAGCTATTATCGGCAGTTCGAAAACCAGTCCTGTTGCCAGGCAGATTGATGACAGCGTACCTATAAATGATCTTATATTGATTTGATTGACAACTTCCGGGCTGATATTGTATGATGAAAGAAAATGTACGGAAAGAGGAGCAAGCATATAATATCCAAAGAGAACACCGGTAAAAAATAACAGTGAGGCTGCTGTAACAGCACCCTTTGCATGTCTTGCCTCATTATCTTTCAGTGCAGGTTTGAAAAACTGCCAGAATTCCCACAAAATTACAGGAAAGGCAAGAATTAATCCTGCTACCATAGCCACGGCTATATGTGTAGTAAGCTGTCCCGACATTTTTATGTTAATAAGATTCAGCGGTTTTGTGTTAATGCATAATGCATTAGTATGGAGTATGCTTTCCCCGATCCTGCAAAGCATACGGTTTGTCCAGAAATCCGGACTTTTTGGTGCAAGAATAATATTATCGAAAATAAAACTTTTAAAAACAAATGCAATTATCATAAAAAACATAATAGCCAATACGGAACGTATAATATGCCATCTTAACTCTTCAAGATGCTCAAGAAATGACATCTCTTTTTCACCCTTCTTTCCTTTTTTCCAAAACATTACCATGAGCTTCAGAATAAATAAATTTTAATACAGCCCGTAAAGATGATAAATCTTCTTTTGCAAAACAAAATTAATCTTAATCTGTTAGAAAATCAGTTACCCTGAATTTATAATCAGTTGAAGGTCCAGTTAAATATTTCTTAAATATTGCTTATATAAAAATTACTTCAACAGGGAATTATTAAATTAGCTCTTCATCTTGAAGATGGTGTAAAACTTCAGTAATTCATTATAAAACAAAGGATAATTTTTGTTAATTAGTAACAGAATACTGATATATGATTATGAAATTTATTAACTTTATGTAAACTGTTAAATTAAATTTATTGCAGGGTAACATTTTTACGATATGTGAAGATATATGTTGAATGACTCTACCATACATGATTATTTAAAGAAGTATTTTGGATTTGATACTTTTAAGGGAAACCAGGAACCGATTATCAGAAACGTACTGGCTGGGAGAGATACCTTTGTTCTTATGCCAACAGGAGGCGGGAAGTCTCTTTGTTACCAGTTACCGGCAGTTATGAAGAAGGGAACGGCTATTGTAATTTCTCCTCTCATTGCTCTGATGAAAAACCAGGTTGATGCGATGAGAAACTTCAGCACCGATGATGATGTGGCTCATTTTCTGAACTCGTCACTTACAAAAACTGAAATAGCAAGAGTTAAGAAGGATGTGCTGTCGGGAAAGGCTAAACTTCTTTATGTTGCTCCCGAATCTCTTACAAAAGAAGAAAACATCGAATTCCTTAAGAATATTGATATCTCATTCTATGCGATAGATGAAGCTCATTGTATATCGGAATGGGGACACGATTTCAGACCGGAATACAGGAGGATAAGGCCAATCATAGATACAATTGGCCGATCGCCTATTATTGCGCTTACAGCCACGGCTACTCCAAAAGTCCAGCACGATATTCAGAAAAACCTGGGCATTCTTGATGCGGATATCTTTAAATCATCTTTTAACAGGCCTAATCTGTACTATGAAGTAAAGTCAAAACAGGATGTGGCAAAGGAGATAATTAAATATATAAAGAACAACACCGGGAAATCCGGAATAATTTATTGCCTCAGCCGTAAAAAAGTTGAAGAGATGGCAGAACTCCTGAAAGTGAATGGGATAAAGGCTCTGCCATACCACGCAGGGATGGATTCGGCAACCCGGACTATGAACCAGGATAAATTTCTGATGGAAGAGGTAGATATAATTGTTGCGACAATTGCATTTGGCATGGGCATCGATAAACCGGATGTCAGGTTCGTAATACATTATGATATTCCCAAGAGCCTCGAAGGGTATTACCAGGAGACAGGACGCGCAGGACGCGATGGAGGAGAAGGCAACTGTATAGCTTACTATAGTTATAATGACATACTGAAACTTGAGAAATTCATGCAGGGGAAACCGATAGCCGAACAGGAGATCGGGAAGCAACTTCTGCTTGAGACTGTTTCTTATGCAGAATCCTCCGTTTGCCGGAGAAAATTGTTGCTTCATTATTTTGGAGAAGAATATCTTAAGGAGAATTGCGAAGCATGTGATAACTGCCTCCATCCAAAAGCACAGTTCGAAGGTAATGAGGCTGTAGTAAGTGTTTTGGAGACTATTCTTGCCGTAAAAGAAAAATTCAAAGCTGATCATGTCGCAAATATCCTTGCCGGAAAGATGACATCAGCAATAAAATCATATAAACATCATAAAATAGAATATTTCGGCATAGGTGAGGATAAAGATGAGAAATTCTGGAACATGGTGATCAGACAAGCTCTGATAGCGAAATTTCTTACAAAAGATATAGAAAATTACGGGCTTCTGAAAGTTACACCGAAAGGAATGGAATTTCTGGAAAAGCCGACCTCGTTTATGCTTGCTGAAGATCACGACTATGCCGATACAGCTGATGAAGAGAATGCTTTTGGGGCGAGAACTGCTGCTGTCGATGAGGAATTATTCAGCATTCTTAAGGATTTGCGTAAAAAAATATCTAAGATAAAGGATGTTCCCCCTTTTGTAATATTCCAGGATCCGTCCCTTGAAGATATGGCTATACAGTATCCTGTTAATCTTGATGAATTACAGAATATCTCGGGAGTGGGATCGGGCAAAGCACAACGTTACGGGAAGGAATTTGTGGAGATAATTAAAAAATATGTTGATGAGAAAGAGATCATCAGGCCTCTCGATATGGTTGTTAAGTCTGTTGTTAATAAGTCGGGTATTAAAGTATATATTATACAGAGTATCGACATGCAAAGGCCACTTGAAGATATTGCAGAGGCAAAAGGGCTGGAGATGAGCGAACTGATATCTGAGATAGAAGCAATTGTGAATTCCGGAACCAGGATAAACCTCGATTATTATATAAATAATTCTATTGATGAGGAACGTCAGAACGATATATATTCCTACTTCAGGGAAGAGGCTGAATCAGACTCCCTGGCTGATGCTATTAAAGAACTGGGAAATGAATTTGAAGAGGAGGAGATAAGATTGATGAGGATCAAGTTCCTGTCTGATATGGGTAATTAATACTCAGGATTTCTTCGTGGAAATAATAAACAGACAATCACACTTAACACATAAAAGGGATAAGCCATCTGAACCGGTAAAAACCAGTTGATAAGCTTTTTTCTTCCATATCTGCCTGCAGTATTATAAAGAATAAGGAAATCGGGTATTGATTTTATCAGAAACAGGGCAAGAAGGACATTTATGAATAATTGATTTATCAGTGAGGCTATAAGTACAGAAAACATCAATAAAATTGTAACAAATGTTACAATGCCAAGAAATATTGTGAACCTGTCTTCAAATGCACCTCCTTTGGATATCCATCTTTTCCGCTGTTTGATGAAGGATCTGAGTGTAGGAGAAGCGGCTGCGATCACAATGGCATCAGTTGATTCCAGCCATACTATTTTTGAGCCTTCCTGTTTCTTAATGCTGTGCAACAGAAATATATCATCGCCTGAATTTATTTCGGGGTGAAGATTATCTGAGTTTTTATGATATACCTCTTTTGTGAAGGAAAGGTTAGCCCCATTGCACATGGTGCTATTCCCGGCAGAGGCCGACCCGGCAGTAATCCCCTGTAAACTAAGAAACTCAAGTTCCTGGAACTTAGCGAAAAAACCTAAGCCGGCTTCAATGCGAACGGGACCAATTATCATATCAGGTCGTTGCATGCAAAAACAGGCTGCTATTGTTTTTATCCATCGTGTACCCATACGGCAGTCGGCATCGGTTGTTATGATTAATTCACCCGATGAGGAGTTTATCCCATTCCTGATTGACTGTTTTTTCCCTCTTCCATCGTTTTTTATTACCCTGATATTGCTTATCCGTGTGTAACCTTCAGCAATATCAAAGGTTCTGTCTGTTGAATTATCGTCAACAACTATAACCTCAAAAAGATTATCGGGATAATCCTGTCTGGAAAGATCTTCAAGAAGATTTGGAAGTAGCTTTTCTTCATTACGGCAGGCCACAACAACCGTCACTGATATTCCTGGTTCATCAGTTGAAGTGAATGATTTTAATCTTTGAAGACTTCTGTAAATTTTGAGAAGAACCAATACGTAGGGTATGATCAGTATTGCAGCTAACCAGTGCATTGTTATTATCTGAGCCATTCATACATTGTATAATGTTCGCTGTGCATTCCAAGAGCTTCATATGTTTTCTGAGCGCGAACATTATTGGTTTCAACATACAGGCGAAGTCCTGCTACTCCGAGTCTTTCAGCTTCATTTTTGATGAAGGCATACATCGATCTGAAAACGCCTGTTCTTCGATAGACAGGCAACACGTAAACCGACTGAAACCACCATACATCACTGTTTCTCCAGTCGCTCCATTCATATGTAATAAGCAGCGATGCAATGACATTACCATCTGTTTCCGCAACCCAGTACTGACCGCGCCCGGGTTTATCAAAAACAGCATTCACTCCTTTATTAATAATGTCCGGATTAAGGGTTATTTTTTCTGTTTCCCAGGCCATTTTTTGCTGAAAATCAATGATTACTGAAGAATCTTTCGGTATAGCTTTACGAATGGTTATCATATTGTATGTCTGTTAGTCTTGCGGTCATGCAGTCTTGCGGTCTTATGCAATTTCATGGGCTCACCCCCTAATCCCCCACTCCAAATATTTACCTTCTGCCTACCGCCTATCGCCTACCGCCTTCCGCCTTTACTTGTATTCATCCCAGCTCTTGATTTCCAGGTCATCAATGCTCATTTTGCAGAAAGCGAGTATAAATGCGCTGGCAAGGCGTGCATTAGTGATGAGTGGAACATTATAATCAACTGCGCTTCTCCTTATGGTGTAATCATTATCGAGCTCGGTGGCACTAAGGTCTTTCGGGATATTAACAACAAGATCCACCTCACGCGACCTGATAAGTTCAATAGTGTTTGGTGATTTTTTCTCGTCGGGCCAGTATGCGACATGAGCCTCGACCCCGGCATTCTCGAGGAACTGCTGCGTGCCTCTTGTTGCATAGAGCTTATGCCCTTTTTCGCGAAGGGCTTTTGCACTGTTCAGCAGCTCCACTTTGGATCGGGCCGGCCCGGTTGAAAGAAGAATACTTTTCTTAGGTACCCGGTATCCGACTGAGAACATTGCTTTAAGTATTGCTTCATAAAACCCTTCACCTATGCAACCCACTTCACCTGTAGACGACATATCAACTCCAAGGACCGGATCGGCTTTAGCCAGTCGTGAAAAACTGAACTGGGGTGCTTTCACACCTACGTAGTCAAGTTCAAATATTGTTTTACCCGGTTTTTCGACAGGAACACCCAGCATCACTTTTGTGGCCAGCTCAATGAGATTTGTTTTCAGTACTTTAGATACAAATGGCATGCTCCGGCTTGCACGAAGATTACATTCAATCACCTTTATGTCATTATCCTTGGCCAGGAATTGTATATTGAAAGGTCCTGAAATGTTCAGTTCTCTGGCGATATGTCTTGAAATACGTTTTATTCTGCGCGATGTTTCGAAATATATTTTCTGGGCAGGAAATACCATGGTTGCATCACCTGAATGAACGCCTGCAAATTCCACATGCTCGCTTATAGCATAGGCTATCATTTCCCCATCGCGGGCTACTGCATCGATCTCTATCTCTTTGGCATTTTCAATAAATTCCGATACAACAACGGGGTATTGTTTTGAGACCTGCGATGCCAGCTCAAGATAATGTGATAATTCATTCTTGTTTGAGACAACGTTCATGGCAGCTCCGGATAATACGTAAGAAGGTCTGATCAGGACAGGGAATCCTATCCTGTCAACAAACTCAAAAATATCATCTATAGAGGAAAGTTCTTTCCATCGCGGTTGGTCAACGCCAAGAATATCGAGCATTTCTGAAAACTTATGCCTGTTCTCTGCCCTGTCGATGGAAACCGGGGATGTGCCCAGTATCGGCAAATTTTCATTATAGAGCCTCATTGCCAGATTATTAGGAATCTGGCCGCCAACGGAAACAATTACTCCGCCAGGGTTTTCAAGTTCGATTATATCCAGAACCCTTTCAAAAGTAAGTTCATCAAAATAGAGCCTGTCGCATATGTCATAATCCGTGCTTACTGTTTCAGGATTATAATTTATCATTATTGATCTTAATCCCTCTTTTTTAATAGTCTCTATTGCATTCACCGAGCACCAGTCAAATTCAACACTTGAACCGATCCTGTATGCTCCTGAGCCCAGTACGATAATCGATTTTTTGTCGTTCTCGCATATTATATCATGCTCTGAGCCACTATAGGTGAGATAAAGGTAATTGGTAACTGCAGGGTACTCGGCTGCAAGCGTGTCAATCTGTTTAATATAAGGTACAATACCAAGCGATTTCCTGTATTTTCTTACTTTCATAAGATCTTCGTTGATCTTTCCCGGCACTGATTTAAAAATATGACGAGCGATCTGGAAATCGCTGAAGCCGTTTATTTTTGCATGCGACAACAGATCAGCAGGAATAGATTCAAGCGTCTTATATTCAGACAATTCGTCTTTTATACTTATAATGTTTTTCAGCTTGAAAAGAAACCACTTATCAATTTTTGTAAGTTCATAGATCCTTTCAACCGACATGCCTATCTCAAGAGCTTCTGCTATTGAAAAAATCCTCATGTCGGTAGGTTCTGAGAGTTCTTTCTCGATGTCTTCAAAACTGAGGTTACGATTACCTGTAAAGCCATGCATCCCCTGACCGATCATTCTTAATCCTTTCTGAATTACCTCTTCGAAGGTTCTTCCTATTGACATCACTTCTCCGACACTTTTCATGCTGCTGCCTATCAGGTGAGAGACCCCGTCGAACTTATTGAGGTCCCAGCGCGGGATCTTGCACACGATATAATCAAGAGCGGGTTCAAAACAGGCTGTAGTGTTTTTTGTAACTGAGTTTTTGAGCTCATGAAGTCCATATCCCATTCCTAATTTCGCTGCAATAAATGCAAGCGGATAGCCTGTGGCTTTTGAAGCAAGTGCACTTGAACGCGAAAGACGTGCGTTAACTTCGATAACCCTGTAGTCTTCAGAATCAGGAGCAAGTGCGTACTGTACATTGCATTCACCTACTATTCCTATATGGCGTATAATTTTTATTGATAATTCCCGAAGTTTATGATATTCACTATTGGTCAGTGTCTGGGATGGAGCTACAACAATACTTTCTCCTGTATGTATTCCAAGCGGATCAAAATTCTCCATATTACATACAGCAATACAATTATCATATTTATCTCTCACAACTTCATATTCAACTTCTTTCCATCCCTTAAGCGATTCCTCTACGAGTATCTGTTCGGAATATGAAAATGCTTTCGAAGCAAGAGCCATAAGTTCCTCTACATCGGTAGCAAATCCACTACCTTGTCCTCCCAGGGCATATGCTGCCCTGATTATTACAGGAAATCCAAGTTTCCCGGCGGCTTCAACAGCCTCATCAACACCATGAACTGCAATACTGCTTGGTGTTTCAATATCTATCTCTTTAAGCTTGTTGACGAATAACTCACGGTCCTCGGTATCCATAATGGCTGCAACAGGAGTTCCAAGGACCCTGACATTATATTTTTTAAAAACACCTGACTTATAAAGTTCTGTTCCACAGTTGAGAGCGGTCTGTCCTCCAAAAGATAACAGGATGCCGTCGGGTTTTTCCCTGGCAATAACTTTTTCCACAAAATATGGAGTAACAGGCAGGAAATAAATCTTGTCGGCAAGATCCTCAGACGTCTGAACAGTGGCAATGTTAGGGTTTATGAGAACTGTTTTAACGTTCTCCTCTTTTAGTGCTTTAAGAGCCTGGGAGCCGGAGTAATCAAATTCACCGGCTTCTCCTATTTTAAGTGCACCCGATCCCAGGATAATCACCTTTTTTACTTCATCTTTCATTGTTCGGATTTGAGGCTCAAAAATAGCACAATTTTTTAATTAAGGTTTGATTTTAATGAAAAATGAATATATTTGCAGAATAAATGAATAAATATGCAAAAAACAAAAAGACTACTGGCGATGGAAAGGATCATTGCCAAAGAGAATATATCAACGCAGGATGAATTGTTAAGAAAACTGAAAGGGAAAGGGATAAGTTGCACGCAGGCCACCTTATCCCGCAATTTAAGGCAGCTTGGGGTTGGAAGGGTACCCGACGGCACAGGTGGTTACAAGTACGCACTGTCAGAAAAGATCCGGAGCACATCAAATTCCGGTTTACAGCTGAATATTGTCCCGGTAATCCAGGACATAGTTGAAGCGAAAGGATTGATGGTTATCAGAACGATTCCGGGAAATGCCAGTAACACAGCATTTTTTATTGATGGTGCCGGGAGATATGAAATTGCCGGTACAATTGCCGGTGATGATACTATTCTTGTAATTCCGAGGGATGGGATAACCCTGCAGCAGGTACACACCTGTTTGGAAATTATTCTGCCGGGTGTTCATGATAAGATTAAAAGGAAATGAGAGGATTTAATTAAAACAGGCAGAAATTGAAAAACATTGATTATAAGAAGAATATTAATAAACTAAATAAACTGATAAAATAATGAAAGAAAAAGTTGTTCTCGCATATAGCGGCGGCCTGGATACTTCGGTAATACTTAAATGGTTAATAGAAAAGGGTTATGAGGTCATTGCTTTTGTGGCTGATGTAGGGCAGACCGATAATTTTGAAGAGTGCAGGAAAAAAGCTCTTTTACTTGGAGCCTCAAAAGTTATTATAGCTGATCTGAAGAGGGAGTTTATTGATAACTACGTTCTTAAGGCAATAATGGCAAACGCTATATATGAGGACAGGTACCTTCTAGGTACAGCTTTGGCAAGACCTCTGATAGCTAAAAAGCAGATAGAGGTTGCTAAAGCGGAAGGTGCCGGCGCTGTGGCTCATGGCGCAACCGGAAAGGGGAACGACCAGGTAAGATTTGAGCTTTGCTATTATGCTCTCATGCCTGGCGTAAAAGTCATTTCTCCCTGGAAAGACAAAGAATTTCTTGCAACATTCAAAGGAAGGACCGACCTCCTCAAATATGCATCTGAGAAAAAGATCCCGGTTAAGGCAAGCATAGCTAAACCCTATAGTGAAGATGATAACCTTATGCATATAAGTCATGAGGCCGGAATTCTGGAAGATCCGATGTACACTCTGCATAAAAGCATGCTTGAAAAAATGGTAATGCCTCAGGATGCACCTGACAAAGAGACAAGAATTGTGATTTATTTTAAAAACGGTAAACCGGTTAAACTCATTAATAAAGAGGATGGGACTATTAAGGAAGATTCATTTGATATGTTTGTATATCTGAATGAACTGGCAGGGAAAAACGGTATAGGGCTTCTCGATATGGTTGAGAACAGGTTCGTAGGTATTAAGTCAAGAGGCGTATACGAGACTCCGGCAGCTACTGTTCTGCACATTGCCCATAAGGATATTGAGGGGATAGCAATGGACCGTGAGGTTATGAGACTGGTTAATATGCTTACGCCAAAATTTGCCGAGATCATTTATAATGGATTCTGGTTTAGTCCTGAAATGGACTTTCTGATGGCTGCTATTGAGAAGAGCCAGGAGTTAATTGATGGCAGTGTTCATCTTTGCCTTTATAAAGGGAACGTACTTATTGAAGGCCGCGAATCGCCCTCCTCATTATATGATAAAAAACTATCGAGTATGGATATTGAAGGAGGTTTTGATCAGACTGACAGCAAGGGTTTTATACGTATCAATGCAATCCGGTTGATGGCACACAGGGCCATTGTTGAGGCCAGTCAGAAAAGTTAGCTTACCGGGCATTAAAAAAAGTTGAAGAGTTATGATAATCTTTTTCATAAATCGTAAATTAGGTCCTTAAATAATTAGAAAAATGAAACTCTGGGAAAAAGGGATAAATCCCGAACCTGCCATAATCGAATTTACGGCAGGAAAAGACAGGAAAACCGATCTGTCTCTCACAAAATGGGATATTGTCGGTTCCATGGCTCATGTAATAATGCTCGAAAATGTAGGCTTGATATCCGGGCAGGAGAAGAACAGTCTGTTGAAAGCTTTGCACTCGCTTTTTGTCTGGGATGAAGAAGGATCTCTTGTTATTGAGAATGATGTTGAAGATATACATACACAGATTGAAAAAGAGATGTCGTCAATCCTTGGGACTACCGGAAGGAAAATACATACGGGAAGGTCAAGAAATGACCAGGTTTTAGTAGATATTCGTCTCTTTACCAGGGAAGAGATCGATGAGCTATCAGTGCTGATAAGCAAGCTTTTTAGCAAGCTGCAATCATTAAGTGAGCATCATAAAGAAGTACTGATTCCAGGGTATACTCACATGCAGCCGGCAATGGTTTCATCCTTCGGATTATGGTTCGGAGCATACGCCGAGTGTCTGTCGGATGATGTACTGTTGCTTTCTGCAGCCAGGGCCCTGAACAATCAGAATCCACTCGGAACTGCTGCAGGGTACGGTACTACCCTGCCAATAAACAGGAAGCTGACTTCCGAGCTTCTTGAATTTGACGATCTTATTTATAACTCTGCGTATGCGAGCTTAAGCAGGGGCAAAATAGAAATGGCTGTCGCTTCCGCCCTGGCATCTGTAGCCCAGACCCTTTCACGTTTTTCGATGGATATATGCCTTTTTATGACATCTGAATTCCGTTTCATTGATTTTCCCGATGAATATATTACAGGTTCGAGTATTATGCCGCAAAAAAGAAATCCCGATGTATTCGAGCTGATCAGGGCACGGTCAAATATCATTCAAACACTTCCAAACCAGATAGCAAGCCTTACTTCCAACTTGCCATCTGGATATAACAGGGATCTGCAACTGCTTAAACAACTGATATTTGATGCCTTTGTTGAATTAAAGGAATGCATTGAAATAATGCTTCTGATGCTGAACAATATTAAGATCAGGAAAAATATTACAGAGAACCCCCTCTATAATAATATATTCAGCACAGAAGAAGTAAACAGGCTGGTAAGGCAGGGAATGCCTTTCAGGGATGCTTATAAAGCAGTGGCTGAGATGGTTAAAAAATCATCGTTTTCAAGAACCTCAGTATCTGATTATGTTCATGAGGGAAGCATCGGCAATTTGTGCAATAAAGAGATATCTGATATTTTCAAAGAGAGGATGAAATGTTTTAAAAACAGAACAGCTGCCGAACTGGCAGATAAGATGATGCATTACGTAACAAGCGAGAACAAACAGGATCAATAAGGGTTAATTCTTTTTCGATTTCTCAATATTCTCAATGAAAAGGTCGAAGAGGTAATCAGTATCTGTCGGTCCACCCGATGCTTCAGGGTGAAATTGTGTTGAAAAGAATGGTTTGCTCTTATGTTTCATCCCTTCATTAGTCTGATCGTTGATATTTATGAAAAGCGGTTCCCAGTTATTCCCCAGTGTTTTATTATCAACTGCAAACCCGTGATTCTGAGAGGTAATGTAAGCTTTATCGGTGCCAACCAGAAGCACCGGCTGGTTATGGCTCCTGTGACCGTATTTGAGCTTGTATGTATCAGCACCGGAAGCAAGGGCCATCAGCTGATTTCCCAGGCAAATTCCGAATACAGGTATATCACCTGAAATAGCTTTTTTAATGTTCTTTATTGTACTGGTACACATCTTAGGATCTCCCGGGCCATTTGAAAGGAAGAGCCCGTCAAATTCTTCCTTGTAAAAATCATAATCCCAGGGAACCCTAATAATGGTTGTATCTCTTTTGAGAAGATTTCTTATGATATTAAATTTTACTCCACAGTCAACCAGGATTATTTTATACTTCCCGGAGCCATAAATTTTTTTTTCAGGTGTACTTACCTCTGCAACAAGGTTAACCTTATTCGGATCCCAAAATCCTGTTTCTGTTCCCTCTGGTTCAATCTTTCCTAACATAGCACCTTTTTCACGTATTCTCTTTGTCAGAGCTCTTGTATCAATCCCGTATATTCCTGGAACATCATTTCTTTTCAGCCATTCATCAAGGCTTTCGGTTGCATTCCAATGACTGTAATCGAATGAATAATCTGATACGATAAGTCCTGATATATGTATAGATGACGATTCATAAAACCTGTAAAGATCATTTTCCTCGCTTTTGGCAGGGGCTCCGTAGTTACCCACAAGAGGATATGTAAGGCAAAGTATCTGTCCGCGATATGACGGATCAGTCAGGCTCTCGGGGTATCCTGTCATTGCAGTGTTGAAAACCACCTCTCCTGCAGCCGGAACAGCAGAACCAAAAGAGCGTCCGGTATATACGGTACCGTCTTCGAGCGTCAGCCTTACATTTACACTGTTTTTCATTATTGTCATGTTTACTGGTTATCTGATTGTTGAAACAGCTTTCTCTATCTGTTCCATGGCTTTCACAACTACCCGATGCGAGGATGCGACATTCATTCTCATAAAGCCCTCTCCTCCCGGACCAAATGTTGAACCTTCATTCATCCCAACACCGGCTTTTTTCACAAAAAATTCCCGCAGTTCTTTCCCGTTCATGGCTAATTTACGACAGTCGAGCCATATCATATATGTTGCCTCTGGCCGGACAGGGAGAATTTCAGGGATCATCTGATTACAGTAATCTTCTACGAAACTGATATTGTTATCAATGTAACCAAGTAATGCATTGAGCCATTCATATCCTTGTGAATATGCTGCAATTGAGGCTATTGTGCCGAATATATTGCCATTTGTAACATGAAGGCTCTCAATAACCCCGGCAAAAGACTTTCTTAATGCAGGGTTTGAGATAACAACAGATGATGTGGATAGTCCTGCAAGATTAAAAGTTTTGCTTGGAGCAATAAATGTAACTGTCTTTTGTGCAATTTCCTCTGAAATCGATGCCATGGGTGTATGCGTATAACCCGGCAGTACAAGGTCACAATGGATTTCGTCGGAGAGGATCAGTATATTATTTTTCAGGCAGATGGCTGCAAGTCTGTTTAACTCCTCCGGAGACCATACCCTGCCAACAGGATTATGGGGGTTTGAAATGATTATCATTTTTGTGTCAGCGTCGATAGACGTCTCCAGGTTTTCAAAATCCATTTCCCATCTGCCTTCATTTTCCCTGAGGGGATTATAAATAAGTTTTCTCCCATGCGATTCCACAGCTGAAAAGAACGGAAAATACACGGGCGGCTGAACAACAATGCCATCACCGGGTTTAGTAAATGCAAGAGTAGAGAAATTTAGGGCAGGAACCACTCCGGGACTAAAGCTTATCCAGTCTTTTTCGATAAGCCAGGAATGCTTTCTTATAAGCCATGAGATAATGGACTGATAGTATTCTTCCGGTTTGAATGAATAACCAAAAATTTCATGGTTAATACGCTTCTTAAAGGCCTTAATTATGAAATCAGGTGTATTAAAATCCATATCTGCAACCCACATCGGGATAACATCCTTTATTCCGAATATTTCTTCCCTCAGGTCATATTTAATACAATCCGTCCCTTCTCTTACAACAGGCTCATCGAAATTCCAGGTCATGAAATTTGGTATAAATTCAGGGGCCTAAAGATACACAAAAAATGTTGTGTAAAATTAGTGAACATTTCAAGTTCAATAATTGTTTTTTTTTGGTGACTTAACGAGGAAAAAAGAAAAAATCTGCATTTTTAATAAGAATTTTAACCATTTTAGAAACTCAGGACTTAAGTCACTGATTATTTTCAATATTTTTATTTACTTTTATGGACGGATTTAAAATGGTTATTTAATATTTAAACTAACTGAAAATGAAAAAGATTTTTACGGGTGTTATACTTCCAATGATGATAATAGGTTTCATTAGTATGACTTCATGCAAAGATAGGTCTGCCAGTAAACAACAGAAGAAAGTTGAAGATCAACAGAAAGATACAATCGAGAGCCAGATTGAAAAAAATGTCTATCCTTTACCCACATCGGCAGAAGTTATCAAGATGCTAACCGAGTTTGAAGTTGGTTACACTATAGGGATAACCAATCCTGTTGCAAACACAAAGAAATATTTCAGCAGCACAACAAGGGCCATTAATGTAGGAGTTTTCGGAGCAGATCTGAGTTATGCCACTCTTTATAATCAGCAACAGGAAGTAATCAATTATCTGAGTGCAATCCGTTCGCTTGCCAACGAGCTCAATATGTCCAAAATATATAATGAAGACCTGTATACCAAGATTAAAAATAATTTTGATAAAAGAGATTCACTGGTTAATATTCTTACATCCTCATTTAATGACACCTACGGATATCTGAGCGATAACGACCAGCAACCTCTGGCATTGCTTGTTGTTGGCGGAGCCTGGGTTGAAGGTATGTATCTTACTACTCAGGTTTCGGATGCTGCTTACCAGTATGAAGGTATCTCAAGAGTATTGCTTGAGCAGAAAAAATCATTTGATCTATACCTGGATATCACCAAAGCTTATGAAAACGATCCAAGCGTGAGTGATTTTGTAAAACGGCTGGACCCGGTTAAAAAAGTTTATGAAGGAATTGGCACCAGTCTTACCGAACAGAATATCAGTGATATTACTAAAGTTATAGTAGACGTCAGAAGCCAGATTATACAATAATTATTTTATGATTATAGGGCCGCAAAGAAGTTGCCTTTGCGGTCTTTTTTTATTTGATATCTAAATGAGAGAATCTGTTCTGCTTGCTTTAATTCATATTTTTGCTATTGTCTCAACCATAAACCCCGGGGGAATTTCATCGCGGGGGAGGAAAATTTTGCGCAGCTATCTCAGGAGATATCTTAACAGGGAACTTGAAGAAGAATACTTTGCCCTATTTGAAAATAACCTCGAGTTCTATTATAATGAGCTGAAAAGCGTTGACAAGGCTGAACTTGCTGATGACGAATCCCTGATATCTTTTCAGATCACCAATATCTGTCGTCAGATTAAAAAAGGTCTGTTCATCGAGGAGAGGATGATAGTTTTTCTTCAGCTCATCGAGTTTGCCTTTGAGGATGGAATGATTTCGGAACAGGAGAAGACAATAATTGATATCGTTGCCAGGACTTTCAATATTTCCAGGGAAGAGTATGATAATGCATCAGCTTTTATGATAGGAAGGTCATATGATGACGTATCACCGGAATGTATTCTTATAATTGAAAGTGATAATCCTGAATTTTCAGGCGCCTCTATTTATAAAAATTATGAAAAATGGCGTCATATAAGGATAAAAGGCTTCAAAGGTCACCTTGTTGTGCTTCATATTGAGAGCACAGGGACCCTCCTAATTACATACGACGGTCCCCTGGTTCTTTACTTCAAAGGCCGTGATATTATAGCCTGCAGACCTTACCTGCTTGAAAGGGGCGTAAACATAAAAGGTCAGGGCATTGACCCGATTTATTACTCAAAAATTTATAAGAAATTTGTTTCCAGGAAGTTTCCGGAGAAAATATTTTTTGAAGGGCATGATATTGAATTCCAGTTTAAAAACTCTGATAATGGGATTCAGAAGATGAATTTCAGGGTCGAATCGGGAAACCTTATTGGTATTATGGGAGGCAGCGGGGTTGGAAAAACCACCCTTTTAAATATGCTTCATGGTAAAATTAAGCCTTCCAATGGTAATATCTATATTAATGGCTATGATATTAATTCCGATGCTGAAGAGTTAAAAGGCCTTATTGGATTTGTACCACAGGATGATATGCTGATTGAAGAACTTACAGTGTATCAGAACCTATATTTCAATGCGCGTTTATGTTTCGGCGACTATACTGAGACACAGTTAAAAAACACTGTTGACAAGGTCCTTCTGGATCTTGACCTTTATGAGATAAAAGACCTTCAGGTTGGTGATATGCTTAATAAAAAGGTTAGCGGAGGCCAGCGTAAAAGGCTTAATATAGGCCTTGAACTTATGCGTGAACCGGTGATCTTATTTATCGATGAACCAACATCCGGATTATCTTCGTTCGATTCAGAAAAGGTAATGAGTTTACTGCGTAATCAGGCATTAAGCGGGAAACTGGTTTTTGCAATAATTCATCAGCCTTCGTCTGATATAATAAAAATGTTTGACAGGTTATGGCTGCTCGACAAAGGTGGTTATATGATATATGATGGCGACCCTGTCGAGGCGCTTGTATATTTCAAAACCGAAACCTCGCAGGCAAATGCCGGGCAGAGTGAATGTCCTACCTGTGGAAACGTTGAAACAGACAGTATCCTGCATATAGTAGAGGTAAAGGTTATCGATAATTCCGGATATCCTGGTAAAGAAAGACAGATAAGCCCTAAGGAATGGTACGAGAAATATAAGAAAAAGATGATGCCTGTACTTGGGGACAAACCTGCAAAGACTGTTATTCCTCCAAGCAATTTCAGGGTGCCTAAAAAAGCCGATCAGATAAGAACTTTTATTATCCGGAATGTTATCCGGAAACTGACCGACCGGCAATATATGGCGATCAACCTTCTGGAAGCTCCACTGCTGGCATTTATACTGGGGTATATCTCAAAATTCAGCGAAAACAATATCTATACCTTCGCAGACAACAAGAATTACCCTGTATTTCTTTTTATGTCAATCATTGTTGCCCTTTTTATAGGACTCACTGTAAGTGCTGAAGAAATTTTCAGAGACCGCAAGATTCTTGAAAGAGAAAAATTTCTCGATTTAAGCAGGTCAAGTTACCTTATTTCAAAGATAAACTTCCTATTTACTTTATCTGCTATTCAATCATTGTCCTTTATCCTTGTAGCAAACCTGATTCTTGAAGTCAGGGGCATGCTCTTCCAGCAGTGGATCGTTCTGTTCTCAACTGCATGCTTCGGTAACCTGCTCGGATTAAATATCTCTGCCGGTATGCGAACGGCAGTCAGCATATATATACTTATTCCATTAATCCTGGTACCACAGCTGCTGCTGGGAGGGGCTATGATAAAATTTGACGATCTGCATAAATCAATGAGTAAAAAAATATATGTCCCGGTTGTCGGAGATATTATGGTAACACGCTGGGCATATGAAGCACTGTGTGTAGTAGAGTTCAAAAACAATAATTTTGAGAAGCCGTTTTTTAAATATGATATGGAGAGAAGTCAGAACGACTGGTATGCATCATTCCTTATCCCGAAGCTGGCATTAAAAGTCGATGAATGTCTTACAGCGGGGAATAAGCCTGATTATAAGGATTATTCAGAAAGCAATTTTAAAGAATTGAATTTTCATATAAAGGACCTTTCAGACTTATCGGGTATCAAACCGGGCACCTGGATCAGTAACCTGAATTATCAGCAATTTAATGAAACTGTTGCAGGAGATGCTAAACAGATGCTCGACAGCATGAAGATGTATTTCCGGCTTCAGGACCGTAAATTTACATTTTCCAGGGATTCATTATACAAGCAGATTTCAGGAAGGATAGGGGAGAACAAATTTCTGGAGTTAAGAGCGAAAGATTATAATGAGAGCCTTGCTGATATAGTTCTCAACAGAATGTCAGCCAGTAAGATTTATGATGCAGGAGACAGATTGATTCAAAAAGCTGACCCTGTCTTTATGCATCCTTTGTCCAGAGCCGGACGGGCTCATTTCTTCGCTCCTTTCAAACAGGTTGGCAACTTGAAGATAGGGACTCTTCTTTTTAATTTAATTGCAATATGGCTAATGGTAATATTCCTTTTTGTTACATTGTATTTTAATATCCTTAAACGCTTTATTGTATTACTTGAGAGGCTTAAATTACCAATACTGAGAAAGTACGGAAGGGAATTGCTGCAGTTTTAGCGAATGACCTGAATATAAATAAACTTAATGGCCAGAGTACAGCCAAAAAGGAACCTGGGGCAACATTTTCTGACTGATAAAGGCATTGCCGGTAAAGTTGCTGCATCGCTTACAGGCAAAGGATACGAATCCGTTCTTGAAATTGGCCCGGGTATGGGAATTCTGACGGGCTTTCTCATGGAACGGCAATTCAGCGATTTCAGGGTGATCGAAATTGATAACGAATCGGTTCATTATCTTAATGCTCACTTTCCTGCATTAAAGACAGTTATCAGAGGTGATTTCCTTTCCATGGATCTTGATTACTATTTTCCCTCAAAAATGGCGATCATAGGAAATTTCCCTTATAATATCTCCACTCAGATTTTCTTCAAGGTGCTTAAGCATCATGAAAAAGTAGTTGAAGTATCGGGGATGCTTCAGAAAGAAGTGGCAGAAAGGATCTGTTCCGGCCCGGGGTCAAAAGTATATGGAATACTGAGTGTTCTGCTTCAGGCTTTTTACAGGACAGAATATCTTTTTACTGTACCTGAACATGTATTTTCACCTCCACCGAGAGTAAAATCAGGGGTAATAAGATTAACCAGGAACGATATCATTAATCTTGGTTGTGATGAATCGTTGTTTTTCAGGGTTGTGAAAGCCAGCTTTAATCAGCGCAGGAAAACATTGCGAAACTCGGTTAAGGCTGCTTTTAATCTGATACGTGATGATTATCCGTTATTTGGCTTAAGACCGGAACAATTATCTGTAAATCAATTTGTTGATTTAACAAGTTGGATTGATGAGAACAGGATAATTTCAGAATGAGAAACCCATAGCATCGACAGGATTCATTTTAGCCGCAGCATATGCCGGGGCATATCCGGCCACAACACCAATTATACCTGAAATGAATATCGCAAGGAATGTATTGGCAACAGTGAGATAAATATTCATTTCATACAAATAATTTATTATCAGAGATGCAATGAATACCATTAAAATACCAAGAAGGCCACCAATAATGGATAGAAGAACAGACTCGACCAGGAATTGCTGAAGAATAAAGAATCTTTTTGCCCCGAGTGCTTTCTGAATGCCAATGATGTTTGTCCTTTCCCTAACTGAAACAAACATGATGTTGGCAATTCCAAATCCGCCCACAAGAATTGCAAATCCCCCTATTATCCATCCTCCTATATTGATTCCTGCAAAAACCCCGTCAAAGCTCTGAGAGATAACGCTGGCTCTGTTAATAAAAAAATTATCATCCATTTCAGGTCGAAGCCTTCTGGCAGAGCGTAAAATCATCTTAACCTCATCACTGAGATCCTGAACAGGAACACCATCTTTTGCCTTGATCGCAAGTGTGGCAAAAAGGAAGTTATACTTCAGATTTATGAATGTTTTACCAAAATTTAAAGGGATAATAATACTTTCATCAAGAGGATCACCTACACCTCCCTGCCCTTCTTTTTTAAACATTCCGATAACAGTAGCTTTTTTGCCGGCTATAGTAATCTGCTTGCCAACAGGATCAGCTTTATCAAACAACCGTTCAGCGATTACTGCACCGATTATTGCAACATTTCTTCCTGCAGCCGATTCTTCTGGTGAGAAATAACGGCCATTATCAATTTCAAATGATCTTATATACTGAAATTCAGGAGTAACTGCCCTGACCGAGATATCATTGGCGAGGTTTTTTTTGTATTTTACCTGTGTTGGCTGGTCGGCATAGAAACAGGCATATTGTGTTTTAGTTGACCTGTTAAGAACAGCTTCATAATCATTTAGCGAAACTACCGGCCATTTGACTATATCCCACCATTGCGCATTTAAATTGAGCCCCCATGGCCATTTAGAAACATAAAGCACATTATCTCCCAGACTTGATATACTATCCCGTATCGATTTCTCCATCCAGTCAAGAATTGTGAAAACTGAAATTATAGAAAAGATACCTATGGTAATTCCAAAAAGGGAAAGGAAAGTTCTTAGCTTGTTAACATATATTGAGTTAACAGCGAAAAGAAATCCCTCTTTAAGGAGTCTGAAAAACATGCCTGTATTTTAATTTACTATTGAAGGTCAAATATACGAAAATCATTGATTGAGGACATACATTGGTTATGTGAAATTTACTTTCAGACCATGCAGTTTCTTCACATTTCTAAAAGCATCAATAATAATAGATTATATTCATAATTATAATATGTTGGGTATAATAAAAAAATATCTATTTTTAACCACCTTATAGTGGTATCCTAAATCTGTCGTAATTATCATAAAATGAGTGACAAAAGAATAAACAGTGCTCTTATTTCAGTTTTTTATAAAGATGGATTAGCCGATATTGTGACGATGCTTCACAAATTAGGGGTGAAGATATTTTCTACCGGCGGTACGTTTAACTTTATTAATGAACTGGGCATTCAGGCGGGAAAAGTTGAAGATCTTACAAAATATCCATCAATACTTGGGGGAAGAGTCAAGACTCTTCATCCTTCAGTTTTCGGGGGGATACTGGCCAGGAGGGAGAACAAGGAGGACCAGGGACAGCTTTTAAAATACGCGATACCTGAAATAGATCTCGTCATTGTCGACCTTTATCCATTTGAAGAAACGCTGAAAGCTGTAGATGATGAAGGAGAGATCATCGAAAAAATCGATATAGGCGGGATTTCCCTGATAAGAGCTGCAGCAAAAAATTATAATGATGTTTTAGTAGTCTCCGGGAGGGAACAATATAATGACCTGCTTACTTTACTGAGCGAAAAACATGGAATTACGTCTGACAGCGACCGGAGATTATTTGCTGCCAAAGCGTTCCAGGTATCCTCGGGTTACGATACTGCAATATTTAATTACTTTAACAGTGCAGGAGATATCGTTGCATTCCGCGAGAGCATTAATTCATCCTATCCTTTGAGGTATGGTGAGAATCCTCATCAGAAGGGGATCTTTTTTGGTGATCCTGATATGCTATTCGATAAGCTTCACGGGAAAGAACTTTCATACAATAATCTTCTTGATCTTGATGCTGCCCTCGGTCTTATTGATGAATTTACCGTAACTACTTATGTAATTATCAAGCATAACAATGCATGTGGTGTTGCGTGCAGGGAAAATCCGTCTGAAGCCTTTAAAGATGCTCTGGCGTGCGACCCGGTATCGGCCTTCGGCGGTGTAATTGTAACAAATGTTACAGTTGATGAAATTACAGCCAGAGAGATCGATAAGATATTTTTTGAGATTATCATTGCACCCGGGTTTACAGAATCGGCCCTGGAAGTTCTTAAACAGAAGAAGAACAGGATCATTCTTCGAAGAAAGAATTCAGTAAGGAGTAAATATAGTTACAGGTCTTTACTGAACGGAGTGCTCTGGCAGGAACGTGACACCAGTACTGAAACAGGTCAGCAGATGAAGACCGTAACAAAAAGGCTCCCGCTGCCCTCAGAAATAAATGATATGGTATTTGCCAATATAATTGTAAAACATAGTAAATCGAATGCAATTGTAATAGCTAAAAACAACCAGCTATGCGCCAGTGGGATAGGCCAGACTTCAAGAGTTGATGCCCTTAAACAGGCAATTGAAAAAGCAAAGACGTTCGGATTTGACCTTCATGGATCTGTAATGGCCTCTGATGCTTTTTTCCCGTTTGCCGACAGCGTTGAAATCGCTCATAAAGCTGGCATTACTGCAATAGTCGAGCCAGGCGGATCGGTCAGGGACGAGGATTCGATTGATTACTGCTCTGCAAACGGAGTTACAATGGTATTTACAGGCATAAGACATTTCAAACATTAAAATAAATAAATTATCTCATTATATGGGCTTATTTTCATTCTTAACACAGGAAATTGCGATCGACCTAGGAACAGCTAATACCATTATTGTTCATAATGATAAAGTTGTTGTGGATGAACCATCCATAGTGGCAATTGATAAAATTACAGGCAAGCTGATAGCAATCGGGGAACAGGCAAGACAGATGCATGGCAAGACACATGAGAACATTAAAACCATCAGGCCTTTACGTGATGGTGTGATAGCAGATTTCAATGCTGCTGAACTTATGATCAGGGGAATGATCAAACTGATAAATAAGGGTCCCCGTCTGTTTGCGCCTTCGCTAAAGATGGTTGTTTGTATACCATCAGGAAGCACTGAGGTGGAAATTCGTGCAGTACGTGACTCTTCGGAGCATGCAGGGGGACGTGATGTTTATATGATCTATGAACCAATGGCTGCAGCTATTGGGATTGGTCTTGATGTTGAGGCTCCGGAAGGCTGCATGGTGGTCGACATAGGGGGAGGTACGACTGAAATAGCGGTTATTGCACTTGGCGGTATAGTATGCAATAAATCCATAAGAATAGCCGGTGATGGATTTACTGCTGACATTCAGGCTTATATGCGTCATCAGCATAATATAAAAATTGGGGAACGCACTGCAGAAGATATTAAGATCGGGGTTGGGGCAGCCCTGCCGGATATTGACAATCCTCCGGCTGATTATATAGTCAGGGGCCCTAATATTATGACCGCTTTGCCAATCGAAATACCAATTTCGTATCAGGAAATAGCATATTGTCTTGACAAATCTTTATCAAAAGTGGAAGCAGCTTTGTTAAGCGTACTTGAGCTAACTCCACCTGAGCTATATGCTGATATTGTGAATAAAGGAATATACCTTGCAGGAGGAGGAGCTTTATTGAGGGGTCTCGACAGAAGACTATCGGATAAGATAAATATAAATTTTAATGTTGTTGAGGATCCGTTACATGCGGTAGCCCGTGGTACAGGGGTGGCTCTTAAGAATGTTGATAAATTTCAATTTCTAATGAGATAAATCAGACGGGGGAAATGAGGAGTCTGCTTAATTTTTTGGTGAAATACAATAATCTGATCATCTTTCTGATACTTGAAGGAGTCTCAATCTTTTTACTTGCAACAGGAAACAATTATCAGAACACACATTTCGTTCTTGGTGTCAGGCGAATTACTTCAGGAATAGATAAGAAAATAAGCAATGCCCGTTCCTACCTGGACCTCAGGGAGGTAAACAGGACCCTTGCAGCAGAAAATATCGCTCTTAAGAAAAGGATCAGCCAAATTAGTAAAGAAGAGAGTTCACTTTTTTTTTCAGTAAATGACTCTGTTTACAAACAACAATATCAGCATACTTCTGCAGAAGTAATTCAAAATTCAATAAACAGACAAAAGAATTTCTTTACAATTGATAAAGGGAAACGACAGGGAATAAAACCTGATATGGCTGTCATTTCAAATGATGGTGTTGCCGGAGTAATTGTTGGGAGCTCTGATAATTTTTCAGTTGCCATGTCATTGCTTAACCTCGATTTTAAGTTAAGTGCAAGGTTAAAAACAAACGACTATTTCGGCTCTCTTACCTGGGATGGAAAAAATCCTCATCAGGCAGTTTTAAATGACATTCCTCTGCATGTCTCTGTAAATATCGGAGATACTATTGAGACCACGGGCTATTCAGCTATATTTCCCGAAGGTATAATGATAGGTACAGTCAGCAATTTTAAAAAAACAGGCGGTGATTTTTACAAAATAACGGTTTCGCTCCTTACCGATTTCAGAAAACTACGTTTTGTCGATATAATAGCTAATATGAAGAAGACAGAACAACTTGAACTTCAAAATCAGTATCAATGATTAACTCAGTTTTAAGGTTTTTATTGATCTTTATTTTACTCGTACTGCTTCAGGTATTATTGTTTGATAACATACAGTTCAGCGGTTATATCAATCCGTATGTATATATAATGTTTATTCTTCTTTTGCCTGTTGAGATACCAGCATGGTTACTTTTACTGTTATCATTTATACTTGGCCTGACTATCGATCTTTTTTCAGGTTCCCCGGGCATGCATTCATCGGCAACCATTCTTGCAGGTTTTGTGCGTCCTTATGTTTTGCGCGTTATATCGCCAAGGGATGGTTATGAAGCAGGTTCTGACCCATCAATGATGACTTATGGTTTCAGATGGTTCGTGACTTATGCGATAATTATTGTACTGGTCCATCATACGGCTCTTTTTTACCTGGAAGTATTCCGTTTTGCCGGTTTTTTCAGGACCCTGTTCAGGGTATTATTGAGTTCAGTGTTTTCGGTTTCATTTATACTTCTTCTTGAATATTACAGGAAAGGGAAATAAAAGACCAGGATATGAAAGATGCATTTGTAAAAAGGAAATTTGTTATTATCACAATTATTGTGCTCGCATCTTTAGTATTACTGGGCAGGTTGTTCATTATCCAGGTTGTAAAAAGCACATACAGGGTATCGGCGGATAATAATGTCCTTCGCTATGTCACACAGTATCCTGCGCGAGGGCTTATTTACGACAGAAACGGGAAGTTGATTGTTTACAACCAGGCAGCGTATGACCTGATGGTGGTTCCGGCCCAGACTTCAAAGGATATCGATACAGCAGAATTTTGTGATCTTCTGGGGATAACGCCTGAATTTTTCAGGGAACGCATGAAGGCAGCTGTAAACTATTCAAAGCGCGCTCCTTCTGAATTCCTGAAACAGATATCAAATGAAACTTATGCAAGGTTTCAGGAAAAGCTGTTTATGTATCCGGGGTTTTATGTTCAGACAAGGACATTACGGAAATATTCCAGGCCTGTTGCGGCACATGTTCTCGGGTACGTAAGCGAAGTTGACGACGGGACTATAAAAAAAGACCCCTATTATAAGGCTGGTGACTACATTGGTAAACTGGGAATCGAAGAGGCATATGAGAAAAATCTCCGGGGTAAAAGAGGTGTAAAAATATATCTTGTTGATGTATTCAGTCGTATTAAAGGTTCCTTTGCAAATGGTAAAATGGATACGGCAGCTGTTCAGGGATCGGATATAACCTCATCAATTGATCTTGATCTTCAGGAGTACGGAGAACTTCTGATGAAGAATAAAAAGGGCAGTATTGTTGCAATACAGCCCAAAACAGGAGAAGTCCTGGCACTGGTTTCGTCGCCCGATTACGATCCTGGGTTACTGGTAGGCCGGATAAGGTCAGAAAATTATACAAAACTTCTTGAGGATACATTAATTCAGCCTTTATTTAACAGGGCTTTAATGGCAAAATATCCTCCCGGCTCTACTTTTAAGCCAGTAAACGGGCTTATCGCGTTGCAGGAGCAGGTAATAAAACCTTCAACTAAGTTTGCCTGTAATAATGGTTATCTTTTCGTAGGATGCCACTCACACAGATCACCTCTGGATCTTCAGGATGCAATAATGATCTCATGTAATGCTTACTTCTGCCAGGCCTACAGGAAGGTGCTGGAAAATCCAAAATACTCTTCTGTTGCAGAAGCCTATGAAAAATGGAAAAGCTATCTTAATGAGTTAGGCTTTGGTAATGTTCTTGGTACTGATTTTGTAAATGAGCTCCCGGGTTTCATACCGGCTGTCAGCTATTTTGACAAATATTACGGGAAGGGTAGATGGAAAGCACTTAACATAATATCAATGGCAATAGGGCAGGGCGAAGTATTGGTGACACCTCTGCAGATGGCTAACATGACTGCTGCTATTGCTAACAGGGGTTATTTCTATACTCCGCACATAGTCAGGGCGATTGGTAATAGCGAGGTGATTGATAAACGATTCACCACAAAGCATGTAATAAATATTGATTCGGCAAATTTCGAAAATATAATTCTTGGGATGGAGGCCGCTGTAAACGGTGGTGAAGGCAAAACAGCCGGAGTGGCTGCCTTAAATGACATCGTTGTTTGTGGCAAAACGGGAACAGCTCAAAACCCGCATGGTAAAGAGCATTCTGTATTTATAGCCTTTGCACCTAAAGATAATCCTCAGATTGCAATTATGGTCGTTGTTGAAAATGCCGGCTTTGGATCAACATATGCAGCTCCTATTGCCAGCCTGATGATTGAAAAGTATCTTAGAGGGGAAATATCAAACAAAGCACGGGAAAAAAGTATGCTTGATCTTAACCTCATTCAACAGTGAAACGCAACGTGAACATATGGAGCGGGATAGATAAAATAACCATTTTACTGTTCCTGATCCTTGTTACAATGGGTTGGTTTAACATATATGCGGCTGTATATAATGAAGAACATGCAGGGTTGCTTGATATATCGCAGCGATACGGGAAACAGTTTATCTGGATCATTGCATCTCTCATTATTGCAATTTTCGTTGTAATTATTGATAACAGATTCTATTTCTTTTTTTCATGGTTCATATACGGTTTTGCAATGCTTTTGCTCGTCCTGGTTCTGCTTGTCGGGGCTAAAATTAATGGTGCGAGATCGTGGTTTGAATTCGGAAGCCTGAGTGTACAGCCGTCAGAATTTGCAAAATTCGCAACTGCCCTGGCACTTGCTGGTTATCTCAGCACAAAGCGTCAGGAACTCACTAAGCTGAAGATGATTATACCGGCAACGGCTGTAATACTTATCCCGGCGCTTCTTACTGCCCTGCAGCCTGATATGGGTTCATCAATAGTCTATTTCTCGCTGTTCATAGTCCTGTTCAGAGAAGGGATGAGTCCTTACATATTTGTATCCGGATTACTGATGTTGATCCTTTTTTTCCTTACCCTGCTTGTTAATAACCTTTCTTTGACAATAGCACTGGTTATTATCGCCTCGGTGCTTATCCTTATTGCGACCAGGAAGTGGAAAATGGTTCTTTCGGGAGCAGCTGTCTTTATTTTAATTGGTGCCATTTTATATTTATTAAATTATTACGTATTTAAAAGGTTCAGTAAAGAGCTAATCGTATTCATATCACTCTTGCTTTCGGGAGTGGCTTATGCATATTATATTTATACAAGGAAAGCTTTCTCCGTCCTGATAATATATCTGTTTCTTATCGGAAGCATTTTATATGTTAATTCAGTGGATTACAGTTTTAATAATTTGCTTCCGGCCCATCAGAAAGACAGGATTGACATACTACTCGGTATAAAATCAGATCCTCATGGAACAGGCTATAATGTCAATCAGTCAATTATTTCCATTGGTTCAGGAGGACTGACTGGCAAGGGATTCTTACAGGGTACCCAGACAAAATTCAAATTTGTTCCCAAGCAAAGTTCTGATTTTATTTTTTGCACCATAGGTGAGGAATGGGGATTTTTCGGATCCTTTGTTGTGATAGGCATTTACATGTTTCTCCTCCTGAGGCTTCTTTTCCTTGCCGAACGACAACGATCGGTTTTTTCCAGAGTATATGGTTATGGTGTTGTGTCTATCCTCTTTACACATGTATTCATTAATATAGGTATGGCTGTGGGACTTGTGCCTGTTATTGGAATCCCTTTGCCTTTCTTTAGTTATGGAGGCAGTTCCCTGTGGGGATTTACAATTCTCCTGTTTATTTTTCTCAGGCTCGATGCGAGCCGAACAGAATATATGGTTTGATCAGAAAGGTATAGTTATCCTGTGCGATATATCAACTCCAAAATCATTTTCAACATAATCGATAAGCTGAGGGAAAAATTCCATGAAATCATCCTGAAGTGAATAATAGTTCTTTTTAAGAGCCCGCATTGCAAACCTTGTTTCATTAGGAAGGGTTGAACGCTTACTAAGTGTGTTCAGTACATGACGAATTCCGCCAAGGGTCTGATAAGTCTCAATCCAGTTGTTTATGATAAAAAACGGCATCATTTCCTTGACATTGTCAGGTAATATTTCATAATTATTAACAAGTGCCCTGTAGAAATTATAAGTAACACTTTCAAGCGGCCTCCTCGAGAATAAATCCCATTCCTTTGTCAGAAAATGGTCGTAGATAATATCGGTGATAACACCCGCATATTTGTGGTACTTCCTGGTAAAGAATATTTTGCTGCGGTGAACAACAGGGTGGCGATCGGTAAACCCATCTATATGGCGATGCAGAATTATCCCTTTCCGTATCAGATCAGGATAATTAAGGTAATCGCGTCCTTTTACATAATCACCTATATAGTTGCCAATGATTATTTTATCAGAATCACCTGAAAGATATATGTGAGCCAGTACATTCATATAATGACATAATAGTACAAAGAATTTGTCATATACCCTGCCTAATGGAAAACATTTTCTTTAACATGTTTTCACATCATATCCAAACCTGCTTTAAACGCCTGTTGGTCAAGCAAATAAGACGTAATAAAGGCGTTTTAAAAAATACCACAAAATGCGCGGAATTTCAGTATGCAAATTATACATTTGTTAATTCATTTTAAAATGAAAAACTCTAATTCGATAAATAAATATCAACTAAACATGGAGGATTTATGACAAAGAAAAATGTCATCATAATTGGTGCAGCGGGTCGTGATTTCCATAATTTCAACACCTGCTTCAGAGATAATGAATATTACAATGTTGTAGCATTCACTGCAGCTCAGATACCTGATATCTACGGTAGAAAATACCCTAAAGAGCTGGCGGGGAAATTATACCCTGATGGCATTCCTATTTTTGCAGAAGAGAATCTCCCTGACCTTATTAAAAAGTATTCAGTTAATGAATGTGTTTTCTCATACAGCGATGTTACATATCAGAAAGTCATGTCGGTCAGCGCAATTGTCAATGCTGCAGGGGCCAACTTTGTTCTTCTCGGGCCATCTGATACTATGGTGAAAAGCACAAAACCGTTAATTGCAGTTGGAGCAGTCAGAACAGGCTGCGGCAAGAGCCAGACTTCCAGAAAGGTTATTGAACTGTTGATGGAAAGAGGCCTTAAGGTAGTGGCGATACGTCATCCAATGCCCTATGGAGATCTTAATGCCCAGAAAATACAGCGCTTCGCTGAGCTTAAAGATCTTGAGAAACATAAATGTACTATTGAGGAGATGGAGGAATATGAACCGCACGTGGTGAGAGGAAATGTTATCTATGCAGGAGTTGATTATGAAGCTATTCTTCGTGCAGCTGAAAAAGATCCCTCGGGTTGTGATGTAGTTCTCTGGGACGGCGGCAATAATGACTTCCCGTTCTATAAGCCTGACCTCATGATCACTGTAGCGGATCCCCATCGTGCAGGTCATGAACTTAGATATTATCCGGGTGAAGTAACGCTTCGCATTGCTGATGTTGTTGTGATAAACAAGATGGACAGCGCCGCCCCGGAAGCAATTCAGATTGTCAGGGAGAGCATTGATAAAGTCAATCCAAAAGCAATCGTAGTGGACGGTGCTTCACCTATAAAAGTTGATGATTCTTCTTTAATTAAAGGGAAAAGAGTGCTTGTTGTTGAAGATGGCCCTACATTGACTCATGGTGAAATGAAAATAGGGGCAGGTGTGGTGGCTGCAAGAAAATTTGGTGCCAGGGAACTAGTTGATCCCCGCCCGTTTACTGTTGGCCGACTAAGTGAGACCTTCCGGCTATATCCGAATATTGGAACTTTGCTTCCGGCTATGGGATACGGCGAGCAGCAACTAAAAGATCTTGAAACAACCATTAACAATACTGATTGCGACAGCGTTATAATTGCAACTCCTATTGATTTGAACCGTATTATTAAGATAAAGAAACCAAATACACGGGTTTATTATGATCTGCAGGAGATTGGCGATCCTAATCTTTCACAGGTTATAGATGAGTTTGTTAAGAAGCATAAACTACTGTAAATGACCTTGCACCCTAAACCCCCCATTTGGGGGGCAGGGGGGTGAAAACAAAATCACTTCGCAACCTTCCTGTATTTTTCCACCCTTGCATCTTTTATAACGCCACTCCAGTTCATTCCGAAACCAAAATCATAGGTGTTGCCTTCCGAATCAACATGGCATGTCATGTCAAAAGGAACATCCTCTTTTTGTAATTCAACTGTTGTCATATCAGCAGGCATCTGCAGGGGCAAAAGCCCTGACGGTTCAGCATTGCCTGAGATAATATCCAGTATTGCCTGATCCTGGACATCGAAAGTAACAATAATTCCGTCCGCTTCTTTTTCAAATTCACTGAATATCATAGGCTTCGACATAGCAATTGATACAATGACCGGTTTCCCTTTCATCTTATTTCTTGTATCGAGGATCATTTTCAGATCACCAGCATTTGCTGTAGTAACTGTTTTTCCCACGTACGTCCTGTTAGTGAATGTCTCGAGGGGATCTCCGCCGGCAATGCTGGGATCACGGGCATATGTTGCTGTATATGGTTCATATTGAAGGCTGATCGGGACATAGCCGGTTCCTCCTTTTTTTACGTCGGCAGGATCATATCCGCTACCGGAGTTTGGACTCCATACCACAACCAGGGCAAAATCAGCTTCAGATGGATTATCTGTTACCTTGTAGTACTTTTGAACAATGTTGATATTGACAGGGTATGTTGAAGAAGCAGGAATTTTGTTTCCAAACATACCAACAGATGCAGGCAGATTTCTTTTAGGAATATAAACAGTTTTATTCTTTTCAACAGGCAACACCCTGTTCCTGTTTTTCAGCATCACAATTGACTTCAGCTGTGCATTATAACCCGCTTTCATAAACTCCTCACTGCCAACAACATTTTTGGTATTCTCCACATCGAGATATGGATTTTCGAAAAGGCCGACACGTAAAATATTCTTAAGAAGACGGACCGCTGACTGCTCCATTCTCTTTCTCATAAATTTTTCTCCATGTTCTTTAACACCCATCTGGTATGCTTCAATAACAGGTCCGGCATCATTATTACCACCAAACTGGTCAACCCCGGCCATTATTATTTTATAATGTCGTTCTGCAACACTCAGAGTCTCAGCGCCCCAGCATGTTGTGCCAAATCCGTCGACCGCTGTTTCATCTTTTGTCACGCCCCAATCAGTACAAACTACTCCGTCGAAAGAGTATGTTCCCCTCAGCAGATCATTAATAATATATTTGCTGTAGCTGTTTCCTACGTTTTCATTGTATTTGGTGTCAATACTATATGATATTGTATAATAAGGCATTACAGCTGAAGCCATTTTTGTTTTACCAGTCAGTTTAAGAGCTCCTTCTGTAAAAGACATAAGTTGATCAGGAAGATTATTCCCTGGATAAACAGCATATTTTCCAAATGCAAAATGAGCATCACGTCCTCCTTCTTCGGGACCACCCCCGGGCCAGTGTTTGATCATTGTATTAACACTGGTATAACCCCATCCGTCAGCAATTTCCATCGGACCTTCAGATGTCTGAAATCCATCCACATAGGCACGGGCCATGTCGGCAGAGAGCTGAGGACTCTCGCCAAAAGTCCCGCTTACTCGGGCCCAGCGAGGTTCCGTGGCAATATCGATCTGTGGAGAAAGGGCAGTTGAGATACCCAAAGCACGATATTCTTTTGCAGCAATATGACCAAACTGTCCGACGATTGAAGGGTCGAAGGTTGCAGCCATACCGAGAGAACCCGGCCACATAGAGATCTGACCTCCTGAACCTACATTGTATTCAGCATCTGATACAGATCTGTGCCTTGGATCGGAACTATTGTTCGCCGGAATACCCAGGCCTATTTTTTCGCATAGAGCCTGAACATTGTTATTCCATATTGCAGCGACCTCGGGACTTTCTACGGAAGTAACAAGGACATGACGAAGATTATCCTCTTTAAGAAAATTAATCTGCTGATCGCTCAGATCAGAAGGTAAAGTACCACTTTCTTTGAAAGATTTTCCATTATAGGTGCTTGATCCAAACCTGGTATTGCCTGAAGGAATTGCCTGGTGCGCACTGTATAGCATCAACCCGGCAATCTGCTCAATGGTCATTTTTGAAACCAGGTCTTTTGCCCGTTCATCAGCACTTCTGCGCCAGTCTTCATAGACATCGAGTTTCCCGTTTTTGTTAAGGTCCTTGAAGGCTAATCCTCTGCTGGTCAGAATATTGACGCCTGATGCGGTATCATAGCCAAGCGTTTGTCCTCCTTTATTGGTAACGATTCTGATCGATCCCGTGGTGGTTTCACTCCAGTTTTTGCAACTGCTGAAAAAGAAAAAGCCTGTAAGGACAATAATCAGAAAAGCGGAACATTTTAGATTTTTCATATCAGGTTGAATTAAAGTTAGTTCTTAAGAATTTTATTCATTTAATCTTTCCCTTAGCTTTTTTCCTGCCTCTTCGAATCCTGGTTTACTGAGCAAAGCAAACATGTTATTTTTGTACGCTTCCACACCAGGCTGGTTAAAGGGGTTGACACCAAGAATATAGCCGCTTATTGCACACGACATTTCAAAGAAATATATAAGCTGTCCCATGTAAAATTCGTCAAGGATAGGTATATTAACAGTGATTATTGGCACTTTCCCGTCATAATGAGCGAGTATTGTACCGGCTTCGGCATTATGGTTAACTTCTGTAAGTCTTTGTCCGGCAAGGTAATTAAGCTGATCTGAATTATCTTTTTCCCTTGGTATGGTTACTTTCTTTTCAGAATTTTTAATTGAGATAAAAGTCTCAAAAAGAATTCTCTGGCCATCCTGGATATATTGTCCCAAAGAATGCAGGTCGCTTGTCATATCGACGGCTGCCGGGAAAATACCCTTCCCTTCTTTCCCTTCACTTTCACCATAAAGCTGTTTCCACCATTCCGAAAAGAAATGAAGCCTGGGAGTAAAACCAACCTGTATCTCAATTGGTCTTCCTGTCTGTAGTATAAGGTTCCTGGCAGAGGCGTAGAGCAGGGATGGATTTGTTGCAGCATCTTTATTATTTCTTGTTATCTTCTCCATCGATTTTGCCCCGTTTACCAGGGCTCTTATATCTATACCGCTTACTGCAATTGGAAGAAGGCCTACCGGAGTTAGTACAGAATACCGTCCACCAATATTATCGGGGATGACAAATGTTTCGTAACCATTCAGTTCAGCCAGTGGCCTGAGGGCTCCTTTTTTTGAATCTGTTATTGCAATTATTCTGTCAGCAGCGGCAGCTTTTCCTACTTTCTTTTCAAGATGATCCCTTATAATACGGAAAGCTATAGCAGGTTCCGTTGTAACACCTGATTTTGATATTGCAGCAATTGAGTAATTGCGCTCATCGAGTAACTCAAGAAGATCAGCCATGTAATCTTCACATATATTCTGGCCTGCAAAGATAACATCGTGGTGTTTTTTTTTCATTAAAGGTGAAAAGGAATGAGAAAGTCCTTCAATAACTGCTCTTGAACCCAGGTATGATCCACCAATACCGATTACTACGATTGTATCGGATACCGACTGCAGATGCCTGGCCATTTTTTCTATTCTGTCTAATTGCGGGAGGATATCATCAGGAAGAGAGAGCCATCCAAGAAAGTTATTACCCTGGCCTGTTCCGGCGTTTAGACTTTCAATATGTTTTTCAGATTGTTTTGCCAGGGTAAGAATTTCGTCAATAGTTACGAAATCAGCTGTGTGTCTCAGACTGACACTTAAATTTTCCTTCATTTTATTTATAAATTATAATTATATTTTATTTATTACCTGTCCGGGAAATTTTTGCCCCAAAGTTAATAAAAAAGCCATCGTTAGTTAATCGATGGCTCTTATTAATGAAGGAAATATATATTGAATGGAAGTTACCTTTTATGTATTCCTCCTGCGCTGGAGGAATGGAAATCGACATATTTGGGGTCGCCTTTGTAATTAATGTCCCCTGCGCTTGATGCTCTTGCAGTAATTTTTTCAGTAACGTACACGTCAGCATCTCCTGCACTTGATACAGAAATCTCAGCTTCACGTACCTTCAGGTCAAAAGCATCCAGGTCGCCTGCACTGCTCAGGTGAGCGTCAAGCATGTCGGCATCGCCTGAAAGTGTCATATCACCCGAGCTGCTGATATTAATCCGGATCTCCTTTGCATGCACTTCAAGTTTAACATCCCCTGCGCTGCTAGCCGATAATTCCAGCCGGTCGCTGTTAACAGGTGTCTGTCCTATTACATTTCCGGCGCTGGTCGTTTTGACAGATTTTATCTCACGCATTGTAACATAAACTCTCATTCTCTCTGATTGACGGATATTTGCATCTGTATATACATTCAATTCTCCGCTTCTCACTTCAGTCATAATGTATTCCTGGAGATTCTCATCTGCTTCAACTGAAATGGACTCGTCATCCCCCTGCTTAAGGAAAACATCAACTCCTGAACTGGCTTTTACGCTTGAGAAAGATCCAGCTTTTCTCTCTTTCGTTACTACATTATGGTTACCATAAACCGTCTTACGATACTGGCCTGATGTGCAGGCGGAAAAAGTAAGGATGGCTATGGTTACTGCTAATACTCTCAGATTTTTCATAATACTTTTTGATTAGTTTTAAATCGGTTAACCTGAATAAAGACAGATTGAAATCTAATATGTTGCATTATATGGGAAATTTTTTCAGGAGAATAATTCCTTTGTGTTCCTTAGTGATGCACTTTGTGCTCCCCTGCCTACTGGCAGGCAGGTTTGTGTTT
The DNA here is from genome assembly GCA_964446825.1 of uncultured Rikenellaceae bacterium. Classification (GTDB taxonomy): domain Bacteria; phylum Bacteroidota; class Bacteroidia; order Bacteroidales; family VadinHA17; genus LD21. The sequence continues at coordinate 82,057 of CAYUQR010000005.1, forward strand.
CAATGAATAATCGCTAATGCCACTTGAAAATTTTCAGGCCGGCAGAGAAAAAGGTTACCCCAATACACAGGAGAACCAGAATAGGCATAGCGACCTCGTGGTACCCTGCCCCTTCATTGAAGATACTTCTTACACCATCGGTGAGCATAGTCAGCGGAAGATATTTGATTACACCAATACTCCAGTCGGGGAAGTTCTGATAGCTGAAAAAGATACCGGAAAGGACCATCATCGGGAAAACAACAAAATTTATCAATCCGTTGCCAACTTCTGTATTGGAGGTATTTGAAGAAACAAAAACAGCTATGCCGGCAAAGGCTATATTCCCGGCAATATATATCAGGATAAGAGATGATATATCCCCCTGTATTTTTACCTTAAAAGTTATCAGCGCAAAGATGAGCAGAACTGATGATTCGATCAGGTTCATTATCAGCCTTACAGTTATCAGTCCAATGAGAAAATGCGATTTTTTCATCGGGGTCGCAACAAGCCGCCTCAATAATTTTTTTGATCTTTTTTCAATGATCCCATAACTGATCCCCCACATACATGACATCATCACACCCATTGTTATAAGTCCAGGTACCAGGAAGTCTATATACCGGGTACCTGTTACAGTAAGTGGTTTTATCTCTGAATTGCCTTTAACTTCAAGCATTTCCCCCTTTCCAATGACAGGACTTAGTTTAAGGTAAGTAAGTTCGGCATCAGAATTCATTGGATCAAAATTATATTCAACAGAGTCTTTAGAGCCTGCCAGTATTACATTAATTGTGCCTCTTTTAAGAAGTTTCATCGCTTTATCCCACTTCATGGTGTAAAACAGGAAGATTGAATTTCCCAGCTTTTCATCTTTCATTGAATATTTCCAGAGCCATTCATCTTTATCTTCTGAAGTGTTTTTTTCACAGCTTTTCTCAAGAAAGTTATTAACCATATTATTGCCGGTTAAAGCTCCTGATTCTTCAGTATTGTTTATAACAGCCACCTTGCGTATCACATCGGCTTTCTTTGTAAACGCAAGCCCCAGCCCCAGCGACATAAGGATGGGGAAGAGGATCCCCCAGAAAAGTACCCCTGGCTCCCTGATTATTTCGCGGAACAAAGCAACAGTAAGTCGCCATAGTTGCCTGAATCGAAACATATTATTCATTTATTTTCCGTCCTGTAAGTGAAACAAAAAGATCATCGAGAGTCTTACGCCGGCATTCCATGTGTTTTAAAGTGATATTTTTCGATTTCATGGCAGCCATAAATACAGGCAATTCTGTCTCAAAGTTGGAGAGCGTTACAAACCCCTTTTTATCTGATTCTCCGGGGTGAATAGTAAAAGGGAATTCTGCTGAAGAGGCATCACTGAATTCTAAACTCTGTTCGGCAGTAAATTCAACTACTTTTTCATGTGTTTCATCTTCAAGAAGTTGCTGCAAAGTACCCTCTTTTAAGATCACGCCATTATCCATTATTATTATGTAATCGCACAGGTTTTCCGCCTCCTCCATATAGTGTGTGGTAAGAATCATTGAGGTCTCAGATTTAACCCTGAGGCCCCGGAGAATTTCCCATATCTCTCTCCTGGCATTTGGATCGAGTCCTGTTGTTGGTTCATCAAGCAAAAGAATAGCGGGGTTGTTTATAAGGGCGATTCCTATTGCCAGTCTCTGTCTTTGTCCGCCCGACAGATTTACCACATATGACTTTCTTTTTTCTTCAAGATCCACGATGTTAATTATCTCGTTAACCCGTTCCCTTCCAAGGTTGAAAAAACCGGCAAAAAGATGAAGTGTTTCCGTGACTCTGAGTTTATCGATAAACCTTGTTTCCTGCAGGGAAAGCCCGATTATCCGATGAAGCTCATCCTCATTCCCTTTCCACTTCTTGCCCATAATGGTTATTTCACCCTTATCAGGCTTCTGAATACCTTCTATCATTTCAACCAGGGTTGTTTTACCCGCTCCATTAGGCCCCAGTAAGGCAACAAACTGCCCTTTTGGAATATTCAGATCGATTCCTTTTACAGCCTGTACAGTTTTAAACGACTTCCAGACGTTCTTTACCTCAATAACGGGATCATTTTTCATACTTAAAATTGAAGTGTAATTTAATTTTTTTTTGGATATGAAAAGTAGAAGAATCAATAATTCATTCCTGTCATTAATCATTGTTCAACTTTCATATATTTTGTAACTTTAAAAAAAAATGAACTTAACAAGAACCGTTTTCCTTTTGTTTTGCATTGCAATATTTTATGAGTGCAAACCGGGAAAATCAGAAAAAACAAAAGATACAATACCTGCAGTTACGAAGGTAAATGTCTCTGGTAATTTTACAATTAGTGGTGCATATGCTCTCTATCCGCTAGTCAGAAAATGGCGCGATGATTTTATGAAGATCCATCCTACCGTAAAGATTGATCTGGAGACTGGAGGGACCGGACAGGGAATCGAAGACCTGTTATCTAATAAGAGCCAGCTGGCCATGATATCCAGACCATTGACCGATGAGGATTTTGATGCCGGGATATGGACAATACCCGTAGCCAAAGATGGTGTTGCAGCTATTGTGAACCAGAAGAATCCCTATATCAGGAGGATCATGGATCAGGGTCTGAGTTCTGAAGAGTTTCTTAAAGTTTTTACAGGTAATAAACCGTTGACATGGGGAGAGTTACTTGATACTTCAGGAAAAGAGAAAGTATTGGTATTTACGCGAACTGATGAATCTGGGGCAGCCGAAGTTTTTGCAGATTTTCTCAATAAGGAAGCCTCTGATCTGAAAGGGACTGGAGTAAATAGCGATGATGAGATGATAAAAAATGTACAAAAAAATCCACTTGCAACAGGTTTTTGTAATTTTTCATATGCGTTTGATGCTTCAACCGGGGAACGGATAAAAGATATCCAGATGGTACCTGTAGATATTGATTATGATAATAAGATTGACAGGCAGGAGCTACCTTTCAGTAACCTCGAAAAAGCACACAGGAGCTTATGGCTCGGACTTTATCCGAAACGACTGTGCCGTGAACTTACTATTGGTTCAGTTGGAAAGCCGACTGATGAAGCGGTAATTCAATTCTTAAAATATGTTCTTATTGAAGGGCAAAAAGAAGTTAAGACTGCAGGACTCTGTGAATTGAATGATGTATATGTAGGGTACGCCCTTGATAAATTGAAATGATCATTCTTCATTTTGTTCCAAAGAGCCTGTCGCCCGCATCGCCAAGGCCTGGTACAATATATCCTTTTTCATTAAGCTTTTCGTCAAGCCCTGCAAGATATATCTGTACATCAGGATGATCTTTCATAATTCTTTCCACTCCCGGGGGAGCGCCAACAATACAAACCAGTTTAATGGTTTTTGCCCCATTGTCTTTCAAAACTCTTATAGCATCAGTTGCACTTCCTCCGGTTGCAAGCATTGGATCGAGAACCATTACCACTGCTTCACCCAGGTTGTCGGGGAATTTCGAATAATAGGTCATTGGTTTTAATGTTACATGATCGCGATACATTCCAATATGGCCTATTCTGGCGTTGGGTAACAGGTTGGAAATACCGTCGACCATGCCAAGACCCGCTCTCAGAACAGGAACCAGCACAACATCCATAGCAAGTTCCTGGGTTTTACATTCACCAATAGGTGTTTCAATCGTTACGTCCTTTACCGGCAGGTCGCGTGTTATCTCGTAGGCCATAAGTCCTGCGATCTCATCAAGCGTTTCACGAAAATCTTTTGTTCCTGTTTCCTTGCGGCGTAAAATTGTCAGCTTATGTGTCAGTAGCGGATGTTTAAGTAAGTTAAGCATTGGTATCAGAGTATTTATATTGAACCATTACCAAAGATAAAAGATATTTGGTCATTTTAAAACATATAGAATGAGTTACGGATATTGCTGAAGTATAAATAAAATTGACTTTTGATTTTAGATGGCTTATCTTTGTGATGATTGATTCTTATTTGGGTAGGATAGCCTTCTTTCGTTCTGTTAACGTTAAACATGAAGATCTGAATTAACCTGAATAATTAGGAATAAAATGAAATCTAAATCAACTTGTATCTTTCTGATATTAGGCATTTTGTTTTCCGGAATGAGATCAATAATTGCCCAGCCAGATCCCAAATGCCTGGCAGTTATAACAGAAATAAATGGAGAAGCTCTTTTACGGAAAGCAAATAAAAGCGAATTCATAAAAGCGAGCTGGGGCACCCAGCTATTCCAGGGGGATGAGATCAAGGTTTCAGGTAAATCTGAAGTTAATGTACTCTTCTCAAATGGGAACCTGATTAATCTTGGACCTAACAGTATGGTCAGAATTTCTGGAAAAGAAACAGCTGCAACTGGAAACAAGGATAAAGTAAAGAACATTTCATCTGCTGCCATTTTTGATCTGTCAGCCTTTGCATTAAAAAAAGAGAAAGAAAAGGATGTTGGTGCCTTAGCAGGATTAAGATCAGTTGCTGGTGACAGGACGATAGAACTTACGGCTCCTAATAACACTCTTATTAAAACCGATCGCCCTTCATTTTCCTGGACTGCAAAGAAATCATATGATAATTATACTGTTAATCTTTATAACAGTGGTGGATTGGTGTGGAAAAAGAAAGTGTCGGGATATACTCTGATATATCCCGAAAATGAAAAGGGCCTCGATTTCGGGACCCCTTATTTCTGGAATGTTGAGGGGGAATATCTTATTGAAACTGATAAATCTGCAAATAATACATTTTCTGTTCTTTCACTCGAAGAATCCAGAGAGGTAGAGCAGAATGAAAAAGTAATTAAGGAAACTTTCAAAAATGATCCGGGAAGCAGCAGTTTGCATACTGTACTTGGAGCATACTATATAAATAACGGATTGCTGCAGGATGCCATAAATGAGATGCAAATTGTTGCAAAAATTAATTCGGACGCTCCGATGCCTCATGAAATATTGGGATCTCTTTATTCTGAAGTGGGGAATAAGGACAGAGCAATAGAAGAACTTCAAAGGGCATTGATACTGTCTAAAAATTCGGACAAGTAATTTATTTATAATTTCATTTCGATTTTGTCCGTCTGACTGTCAGCTTTATTAAATAACAGTCATGAGAATGAGAATCAAATCAATAAAATCTTTTGGAATATTTTCTATTCCGGCATTATTTATATTCATCTCCTTCTTTAATATAGGTACGATATATTCGCAGCCACAGGAACTCAATCAGTCGGAATTTTCAAAGGAGCTAGGCAAGGCATATTTCAACAATAACGATACTCTGGCTTTTTTATTGATTAAGGAACACAGATTGTTTGTTAAACAATTTGTTAATGACCTTATTGATGAATGCATTAGTAATGGGCTGAATGGAAGAGTCTCCGAATCCCTTAATTTATTGGTAATTGCAGAAAAATGTGCAAAAAGTTTCGAAGACATTTTTGGGGAGAAAAGCCTTACAATAGCTGTTAGTTATTTGAAAAACTGGTCGCCTGATCAGAAACAGAAGAAATTAGAGGCTGATAGTTTATATGAAATGGCAACTAAGTACCGGCTTGGTAATGAACCTCAGAAAGCCATCGATTATTGTCAGAAAGCGTTAGGTCTGTACACTGATATTCATGATGAACGGGGAGAAGCAGAAATCCTGGGCAGTTTTGGAGCAATATATTTTAATCAGGATTATAAGAAATCGTTGTCATATTTCCAGGAGGCATTAATAAAAAGGGTAGAGGTGGATGACAAAAAATTGATTGGGAATACTCTCTCCAGCATGGGATCTCTCTACTATAAATATTTTAATGACTATCCCGGGGCAATATTATGGTACGAAAAATCTGAAGTAATAAGAACTGAAATAGGCGATCTTGCAGGTTTGCGTTCTGTGCAATCCTTTAAAGCCATAGTATATGATAAATATGGAGAGATGCTGAACAATAGCGGGAAATATCCTGAAGCACTGGAAAATATCGGTAAGGCTCTTGAAATATACAAAAAAATCGACTCAAGATCCGGGGTAGGAGAAACATTAAACCTGATGGGTTTTGTCTATTCAAATCTTGGTGATTATAACACGGCCTTCGAGAAGGTTAATGAGGCAAGTAATATATTTAAAGAAGAAAATGATATGCCCGGACTTGCCGGAGTCTATAATCACCTGGGTGTTATACTACAAAAGTCGGGTAAAATGGAAAAGGCTTCGGAATATTTCAATAATTCCCTTAGGGTATATGAGGAAAATAATGACAAGCAGAATATTATTGCTGTACTGAGCAATTTAGGCAACCTGTTTTTTGACACGGGAGATTATAAAAAGGCGGAAGAGTATCAATTTAAAGCCCTGCAGATAAGTCGTGAAATAAAGGATATTAGTAAGGAAGTTAATTGTCTTTTAAACCTGGCCAATGATCAGAGTCTTCTTGGGAAGCTTGATGAAGCAAGAAATAACTACAATGCAGCATTAAAAATTGCACGATCGCTAAATAGTCCTGATCTTGTTTGGAGAATTACTGTCGGTCTGGCTGAAAATTATCAGAGGAGAGGTGATTTTGATAAAGCTGTTGAGTTAAACGACTCTGCTTTAAAAATTCTTGGAGGTATACGTAATACATTGCAAAGCGAGGACTTAAAAGCCAGCTATATGGCAAGTGAACGTTATGTTTTTGAGGGCATTATCAACCTGCTGGGGACACTAAATGAGCAAGACAATACGAAGGGATATGATATTCTGGCTTTTGAATATGCTGAACAAAGCAAATCGAGAGCTTTTCTTGATATGCTCGCAGAATCGGTTGCAAATATCAAAGAAGGGGCAGATACTGTACTGCTGAAAAAACAGGAGGGTATATTGACAGACCTGACACAGTACAACCAATTACTGAAGGGAGAGTCATTAAATGACCAGGCTGATACAGATAAGATTCCTGAAATTAAAGAAAAGATAAAAGGACTCGAGGAGGAGCTGGCCGCAGTAAAAAAAGAGATCAGAAAAACTAATCCACGATTTGCCGACCTGAAGTATCCTGAACCTGTTTCGCTTGAAGAGGTTCAGTCAATCTGTCCGGATAAAAATACAGTCATCCTGGAATATTTTGTAGGAGACAGCAGTTCATGTCTCTGGGTCATTACAAAATCCGACCATAAATTATTCATGCTTCCCAGGAGGGATAAACTTCAGGAACAGGTTGAGACTGTAGTATTTGCATTACAGGATCCGGCTCAAAGCTCAATTGATTTTTTAACACAGGCGGGCAATTCCCTGTATGAAGAATTAATAAGACCGACAGAGCCTTATCTGACAAAAAAGAGCAACCTTATAATCATTCCTGACGGTATTTTGTATTATTTCCCATTTGAAGCTTTAATTACTGAACATATAAAAATTGAGTCTGGTATTAAATATTCAAAGCTCCCTTTCCTGGTTAAGAAATACCCGGTAAGCTATGAGCAATCGGCAAGTGTCATGAAGAGCCTTATTGCAGAGAAAGAAGCCAGGAAGAAGCCCGCCGCAGGTATCAAACGACTGGTTGCTTTTGGTGATCCGGTATATGATAATGGAGATGATACAATATTTTCATCTCAGAATAAATATAAAAGGCTTAAGTACAGTGGCACTGAAGTAAAAGATATTGCATCGTTTTTTAAAAAGGGGAATGCCATTATTTATTTAATGAAAGATGCAACTGAAGGGAATGTGAAACGTAAAGGCGCCCTTGATAATTTTAATTACATTCATTTTGCTACTCACGGATATATTGATGAGGCAAAACCCGATTTCAGCAGCCTTGTTCTTACAAAGGAAAAAAACTCTGAAGAGGATGGACTTCTTCAGGCATCAGAAATATTTAACCTTAACCTGAATGCTGACCTTGTTGTTTTGTCTGCCTGTCAGACAGGGCTGGGAAAACTTGTTCGGGGCGAAGGTATTGTTGGACTAACAAGGGCTTTTATGTATGCCGGCACACCTACCGTGATGGTAAGTTTATGGAGTGTATCTGATATTTCGACAGCCACTTTGATGAAAGAGTTTTATGGGAAACTGGTAAAAGAGAATCTTAGTAAAACCGAAGCCTTACGCAATGCTCAGCTCACCATGCTGGCCGATGAAAAATTTGCCCATCCCTTCTATTGGGCTCCGTTTGTAATTTTCGGAGACTGGAGATAAGTTACAGTAGCAGGTCTGCCTGCTGTTACGATATTATTCTTAAGAAATTAATAATAAAAACTAACATATTATGAAAAACCTGAAACGCATTTATATTGTGGGTTTCTTGCTTGTGTTCTTTTCCTTTATTCTTCCGGAAACGGAGAGTTCGGCACAGGTAAAAAAGATGTCAGCCGATGATCTGACAAATGCATCCACGGCAGTGCTTTACGGCAAGTGCACAAAGTTAAAATCCGAATGGAACCAGGACAAGAGTATTATCTACACCTATGTGACAATTGCCCCCGAGGAATACCTTAAGGGCAATCTCGGGGCGGAGGCAGTTATTGCTGTCCCGGGCGGACAGGTAGGCAATATTATTTATGAAGTGTCGGAGATGCCAGTATTTACGGAAGGCGAAGAAGTATTTGCATTTGTCCGTACTAATCCTGCAGGTAAGAATCTTATAACAGGAGGATTTCAGGGTAAGATGAAGATTGAAAAAGACAAGAAGACCGGTAAAAAGATCGTTAAAGCCGAAGGCTCTGATTCAGACGCTGAAGGTGAGGCTTTGGAAAGTTTTGTCATAAAGGTGAAAGGTTATATGAAACACTAACGGAAAAGTTTTAATCAGCAAAACCTTTAATATTATGAGAATCATGAAAAAATATTTGCTCCATATAATTTCAATTGCTGCCTTGTTTTTTGCCATTTCAGGGCCATTATTTGCACAAACGGTAATGGGAGTTCTAAGGGAAGGACCTGCAGGAGATCCATTGCCAGGTATAAACATATTAGTTAACGGAAGTACGACCGGCGTTGCAACCGATCCTGACGGTTCATATTCTATTACCGTTGAAGCCAACACTGCAATTACTTTAAGCGCATCAACTGTCTCAAGGCGTTTTTATGTTTACCCGGGTATTAATTTGATGAATCTTTGGGTCAATCCACCATCTTTGCCCTCTGATTATGATGGCAATTACTATACAACAGTTATAATTGGCTCTCAGGAATGGATGGCAGAAAATCTTAAGACAACAAGATATATTAATGGACAATTAATAGGTTTAGCAACTTATCCCTATGGTGAGCAGGATGGTCAGTGGCCTGTTGGTGGTGATGAAGCTAATGTAGCCAAATTTGGCAGGTTATATTCATTATTCACTGTAATGGACAGTGTATGTCCGGTTGGTTACCGTATTGCAAGATATGGCGACTGGAAAAAACTCACATTTGGTGCTGACAGTATTTATTCAGCAACTAGTGATTATAGGGTTAGTTTAATTCCTGTAGCCAAGACTCTGGCTTCAAAAACAGATTGGCTAGAAAATGAAATTGAGGGCACAGTTGGCAATAACCCTCAAAATAATAACATTACTGGTTTTACCGCTCTTCCTGCCGGAAGTCATTTGACAGACGGATCATTTGGTACTATCGGAGAATACGGTAGCTGGTGGATCCCGGGTCAAATAACTATGGCTTCTATCAGTGCTGATAGTAATAATTTAACACTTCATACTACTATTGCTCATACGCCTAGTTTTTATGTAGCATGGGCAGATTACGGAAATTCTATCCGTTGCGTCAGGGATTTACCGATTCCGACCCTGAATACTTCAGCAGTTTCATCAATTACTCAGAATACTGCTATTTCAGGGGGAAACATATCAAGTGACGGCGGATATTTAATTACCTCCAGAGGTGTTTGTTGGAATACTTCACATAATCCTACAATTTCCAACAGATATACTAATGAAGGTTCGGGTACAGGAAGTTTTACAAGTTCCCTGACCGGACTTTTTCCTGATAGTACCTATTATGCCAGAGCTTTTGCAACAAACGGAATGGGAACAGCATATGGTGACGAAGTAAGTTTTACTACCTATAAATCAGATGCCATTTCTGATGTTGATGGAAATTACTACAATATAGTAGCTATTGGATCACAGGTATGGATGGCAGAAAACCTTAAAGCCACAAAATATAATAATGGAGTTGACATACCCAACGTTACTGATAATTCTACCTGGGATGCATTAACTACTCCGGCCTTTGCCTGGTATAATAATGATATATTAAATAAATCGGTTTATGGTGCGTTATATAATTGGTATACAGTAGAAACAGGCAAATTATGTCCTTTAGGATGGCATATACCTACAGATGCTCAGTTAACACAGCTGACTAATTATGTTGGTGGAGAAAGCGTTGCCGGAGGCAAACTGAAAGAAACTGGAACTACTCATTGGAATAGCCCCAATGAGGGAGCTACTGATGAATACGGCTTTACATCCCTTCCGGGTGGTACACGTTTACTCAATGGAGTATTTTACTCTATTGGAGGAATTGGTAGCTGGTGGTCCTCATCAGATACATTATCAACTTATGCTTTCCACCGGTTCGTGTGGAACAATGATATCCGTTTTTCAAGGATCTATGATAGTAAGACCGATGGATTTTCTGTTCGCTGTCTCCAGGATTATCCTGATCAAAATATAGTTACCAACATTTCAGACGATGGCATTGGAAGTCTTCGAAGTGCAATTGAATACACCAATTCGAAACCGGGCATGGATACTATAACTTTTAATATCCCCGGCACAGGGCCGTTTACAATAAACCCTTTGTCATCTTTGCCTGCTATAACCGATACTGTTATTATTGATGGTTTTACTCAGCCGGGTGCATCCGAGGCTAACTCAGTTTTGCAGATTGAGCTCAATGGGACAAAAGCTGGGGCCGAGGTAAACGGTTTGACTATTAATGCAAGATATTGCACAATTAAAGGGCTAATAATTAATCAATTCCCCGGGAGTGGAATTCAGATATTGAATGGTACTGGAAACCAGATAAGTTCCAATTCAATTTATTCAAATGGTACCCTGGGAATTAATCTGGGAGCAGACGGGGTCACTCAAAATGATACAGGTGATCCTGATACTGGACCCAACAACCTCCAGAACTTCCCGGTCCTTCAATCTGTAAGTTTTAGCACGGGATCCGTTGTTGTAACCGGTTCTCTGAACAGTGAACCATCCGGGACATATGATCTTCAATTTTTTGCCAGCAAAGTTGCTGATGACACAGGTTACGGTGAAGGGCAGACTTATCTGGGTTCAAACAGTGTGACAACCGATGCGAGTGGAAACGCAACATTTTCCGCGAGCTTTTCAATAAAAGGTTCTTCAGGAACTGTAATCACTGCGACAGCAACCGATCCCCTCGGGAACACTTCCGAGTTTTCAAAGGCAATAGGAGAATTCCAGGATCAGACAGTTGGCCAGTGGCCACTTATTTATACTCTCAATACGGATGGGGTACCAAATATTTCAGACGGCAGCGACCTTGAAGCTGTCCGTGCTTCATTCCAATCATGGTCAGCAATTTCCACAGCTAATATCCAGTTTACTGAGGCAGCTACCACAACTTCTTCAAAATATGCCAGGGCAAATGATGGAGTAAACCTGATCTCGTTTGAGGATGATCAATTCCCGTTTCCCTATGGAGTACTGGCAGTAGCTGCCAAATTAACGGAGATAGATGAAGTAACCCAGGTGGCCCGAATTTTAGATGCAGATATTGTTGTTAATCCTGATTTTGTTAATGACATTAAGTATAACCTTGGCGTAGGGTATAATGGTGTTAATGCAGGTTATTTTGATATCCAGAGTGTAATTACGCATGAGATCGGACATGTTCTTGGATTATTGCACAGCGGGGTAGTCAGTTCGACTATGTTCCCTATGATTGATCAGGGAACAAGTGTCAGATCTCTGGAACAGGATGATAAATCATGGGCCAGTTACAAATATCCGAAACAGCCGGACTACAATAGTACCTACGGTTCAATATCCGGGAATATTATATATGGTTATGACAACAAACCGGTAGCCGGTGCTCTTGTTTATGCTATCAATACGTCTACCCAGGATTCTGTGCATGCTTACAGCGATGCATCCGGCAATTATCTTATACCAGGATTGATACCCGGATCATATTATGTTTATATTGAACCGCTTGATGGAGACGTGCACGGTTATAAACTGCGACCCGGGAACATCAGCTCATATATATACAGCAATACAGTCTATACGGATTATCCTGGAGAATTTTATAGCGGAAATGGTGAGGCATTTATTGAGACAAATGATACAAAAACAGTTATGAGTGTTTCAGCAGGTACAACCACCAATGGAATAAACCTTATTACCAATAAGGATATTACACCTCCTTTTGTTGTGAAAGTCAGACAAACTAAAGTTAAAGAAAACTTAACTGATATTTTGTCAAACTTCAGTATCAGGTTCTCAGAACAGGTTGATGAGTCATCTCTGTCGGTAACATCATGTTATTTAACTGATGGGACAAATAATATAGGTGGAAATTACACGACACTGGGGGATAGTCTTAATGTTGTTTTATTCGACCCTGTATCTTTACTGAACTACAGTACAGAATATACTCTTCATATAACGGGTGACGTAAAAGACATGAAGGGTAATCCTTTGACTCCTGAATTTACAAAGAGCTTCACAACCATTTCGAGGGATAATGTTCCTCCTGCGATAAATGAAGTGATCCCGGCAAATGGATCAACCGGTATATTTATTACGGATAAAATAAGGGTATTTTTCTCAGAACCGATGAATAAAACAACTGTTGAAAATGGGTTTACCCTGAGCTGGGATGATGCCGGTGTAATAAAACAGGCAACTGGTTCATTCAGCTGGGATAATGAGAACAGGGTTGTAACATTTTCTCCTTTTGGAAGTCTTAAAGAAGGTACTGTTTATACTGTTAAATTGCCCGGAAGCATAACCGATCTCTCGGGAAATAGTCATGGAAGCGACGATATACGTTCCTTTACAACAGTACTGCAGGCTGCACCTGAAATCCTTTCATTAGAACCGGGGAATAAAATTAAATCGCAGGTTACAATCAAAACACCGGTTGTGGTGGATTTCTCAGAACCCATAAATACATATACTGTAAGTTCAAACAGCTTCAAATTATTAAAGGGTGGTGCATATGGGATTGCAGTTCCGGGAGATTTCCAATACTTAAATGAGAATTCCAGGCTGATTTTCAGACCTTACTCGGATCTGGAATTTAACCAGACCTATACAATTGTTTTAACCTCCGGGATAATGGATGTTTCACAACCTAGCCTCTCGCTGAAGGATGCTCCGGTGACCCGAACATTCACCACTGCAGATAAGGTTACACAGCCGCATATCCTCTATCTGGATCCGATCTATGGAGTTTCAGGTTCAGTAGTTACAATAACAGGATCAGGATTTGATCCCGATCCGGTAAATAATACAATCTCCTTTAACGGAATGAGCGCAGCTGTGAAACAGGCTTCTCTTACAAGCCTTACGACTGTTGTACCTGTGGGAGCTTTATCAGGACCGGTAAGTATTGCGGTAAATGGAACAGCCTCAGATAATACAATGTATTTTGAGGTTGTTGACCAGTCGCTGAATCCGTGCGATGATGTTATTGCCAACAAATCAGTTGGATCAACTTCAACACATGATATTCAGGTTGAAGCGCTTACTGTAAATGGTGTACGTAATACTTACGCCTATATTACCAATCCCGATGACAATTCAGTTACTGTACTTAACCTGGATGCATCTCTTGAGGCGGTTACAATTCCTGTTGGTGAAACACCTATGAAAATCGATATAAATTCCAAGGGAACCCTGGCTTATGTTACCAATTTCAATTCACATAATGTTTCAGTAATTGACCTGAAAACCAACTCATTTGTTAAAAATATTCGGGTAGGTATAGAACCTTACGGTATTGTGGTAACACCCGATGGTAAACGAGTTTACGTAGCCAATTACTACTCAGGGTACCTGTCGGTAATCGATGCGGATCCCCAAAGTGGTGGTTTTGATCATGTGGTTGCAAATGTCAGCACGGGATCGACAACCAGTAACGCCGCTATCACCCCTGATGCAGGATTAGTGTTGGTAACAGGTGACTTTGGCCTTAAAATTATATGTACTGATCCGACTGACAAGAATTATAACAGCATCATCGCCAATGTCAGTACCGGTACGAGTACAAGGGATGTTGCAATATCTCCTGATGCAGGGCTTGCAATTGTATCGACAGAGGAAGGAAACCTGCTGATAATTAATTTAAAACCTGAAAATGAAAACTACTCTGATGCTATAATTGCCAATGTAAGTACCGGTAGTAATATTTCTGATGTAAAAATCAGCGCAGACGCTCTGTTTGTTTATGTGACAGATACAGAGAATGATCAGATCCTTGTGTATCAGATTGGAATGGGAGGAACCGGAGTACCCAACGGATCGGGTGCTTCAGGCCTCACCCTGATACCTCATAATAAGATTCCTGTTGGGGATTCTCCCTTAGGACTGGCAATAGGAGCAGATGCAAGAAGACTTTATGTTCTTGATTCAGAGGCTGCTGGCGGCGACAGGGAAGTTAAGACCATTGCTATCTGCTGTGGCCCGATTTCTCCGGTCAAAGCTATTGGAGATGTCATTATTGCAATTCAGGATATGATAAACAATGGAACAATCAAAGCAGCAAAAGGTAATGAACTTATTAAAAAACTGAATGATGCATTGATTAATCTTGAAAAAGGAAAGACCAAGACAGCTGCAAACAATCTGAAATCAATAACAAACCAGATAAGCGCGCTGATTAAATCGGGTCAGTTATCAAAAACACAGGGTAATGCTCTTATTAATTCAGTGAATGCAATAATTGATCAGATAAATGGCACAAAGTCAGCTAAGGCAGGAAATTACCAGGCTGATAATGAACAGTTGAATAATGATTTGATACCTGAATCCAGACTTGGGCTGATCTATCCCAATCCTTTCAGCAATTCAGTTACAATTAATTACGAAATAGCCGAAAACAAAGAGATCGTGAACAAAGTACAAATTAAGATTTATGATATCAATGGCCGGTTAGTTGGTTCTCTTGTTGACAGGATGATGGAGCAGGGTTGTTACACAGTTACCTGGAAGGGAGTCTTTGAGGATGGAACAAATGCTCCTTATGGTACTTATTTTATCCATTTCAGAGCTGGAAACGTGGAGGAGGTAAGTAAAATAATATTTCTTAAATAATTTATAAATAGTCTATAGAAAGATCAGAAAGCGGAGGTAATTACTTCCGCTTTTTTTGAAACAGGACTTTAATAAATACTATTTAATAATCTCCTGAAGGTGCCTGATTGTAATTTCCTTTAAATGCCTTTTGGCCTCATTAATTTTTATCGAATCTTTCTCTAAATCAATGTAATCCTGCCATATTTCTATGCTCCTGGACATTTGCCCTGAAGCTTCATATGCCTTTGCCAGGAACATGGCAGTCTCAGATTCTATGGGATTGATTCCTCTTGAAAGCCTAAGGTATTTAAGGGCTGAATCAGTCTGTTCCTGCAATAAATAGGCATTGCCAAGGTTTTTATAAACCAGGTATATATACTTCGAACCGGAATATTGCTCCCTGACTTTATTAAGGATCAGTATTGCATCAATAGGCTGATTAATATTATTGTACACCCTGCCAAGTGCACTGTAAGCAGGAACAAGTGTTGAATCTTTCTTTAGTGTTGAATCTATCCTGATAGCTGTTTTATACCATTTAATCGCCTGATGATAATCTTTTTTATCGTCAAGAGTATAAGCCATGTTATATGCAGCCTCACTGTTTGTGGGATCAAGATCTACAGCTTTAATTGATTCTGCTATAGCTTTGTTCAGGTTTCCCTGTTTAACACTTAAAGCAGCCAGGGAACTCCATGCATAAGAGTATTTGGGATCACTTGATAATGCAAGATCCAATTCTGCCTTTGCAGCATCATAATCTTTATTATTGATATAAGTCACGGCTTGTCTTACATGCGATTTTGCAAGTTCTCTTTTTGCTTTTCCGGGGTTGAGAAAATTTAACTGTCCCTTCCGGCCCAAAGCAAAAAGAACTATTGCAGTTATAAATAAAATTGTGGCAATCCACTTATAAATATTTTTATTCCGGTATTTCACAAGTTTGTATATACCACCTCTGTTTTTTTTGCTAATAATTCCTCTGGTTTTTAATTTAATCCCCCCCGTTATCTTAATATCATCATCATTAAAGACATCATTATTCTGGTTTCCATTATCCCTGAATGACCAGTTTGCCGTATTGACCTGATTATGTGTGCTTCTTAAGCTACTTATAATTTCATCTATCGCATTGGCAACTTTATTTATCTGGTCGCGATAGAATATTTTATTAAGGTTATCATGAGGATGATCTTCAACTCCTCTCAATGGCCTGTTGACACCAGGAGATTTATAAGTAAAATCAATAGCACGAAGTTCTCCATCTAAAATATCTTCGCAGAGTCTGAGGTCAGTACTGCTCAGGTCATGTATTCGAACAGGAAGCACCCTGCTTGCAAAATTACCGTTAAGCAATTTAATTTTTAGTCCGAACTGATCCCTTGATGCTTGCTCAAGAAATGCCATAAACTCACGTTCCCAGGCGAAGCTTTTTGGATCACAGTAAGTTCTCGATATGATTGGTATAAAAACAAGGCAATGAAGTTTTTCATTCAGTGAGGCATCGACATCATGGGTCTCTAAAAGTCCGTCAGTAGGATTAATGTCGAAATATACGCTTATCGTTTCCTTGAAAGTTGATTCGAGTTCATTCTTCAGAGAATCAACAAACTCACTTACCCATCT
This sequence comes from uncultured Rikenellaceae bacterium, assembly GCA_964446825.1. GTDB lineage: Bacteria > Bacteroidota > Bacteroidia > Bacteroidales > VadinHA17 > LD21. The sequence continues at coordinate 98,916 of CAYUQR010000005.1, forward strand.
TTCCCCTTTATTGTCCTTCTGGCGGTAGCTGATGAAGACGTCGTAATTATAACCTGGAATGATGCTTCCCATGTTAGCAGTTCATTTTGTTAAAGTTACGGTTCTCTTTAATATGAGTCAAATAAAAATATTATCACTTTTTACACTTTCCTCATTTTTTTTAAATAAATTTACTATCAACATAATAAACAAGATAAGGCTGTATTCAAGAGGTAACCTAAATTCTGATCTGATATGAAAAGGAAACTTTTTTTTCAGGTTGCTTTAATAGCATTTATTATTTCAGGTAACGTTGACAATAATATTGACGCCTGGATTGGAAATTCTGTTCCTGATGGACCCAAAAAGAGTTTCAGACTTTTTGAGGATCAGGAGCTGCTTGAGATAACTCTGCGATACGATCTTACGTCATATTTCAGGAATAAACCAAAGGAAGGCTACCTGAATGCTAACATTACCTTTCATCAGAGCAAAACGGATTCATTAAGTAAAGAAGTCAGGCTTAGAACCCGTGGAATATTCAGGAAAGGTTACTGTACGTTCTCTCCTATTGAACTAAACTTTAAAAAGGTAGATTTCGGCTACTCCGACCTGAATAAGATATCAAAATTAAAACTGGTCCCCCAATGCAAACCAGGTATCGAAAATGGAAAATACGTTCTGAAAGAATACCTTGCCTATAAGCTGTTTAATCTCCTGACAGATACAAGCTTCAGAGTAAGGCTTCTGAAAATTAATTATATAGATTCGTTAAAAAAGAGGAAGAATTTCACACAGTACGGGTTTTTCATTGAACCGGTAGAAATGTTGGCAAAAAGGACCAATACCATTCAGATTAAATCCAAAGCTCTTAACCAGAAAAATATTTATCCATACCAGATGGACAGGCTGGCCATTTTCAATTATATGATAGGAAATTTTGACTATTCTATACCAGGGCAGCATAATGTTAAAGTAATAAAACCTCTTGTCATTGATCCCCGGCAGCTAGGGATTGCTGTACCATATGATTTTGACTGGACCGGACTTGTGAATGCGTCCTATGCAATACCTGATGATAAAATTGTTCCTGTCAAATCAGTTACAGAAAGACTTTTCCTTGGGGTATGCAGGAGTAGAGAGATATACGAAAATGACCTTAAAATATTTATAGCCAAAAAAGATGAGTTTTACAAAGTTATAAATGAATTCCCATATCTGAATACGAGAGATAAAAAGGAGGTTACTGATTATCTCGATGAATTTTATAACCATTTGACTGGTTATAATAATGTACTGGATACTTTCCTGAGAAACTGTAAAAATTTCTAATCTTAATAACTCATAACATGACTGACAATTTTTTTGATCTTACCAATCAAACCTTTCTTGGTATAATGCTCCGTTTTGCAATCGACATTGTTTTTCTTTTCGTATTGATTCGTCTCATTTATTTCAGATATAACAGGAAGGAAAGATTCCTGTTTACCTTTTTCCTGATGGGCATAATTACTTTTTTTATATGTTCAATGCTGAGAACAGTATTTGTAGATATCGGTATGGCATTTGGTATATTCGCAATTTTCAGCATTCTCAGGATGAGAACAAGGAATTTCAGCGTCAAGGATATGGCATATACATTTGCCACAATTGGTCTTTCAGTGATAAATTCATTAAAGGTTCTTAAATTCCCGATGCTGGGGATTTTGATAATTGATTCGCTGGTAATCCTTTCTGTATTTCTCCTTGAAGAATACCTTACTAAACACAGATATGAGTCGTATAATATAACTTATGAAAACCTGGAATTACTTAAGCCTGAAAAAAAGCAGAAGCTTATAAAGGATGTTTCTGCTATTACAGGTAAAGAAGTTATGAAGATCAGTATCCGTCGTGTAAATTATAAAAAGAAAGAGGCCAGGCTTAATATTTCCTGTAAGGTGAATCCCCGTTCCTGATGGGATAGATATTTTTCCGGGATATTATATTCTGATTCCGATAATGGAGATATCATCGGTCTGCTCTTCATCATTTTCTTCCCTCCATCTCTCAATCTCTTCATATAACAGGTCATTCTGCTCCGGCATGGGATGATCCTGTATCTTTAAAAGAAAGTTCATTAATCTCTTTCGCTGATATTTCTTATGGTTCCTGCCTCCAAACTGGTCAGCATAACCATCGGAACATAAATATAAAGCGTCTCCGGCACCCATCTGTATATTTTTCGAGGAAAACTGGTACTCCTGCTTTACATTGCAATCATCTTTAAAATACTCCAGTCTTATCTCCTCTATTTTCCCCTTGCTGCAATGGTATATTAAGTTACCGACACCTGAAAATGTCAGAAGATTGGTCCTGGTGTCCAGAAGGCATAGTGTTATATCCATATCATCCTCCAGACTATGACCTTCTATGTTTCTGCGCATGAACCTGTGTACACTGGAATATAACTGACGAAGTATCCTGGCCGGCTCAGTAATTTTTTTCACATTGACCACCTGGTCGAGGTTTCCATACCCGATCGTACTTATTAAAGCTCCGGGGATCCCATGACCTGTGCAATCAGCCAGTGCAAAAACTATTATTTCATCAAGTTTGCTGAAGAAGTAAAAATCACCACTTACAATATTTTTTGGTTTGAACAGTACAAAACTTTCAGGGAAACATTCTCTTATGTAAATATCCTCGGGTAAAAATATTTCCTGGATATACCTTGCATAATTATAACTTCCCTGAACCTCTCTTATGATATCTTCTATCTTATTGTTTATCGACAGGATCTTTTCCTTGATCTCAGGAGAAGTCAGTGCCAGGGAACTTACCTCATTTGTCATTTTCCGGGTTTCAGACAAGAGCTTATGAATGGTGCTCTGAGGTTTTATTGCGTAGGATAATTTTTTGATCCTGCCTGGGGAAATAGGATATGCTTCAAAGGATATATCATGTAAAAAAGCAGGTATTAATTTAACCAGTTCCCGGTCCTTATCCTTTTCTGATTCATCTAATTCTTCATAATCAACAAGGCTTGGATGGGTTTTTCTGACAGGGTCCTTAGTTTTTCCATACCTCCAACCGTTCAGCCTTTTTTCCCAGCACCATCTGATATGTTCAACTCTTGCCATAGTTTCAATTTCCTCTTCATTCAATGACAGGGAAACAGATTTATAACCCTTTTTTTCCGGTCGGATCTTATAGCCGATTGATAACAATTTTGTAGGGATGTGTGCGGCATTATCAAGATTGGAATATATTATATCAACTGGCAGATCATCAAAATTTGCAGAGTATTGATTATTGTCATTTACATGAAAAGAATAGAAATAACTTACTGAATCATTCTGATTACCTGATTCATGTGTTCTGGTATCGTGCAAATATTTGGCGTGAATGGCCCTTGCAAGTTTTTTGATCATCAGGAAATCAATCTCAGTAGCCTCCTCCTTTCGAATGACTTCGTACCCAATTTTCCTGAGCTGAACCGGAATAAGCAAATTAAGTTCTTTATAAAATTGTTTCGGATCTTTGATCTTCCCTTTTAATAATTTCTGAGCAGGATGAATTTCATTCCCGATGGCCACATCCTGCCCTCCTTTAACACCTTCCGTTTCCAATCCTTTACAGTACCAGTCATGATCCATTTTAACAAGTAAATCAATCTCAGATTCTGTAATAATGCATGTCCTGCAATAATCTTTGAATGAGCGAATGAAAAGGTTCAGTTTTCTGAGTTTCTCCGGAGTTTCCGCTGCATATTTGTACCAGAATCCTTTTTCAGATTCATTTAAATTTGAAAATTCTTTAATTTTTAATTTATCTGATGATAGTGGTTCAAAAACATTCAAAATATCATTATATAAACCTGACGCGACAGGTTCAGTGAATAATTTCTTAGAATTTTTCCGGGGAGGAGACACGTTCTGATTCAGATTAATATCATTGCTATATATAATCTTTGACCACATATGATTTCAGTAAGAAAATATTAACTGATCAGGATCAGTATTAGCTGAGTTTAATCTAAGTCTGAATATCAGTTAACTCATTGATTGTATATACTCAAAAGGAAGTTTTACAATTTTTGACATCTCCTTGCCAACCTCAAGCATATCAAAATCATCTTTTTCAAAATGCCAGTTAACAGCTACATTGAATCCTTTTGAACGCAGACTGGCTAATATCTTACAAATATCCAGAATAAGTTTACCTGATGATGAATTGAAATATTCAAAATCAAAATCAAATCTGATAACCTCATCTATATCGCCTGATTTTATAAGGTGAAAACTAAACTCATCGAGCCATGTCAGAATCTGAAAATAAAATTCCCTGACATCAGGTGGTCTCGATTCACCTGAAATTTCAAATATTTTTCTATCAGGATCAAGAATTACCTTCGGAGAATTTTCCGTTTTCTCAATAATTAACTTTCTCATGAAATATTTATTTATTGAAATTTGAATCTCAAAATAGTATATATTTCCATTTATAGGTTTAAAACTGTAATCCAAATTATTATTGGACTTGATTCTCATAAGAATTGATCCAAGTCCGGCGCCATTCTTTTCCTCTCTCATCCCTTTGCACATTGTCTTTGCATACAGGGCACTAAGCTCTTCTTCACTCAACCCGTTTAGTCTGCTAAGGTAGCATTCTATCTTGCCTTTTTTATCTTCGTTGATCAGATTACCGGCTTTAACAATAATTCTATTTTTGTGTTCTTCTAAAGAAATATATGGTTGTAAGCGAAGATCAGCATTTGAATTATTATGGGAATGGTTTATAATATTTTCAAGGCATTCAACTACTACGGAATAGACTCTTTTACCTGTAGTTTTATGAAGATTAATAAATTCCTGTGTTTTCTTTATTCTCTTTAAAAGTATATTAATCTCGTTATAATCTATTAATCCCTGATAGGTAAAGAAGATTCCCGATTCAGCCATTTTTGTTTAAATTATTTTCCCGGATGCTTATTAATTACTAACTTGAAAAGCTCCAAACAAAGATATAATTTAAGATTTTCATTAATGTAATTTGGGGACTATATTTTATAATTATTTTCGTAACAGAGTTCTATGAGCGAAACTATTTTAGAAGCACTGATGAAGCTTTTTGCGTTGATCAGTGATATTCATGAAGACACTGTAATATCAGGTAGAGAGAAAAATATTGTCAGGATATTTCTGTCGAGGCTCCTGAATAATGAATTAATTATCAGGTATATGAAAATATATGAAGAATACCTCGAATTTTATAATTCACAAAGTATAACCAAAGGTAGCATTAAGGACAGGAAGCGTATTTCACTTAATGCAATAAGAATACTGGCAATATGTGAAAAGATAAATGAAGAACTGGAGCAGAAACAGAAGATCTATGTACTTGTACAACTTATTGATTATATATCGCTTGGAGAAAAAATAACTGAAAATGAGCTTGAGTTTCTTCAATCTGTTGCAACTTCTTTTTTTATTCCTGAAACAGAATATGAGGATATTAAAAGTTTAATAATGAATAATATAAAAGACATCCATGAAAAGGATAAGCTTCTAATAATAGACAATAAGAAAAAATCGGATATTAACTCTGCAAAACACCTTTTCAATAACAAACTCAGGGGAACTTTAATGTTCCTTTATATTCCTTTAAACAACACTTATCTTTTACGTTATTCAGGCCATGAAGATCTCTATCTTAACGGTCAGAATATTTTTTCAGGCCAGACCTATATCTTTGATCATGGCTCTTCTATCAGGGGCTCCGGCATGGATGCAATTTATTATACTGAAGTAATAAGCCTTATCACTGAAACTGCTTATGAAAATAAAGTTACACTTCTTGCCAATGACATCTTTTTTAAATTCAGAAACAGTGATAATGGAATTCATAATCTTAATTTTCATGAGGAATCTGGAAGACTGGTTGGTATAATAGGTGGGAGCGGAGTGGGTAAATCAACGACCCTGAGTATTCTGAATGGAACTCTGAAACCCCAGAAAGGAGAGGTTTTGATAAACGGGTACAATCTTTATGATGAGAAGGAACGTGAATTCCTTAAGGGAGTAATAGGTTATGTGCCACAGGATGACCTTCTGATAGAGGAACTTACTGTTTATCAGAACCTCTTTTTCAATGCAAGAATGTGTCTTAATGATCTTTCCGGAGAACAACTTATTAAGCTTGTAGATCAAACACTTACAGATCTTGACCTTTATGAAATAAAGGATCTGATAGTAGGAAATCCATTAAAGAAAATTATCAGTGGTGGCCAGCGTAAAAGAGTAAATATTGCTCTTGAACTGATACGCGAACCTACTATCCTTTTTGTTGATGAGCCTACTTCAGGGCTTTCATCAGTCGATTCAGAAACCGTGATGAGCCTTCTGAAAGAGCAAGCCTATAAAGGAAAACTGGTAATTGTAAATATTCATCAGCCCGGGTCCGACATTTATAAAATGTTTGACAAGATCATGATAATAGATAAGGGGGGATACCAGGTTTACTATGGTAATCCAACAGAAGCAATAGTATATTTCAAGAAAATCACCAATCATGCCAATCCGGATGAAGATCAATGTGCTAAATGTGGAAATATCAATACTGATCAGATACTTCAGATCTTAGAGGCAAAAGTAGTTGATGAACGCGGAAAGGCTACCCGAATAAGAAAAATACCTCCGGAAGAATGGGCAAAAAGTTATCAGGAAAATTATAAAAAAGAAAATATTAAAAACAATGGTAAAAAAGAGAAACTCCCTGAAAATAATTACAGCATCCCCGGATTAATAAAACAGTCAAGACTATTTTTTATCCGCGATCTCTTATCTAAAATAGCTGATAAACAATATATTATTATAAACCTTCTCGGGCCGCCCTTTCTTGCTTTCCTGCTTGCTTATTTTACACGATCGTCGGGTGAAGGAACCTACAGATTCAGTGGAAACGAAAATATCCCTGCCTATCTCTTCATGTGTGTAATTACATCGTTATTTTTCGGACTGATGATTAGTTCTGAGGAAATAGTGAAAGACAGGAAGATACTTAAACGTGAATCTTTTCTTAACCTGAGCTGGTTCAGCTATCTTAATTCCAAGATTATGATAATGTTTATTCTTTCAGCAATCCAGACATTATCTTTTATTATTATTGGGAATCTTGTACTGGAAATCAGGGATATGACACTTACCTATTGGCTTGTCCTTTTTACAACCTCATGTTTTGCGAATATTCTTGGGCTTAATATTTCTTCAGCTTTCAATTCTGTTATAACAATTTATATCCTGATACCTTTTATAATTATTCCCCAGCTTTTATTCAGCGGCGTGCTCGTAAAATTTGATAAACTTCATTTATCTCGGTTTTCCACACATGAGTATGTACCTGTAATAGGAGATGTTATGGTAGCCAGATGGTCATTTGAGGCACTTGCTGTTGAGCAGTTTAAGAATAATAAATATGAAAGGATCTTTTTTAAATACGATACTGCAGAAACACGATATGATTATTACGCCAATTTTCTTATCGTCAAATTGGAAAAGGACCTGACCATTTGTTCAATGTATAAGGATAGCTCCGATTATAAAGATATTGTAGATGGGAAGTTTGAAAGGTTGCATTCTTATATTGATCAACTATCAGGAAAGGTTGGATTATCTCCCGGTACCTGGGAAAATAATCTAAACAGTAAGGATTTCACCCCTGAAATAAAGAAAGAAACGCAGATATATTTTGATTCAATGAAACGAATTTTTAATTCTTTCAGAAATAGAATAACGTCGAGGAAAGATATTGTTAGTGATTCCCTCAAGCAGGCGATCGGGAAGGCAGCAATGTTGAACCTGAGGTATAAGTATGAAAACGAGGAGTTAACAAAACTTGTCCTCGATCAGTTAAACATCGATAAAACTATTGATCAGGGTGATAAAATAGTACCCAGATATAATCCCGGTTATATGAAGGCTACATCGAAGTTCGGCCGTGCCCATTTTTATGCTCCCGCTAAAAGAATAGGTAATCTTGAGATTGACACTTACTGGTTTAACCTGCTGGTAATCTGGGTATTATTAATATTACTTTACATAGCCCTTTATTTCAAAATTTTCAGGAGACTTTTGGATTCCATTGAAAATATGAATCTCCGGAAATCTGAAGTGTAATTCTGCTCCCTTTATAGCCTTTTGTTTAGTAGCCAATGACCTTTAAGCCTTTTTGCCATTATGCCTCTGAGCCTTTATTTTATCCACAACCCTACGGCCTCGGGGCTCAGACCGGTGAGGCCCAGTTTGTTCTTCTTGTTGTAGCCATTAAGGTCGTTGGCCAGTTTGCCTGGTTTTTCAACCTCTTTAAGTTTATCGACTGAATCAAAACCAAGAGCCATAAGTGGATTCACCCACTCTTCGGGAACTCCCAAAGCAATGAATTCCTCCCTGAGCTCTGCGCCCTGAGCCCTGTTCCTGATCTCCGGCTTCATCTGCGGGAAGAAAAGAACATCCTGTATTGAACTCTGGTTTGTAAGAAGCATTGTCAGCCTGTCGATTCCCATTCCCATACCCGATGTCGGGGGCATACCATATTCCAGTGCCCTTACGAAATCCATATCAATAAACATTGCTTCATCATCCCCCTTTTCGGATAGTTTCAGCTGATCCTGGAACCTTTCCATCTGGTCGATAGGATCGTTTAATTCAGAATAGGCGTTAGCAATCTCCTTGGAATTGATAAAAAGCTCAAATCTCTCTGTCAGCCCGGGTTTACTCCTGTGCATTTTTGTAAGGGGAGAGGTCTCAGTGGGATAATCAATTATGAAGGTAGGCTGGATGAGACTGTGTTCACATTTTTCGCTGAAAATTGCATCTATGAGTTTCCCTTTTCCCATAGTTTTGTCGTGTTCAATTTTCAGACTGTCGCATACTTTTATCAATTCATTTTCATCTATTCCTGATATATCGATTCCGGTATTTTCTTTTATCGAATCAAGCATGCTTATCCTTTTATAAGGAGGATTGAGATTGAGGGTCTTATCGCCATAGACTATTTCAGTTTTCCCATGAAGGTCGAAAACTGCTTTTTTTACAATCTCTTCGGTGAATGTCATCATCCAGTTATAGTCTTTATAAGCAATATAAATTTCCATAACGGTGAACTCAGGGTTATGTGATCTGTCCATACCTTCATTTCGGAAGTCCTTGGCAAATTCGTACACACCTTCATAACCGCCTACAATTAAGCGTTTCAGATACAGCTCATTGGCGATTCTTAAATAAAGAGGCATGTCCAGAGCGTTATGATGTGTGATAAATGGTCTGGCCGTTGCCCCTCCCGGAATTGGCTGAAGTATTGGTGTTTCGACCTCAAGATAACCTCTCGAGTTAAAAAGTTCGCGCATCGATTGAATTATTCGGGTCCTCTTCCTGAAAACATCGCGTACATGCGGATTGATGATAAGATCAACATATCGCTGACGATAGCGCATTTCAGGATCGGTGACAGCATCAAACTGGATCCCGTCTTTCTCTTTCACTATTGGAAGCGGACGTACTGATTTGCTGAGAAGGGTAAACTCATCTGCATGAACAGTTGTCTCACCCATCTGGGTAACAAATACATGACCTTTTACGCCAATGATATCACCAATATCGAGGAGATGTTTAAATACGATGTTATACATTGTTTTATCTTCTCCCGGACAAACATCATCGCGGCGCACATAGATCTGAATCCTGCCTGAAGAGTCCATTAATTCGGCGAATGAGGCGTTGCCCATTATGCGCCGGCTCATTATCCGTCCGGCAAGAGTTACCTCCTGGAAATTATTTTTTTCGGCAGAATAATTATCAAGTATATCCTTTGCAAAGACATTGGTTTTATATTCAGAAGCAGGATAAGGATTTATTCCGAGTTTCCTTAATTCTTCCAGGGATTCCCTCCTGATCTGCTCCTGTTCACTTAAATTCATGTTGCTCATATTGGATAAAAGAATTTGTGCAAAGATAGAAAATTTGAACTAACAGGAAATAAGTGATTCAGCCTTTCAAGGCCGTTATCTGTGTGTCAAATCCGGCTTGTATAAGTCTTGTTACCGGGCCCGGCGTTCCGTCACCTACAATGTCTCCTCCCAGGGATAAAACCGGTGTAACTTCCGAGGTTGTGCTTGAAATAAATGCTTCGTGTACACTTCTGATATTGTCTTCATGAACAGCCTCTTCCCTTATACTGATTCCGTTTTCCCCTGCAATCCTGAGAATATTCTTGCGGGTAACACCTGAAAGTATATTATTTGATTCAGGGTGAGTAAACAGGGTGCCGTTAATTATGAAAAATATGTTTGAATGTGTTCCTTCGGTTATTAATCCATTCCGGACAAAAATACATTCTTTGAGTCCCTTTGAATATGCTTCCTGGAAACTCATTGTATTGGGAAGAAGAGCAACGGACTTAATATCGCATCTGCTCCACCTGATATCTTCTTTAAGCATAACATTGACGCCATTCTTTTTAGATGAGATATCGGGAGTAAATTCCCATGCATTAGCATAAACAGTAGGAGAAATATCAGGTATGGGGAAAGAATGGCTGCGGGTAGCTGATCCTCTTGTTACCTGGATATAAATCAATGATGGCCGGTTCATGAGTTTATTAACCCTGAGCAGTTGTTCGGCGATTGAAGGGAAATTGCCGGCATCGTCCCATTTGATACTCAATTCTCTCAGGCTTCTCTTCAATCGCTCAACATGGCTGTTCATGTCGAAAAAAAATCCTTCGTACCATCTTACAACCTCATAAACTCCATCGGCAAAAAGAAAACCGCGATCGTCGGGGCTGATACTTATCTCATCGTGTGGAAGAAATTTACCATTATAATAGGAGATATTCATAATTATTAATATTTGGCTCAACGGCGCAATGGCACAACGGCGCAATGGCTTATGAAAATGAGCATTTGCTATAATATTGGTTCGATTATTTCTGTTTTGTAATCTATTGCTGATCTGGCTTCTTCAGGTGTTGAGGCGTTGCCACATGCAGCCTGCACGAACAATGAAGCTCCCAGAACGGTTGTTTCTTTCTGATCTGTAATTTTCAGGGGAACTCCAGCAGCATTTGCCCTTAGCTGGTTCCATAACCTGTTTTTTGATCCTCCCCCTACACAAATAATGCTTTTCGTTTTAAATCCACCTGCATTTTCCAGGGCATACTTCCCTTTTGAGAGTTTTTCAGAAAGAGCTTCAAGCATGGCGCGATAAATTTCTTCGCGTGTCGATTCCATTGTCAGGCCAAATATTTGTCCTCCGGGCTTTCCCCTCAGCTCCTCATAAAATATTGGATTAACCTTTACTCCATTACATCCTGGGGGCACTTTTTCTGCCCCGGAAATCATGAACTCATATACATCATCTTTTATGTCAGAATAAAGAGTTTTCCGGGCCCATTCAAGTACTCCGGATGCTATCCACTGGTTACCAATATTATATAATCCTGGCCTGGCGTCAAGTTCTGTGGTAATTCCCATTTTCAACTGCTCTGTACCTGACCTGTAACTCAGTGCCCTCACCATCAGTATTTCCCATGTACCTGAACTGAGAACAGGTTCATTCTTCCCGGCACCCGATCCGAAAATTGCAAACTGAGTATCATGACCCGTTGCAATAACTGGTATTCCCTCTGGAATCCCTGTAGCAACGGATGCTTTGGAATTTATTTTTCCTGTCAGTGTACCAGGCTCAACAGGGTTACCTATTTTTTCAAGGGGGAAATTTATTTTTCTTAAAATATTTTCAGAAAAGCTTCTTGAGGAGAGGTCTGTAAGCATTGAGGTACCTGCCATAGTGGTATCATTTATCATCTCTCCGGTAAGAAAGAATGTGAAAATAGAGGGCATGAAAAGAAAAGTATTACATTTTTCTATTAGCCCGGGTTTTTGTTCTGAAAACCAGATCAGTTTATTTATTGTGTTAAAAGTAAATGGGAGCACTCCTGTTTCGCTATATAATTCCCCGAGAGGCAGATACTTATCAATATTTGCCATTATAGGACCGGTTCTTTCACACTGCCATGAGATAACAGGGTAGAGCATATTTCCCGATTTATCGAAAAGAGTCCCGTCAACGCCGAAGGTTGTAACTGTAACACCGATAATTTGATCGGATTTGATAAGGCTTACCACTTTTTTGGCAGCCCGGCACATTTTATCCCATATTTCGTGTACATCCCAGATCCTGTATGCAGGATATTGCGGATCAGGACAGGCATTGTTGGAGTATGAATCAGCTGCGAGTATTACTCCTTTGCTGTTTATGGCAATAACTCTGACATTTGTCGCACCACAATCGAAAACTATTGCAATATCTCCTTTTGGCATATGTAACTTATTGAATTAAAGAGAATTGAGACAAGTGTCAGTGTTAAGATGACCGGCAATTGAGCATCGTGTTTATTGCAAGGAGCCAAATTATCCCGGTCTATTAAACAGTGACACTGATGAACCTGCAACAACCAGTGCAATGATATAAACCGCCAGGAAAATAATAATGAGAATACCAATATAGGCAAAATAGTTTTTAAGATTTTTAAAAGATCGGTGCAATGCCTCTTTATCGGAGTGATGAACAGCATGTGCCATGTATTTGGAATATCGGATAAGGAAAAATCCGGGGAAGAATAATATTACAGCAGAAACAGGAATTGCAATTAATGTAAATGATTCGGGAATTCCCAGACCAGTCTCCTCTGACTTAAATGCTGTCAGGAATGTGCCCGCCAACAAGGCGAGTACAATGAATAAACCAAGAAAAATATATCCTGTAACGGCAAGGAACATTGTCCATTTTCTGGAAGTATTAAGGATCTTCAGTGTATCCTCGTCTATTTCAATTTTCCTGTTTTCAAGCTCCGGTTCCATGAAAAAAATCAGATTTAATTATATAAATAAGTATTTATAGCTTCAAAAGCCTCTAAAGCCGCTCAGCCTTAACAGCCTTTATTATTTCTCACCTGTTATTTGTATATGGCGCCATAGGTCAGGCAGGCCCTGTAATCAGCTCCTTCCTTATCCATACCGAAAGCGTTCCAGGCACTTGGTCTGAAGACTTTCTCCTCAATTACGTTATGCATGCAAACCGGTATCCTCAGAATCGATGCAAGCGTTATGAGCTCAGCCCCGATATGGCCATAACTCGATGCACTATGGTTAGCACCCCAGTTTGCCATAACTGAATAAACATCGGTAAAAGGACCTTTCCCGGTCAGCCTGGGAGCGAACCATGTGGTTGGCCATGTGGGGTTAGTTCTGTCAGTAAGTATCCTGTTCATCTTTTGTGGTAACTCTACAGTCCACCCTTCTGCTAGTTGAAGTACAGGTCCAAGTCCTTTTATAAGGTTTACACGTGAAATTGTGACAGGCATGGTGCCTTTGGTATCGAATTGTGATGAAAATCCTCCTCCCCTGAAATAACCTGTATCGGCTGGTGGCCATAAGGTTGCTTCAAGGCAGGCGTTAGCATCGCTGGCTGTAATTTCCCAGAAGGGTTTAATACACGATTCTCCTTTTTTTGTCTCTCTTCCTGAAAAATCAAGTGCTGAAGCGCCTGAATTTATAAGGTGAATAACTCCGTTTAAAGCAAGTCCTTCGGGTTTCATCTTAGTGACTCTCTTAATAGCCTCAGGGCTCCAGTAAGTACGTATATCTGAAAACATTTGAGCCGTATTGGTCAGGAGATAGCCAAACAGCATCGGTACTCCATTCATAGCATCATTTTCCGTTGCTACAAGGTAAGGAGGCCTTATGCCATTCCAGTCGAATGAAGAGCAAAGTATTGCTTCAAGAAAATCGCCGTTCGGCATATGATCGGTCCACTGGCGCTGTCCCTGGAATCCCGAAAGGATAGCATTATGCCCGAGAGCCTCTTCGCCATACCCCAGTTTTTTAAGCTTTGGATTTCCAACCATCAGGTCGCGGGCTATAAGTGTCATCTTAACAACAGTTGCCCATTCCTTCTCTTTCTGTTTCCCTGATTTTTTTACTGCATTAAGATCTTTCCCTTCTTTGCAGTTATGCTTTGTCCATTCCAGAGCTTTTTTAAATTCATCTTTATCGAATATCTCCTCATTAAGCCTGCGGGTAAATTCGCTCATATCGATATATTCATTGCGCATCCCAAGATATTCCTGGAAAAAGTCCTCCCTGACAATTGACCCTGCTATTCCCATCGAAACGGAACCCATTGACAGATATGATTTCCCTCTCATTATCGCTACTGCAACGCCTGCCTTAACAAATCTGATTATCTTTTCTTTTACGTCCTCCGGTATCGACTGGTCTCCCGAATCCTGTACATCGTGCCCGTAGATTCCGAAAGCAGGTAATCCTTTCATCGTATGCCCTGCAAGTGCTGCGGCCAGATAAACAGCTCCCGGGCGTTCAGTGCCGTTGAACCCCCAGATGGCTTTGGGAATATCCGGATTCATATCAATCGTTTCGCTGCCGTAGCACCAGCATGGAGTAACTGTAAGGCTTACACCGACCCCGGATTTACTGAACTTTTCAGCACACATGGCAGCTTCCGCCACTCCTCCTATGCAGGTGTCAGCTATGACACACTCTACCGGTTTTCCATTGGGGTACCTGAGGTTTGAAGAGATTAGACTGGCAGCACTCTTTGCCATATTCATGGTCTGGTCCTCAAGTGATTCACGTACACCATTCATCCTTCCGTCAATTGCAGGTCGTATTCCTACTTTAGGAAAATCTCCGATAACTGTCTGATATTTATGATTTATCTTAAATTCGTTCTTTCCCATTTGGATCAATACTTTAATTATTAACTAAGTTAGCCTGCGGGTAACAAATATAAGTTTTTTTTATCACAATTATTTTTCTCAATTAGTTCCGATTATCATAACTTTGATCCCTCAAAATTAAATTTCAGATGCAAAAAGGCAGACGCTTACCGGTTTGGATGAAGATGCAGCGGGCCAGTGGAGAGAATTATTCAAGGGTAAAACATATTGTTCTGGAGAATCATCTTCATACAATATGCACCAGCGGAAATTGTCCCAATATTGGCGAATGCTGGAATGCAGGAACAGCCACATTCATGATACTGGGCGATATCTGCACAAGGGCCTGTAAGTTTTGCGCAACCTTAACCGGAAGACCGCTTCCTCCTGATCCTGAGGAAGCTGACCGGCTTGCAGAATCAATCAGATCGATGGGGCTCAAACATTGTGTAATAACATCAGTGGACCGCGATGACCTTCCGGATGGAGGAGCCTCTTTCTGGGCTGATGCAATAAAACGTGTTAAACAGATCAACCCCGATACTACCGTTGAAACTCTTATTCCGGATTTTGACGGGGAAAGTGAAAACATACAAAAAATAATCGATGCCGGTCCTGATGTTATCTCTCATAACATTGAGACTGTCAGGCGTCTTACCCCGGTGATACGGACAAAAGCGAGATATGATACAAGTCTGGATGTTTTGCGTTATATTTCCGGCAAAGGTAAGGTTGCCAAGTCGGGTTTTATGTTAGGATTGGGTGAAAGTGATACAGAAATACTTCAAACAATAAATGATATTCATGAGGCAGGAGGCAGTATTCTGACAATCGGACAATACCTTCAACCCGGACCGGGTTATATGGAACCGGTTGCCTTTGTAACTCCTGAAATGTTTGAAAAATACAGGATTAAGTCTCTGGAAAAAGGCTTTTCATTTGTCGAAAGCAGCCCCCTTGTACGATCATCTTTTCATGCGGAAAATCATGTGATTGCTCGATAAATTTGATTATCTTAGCTTCACAAAATCACAGGGCCGCAATTGAGCTATATCGTTGAATATAAGGATATTGGACAAAAGGATTATAAAGAGACCTGGGATTATCAGGCTGATATCTTTAAAAGACTTGTTGACAACAAGAAACAAGGTGCCCGAGCAGGTGACAAAGCTGGAAAGCAGCAGCACGGGACTCTTATTTTTGTAGAACATCCTCATGTTTACACCCTTGGTAAAAGCGGGTCGGAGAATAACCTTCTTCTTAACACCATTCAGCTACGGGCCAGCGATGCAGCTTATTACAGGATTGACAGGGGAGGAGATATAACTTATCATGGTCCGGGTCAGATTGTAGGATATCCGATCTTTGACCTTGAAGTTATTGGAATTGGACTGAAAGATTATATATACCGGCTTGAAGAAGCAATAATCAGAACGGTGGCCGGATATGGTATTAAGGCATCACGCTTAAATGGCGGTACTGGAGTATGGCTTGATCCGGAGATTAGCGGAAAAGCCAGGAAAATTTGTGCTATCGGAGTCAAAGCCAGCAGGTATGTGACGATGCATGGTTTTGCCTTTAATGTAAATACCGATCTTTCATATTTTAATAATATAAATCCTTGCGGTTTTAAAGACAAGGGAGTTACTTCAATGGAAAAGGAACTGGGCAGCAGGCAGGATTTTGAGGCAGTTAAAGTAATAGTGAAAAAGAACCTGGAGGAAGTTTTTAATCTGGAATGGACAAATAAATAGCGGGATGGAAAAGAGATGGGTAATCAAGGAAAAGGGAGAAGCAGCAGTTGTAAAACAGCTTGCTGGGGCTCTCGGCGTGTCTGACGCACTGGCTAATCTTATGGTCCAGCGCAATATTACATCAGCCGATGAAGCCAGGGCTTTTTTCAATCCCAGTCTGGATTATCTTCATGATCCTTTTTTGATGAAGGATATGAATATAGCGGTCGACAGAATTTCAACAGCAGTAAAGAAAAACGAAAAGATACTTGTTTACGGCGATTATGATGTTGACGGAACAACAGCTGTCGCCCTGATGTATTCATTTCTTAAGGACCAGTACTCAAATGTTGAATATTATATTCCCGACAGGTATAAAGAAGGTTATGGCATATCTTTTCAGGGGCTTGATTTCGCCTATCAGAATAATTGCAAAGTAGTTATTACTCTTGATTGCGGAATAAAAGCCGTGGAGAAAGTAAAATATGCACGTACAAAAGGTCTCGATGTTATCATATGCGATCACCATTATCCTGGTGATGAGATACCAAAGGCACTTGCAGTGCTTGATCCCAAGCAGGCATCATGTAATTATCCGTACAAGGATCTTTCAGGTTGCGGGGTGGGATTCAAACTTATACATGCTTATTCGAGGGTGCATGGAATACCATTCAGTGCTATTTCTAATTATCTCGATCTTGTTGCAGTGAGCATTGCCTCCGATATTGTTCCCCTTACTGGTGAAAACAGGGTTATGGCTTATTTTGGCCTGAAACAGCTTAATGAATCTCCACGCACCGGTCTGAAAGAGATAATACGTGAATCGGAAGTAACAAGAGCTCTTACTATAGAGGATGTCGTTTTCAAGATAGGCCCGAGGATAAATGCAGCCGGCAGGATGGAAACGGGCAGCAAAGCCGTCGATTTACTCGTCTCAAGCGATAGACACCTGGCATCAGGTATCAGTAAGGAGATTAATAACTTCAATATAGAAAGGCGAAGCGTTGATCGTATCATTACAACAGAGGCTATGAGAATGATAGCGGAAGATCAACGTACCGTAAATTCAAAAACAACTGTCCTTTATAATCCAACATGGAAAAAGGGAGTGATCGGTATCGTTGCCTCAAGACTTATCGAGACCTATTATCGTCCTACTGTTATTCTTACCGAATCAAATGGTTTTGCGACCGGCTCTGCACGATCTGTCCAGGGATATGACCTTTACCAGGCAATTGAGGCCTGCAGCGATCTCCTTGAGAGTTTCGGCGGGCATATGTTTGCTGCGGGTCTTACACTTAAGAAAGAGAATATCAAACCATTCATGGAGAGATTTGAACAGTATGTTAATAGCACTATTTCTGAGGATCAGCTGGTGCCACGCGTATTTATTGATACTGAACTTTCTTTCTCAGAAATAAATGAAGATTTCTTCAGGATCATGAACCAGTTCCAGCCTTTCGGTCCGGAAAATATGTCACCTGTATTTGTATCTCGAAAGGTATTTGATACAGGCTCGGGACGTATGGTCGGATCAAGCGGGGAACATCTTAAACTTGACCTGTGCCAGGAATCAACAGGACAAAAGAGCTTCTCAGCCATAGCATTCAGCCAGGCTAATCACTTTGAATATATTAAGGTCGGAAAACCTTTCGACATATGTTATTCTTTGGAAATGAATGAATTCAGGGGTAACAGGAATCTGCAGCTGAATATAAGGGACATAAAGACTCCGGGGGATATTTAGCAGGACCGCAAGACCGCACGACTGCACGACCGCAGAACCATTTAAAACCTTAGCCGAAACTGCATTTTTATTTCTTCTTTATTTTCAAATGTACTGTTGCCGCTAGTTAAAGAGGTTATTCCATATTTGATCCTCATCTCCGCAATGTCGTTTATCTTCCATCTTGCCATAATATAGGTGCGGCTTCCTTTACCAGAAAATGCCGGGATGCTGAAACTGTAAAGAAGATCATTTTCATAGGTATAAATCCTTGAATCATAATTATCTGTATCAAACAGGCAATACCTCAGCCATATTGTTACAGGAAACTGCGTGAATGCATAATTGATATCCTGCAGCATTAGCATACCCCTGCTTCGCGGAGTATGAACAATTTTATAATCAAGACGTGTTCCTATGGTGAAATTATTGGTCAATGAATATCTGAAAGCCCCTTTGAGGGTTCTGGAAATGATTTCTCCCTGTTTTGGAATGCCTTCTGTTGCCGGATAATTTATCATAGATAATCTGTAATTAAATGAAGCATCAATTGTTAACTTTTCTGATACCAAAAATTTTGCGGTTACTTCCTGTTTCATCCCATAGGACGGGGCGGCACAACGGTATCTTAACCACGGGAATTTCCATATGTCACAGCCACCGCTTATGAAAAGGTGTTTTGCTGCTTCAAAGGTGAAATTTCCAAGAATCCCCTCTTCATTGCCCGTTGAAGAACTTCTTCCCGGTCCTTTCCCATGAAAACTTACAAAGCCGGTAGAATATTTCCTGTAAAGGAAATTAACCGTTAAGCGTTCTGACGGCCTTAAAGATATTCCCTGAACAAATGCATATTCAGAAAACTTATTAATCGAAAAGTCACCATAGAGAAATATTCTTTTTATGATGCTGTTATAATAAATTGTATATAAGCTGTTTTTGTCTCCTTCAAAGCTTAAGGTTTTTTCCGGGTTATCCGCTGACTCTATTACCGGCAGGGATAGCCTGTCCTCTGAAAATGCCATACCGATTTTCAGGTTTTTGAAATTGTACGAAAGGTTTATCCCATATAACAGATCAGATATTGCATCTTTTTTCTGCAAAAGGGAGGAAGTGTTATGTAAGCCCGATGTGTAGAAATTTTCAATGTAATCTTTTGATGTGCCTGAAAATGACTCAAGAGTAGCATCCGAATAATTCTTAGAATAAAACAGGTAAATAGCAATGCTTTTAAAGGATAATTCAGCAGCTATTCCCCTGAGATAATTATTTTCATTTGTCGAGGTATATGGTTTTATCTCATCCCTGGCTGACATATAACCCTGGGAAGTGAGAGACAGTCCTGTACGGATACCGGTATTAAGATTTATGCCCTGACCGAACCTCGCAGAATAGTCGCCGAAGATTATTTTTCTTATTATTCCTTTGCCGCTGTATGAAAGATAAGCTGAAAAGAAATCGGGCAATGGAGGAGTGCCACTTAAGAATTTTTCACCCGGGTCTTTTTCTCCTGTGAATCCGCCGGAAAAGGTCCCGGTTGTAAATTTGTATTTTGAAAGTATTCTCCACTGTGATCCCAGTGATGATGAGTCATTAATAACGGGTTTTATTGAAAAATTCGTTATGGAAACATTTCTCAATTTTGGGGAATATGAAGATGCAGTTGATTTGTTTTCAAGGGTTATAAAGGGAATCATCATTAATGCGATCTCGTTATCAAATCCGGGAATGCTGGCTATTTCATAAATAGAGAGGATCTTGCCTGAGGCATCGGGATAGTCGGCCAGGGCTTTTACCTGGAAACCGGAAAGGAAGAAAAGGCGCGAAATTTCATTTTCATCGGATGAGTTGATTTTTACAGGGTCCTCGACAAGTTCCTGAAGTCTCTCAACATAATCTGTAACTTCTTCCGGATCGGTTTCGTCTGCTGCCAGTTCTTCTGCAATGCTGGTGATTCTTTCTGAAATTGCAGTTTCCTGACTGTAGCCATTAATCTGGATTAGAATCAACAATAATATTAATACAAACCTTAACATTCAAGCAGTGAATTCTATTTTCAATAAGATCTTTTTTGAAGTAAGAACATTTGAACAAACGAATTAAGAATGCAGAACTATTTTTGACCAGCAGTGACAATGCTTTTAACAAAAATGCATATTAATTCATTGCACTCCTGAATCAGACCAAGAACTTCTCGTTCAGTGTAATAAATTTTGGCTCTATGCATAATTCTACGACAATTATGACTCTCTCTCAATTCCTTAAGGCATACTTTCATTTTGTGAATAAAATCATTTTTTGATTCACCACTTTTAGCCTCTCCATAATTTAAGGAAGGGGAAGTTCCTGACCTTAGTAGCTGTCCGCCCAGATGAGCCGCTGACTTTGAGCCTGGCAACTTTTCGACAAATCTTATTATTGTTACTGAAAAGTCAATTAATCGATCTTCAAGATCAAACTTTTTATCTATAATTTTTTCCATGGTTGTATAATTGAAAGTAACTAACTCGTTTGTTTTTCATTCGTTTGTTCTTCATTCGTTTGTTCTTCATTCGTTTGTTCTTCATTCGTTTGTTCTTCATTCGTTTGTTCATTTATTTTTCTTGTATTCTCTATGTTACTGTATATTTCTCTGTGTAACTCTGTGTAAGTTTTTCAATAGAATTTTACTTAACTCAATAAATTTCCATCATTAGCGTACTTTGAGGTTAATGGATTATAAATATTAAAGAAGCAGAAGAAGTTAACCCCAGGCGCTCATGAGTTACAAAGCCAAGATCAACCATCACCATTTTGATCATCCATCCCACACCGAAACTGAAGGAATTATTTTCAGTACTGAACCCGCTTCTGATATTGAAATGTTTAACAGCTTCATATTCAAATCCTGTTTTTAATATCAGCTTGCTCCCCGAACTCATTTCAGCTTCCAGTCCGGCAAAAAGTGACTGGTTCAGATCAGTTCCGACTCCGACCCTGAGTCTGGTCGGCAAACAAGTTTTTCTTACTGAGTTTGGTATGGGATTAAAAACATGAATACCTATCCTGATTTTCTCAACCGGAGTTATTAAAAGTCCTGCCTCGCACGTAATAGATTGATAATTATAATATTCACCTCCGGATTTTTCGGAGAAATAATCAACCCCGACACCGGCTGCCAGAATACCGGATAGTTTTATACCGCAGGCCAGACCTGTTTTGTCTCTTTTAAAATCAGCATATCCGAAGTGGTTGTATATTGCTCCCAGGGAAGCTTCTCCGGCAGGAATGATCAACCCGGCAGAACGTGTTCCCAGTTCGCTTAAACCGAACCGGTTTTGATAATTGAAGCCGAGAAAAAATGAGTTATTAAAAGCGAGCGATGCCTGGTTATGGAATGATGACCAGAATCCGTTCTTCATGATGCAGGTATATCCCATTCCTGCTTCAGCTGCCCCTGGTGACGGACGATAAGGATCGCCGCCTGAGGCGGTTAAAGAGAAAAAAATAAATAACAGAGAAACAGGTATTTTCAGCAGCGAGCTCAAACCGTTTCAATTTAGTACCCTAAATATACGAAAAAAATCAACCCGGGTAAGAAAGTTGGACTTAATTAGATTAATTAGTCTTATACTGATATTTTACTGCTTTCAGTTCTTCGTTGGCCTGGACTATCTTCTTTTTAAGAGATTCTTTATACTTCAGAACCTCTTTCATTATTTCATCGTTCCCTGTTGCAATTATCTGGGCAGCAAGTATTCCTGCATTCTGAGCCGCATTCACCCCCACAGTTGCTACCGGTATTCCGGGAGGCATCTGGAGGATTGAAAAAATTGAATCGAGTCCTTCAAGAGAGGCTTTAATAGGTACACCTATTACCGGAAGCGGAGTCATTGCTGCAATTACACCCGGAAGATGAGCTGCCATACCGGCTGCGGCAATAATAACTTTCAGACCACGTGCTCTGGCATTTTTTGCAAATTTTTCAACCTCTTCAGGCGTTCTGTGAGCCGAAAGGGCATTCATCTCAAAAGGTATCTTGAAGCTGTTTAAAATATCTGCTGTCTTTTCCATCACAGGCAGGTCCGATGTGCTTCCCATTATGATGCTTACTAAAGGTTCCATTTAAAATAATTTAATTTAACTTGCTGATAAGGACAAAAATAAGGTATTATTTTCATATTTTCGCACCGGTTAACAGTTCAAAACCTGCAATAATGAAAGAAATCCGCATATTAGATAAGACATTCAGAGAAATGATATCCGAGGAGGCTTTAAATAAGAGGATTGAAGAGCTTGCCGGGCAGATTAACAATGATCTGGCAGGAAAGGATGTGGTCTTTCTCGGAATCCTTAACGGGGCATTTCTTTTTGCTGCTGATCTTTTCAGGAAAGTGGAACTCCAGGCACGGATCTCTTTCATTAAACTTGCATCATATGAAGGTACAAGTTCTTCAGGTTCAATAAAGGAGCTGATCGGATGGAATGAAGACATAAAAAACAAGACTGTTGTCGTTGTAGAGGATATTGTAGATACAGGGAATACCCTGGAACGTGTTTTTGGTGAACTTGTTATAAGGAAAGCCTCCGAAATAAGAATAGCAACGATGCTTTATAAGCCTGCAGCATATAAAAAAGATATCCATCTTGAATATGTTGGTTTTGAAATACCCAATGATTTTGTTGTGGGCTACGGTCTCGACTATAATGGGTTCGGGCGTAACCTGCCCTCCGTCTATACATTGATTAAATAATTAATAATCCGTAATTCGTAATTTAAATTGTCCTATGGTTAATTTTCTGATTTTTGGCCCTCCCGGTTCAGGTAAGGGAACTCAGTCTGTTAAGCTGGCTGAAAAATTTAATCTTCTTCATCTTTCAACAGGTGATATGCTTCGTGCTGAAATTGCAGCAGGGACTGAGCTTGGAAAGAAAATGAGTCTTATAATGTCAAAAGGTGAACTTGTCCCCGATGAAGTTGTAATTGAAATGATTGCATTTAAAATTGATAACAGCAAAGGCTCAGCCGGATTTCTTTTTGACGGATTCCCCCGTACTGTGGCCCAGACAGTTTCATTGGAGAAAATGCTCAACGACAGAGGAATGAAGATCGATCAGATGCTTGTTCTCGATGTTGATCATGATGAGCTTGTAAAACGGCTCATAGCCAGAGCTGAATTGTCGGGAAGACCTGATGACAAAGATCCGGCTGTAATAGAAAACAGGATCGATGTTTATAAAGAGAAAACAGAACCTATTATAAAGTATTGCGATGAGAGAGGTATTTACCAGCCTGTAAATGGCATGGGATCTATTGAAGATATCTTCAACAGGCTCTCTGCTCACATGCAGGAATTTATATAAAATCCTCTGTGTAACTCTGTGATTCTCTGTGTTTCTCTGTGTAAGTTCTTATTGGTTACACAGAGTGTCACAGAGTCCCGATAGTTATCGGGAGCACAGAGAGCCACAGAGAAAACACAAATATATGTCAGGATCCAACTTCGTTGATTATATTAAAATCTACTGCCGTTCGGGTAAAGGAGGGGCAGGCTCTGCTCATTTCAGAAGGGAGAAATTTGAGCCAAAAGGAGGTCCCGACGGAGGTGACGGAGGAAGAGGGGGACACATTATACTTAGAGGGAATGAACAGATGTGGACCCTCCTGCATCTGAAATATCAGCGACATATTTTTGCAGAAAATGGAGTTGCCGGAGGCAGACAACAGTCTACCGGTGCCGATGGCAAAGATGTGATAATACAGGTTCCCCTGGGAACAATTGCAAAGAAAATTGAGACAGGAGAAATCCTCTTTGAGATCACAAGCCATGGTGACGAAAAAATTCTGGCTAAAGGTGGCAGGGGCGGTCTCGGAAACACTCATTTTAAATCCTCAACAAACCAGACTCCGCGTTATGCTCAGCCCGGGGAACCAGGTATTGAAGAAGAATTTATTCTCGAACTTAAAATTCTGGCCGATGTAGGACTGGTAGGTTTTCCAAATGCCGGTAAATCAACGTTGTTATCGGTTGTTTCAGCTGCTAAACCAAAAATTGCAGATTATGCTTTTACTACTCTTGTTCCCAACCTGGGCATAGTAAGCTATCGTGATGATAAATCATTCGTCATGGCTGATATCCCCGGCATAATCGAAGGGGCTCATGAAGGAAAAGGTCTTGGAGTAAGATTCCTCAGGCATATTGAAAGAAATTCAATGCTTTTGTTTTTGGTACCGGCTGATAGCAAGAACATTAAAGAGGAATATGAAATCCTTCTTAATGAATTAAAAATGTATAATCCGGAGCTGCTGGATAAAAAGCGTGTTCTGGCGATCTCAAAATCCGATATGCTCGATGAAGAGCTGATGGATGAAATAAGGAATGATCTTCCTGAAATTCCAAGAGTATTTATCTCATCTCTTACCAGCCAGGGAATCATTACCCTTAAAGATATGATATGGAAGGTTCTTAATTTCGACTAGATATTATGCTTGAACATCTTGATCAACAACTTTTTCTTTTTCTCAATTCATTAAACTCCCCATTCTGGGACCAGGTTATGCATGCCCTGAGCGGAAAGGTTATATGGATTCCATTGTACCTGTCTATTCTGATATATATGGGTGTGAAGTACAAAAGGAAATTTCTTATTATAGTCCTGTTTATTATTGTTGCTGCCACAATGGCTGACCAAACTTCAGTTCTTGTCAAGAACCTTGTTCAGCGTCTGCGACCCTGTCATGATCCGTCTCTTCAGGGACTTGTTCATCTTTTTAACGGGGAATGTGGGGGATTGTACAGTTTTGTATCTTCACATGCCACAAATTCGTTTGATGTCGCCCTGCTAAGTCTCCTGTTTATCAGGAAGAGGTGGTTTTCAATTGGTATAATTACCTGGGCAATTGTCATTGGATATACAAGGGTCTATCTTGGTGTCCATTATCCGGGCGATGTAATCTGCGGTTCTATACTTGGTGCCCTTATCGGATGGGGAGTCTATAGCCTTTATGTATTAACTGACAATAAAATACTGAAACATAAACCTTATTTTAATCCAGCTCTAATCAAAACTAACACCCCTTAGACAATACCTAAATTAGCCCCCCTTGGGGGGTTGGGGGGTATAAAAAGACAGGGAGCAAATATTAAATTAATGTTCTGCCTGAACCTTGAATCGACTGACCCTTATTTTAATCTTGCGATTGAGGAAGTCCTCCTTAAAAACAGCAGGAAGGAATATCTTATATTAGGGATAAACAATACATCTGTTATCATCGGAAAGCACCAGGCTGCTCATAAGGAAGCAGACACGGAATATGTCATTGGAAATCAAATCCCCGTTATTCGGAGGATCTCAGGCGGAGGTACTGTCTTTCATGATAAAGGAAACCTGAATTTCACTTTTATACGACAGAGCGAAACAGGGAAGCAGGTTGATTTTCCTAAATATACCCGTCCAGTTATAGATTTCTTATTATCACTCGGAATCGATGCAAAGTTTGAGGGGAAAAACGATATTAAAGTAGACGGGTTAAAGATTTCCGGGAATGCTGAACATGTTCACCGGGACAGAGTACTTCATCATGGGACACTGCTTTTTGACTCATCCCTTGATCATCTTCGCAATTCTGTAAGAAAAGATATTTCCTGTTACAGAACCCGGGCAGTGGATTCAAATCCTTCATCAGTAACAAATCTCAGAGAAATGATGCCAGGATCCCCGGATATTTATCAATTCCGGTCAGTAATGACTAATTATTTCCTGAGATATTTTCCTGATATAACGATTCATGAACTATCAGAGAATGAAAAGGAAGAAGCTGAAATACTGGCTGTTAAAAAGTATAAAACATGGGAGTGGAACTATGCTTATGGACCGGAATACCATTTTGATAACAGGTTTAAGATTGAAGGCAAAGATCACTCATGCCACCTGTTTGTTAAAGCAGGGATAATTACTGAATGTGAAATTGAAGGTTCTGAGAAAATGGCGACTGCAGGGAAGAAACTTATAGGTTGCCGGCATATGTTTGATGATATGTTTGAAGTTTTTAATTCAGAAGGTCTTTCTGTGAATACTAATGATATTTTTAACTTCTTTTAAATAAATATTATTTGAAATACTATCCGAGTTTTTGAAAGGGAAAGCTTTTATTAATGACATATTCTTCATCATACAGGAGGATACTTACCAGGATGGGTTACTATGAGTACCAGAGTGGTCTTATTTTTCGTCATCTGAACCAGGAAGGCGGATGGGACAGCCATCTTGAACACTGCAGAAATTTTATAATCAGGGCCCTGGATATTTTCAACCCGTCGCATGTAACTGTTATAGGCAGTGGCTGGCTTCTTGACCTCCCTCTTGCTGAGATGCTTGAACGTTCATTAAGAGTTACCCTGGTTGATATTGTTCATCCCCCCGACATCCATAAACAGACAGCAGGTATTCCAAATGTTGAACTGGTTGAGCTTGACGCCACAGGAGGCCTTATTCTGGAAGTATGGAATAAGGCAGGAAGCCATTCGGTATTTAAAAAGAAGCATTCATTATCAGATATCATGATACCTGAATTTAAGCCCGATTCTGATCCGGGACTGGTAATATCTCTTAATATTCTTACACAGCTTGAGTCGCGGATTACTGATTTTCTCAGTAAACATGTCAAAGTCAGTGATGAGGAATTCAATAATTTCAGGTCTGAAATACAAAAAAGACATATCACTTTTCTGAAGAAACATAAATCAGTAATTATTACCGACTATGCTGAAGTCGTCACAAATAAAAGCGGGGGAAAAAAGACAAATACAACTCTCATGACCGATTTGCCTGAAAGTAGTCTTAAGGATGAATGGATATGGGATTTTGACATGAAAGGCAGTGATTTTTATAATACAAGAAGTGTAATTAAGGTAATAGCTTTAACTGTATGAAAATGGGAAAGGATTTATATATTGAAAGATACCTGACAACAGGCAAGCGTTTCAGGACTCTTGAATCAAAGGAAGACAGTCTTCTTCTGCTTCTTTCGGTGGCAAGGCTGGTTCTGTTTATCGGCGGTATCGCATTGATATGGTACGGATTCACAAGGAGTCTTTTTACAGGATTATTTCTTTTGTTTGTTATTTCAGGTCTGTTTTTCTGGGTACTGAAAATATTTTCAAATCATGCAGAAAAGAAAAATTTCCTGGGAAACATTGCAATAATAAATCAGAACGAAGCAAATGCTCTTTCTGATGATCTTTCGGCTTTCAACCCCGGAAATTTATATACAGATATCCACCATGATTTTTCATATGATGTGGATATGTTTGGGAACAATTCGCTTTTTCAATATATAAACAGGACAGTTACGGAATATGGAAGGGATATACTTGCTGAATGGTTGACAGATCCTTATATCCTTTCACCGGAAATAGCATCGCGTCAGCAAACCATAAGAGAACTTGCTTTAAAAGAGAACTGGAGACAGGAGTTTATGGCCTCAGGTATGAAGACACCTCTTAAAAAAGAAGAGATATCAGGCCTTCTTGAATGGATGAGTGAAAGCGAAGTTGTAAAGTCTTCATTTCTAAAGAAATCCATTATTTTTACCCTTCCTGTAATTGCATTGGCCACTTTCTTCCTTACTGTAGCGGGCATTTTGCCATATCCTTTTTTTACGATGATATTCCTTCTGGATCTTTTTTATATAGCTATTGGATTAAAGAAAACAAATGAAATTCATAATTCACTGACAAAGAAGTACAACTATTTATCGTCGATGAAGGGATTGCTTAAAGCATTTGAGAAAGAATCTTTTAGCTCGCAAGGATTAAAAGAGATTAAATTCAATATTATCGGGAAGAAAACATCTGCAGCTGTATCCGTGAAAAAGCTTGGAGATCTGATCCATGCTTTTGACAGCAGAATGAATATTTTTGCAGGCTTCATTCTGAATGGGTTTTTATTATGGGATTATCAGAGTATTTACAGGCTTGAAAAATGGAAATCGGAGTACAGGGACCTTTTCCCTGTATGGCTGGATATGGTTGGCCGTATAGACGCTTATATCAGTCTGGGCAACTATGCTTTCAATAATCCGGAATTTGTTTACCCGGTAATATCTGACAATTCAATAATGTTACAGGCAAAAAGCATGGGACACCAGCTGATAGACGAAAAGAGGAGGGTCTGCAACGACTTCGTGCTTGAAAAAAAGGGGACAGTATGTATTATCTCAGGGGCAAACATGGCCGGGAAGAGCACATTTTTGCGTACTGTGGCTGTTAATTATATTCTTGGTATGACCGGCGCACCTGTATGTGCATCTGAAATGAGTTTCAGTCCCGTAAAACTCTTTACAAGCATGCGAACAACTGATTCATTATCAGACAATGAATCATATTTCTATGCTGAACTCAAGAGGCTTAAAATTCTAAAATCAAAAGTTGAGAATGAAGAGCCGGTGTTTATGATTCTTGACGAGATACTCAAGGGCACAAATTCGGAAGATAAAAGCTCAGGGTCTAAATTATTTCTCCTGAAAATTATTGCTCATGGAGGAACCGGGCTAATTGCTACTCATGATACATCTCTTTGCAAACTTGAGACTGCAGTCCCCGGGAAAATCATCAACAAGTGTTTTGAGATTGAAATTGACGGACAAAACATTATGTTTGACTATAAACTTCATAACGGGATAACACAAAAAATGAATGCCGTTTTTCTGATGAAGCAGATGGGAATACTGGAGTAAACAAAGAAAGCAAATTGAATATTTATTGAACTAATTTTCTATACTTGTAAATACTTTTAACAACCAGTGATATAAAATATGAGCAAGATCAATGAATTTCAGAGTCCGGAAAAGACGCAATTAAAGAGAGAGCTTGGTCTTGCAGCGGCAATCGCCATAGTAGTGGGCAACTGTATTGGTTCGGGTATATTTACCTCCGCAGCATCCCTGGCAGTTGCATCAAATCCGAAAACCGCAATTATTGCCTGGGTGATAACATCCGTTGGTTCTTTGCTTATTGCACTTAGTTTTGCCAGCCTTGGAACAGCAATCCCCAAAACCGGCGGGCCCATTGTCTATACACGGGCTGCCTTTGGTGACTTTGCCGGATTTCTTATAGGATGGACATACTGGATTGGTGCCTGGGTGGGGAATGCTGCCATAATAACGGCATTTATGATGTATTTTACATACTTCGTTCCCGGTTCAAACACCCCGGTATTTGCTTTTTTAATAACTTCCGGTGCATTATGGTTTTTTACTGTTATAAATATTCTTGGAGTAAAGGGTGCCGGAATTGTTGGCATTGTGACTGTAATATTGAAAGTAGGTGCCCTGGTGGTATTCGTTGTACTTGCTGCTTTACATTTTAATCCCGAAATGCTAAAAACCGTTTCAGCGCCCGGTGTTTCCGGAATGGACACTCTTCCTGCAGCAATTGCAATAGCATTATGGGCTTTTGTAGGGATTGAAAGTGCAACAGTGCCTGCAGGAGAAATTAAAAACCCGAAAAAAAATATTAAGCGAAGTACCATAATAGGTACCTTAATTGCGGCACTGGTTTATATTACTGTTTCAGTAGTTGGTATGGGGGTCCTTGACCAGGCCACACTGGCTGAATCAAAGGCTCCGTTGGCCGATATTATAAACAAGGCAACAGGAGGAACCTGGGGTGGTAATTTCATTGCCGCCGGTGCAATAATATCGGCTCTTGGTGCTACTTCAGGCTGGGTACTTACTACTGCCAGAAGTGCGTATGGTGCCTCACAGGATAAATTATTCCCCGGAATATTCGGGAAAGTACATCCAAAATTCAAAACACCTGTTGCTTCACTTATAATAAGCGGTGTGGCAGCAAATATTCTTCTGACATTAAACTATGCATTCTCATTAACTGCAGCGTTCAACTTTATGCTCCTGCTTGCAACTTTGTCATTCCTGCCTGCTTATGCTTTCTCAGCAGCAGCCGACATAATTCTCTTAAAGACCCATTCAAAGGATTTTAATTTTTTCAATTTTTTAAAGAATTCCTTTGTGGCATTGCTGGCTTTTGCATATTCCATCTATGCAATCTATGGAACAGGAGCTAAAGTGGTGATGTACGGTTTTATCCTTATGTTGATAGGAATACCGGTTTATTTGTTCATGATGATACAGAATAACAAGACCGACAAAGTGATAGATAATTTAAGGAAGAATGCAGGGCTTGAGAATTAATAAGTTTATTAGGAACACTTATTAATTTATTCTCCCTCCCCAGACCAAAAATGAGCTGTCATTCTGAGTCCACCGACTGGCGGACGAAGAATCTCCACATTAACTTACAGCATTTATCAACATATTTCCTTCCATTGTAATCCTCAATTAATCAACTAAATATTTTAGCAGCAATCATTTTGTGATTTTTTGGCATACATAAATTAATATCGATTGTTGAAAAATTAACAACTAACGGCACCTCTAATTAGTTATATTTGCGCAAAATTCTGCAAGATGTCAGTTGGATATTCAGAAGAACATATAAGAACCTTAGAGTGGCGGGAGCATATCCGTCTCAGACCTGGTATGTATATAGGGAAACTGGGCGACGGTTCTTCCCAGGACGACGGAGTATATGTTCTGATTAAGGAGGTGATGGACAATGCCATCGACGAATATATGATGGGGTATGGCAAAAAGATCGATGTCTCAATAAGCGGCAAGGAGGTCAGGGTACGCGATTATGGACGTGGTATACCACTTGGAAAAGTACTCGATGCCGTATCAAAGATGAATACCGGAGCCAAATATGATTCAAAAGCCTTTAAAAAATCAGTCGGGCTTAATGGCGTTGGAGTTAAAGCAGTTAATGCTTTGTCAAGCAGCTTTGTGATAAGGTCAATGCGTGATGGCCAGCTAAAAGTAAGTGAATTTGAGCACGGCATTACTGTGAAAGATCATCCCCTGGTGCCTACCACAGAAGAGAATGGGGTTGAGGTGATCTTTCAGCCCGATGAGGATATGTTTGGCAACTATTATTTCATATCGGAATACGTAGATACCATGATTAAAAACTACGTATACCTCAACTCGGGACTGATAATAAATTTTAACGGGAATAAATTCTTTTCGCGTAACGGACTGGTTGATCTGCTGAATGAGAACATGATTAAGGAAGGTCTGTATCCGATCATTCACCTTATCGGAGAGGACATCGAAATAGCATTTACACACGGACTGCAATATGGCGAAGATTATTACAGCTTTGTAAACGGGCAGAACACCACCCAGGGTGGCTCACATCTGCTGGCTTTTCGTGAAGCAATAGTAAAGACTATCCGCGATTTTTACAGGAAAGATTATGATCCGTCAGACATAAGATCATCGATCATAGCTGCTATTAGCATAAAAGTTGAAGAGCCTATCTTTGAATCGCAGACTAAGACTAAGCTTGGATCAAAGGATATGGGCCCATCCGGTCCATCTGTCAGAAATTTCATCAGCGAGTTCATAAAGAAACAATTAGATGATTATCTTCATAAAAACCCCGAAACAGCCCGGATAATTCTTAAAAAGATTCAGGACTCGGAAAAGGAGAGGAAAGCCATATCATCAATACAGAAGCTTGCCAGGGACAGGGCAAAAAAGGTGAGTCTACATAATAAGAAGCTGAGAGATTGCCGGATCCATTATAATGGTAATGACGACAACAAACTTGATTCCACAATCTTCATTACCGAGGGAGATTCTGCAAGCGGCTCAATAACCAAATCAAGAAATGTGGAAACACAGGCTGTGTTCAGTCTTCGTGGTAAACCACTGAATTCATTCGGTCTGACAAAAAAGATCGTATATGAGAACGAGGAGTTCAACCTCTTGCAGGCAGCCCTGAATATTGAAGACGGGATCGAAAATCTGAGATATAATAATGTGATTGTTGCAACCGATGCCGACGTAGACGGGATGCATATCAGGCTGCTTCTTCTCACATTTTTCCTGCAGTTCTTTCCCGACCTGGTAAAAAAGGGACATGTATATATTTTGCAGACACCCCTTTTCAGGGTAAGAAATAAGAAAGAGACGAGATATTGTTATTCAGCTGAAGAGAAAGCAAAAGCAATTGTCGCCCTTGGTCCAAACCCCGAAATAACCCGTTTCAAGGGACTGGGAGAGATTTCTCCCGATGAATTCAAACACTTCATTGGTAAAGATATGAGGCTCGAACCGGTAAGGATGAAGAAAAATGATTCTGTAAATGGCTTTCTTGAATTTTTTATGGGGAAGAATACGCCTGACAGGCAGGATTTTATAATTGAAAACCTCAGGATTGAAGAAGATAAAGTAGAAGAGGAAAAGTAACAGGGTTGTTTTTATAAGGAGTACCGGTTTGTTTATGGAAGAAGAACTTGATATCAGCAATACGGAAGGGACAGGAAAGAGTCCTGAAGGTCCATTGGCACTTCATACCGTCACCGCCCTGTCGGGCATGTACCAGGACTGGTTCCTCGATTATGCATCGTATGTTATACTTGAAAGAGCTGTCCCTCATCTGCACGATGGGTTAAAGCCGGTTCAGAGGCGTATCCTTCATTCAATGAAGAGGATGGATGATGGCCGGTATAACAAAGTAGCAAATATCATCGGGCATACAATGCAGTTTCATCCCCATGGCGATGCCTCAATAGGTGATGCTCTTGTTCAGCTCGGTCAGAAAGAACTGCTTGTTGAAGCACAGGGCAACTGGGGCAATCTTCTGACAGGCGATGGAGCTGCCGCTCCCAGGTATATTGAAGCCAGACTTTCTAAATTTGCACTCGAAGTCGTATTCAACCATAAGATAACTGAATGGAAATCATCATACGACGGAAGAAACAAAGAACCGGTCACCCTTCCTGTGAAATTTCCTTTACTTCTTGCACTGGGTGGAGAGGGTATCGCTGTCGGACTCGCATCTAAGATACTGCCACATAACTTCAATGAACTTATCGATGCTTCCATCGATTACCTGCAGGGAAAGGATTTTGTCCTTTATCCTGATTTCCCTACAGCCGGCATGGTTGATGTTTCGAAATACAATGACGGACAACGGGGTGGAGTGATAAAGGTAAGGGCAAAGATAGAAAAATTAGATAAAAAAGCCCTTATAATCACTGAAATACCTTTTGGTAAAACAACCACAACTCTCATTGAATCAATAATTAAGGCTAACGAAAAAGGAAAGATCAAAATCAGGAAAATAGATGATAACACTTCGGCTAATGTTGAGATAGTTGTACATCTTCTCCCCGGTGTTTCACCTGACAAGACAATCGATGCATTATATGCTCTTACCGATTGTGAATATTCCATTTCACCCAATACCTGCGTTATAGTCGACGATAAGCCTTCATTTATGGGGGTAAGTACCATACTTAAGCATTCCGCTGACAGAACTGTTGCCCTTCTGAAATCTGAACTTGAGATCAGGAAAAGCGAACTTGAAGAAGAATGGCATATGTCCTCACTGGAAAAGATATTCATCGAAGAGAGAATATATCACGATATTGAGGAATGCGAAACATGGGAGGCAGTCATTGAAGCCATTGACAAAGGTCTCGATCCGTTCAAAAAACTTTTACTGCGGGAGGTCACAAGAGAGGATATCATCCAGCTTACTGAAATAAAAATCAAAAGGATATCGAAGTATGATGTTAAGAAGGCTGAGGAACATATTAAAGATATAGAGACTGAGCTTGAAGAGGTTAAAAATCATCTCGGAAACATTATCCCTTTTACTGTTAACTATTTCAGGCAGATAAAGAAAAAATACGGAAAGGGAAAAGACAGAAGGACTGAGATAAGAAGTTTTGACACCATTGAAGCCACAAAAGTTGTAGCCAACAATGCAAAACTATATATAAACTATAAGGAAGGCTTCGTAGGCACCGGGTTGAAAAAAGATGAATTCATCAGCGACTGCTCAGATATTGATGATGTAATTGTTATAAGGAAAGATGGAGTATACCTGATAACAAAGGTTGCAGAAAAAGTTTTTGTGGGGAACGATATCCTGTATGCCCAGGTCTTTCTTAAAAATGATGAACGTACAATATATAATATTGTTTACCAGGATGGGAAAGATGGCCCGCTGCTTGCAAAGAGATGCGCCATATCGGGACTTACACGTGATAAGGAATATGATCTGACAAGAGGTAAACCAGGTACAAAAATTGTTTACCTGAGTGCTAACCCGAATGGGGAGGCCGAGGTTATAAAAGTTCATCATAAACCAAAGGCCAGGCTCAAGAAACTTGTCTTTGAGTTTGATTTCGGGCAAATGACCATTAAAGGCAAATCGTCGATGGGGAACATTCTGACGAAGAATGCCGTTCAAAAAATAAGCCTGAAAGAAAAAGGGCTTTCAACCCTTGGCGGAAGGAAAATCTGGTTCGATGATGCTGTATTCAGGCTTAATGTTGACGGCAGGGGGACCTTCCTGGGCGAATTCAGCGCTGACGATAAAATACTTGTTATTACGAAAAACGGATATTTCAGGATTGCCGGTTTTGATCTCTCAAGCCATTTTGAAGATAATATCCTGATAATTGAAAAATTCAGGGAAGGGAAGGTCTATTCAGCTGTATACTGGGATGCAGAGCAGAAGTTTTACTACGTTAAAAGGTTTACAATAGAAGAATCGGAGAAACCCCAGTGTTTCATAAACGACGATCCCGAATCAAAACTTCTCAGCATAACGGAAGTTGAATATCCCCGTTTTGAAATTCATTTTGGAGGGAAACATAAGAACAGGGAGACAGAGATTATTGAAGTGGCCGAATTCATAGGAGTAAAAAGCTATAAGGCAAAAGGGAAAAGAATCACCAGTTTTATGGTGGATAATATACTGGAAATAGAACCTGTTGTTAAAAAAGAAGCTGATATTCCGGATGAGGAAACCATCTTGGAAGAAGAACCTTTCCATACTCCTGTAAATGATGATCCTGCACAGATGAAGCTGGAGTTATGATGCTCAGGAACCAGACAATATATATCATAGGTTTTATGGGAAGCGGAAAGACCACGGCAGGTAAAAAACTGGCCTCTCGTCTGGGTTGGTCGTTTGTTGATCTCGACAAAAAAATTGAAGAACAGTCAGGGTGTACTATCCCGGAGCTTTTTTCAAAGCATGGTGAAGACTATTTTCGGAATATTGAGGCTGATGTTCTTAAAAACCTGGAATATGAAAAAAACACTGTAATATCAACAGGTGGAGGTACCCCATGCCATAGTGATAATATGGATTATATGCTTGCAACCGGGCTGACCGTCTATTTGAAACTTACATCAGCTCAGCTTAAAAAACGCCTTTCTGAATCGACCGGAGAACGGCCTTTAATAAAAAATTTAGATAGCAACAGTATCCTTGGTTTTATAGAAAAAAAACTTGCTTATCGCGAAACCTGGTATAACAGGGCTGATATCATCCTGGAAGGATCTGACATTAATATCAATCTACTGCATTCTCTTGTTAATGAGAGGCTTAGCAGTTGATTTTTGAAATAAATGTTCCAGGTGACTATCAGGATAAGTGAAGGAGATCCCTCATCCCGCATGAAGCGGGATTCGGGATGACAGGGTTGTTTAGAAGTATATGGGGGTGAAGAAGTGGCGATTCGCAACACAAATCTGAATAACAGAGACATTTATCTGCGAATCGCCATTTCTTCACCCCCCCCTGTAACCACCAAATTGTCATGTCATTCCGAGTCCCCATGCAATTTTTTTGTACATCAGGGATTATGACAACCGTTGTTGGGGAGTGCATATGAG
>CAYUQR010000006.1:0-3106 GCA_964446825.1 uncultured Rikenellaceae bacterium
GCCGACACTAATGTTGTGATCCCGGGGCGACTCGAACGCCCAACCAACAGAACCGGAATCTGTCATTCTATCCATTGAACTACGGGACCGGATCAATACCGCAAAAGTATAACCAAAAGACCATTTTTACAATTAATTAAGTTATTTAAAATATTAAACTTAAAAGAATACAAAGAAGATATCAGAGCCATAAATGAAAAAGAACTTACACAGAGTTCCACAGAGATTACACAGAGGCACACAGAGGTTAAACAGAGAATTTTACCCAAATACTAACTTTATTCCTGTCATTATCCCAGAGATTTTAGATCTGCGACTTATTGAATCGGCTATCGCCTATAATACATAATACATTTCCTTCAGTGATATTTGCTAAAGATTTTCTATTTTTGCAGACTTTATGAGGAAGACGGACTTCAGACTCAAAATAAGAAACTTATCAAGTAACATTCAAGATGGACTATAATTTCCACGAAATTGAAAAGAAGTGGCAGAGATACTGGGAAGACAATAAGACCTTCAAAACTCCTGAAGATTTAACAAATCCGAAAAAATGCTATATCCTCGATATGTTCCCTTATCCTTCCGGGGCAGGTCTGCATGTAGGTCATCCTGAGGGATACACTGCAACCGACATCTTCAGCAGGTATAAGAGAATGAAGGGATTCAATGTACTCCATCCAATGGGGTGGGATGCTTTCGGACTTCCTGCCGAGCAATATGCAATACAAACAGGTACCCACCCATCAGTGACTACCAACAAGAATTGTGATACTTTCAGAAGACAAATAAAAGAACTCGGCCTCAGTTATGACTGGGATAAGGAAATCAATACCACCAATCCAAAATATTTCAAATGGACCCAATGGATCTTCATACGCCTTTACAATACATGGTTCGACCATAATTTACAGAAAGGAAGACCTGTTTCAGAATTGGAAATACCAGATGCAATCAGCAAACAGGGTAAGGCTGTCATAACTAAATTCATCGATTCCAAAAGGCTTGCATATTATGATAATGCCCTGGTCTGGTGGTGTCCGAGCTGCAGGATAGTCTGTGCGAATGAAGAGGTTCTGAATGACGGGTTGCATGAAAAATGCGGCAACAGGGTCGAAAAAAAGAATCTTAAACAGTGGATGTTAAGAATACCGTTATATGCCGAGAGGCTTCTGGCAGGGATAGATAAGCTTGACTGGCCGGAAGGAATAAAAGATATGCAACGGAATTGGATCGGTCGCTCAACAGGAGCAGAAGTCGATTTCGCTATTGAAGGGCTGAACAAGAATCTGACAGTTTTTACCACACGTCCCGACACCTTGTTCGGAGCAACGTATATGGTAATAGCTCCAGAGCATCCGTTCGTTGAAGAAATAACAACAAAAGAATATAAAAACAGGGTTAACGATTACATAAAAGCTACTTCGTTGAAATCCGATCTTGACCGTACTGATCTGGCAAAGGAAAAAACCGGAGTATTTACCGGCAGGTTTGCCATTAATCCTGTTAATAAGAAGCCAATACCGATTTGGGTAGCCGATTATGTACTTACCGGATACGGCACTGGAGCAATTATGGCGGTACCTGCCCATGATACAAGGGACTTTGAATTTGCAAAGAAATTTAGTCTTCCGATAACCTGCATCCAGGACCCCGATGTAAATGATCCGGAACAGAGAAAAAGAATCCTTGAGGGCAATGAATGCTGGACAGAGGACGGGAAGTATATCAATTCGGCAGATAAATCTACGGGGATCGATATTAACGGGCTGAATAAAGAGGCAGGCATTGAACAAATAACACAATGGCTCGAATCAAAAAATCTCGGAACATTCAGGGTAAATTATAAGCTTCGTGACTGGCTTTTCAGCCGGCAGAGATACTGGGGCGAACCATTCCCGGTTATCCACTGGGAAGACGGAGAGGTTTCCGTTATGAATGATAATGAACTCCCGCTCGAACTTCCGGAACTGGAAAAATACCTCCCTTCAGAATCAGGGGAATCGCCTCTTGCCAACTCAGATGAATGGCTTAATGTAACTGATAAAAATGGACGCAAGGGAAGAAGGGAAACCAATACAATGCCTCAGTGGGCAGGGTCGTGCTGGTATTACCTGAGATTTATTGATCCGAAAAACGACAAACTTATCTTCGATCCGGCCAAAGAAAAATACTGGATGCCTGTTGATCTTTATATCGGGGGTGCAGAACATGCTGTTCTTCACCTTTTGTATAGCCGTTTCTGGCACAAGGTATTGTTTGATCTCAGGATTGTATCTACCGACGAACCCTATCAGAGACTCTTTAACCAGGGAATGATTCTTGCATTTGCTTATGAAACCGAATCAGGTTCCAAAGTATCAGGCGATCTCGTGGAAGAAAAGGATAATAAATATTATCATAAAGAGACAGGTGCCGAATTGAAACAGATAGTGGCCAAGATGTCAAAGTCACTCAAAAATGTTGTTAATCCGGATGACGTAACATCAAAATACGGAGCTGATTCTCTGAGACTTTATGAGATGTTTATGGGCCCCCTCGACGTAACTAAACCATGGGATGACAAAGGGGTTAAAGGGGTATTCGGTTTCCTGGGCAGAGCATTCAGGTTTCTTTCAAATCCTGATAATATTGTCAGGGGAGAAGAAGATACCGAGGTATTAAAGGGCTTACACCAGGTAATCAAAAAAGTGGAGGGAGATATCGAGAACCTCCGGTTCAATACTGCTATTTCCGCTATGATGATTTTTATTAACCTTGCCACAAGGAAAGGAAAGGTAACCGTTGAAACTGCTGATACATTTATCAGGATTCTGTCTCCTTTCGCACCACACATGGCGGAAGAATTATGGCATCTCCTGGGAAATAATAAATCACTTGCGTATGAGCCCTGGCCCGAATTCAATGAGGAATATTTAAAAGAAGACACTTTTGAATACCCGGTATCATTTAACGGTAAAACAAGGTTTAACATCTTGCTGCCCATAACCTATTCCAGGGAGGAGATAATCAAAGCCGTACTGGCCGATGAAAGGGCAAAAAAATGGATCGGAACTGCTACTCCTTCCAAAATAATTGTAGTCCCTAACAGAATCGTAAACATAGT
>CAYUQR010000006.1:3206-95703 GCA_964446825.1 uncultured Rikenellaceae bacterium
GAACTGCTACTCCTTCCAAAATAATTGTAGTCCCTAACAGAATCGTAAACATAGTTATTAAAATCTAAAAAAATAATGCTCAACCGCCTGAAAGTTATAATATATATTTTGCTCGTTCTTCTTTTTATTTCCTGTACTCATTCAGATAATACCAAAACTGAACCTGTTTCAGTTGCCTCAGACACAAGTGCCACTCAGCAAATTTCCAGTCCTGTTTTTATGTATGGCATCCCTGCCGATTCATTCGATCTGGTTTCGGGCCATATCAAACCTAACGGATTTATTTCTGATATTTTGCTTAAAAATGGTGTAAGCATGCAGGAGATTGATCAGACAATAAGAAACTCGAGAGACGTTTTTGATGTGAGAAAAATAAGATCAGGTAATAACTATATCCTCTTCTGCGATAAAGACAGTTCAGCAAGAGCAAGATACCTTGTCTACGAACACGATCCGACAACCTGTTATGTGTTCAGTTTTAATGATTCATTAAATATTACTCAGATCAGGAAACCGTTACAGAGTGAAATAAAATACGCCTCGCTTACAATTGAAACATCACTCTGGGATGCTATGATAGCAAAAGGCTTGCATCCTTCTCTCGCAGTCGAATTGTCTGATATTTTTGCATGGACCGTAGATTTTTTCGGATTACAGAAAGGTGACAGTTTTAAGGTGATATATGAGGAACTCTCAATTGAGGGAAAATCGCTGGGAGCAGGCAGGATTTACGGAGCGCAATTCAATTCATCGGGGTACACGGTCACAGCTGTCCCTTTCATCCAGGATGGAAAAGAGAGTTATTTTGATGTTGACGGAAAGAGTCTGAGGAAAGCATTTTTAAAAGCTCCTCTCCAGTTTACGAGGATCAGTTCCCGTTATTCTTCAAGCAGGATGCATCCTATTCTGAGAATACGCAGACCGCACTATGGCGTTGATTATGCAGCACCCGTGGGTACACCTGTGCATGCTGTAGGTGATGGAAAGATTATTTCAGCCACTACCGAAAACGGTTCAGGTAAAATGGTGAAGATAAGGCATAACAGTGTTTATGAAACAGCCTATTTACATCTCAGCAGGTTCGGAGAGGGAGTCACTCCGGGTGCATTCGTCAAACAGGGTGATATCATAGGTTTCGTAGGTACAAGCGGCCTTTCAACCGGCCCTCATCTCGATTTCAGGTTTTATCTTAATGGCACTCCTGTTGACCCGTTGAAAGTCGATGCCCCTCCTGTTGAACCCATATCTGAAGAGAATGTGGCAAAGTTTGAAAAGATCAGAAGGGTTGTTTTAAGCCTCCTGGGGACCTTCAATTAAAAAATCAGGAAGTTTTACCACAAGATCCTCTATTACCTGTGGAAAATGAAGATATTCGAGGGCATGAACTTTTTCTGCCAGTGATTCGGGAGTATCTGTGGGATCCACTTTACATTTTGCCTGAAAGATTATATCTCCCTTATCGTACAACTTATTAACATAATGAATTGTGATGCCCGATTCTGTCTCATGGTTATTGATCACCGCCTTATGAACAGCTTCTCCATACATGCCTTTCCCTCCATAACCCGGCAATAAGGCAGGATGAATATTAATAATGCGCCGGGGATATTGATCAAGAATATTTTCAGGGACAAGCCATAAGAAACCTGCCAGAACAATAAAATCGATTTTGTACAATGAAAGGTATCGTAATATTTTCCCGGTGACATAAAATTCCTTGCGTTCGAAAAAAACAGCTCTTATATTATGTGTTTCAGCTCTTTTTAGAACGGTTGCCTGACGCTTATTTGATAAAATCAGTGTAACTTGTGCTGTGTTTTTGTTCGAAAAGTAATTAATTATATTCTCTGCATTGGTACCTGACCCTGAAGACAAAATTGCTATATTCCTCATTATTTGATAATTAGTGTTTTTGCTGATTGATTATAAGAATCCCTTAAAATAAGATTATTTTTCTAATTATCAACATATTAAACAGTAGCCTAAATAAAAAAACACCAAATCTCTTGAAAAATATGGGACAAATATATTTCTTTGCATGGTTCATAATCTAATATTAATTAAAATTTATTATTATGTCGGACATTGCCACAAGAGTAAAAGAGATTATAGTTGATAAACTTGGAGTAGACGAATCAGAAGTAACTCCTGAAGCCAGTTTCACCAACGATTTAGGTGCTGACTCTCTTGACACTGTTGAGTTAATCATGGAATTCGAAAAAGAATTCAATATCGGTATTCCCGATGATCAGGCAGAAACCATAGGCACAGTTGGTGATGCTATCAAGTACATTGAGGAGAATGCAAAATAGTTTGCATTGATAAAACCCCATTTATGAGAAGAGTTGTAGTTACAGGTCTTGGAGCATTAACTCCATTAGGTAATAATTTGCATGAATATTGGGAAGGATTAAAAAATGGTATCAGCGGGTCAGTGATGATTACCCGCTTTAATACTGAAAAATTCAAGACCAAATTTGCATGTGAATTAAAAGACTATGACTCAAAAAAGTATTTTGACAGAAAAGAAGCTAACAAACTGGATCTGTTTTCTCAGTATGCATTAATTGCCACTGATGAGGCAGTCGTTGATTCAGGATTAAACCTTGAAAAAGTTAATAAGGACAGGGTTGGTGTTATATGGGCTTCAGGCATAGGGGGTATTGAAACCTTTTATCTGGCTATCAAAGATTATGTTCTGGGAGATGGGACCCCCCGTTTCAGTCCTTTTTTCATCCCCAAGATGATTGGCGACATTGCCGCTGGCCATATTTCCATTAAATATGGCTTCATGGGGCCAAACTTCGGAACTGTTTCAGCATGTGCATCTTCCACAAATTCGATTATAGATGCAGTGAATTATATACGCTGGGGAAAAGCAGATGTTTTCGTTACGGGCGGATCAGAAGCAAGTATCAATGAACCCGGTATTGGAGGTTTTAATGCATTGCAGGCTTTGTCAACTAATAATGATGAATTTAAAACAGCCTCGAGACCTTTCGATAAGACCCGCGACGGATTTGTCCTGGGCGAAGGTGCAGGAGCACTTATTGTAGAGGAGTACGAACATGCAAAAGCCAGGGGTGCAAAAATATATGCAGAATTGGTCGGGACCGGATTAACTGCCGATGCCTTTCATGTCACCGCTCCTCATCCTGAAGGACTCGGTGCACGCAGTGTTATGAAACTTGCAGTTGAGGATGCTTCTCTGAAAGTGGAAGATATTGATTATATAAATGTCCATGGCACAGCAACCCCGCTTGGCGATATCTCCGAAATAAAGGCTATAGTGAGTGTCTTTGGAGAACACGCCTATAAACTCAATATAAGTTCAACAAAATCGATGACCGGTCATCTGCTTGGCGCAGCTGGTGCTACAGAAGCTATTGCTTCGATAATGGCAGTTGTTCACGACATTATTCCCCCAACAATAAATTTCAAAGTGCCTGATCCTGATATTGATCAGAAACTTAATTTAACCCTTAATAAAGCCCAGCATAGAAAAGTTAATGTCGCAATAAGTAATACTTTTGGTTTTGGCGGACATAATGCATCTATCATTATAAAAAAAGCTCAAAATTAGTGTCCTTATTCAGGAAAAGAATAAATGGTACGTACTTGCTTGACGAACAGGAATTTAAAGTCCGCCTGAAAAAACTATTGAGATTTAATCCTGGTAATCTCCAGTTATATGAAATAGCTTTTATTCACCGGTCAGCCTCTTTAACACTTCCAAACGGTAAAAAAGTTAACAATGAAAGGCTGGAGTATCTTGGAGATGCTGTACTGGATGCCATTCTTTCTGATTTCCTGTTCGTAAAGTTCCCCGATGCAAACGAGGGATTCCTCACAAAGATCCGATCCCGGATCGTGAACCGCGACGTCCTGAATCAACTCGCCATTTCAATGGGAATCAACAAGATACTAATTAGCAACATTAATTCAACACATCAGACAAAGAATCTTTACGGTGATGCTTTGGAAGCACTTATCGGGTCAGTCTTCCTTGATAAAGGATTTAAAAAAACAAAAAAACTGTTCCTGAAGAATATGCTTAATAAATATCTCGACCTTAACGTTATTGTAAATACCGATACAGACTATAAAAGTCTGGTATTTGAATGGGTACAGAAACATAAATCGAACCTTATTTTTACATATAATGAAGAATATGATTTCAATCTGAAGAAATCAGTATTTTCCACAACTCTTTTTATTGACAGGGAAGTATTGGGAGAAGGACATGGCTCTTCAAAAAAAGAGGCTGAACAGGAAGCTTCAAGCCAGGCATGGATAAGGCTGAAAGATAATTTTAGCTGATTGGATTTTATTATCACTTTTTTACTTAACTTTAACTGTTTAGGCCATGTAAAATGAAGAGTAATCAAAAAATTACACGGGTACAACTAAAAATGAATCAAAAAGATGAATTTATCCTTTTAGGATTAGTTTCATCGGAACCCGATTATAAGCTCTCTCTCTCAATAAATAGAAAATTCAGAATTTCTCTAAAAAACACATCTCCGGTTAAAATTGGTGAAGGAACAGACAAGGCATTGTCATTCAGCAGGTTTTCTGACACAAAACGTTCTCCGGGGATTATATTTAACCTCTTCTCAAATCGCTCGGAGAAAAATTTCTTACTCAAAAAACTTAATAATGTCGACTATATTTTCCAGGTATATGACCCGGAAAATGAAAGTAATATTGATCAGCTGGCTTCCAGCCTGAGAGAAGTTGAATCTGTAAATGCTGTCTTCAAAATTGATTTAAATACCTTCAAGGATAAGAATTTGCATTACCTAATCCAATAGATTATGGAAAACCTGTATTATAATCTTTCAGAAGAGGAATTTTCAAAAAGCAGAAAAATTCTTTTATGGGTTTTTGCGGCGTTTTTTTTCCTGGCCGGAGTTTATGTTCTTATTGTAAGTCTTGTTATTGGACATAAGAGCATCAAACCAATACTCTCTGCTGCTCCCTTTGGGATCAGCTTTATTGTTACTATTATTGCCACCTTTGCCACAGTTAAGAGGAAAGATCTCTTCTTTTCAATCGACTCGGATAAGATTGAATTCAGATACGGAATATTCAGGCCAAAGAAGCATTCTTTTAAGTGGGATAATATTAAGGAACTTATAATGCCTCAAAAACAGAAAAAGGCAATGCTTGCCTTAAAAGACGGCTCATTTTTTATTATCGACCTGAC
This sequence comes from uncultured Rikenellaceae bacterium, assembly GCA_964446825.1. Classification (GTDB taxonomy): domain Bacteria; phylum Bacteroidota; class Bacteroidia; order Bacteroidales; family VadinHA17; genus LD21. The sequence goes on from CAYUQR010000006.1 coordinate 8,416, forward strand.
CTGGCTGCAAAGGAAGAAGACAGGGATAATCAGAAAACGTCTTTACTATTTTGCCAGAGAAAAAAATCTGAATGTAAAAAAGGTCAATACTCTTCCAAAAACCCGTTGAGCCTGGTTTAAAACCTGGCTCAACTATAATTATAAAATTGGAATACCATAAAAAAGAAGGGGCTGACGATTGCCAGCCCCACGTTTTTGATAACCCTAAAACTAACCTAACCTATGAAAAAAACCTCTATATTTTTTAAGCTCAAATATCGTGCCAAATCCTTTACAAATATATATCCAGTTATCCGAACAAAAAAATCTTTTAACCTAAAATTTTGAAAATTAACAATACTTTAATGAAATGTTAATTTTTTTTATTCTTTGGGCCAGGATACTCCCAAAAAACCCTCAATAAACCCGGCCGGGTGTTAAAGAAAGTTAAATTGTGCCGGCATAATATATATACAAGTACTTTTGTATCTGTATGAAGCGGAGAACCATTGTTTTACTGGCCAGCTTTTTTTTTCTGGCTATATCAGGACTTATTCTTATTCAGTTATACTGGATACGCAATGCAATTGCGATTACTGATCAGCAATTCCGTTATAACGCTAATAAAGCCCTTGAATCTGTTGTCCTTAACCTGGAGGAGAAAGAACTAATCAAGAATATCATGGAAGATATTGACCCTTCTTCCACCGATTCAGTTACTGCTGTTGCCCCTCCAAATTCGCCTCTGGCCAGGAAACTTCAGGGTTATCAGCCAAATTCTGCACTTCTTGAAACTTATGGACTCAATAATCCTGATCAGCCAATAGCAATAACAAGTTCCGGTCACAAAATTTATATATCATCTGAAAATGTGCCCTCTTTTGCGCCAGATGAGACAACCGAATCATCGACCCAAATAACCAAGTCAGAAATTTCCGGAAGAGTTACCAACAAAATAGTCTTTCTTGAGAAAATAATGGAAAAAATTCTTCGGAAGACCCCTGATATTAGAGAAAGGATTGACCCTGAAGATCTTACTCAACAACTTCGAAAAGCTCTTAATTCTGTTGGAATAAACCTTAATTTTGAGTTTTCCATAAGATCAGGACGGTATGGCAATATCTGGAAAACACCCGGGTTTACTGATAAGCCGGGGACAAATAAATTCATTATACAACTATTCCCTAACGATCCTGTTCCAAGTCAGAACCAGATAGTTTTGTACTGTCTCCAGGAGGGTCAGTATAAATTTGAAAAAATCGGGAGTCTGGGCTTTCTTTCATTACTTTTTACCCTCCTCCTTCTTATCCTTTCAACTGGAACATTCATTGTTATCTTCAGGCAAAAAAAGATATCGGAGATAAGAAGTGATTTCATAAACAACATGACTCATGAGCTTAAAACACCTATATCAACCATTTCCCTGGCCTCCCAGATGATGGCTGACAAATCAATCTCCGATAAGGATAAAAACATCGATAACCTGGCCAAAATCATTTCTGATGAAAGTATGCGTCTTAAATTTCAGGTTGAGAAAGTGCTCCAGATGGCAATTTTTGAAAAACTGAAACTAAAACTGAAAATGGTCGAACTGGATATTCATGACATAATTGATAAAGTAATAGAGAATTTCACACTTCAGATCAGGAACCTTAACGGGCAGATAAAAAAGGATTACCAGGCAAGTATTTCGCTGGCAATGATTGATGAGATACATTTTCTTAATTCAATTTCCAACCTCATCGATAATGCTATTAAATATTCGAAAGATGAGCCATTCATTATGATTTCCACACGCAATTATAAAAAAGGTATTGTTATTACCATAGAGGATAAAGGAATAGGGATAAGCAAAGAAAGCCTTAAGCGGATTTTTGATAAGTTCTATCGTGTCCCGTCAGGAAACTTGCATAATGTAAAAGGATTCGGACTGGGATTAAGCTATGTAAAGAAAATAATAGAGGAACACAATGGTACTATTAAGGTAGAAAGCCAGGTAAATAAAGGTACCAGATTCATCATTTTTCTTCCTCAGGATATTTAAAAATGATGGTTCGTTCAGAGCAGCAAAAAATGATAAACCATGAAAAACACAAAAGTTCTTTTAGCTGAAGATGACAGTAATCTTGGCAATTTGCTGAGAAATTATCTCACTGCCAAAAATTATGAGACTATGCTATACGAAAACGGCTCCCTTGCTCTGCAAGCTTTTTCTTCTGGCAATTTCGGACTTTGTATACTCGATATTATGATGCCTGAAATGGATGGACTGACTCTTGCAAAAGAGATACGCCTTAAAGATCCCAATGTGCCGATAATTTTTCTTACAGCCAAGAACCAGAAAGAGGATGTTATCGAAGGATTTAAATACGGCGGAGATGATTATATCACCAAGCCATTCTCCATGGAAGAGCTTCTGTATCGCATAGAAGCCATTTTGAGAAGATCAGTTAATACTGCCATAAAGAAGAAGGAGAATTCTTATGTCATCGGAGATTACACCTTTGATCCTCTTAAACAGATACTTGCTCACAAGAATCAATCCATTAAACTTACAACAAAGGAATCAGAATTACTTGAATTGCTTTGCATTCACGGAAATGAAATACTTGAAAGGAACTATGCATTAAGAACAATCTGGATTGATGACAACTATTTTAATGCCAGGAGTATGGATGTTTACATAACCCGCCTCAGGAAATATCTCAGGAATGACCCTTCGGTTAAAATCCTGAATGTTCATGGAAAAGGTTACAAATTACTAAGCTGATGACTTGTAGAGACGTTGCATGCAACGTCTCTACCACAAATGCAACGTCGTTTATACAATTTTAATCTAATTTCAGGACAGCCAGGAAAGCCTGTTGAGGGACTTCCACATTTCCTACCTGCCTCATCCTTTTCTTCCCTTTTTTCTGCTTCTCCAACAACTTTCTTTTTCGTGTTATATCACCCCCATAGCATTTGGCAGTAACATCTTTCCTCACAGCTTTAACTGTTTCGCGGGAGATGATTTTTGCACCGATAGCAGCCTGAATAGCAATATCGAATTGCTGACGTGGTATTAATTCCTTAAGCTTTACACACATTCTTCTCCCAAAATCGTATGCATGACCACGGTGTATAAGAGTTGACAGGGCATCAACCATCTCACCATTAAGCAGTATATCAAGCCTTACAAGATCAGCTTTCTGATAGCCAGAATAATAATAATCAAAAGAGGAATAGCCTTTTGATATACTTTTTAGTTTATCATAGAAATCAAACACAATTTCAGCAAGAGGCAACTCAAAAGTAATTTCAACCCTGTCTCTGGTCAGATAAACCTGGTTTTTAAGAATCCCCCTTTTATCAATACACAGATTCATGATTGAACCTACATATTCCGATTGAGTAATAACCTGAGCGATAATATATGGTTCCTCGATACGATCAATATTTGTAACAGGGGGCAGTCCTGAAGGGTTATGCACATCAATCTCTTCTCCCCGTGTGGTATAAACCTTATAAGAAACATTTGGTACAGTTGTTATCACATCCATGTCAAACTCCCTGTCAAGCCTTTCCTGTACAATCTCCATATGAAGCAAACCAAGAAAACCACATCTGAAACCAAATCCAAGTGCTGCAGATGATTCCGGAATAAATGTAAGAGAAGCATCGTTCAGCTGTAATTTTTCTATAGATATCCTCAGATCTTCATATTCATCAGCATCAACAGGGTAAATCCCTGCAAACACCATAGGCTTTACATCTTCAAATCCCGCTATTGCTTTTTCACACGGATTTTTTACATGGGTAATTGTGTCACCAACTTTTACTTCAACCGAGTTTTTTATTCCTGATATAATGTAACCAACATCGCCGGTTCCCATCTTCTCCCTTGGGGCCTGTTTAAGTTTCAACACTCCTATTTCTTCTGCGTTATATTCATGATCGGTACTCACGAACTTAACCCTTTCGCCTTTACGAATTGTGCCGTTAACAATTTTAAAATATGCAATGATACCCCTGAAGGAATTGAAAATGGAATCAAATATAAGAGCCTGCAGTGGTGCATCAGGATTACCTGCAGGAGCTGGAATACGACTGACAATATCTGTAAGAATTCTGTCCACTCCCATTCCTGTCTTTGCACTTGCTTCGATGATGTCCTCCCTTTTGCATCCAACCAGGTCAACTATTTGATCTTTTACCTCTTCGGGCATTGCAGCAGCCATATCCATTTTGTTCAATACAGGAATTATTTCAAGATTATGGTCGATAGCCATATAAAGATTTGATATTGTCTGTGCCTGAATGCCCTGAGTAGCATCAATCACGAGCAATGCCCCTTCGCATGCAGCAATTGAACGCGATACTTCGTATGAAAAATCAACGTGCCCGGGAGTGTCTATGAGATTCAGGAAATATTTCTGTCCCTCTTGAAGGTATTCCATCTGAATGGCATGGCTCTTTATAGTAATGCCCCTCTCCCTTTCAAGGTCCATATCATCAAGGACCTGTGCCTGGTATTCTCTGGCGGTTATGGTATTGGTCCTTTCAAGTAACCGGTCGGCCAGGGTACTTTTTCCATGATCAATATGAGCTATTATGCAGAAATTCCGGATATTGTTCATAGAATATGCTTGCTTTAAATCAGGTGCAAATATATAAAAATATCGATTCCATTATATTAATACGTAGAGCCGGCTCTGAGAGCCGGCTCTACAATTTAAAAATTTGATATAATTAAAAAAATTATAATATAATATTACATCATACCCGGCATTCCGCCACCCATGCCCTGCGGTGGCATTGCAGGATTTTCTTCTTTCTCCTCTACAACAACCGCTTCGGTAGTAAGAAACATACCAGCCACTGAAGCAGCATTTTCGAGAGCAACACGGGCAACCTTAGCAGGATCAATAACGCCTGAAGTATATAGTTTTTCGTATTTATCTGTTTGAGCATTATAACCATAGTCGGCTTTCCCCGATTTAACATTCTGTACCACGACAGCACCTTCCTGTCCGGCGTTTATAGCTATCTGGCGCAAAGGTTCTTCAATTGCTCGTTTTACAATTTCAATACCTGTTGTCTGATCCTCGTTATCGCCTTTTAATCCTTCAAGGGCAGCCATTGCACGAATATATGCAACACCACCACCAGGGACAATGCCTTCTTCTATTGCAGCGCGGGTTGCATGAAGTGAATCATCAACACGGTCTTTTTTCTCTTTCATTTCAACTTCTGAAGAAGCACCTATATAAAGAACAGCAACACCACCTGCTAATTTGGCAAGGCGCTCCTGTAATTTTTCTTTGTCATAATCAGAAGTAGTGGTTGTCATCTGCTGCCTTATCTGGGCTACACGTGCTTTGATCATCTCTTTGTCGCCTGCACCGTTTACAATTGTTGTGTTTTCTTTATTTATCGTAACTTTTTCTGCTGTACCAAGCATTTCGAGAGTTGTATGTTCCAGTTTCAGTCCCTTTTCTTCTGAAATTACTGTGCCGCCTGTCAGGATGGCAATATCTTCAAGCATCTCTTTCCTTCTGTCACCAAATCCCGGAGCCTTAACGGCACAAACCCTCAATGAACCACGTAAACGGTTTACAACAAGTGTTGCCAAAGCCTCTCCTTCAACGTCTTCTGATATTATTAATAAAGGACGTCCATTTTGGGCAGTTGACTCAAGAACCGGCAACATATCCTTCATTGTAGTAACTTTTTTGTCATAGATAAGGATATAAGGATTCTCCAGTTCAGCTTCCATCTTTTCAGCATTTGTAACAAAATAAGCGGAGATATACCCCCTGTCGAACTGCATTCCTTCAACAACTTCTACTGAGGTTGTGGTCCCTTTTGATTCTTCAACAGTTATTACACCTTCTTTATGTACTTTACCCATAGCCTCGGCAATGAGTTTTCCTATTTCCTGATCGTCGTTGGCTGCAATTCTTGCAACCTGTTCAATTTTACTAAGATCGTCACCAATGACTTTTGCCTGTGTTTTAAGGTGTGCCACAACTTTTTCAACTGCTTTGTCAATACCTCTTTTAATATCCATTGGATTAGCGCCGGCAGTAATGTTCTTCAGTCCGACATTGATTATAGACTGGGCAAGAACAGTAGCCGTAGTAGTACCATCACCTGCCATATCCCCTGTTTTGGATGCTACCTCTTTTACCATCTGGGCACCCATATTTTTAAATGGATCAGAAAGTTCGATCTCTTTAGCAACGGTTACTCCGTCTTTTGTTATCTGGGGAGCACCGTATTTTTTTTCAAGTACTACATGACGTCCTTTAGGACCAAGTGTCACTTTAACTGCATCAGTTAACTGATCAACACCTTCTTTCAGAAGGGCACGTGCATCGATATTAAATTTAATCTCTTTTGCCATATCATTATTATTTTTATTTGTTTGCTAAAAATTATGCTATAAACAGAATGTCCGACTGAGAAACAAGCAGGTAATCTTCACCGTCGATGGAAAGCTCCTGCCCGGCATATTTACCATAAAGAACAGAATCTCCTTTTTTTACTTCCATCTCTTCATCTTTTTTTGCTGCTCCGACAAGAATTACTTTTCCCTGACGGGGTTTTTCCTTTGCGGAATCGGGAATAATTATTCCACTTGCTGTTTTTTCTTCAGCTTCATCAGGTTTCACAAGAACCTTTCCTGCTAAAATTTTGCCTTTCAATTGTGCCATTTTATATAGTTTTAAAGTTAAACATCATTTTCCGACTTCCTCCTTAAGCATAATCTGTGCCAAATTGGAAAAAATGACATTTTTGATTTTCAAAGTGTATTTTAAACCTTTTTGCATGACAGATTTTTTGGATAAAATAAATTAATAATCATAATTATCTGATATACAGAAATATATATTTAAAACAGAAAGTGTCAGTATGTGACAAACTGACACTTATGGATATCATTCAACTTAATCAACTTCTATTTTTTTGGCTGATCCTGACCAGTTGGTTGTGGTGTAGAGGAAGGAGGAACAGCCGTCGGAAGTGTTGGGATTGCATTAGGATCAACAGTATTTCTTATCTGGTTCTCAATTCTTGAATGTTCTGCTGTTGTCCCCCGGGGAATTGTTGCAGTAGCAACAACACATAATATTAAGATTGCACCTGCCAGTGTCCATGTTGACTTTTCAAGAAAATCTGCGGTTTTACGTATACCCATCGACTGACCTGCTGAGGTGAAGTTAGCAGCCAGACCACCTCCCTTTGAGTTCTGAACCAGGACAATCAGAATCTGGAGGAAACATGCTATAATCACTAATACTGAAACAAAAATATAAATTCCCATTTGTTCATGTTTTAATAAACTCTTTAACCTTTTCAATTTGAGATGCAAAGTAACTGCTTTTTTCCGGAAATTTCAAACTTAATTTTTCATAAATATCTATTGCTTTCGAGTAATAACCCTGACTGACATAAATTCTGGCAAGGGTTTCTGTAACAAAACCGCCTGTTTCTTCAATAAAAGGTTTTGAAATATCGTCAACAGGGTAATCTGTTTTATCCCTGTTTGGTTCAATGCGCGGATTTGCAATGATAAATTTATCTATTAGCTCCGACTGTTGCTGTCTCTTCGAATTATTATCCTCTGGTTTTAAAATTTCATGGTTACTATCTTCGCCTTCAGAAATCATTTGCCGTGTTTCGCCAAGATCAAGTTCCAGCAGGTCATTGCTCTCAGGAACTGTTATCCCGGGGTCCATATAAAAGACCTTTTCATTATTATCAGAGGAGTCGTCATCTGTCACAAGGATTATCCCGGCAGAATCTTCATTTTCTGATTCTGAAGATATTAATATGGAATGACCGGGAGCGAGAATATCCTTATCCCCCTCCTCCCCGTCACCGGTTTCTCCAAAATCCTTTTCGATTTCATATATCAGGTCTTCGCTGTTTTTTGCTGATTCAATTACAGTCTGCTGAGTATTATAATCGGGTTCTTTAACAGGGTGTTCTTCATTTATTACAGGACTTTGTTCAGCTTCCTTTAATGAGTTCCTGTTAAGAAAATAATAAAGAACCTCCCTGTCTGCTATATGAACTGCAGAATTTCTAAGCTGGCTTTCAAATTTCACATCAGAATTGTTCTGCAATCCTTTTAAAAGGATCATATGAGCACTCTGAAAATAGGGAAAGATATTTATAAGTTCATAAACATCACTAATCATCTGACGATTCATCTGAACAGTATCTTCAATCATATGTAAGAATTCATTTCTGTTCATACGGGTTACCAGTTAACAAAGGCCTTATTAAAAATATCTTCCACAAGCTGTGTAACAATCTGATCAGAAAGTTCTTTCTCTACAGCACTAAGGTCAAAACTGCTTTTATAGTCTGCATACCTCGAAAATGTCTGTTCGAAGCTGAGTTCCGGTTCTAATGCATTTGTAAATTTTACTTTCACCGTTATTGTGAACCTGTTCATGGCTGCGTAAGCATCAGCTGCAACTGTAAGAGGGACCGTTTTATAATCGGTTATTTCACCTTCAAAACTCACATCACCTATTCCGGTCACATATCGAAGATTAGTCTGATTCCTGCATTTATCAATGAGCGCATCAGTTATAGACTGGCTTAGCCCAACCTGAACCAGCGATGCCCTGTTCTGGAAATATTGAACACTTAAAGTCTTTACCGCAGGAGAGATACTGGCCCCGGTAAACGAATATGATACTTTGCATCCATCCAGTAAAACAGCTGCAAGAAGGATTAAAACCACTGAAATCCTTATGCATATATCTTTAATTCTTTTTTTATGAATCAATCCCATATTCCTTAATTTTCCTGTACAGGGTCCGTTCTGAAATACCAAGTTCATTAGCCGCCATTTTTCTTTTACCATTGTATTTTTCCAGAGCTTTCTTTATCATCTCCACTTCTTTGTCAGCCAGAGATAAAGATTCTTCAATAACCTCTTCCGTATCCTGTATATCTTTCATACCCTGATGCTGTTTAGCCAGATCAACCGGTGATGCATCAGATTCAGTGTGACTATCATCTCCCCTATCAGCTTCCCTGAAAAGATTCTTAATTACTCTTGAGTTTGTAGTCTGAAGAGAAACATCAATATCACCTTTTCTGATCAGGTCAAATACAAGTTTTTTAAGGTCATTCATGTCGCTTTTCATATCGAAAAGTATCTTATATAATATTTCCCGTTCGGAAGAGAATGATTTATCGTTTTCTTTTTTAATTATTGCAGGCAACTTAATTCCACCATATTCAGGAAGATAACTATGAAGAGTAGTGCCATTGATCTCCCTCTCACTTTCAATTATTGATATTTGTTCAGTTATATTTTTGAGTTGTCTGACATTACCAGGCCATGAATAATTTAAGAGAATATTTTTAGCATCTGAATCCAGTCTGATGGCTGGCATTCTGTATTTTTCAGCAAAATCAACTGAAAATTTCCGGAAAAGAAGAAAAATATCTTCACCCCTTTCCCTTAATGCCGGTATTTTTATTGGCACTGTATTAAGCCTGTAGAAAAGATCCTCCCGGAATTTATCATTATCGATGGCTTTGGGTACATCAACATTACTTGCTGCAATGACCCTGACATTTGTCTTCTGAACCTTTGACGAGCCAACTCTTATAAATTCACCCGTTTCCAGAACTCTTAGAAGACGGACCTGTGTTGACAAAGGCAGATCCGAGATTTCGTCAAGAAAAATTGTTCCGCCATCAGCAACTTCGAAATATCCTTTTCTGCTTTCTGTTGCTCCCGTGAAAGCTCCTTTTTCATGACCGAACAGTTCAGAGTCAATTGTTCCCTCAGGTATTGCTCCACAGTTAACAGCAATATATTGTCCGTGCTTTCTGCTGCTGTAAGTATGAATTACCTGTGGGAAAATTTCCTTACCCGTCCCACTCTCTCCTGTAATTAATACTGAAAGATCTGTTGGCGCCACCTGAACGGCTATATCTATTGCCCTGTTCAGACCGTCGAAATTACCTATGATTCCGAACCTTTGCTTAATATTTTGCAGATCTCTCATCTCCTGTTTTTCTAATGCTGCGAATTTAAGGTTTTTTTGAAACATTGGGAAATGCATTTTTCGTAATTTCGCAATATGAAAGAATATCAGCAATATAATTTTGGCGGTATAATACCTGCACGTTTTGCATCATCAAGATTTCCGGGCAAGCCCCTGGCATTAATTGGTGACAAACCCATGATCCAGAGAGTTTACGAGCAGGCAAGCAAATCGCTTGACTTTGTTTGGGTAGCAACCGACGATAAGAGAATATTCGACAAGGTCATAAGTTTTGGAGGCAAAGCAATTATGACTTCAGCCGATCATGTGAGTGGAACGGACCGATGCGCTGAAGCAGTTACTCATATAAATGCAGAAACTGATCATAAAATTGATATAGTCATAAATATACAGGGCGATGAACCCTTTATAAAACCTGAGCAGATCGATCTTATTAAGGAGTGCTTCAACGATTTTGAAGTAGAGATAGCCACGCTTGTAAGGAAGGTTGAACGGGGGGAGGACATTTTTCATCCGAACCAGCCTAAGGTTATCCTTAACATATTTGGAGACGCAATATATTTCAGCCGGGCAGCAATCCCTTTTTTAAGAGATGTGGAAATGGCTGAATGGACCATAAAACATGTCTATTATAAGCATATTGGCCTTTACGCATACCGGACTGAAACACTTAAGAAAATTACAAAGCTGGCTCGAAGTCCGCTGGAAATTTCCGAATCTCTGGAACAAAACAGGTGGATTGAAAACGGATTCCATATAAGAACAGCTCTGACTTCATGGGAAAGTATTGGTATCGATATTCCTGAAGATCTTGAAAAAGCAAAACTACTTTTAGAACATTTTAAATAATAAATGCTTAACTTTAGCACAGTTTTTGATAGAGATAAATAAATAAGGTATTTATGAGGAGATTTCTACTCGTCATTATCTTGTCGGTATTCACCTTAATTCTTCAGGCACAGAAGGATACAACTAATGTTATTGGTTCGCTGCCTCAGAATGATATTTCCAGAAACTCATCATACGTTAATATTACCATTTATCCGGTTCCTGTTAGGCATAACATTTTCACAATTAAAGCCGACAAAAATATCTCTTTTGTCAGGATTACCAATATCATTGGTCAGGACATTTACAGGATCAAATATAATGACCCGCTGCAACTGATAAAGATCATGCTTGATAACCCCAAAAGGGGAATGTACCTCGTAACTATTATGTTCGACGACGGAACCCGAACCGTAAAAAAGATAATGGTTGAGGAATCTGAATAAGGGATATATTTTATTTTATCTCATTAACTGAAGTTTTCGGAGGAAATTTCCGCCTCTTAAAAGCCACAATAACCATATTAATTAAACGATGTTAAACATTCATGAATTACGATTGTTAAGTTAAATAAGGGATATGATCAGTTGTACAATTATAATAGTAGAATAAAGCTATGGAAGATGGTCTGAACGTATTTTCGATAAAAGACCTTGAAAATTTTTCGGGTATTAAAGCACATACCATAAGGATATGGGAGAAAAGATACAAGATTCTTGAACCGGACAGAACTGATTCAAATATCCGGACCTACAGTGAAACAGAGCTTAAGAAGATTCTTAATGTAGCTTACCTTAACCGTAACGGGCTGAAAATATCTAAAATTGCCAGGCTTAACGAGGATGAACTTACACAGAAGGTAATGACATTAAGCAGCAAACACGATGATATTAATCAGGATTTCCAGCCCGGGAAAATCCTGATGTCAGCAATCAGATTTAATGAACTTTCATTCAAGGAAGCATTAATGCCATTCATTAGCACACATGGCATTGAAGAAGCTTATTCAATGAATTTTTATCCTCTTCTCGAAAAAGCCAGGATTCTTTGGCAAACAGGCAGCCTTTCAAGAGCACAGGAACAATTTGTCAGAAATACCATCAAGCAGATAATTATTATCGAAGATAATCTTATCAAACCTTCAACGGTCAAACCGAAGCCCGCAATTGCTATGATAAATACATCTGATAATCTTACGGACAATAACTTCCTGTTTTATAAATATGTACTTAAAAAAAGGGGTTACGATGTAATTTTTACAGGGGGAATACTTCCTGCATCAGAAGTAATTGAGATACATAAAATAAAAGCATTTGAATATCTGGTTGTAAATTCAAGCGCTTTTGATTTTGCCGAAAGAAAGATAGGGTATTTCACCAGCATCGGGAAGTCGCTGATGCTAAAAAAGATCATTCTTACAGATTCTCCTGAAGAATTTACAAAGAAAGTGTATGATAAGCTTATAATAACAAAAGATCCTCCAGGGTTTATCAAAGTGATTAATTCATTAAAATAAGCTGTTATTCTTCTGTTTATGAAACGGGGAACTTAAGAATTTCTCATTATTAGAATTATTTTACCAGTCTTAGAAAATATCTTTTTTCAGATGAAAAGTCAATTTCCGGATTTTTTGCATTCATATCAGAAATCTGTTTAATCATCCTCTCAGCAAATTCCTTTATTTTGGAACCTGAGTCATTATTGAACCGGTGATCAACAGCTTTTGTTATTTTTACAACTTCGCGCCATGTATTAAGTGTATTATTATCCATATAACATCCTGAAAATACTTCCCATAAATAACTAACTGCGAGCGATGAAGGATGCAGCATATCTTCGTCATAATACCTGTAATCGCGTAAATCATCCATAATCAGTTCGTACGCAGGAAAATATTGTGGCATAATATTATGCTTCAGGAGTTCCTCAACTGCTAGAAACAATACTGATTTGCTTACCTGATTGCCATGTGCACCATCTTTCCAGTGCCTTACAGGGCTGATAGTAAAAATGATTTTCAATTCGGGAAAAAGTAATTGCAATTTATCTAATTGCAATGACCACAATTTAACAATTTCATCAATTGAGAGCAATTCATTATCAAATTCCCCGGAAGGAATCTTATGACAGTTTGAAACCACATCTCCTGATTTTTTAAACCTGTAAACCCTGGCTGTTCCAAATGTTATGAACAGGAACCTGGCTTTTTTCAGAAATGAGAATGCCTCTTTTGACTTACTGTTGATCTTTTGAATTGTCTTCGAGGAGTCGTCAGATGAAAAATCGGTATAATGATTGAAACTAAGCCAGGTCCCGTTATACATGAAAAGATCATCCTTATTATATTCCCGGCCGGAAATAATTGTTTCGAGGGTATTGCATACAGAAACAGGATTATAAACAGTTCCCGAAGGATTCATCATTACCGGCATGTGCCCTGTTTCCATCTGAGATCCGATTAATGATGAAAAACACGATCCTATGAACATAACAGGATCCTTATATGTTATTTTATAAGGAGAAGGTTTAATTTTGAAAGTTGTTCTGAGTTCCATTTATAAAGTAAAAAAGTGCATCGCCAGTTTTATCTGTCTATCCAGTTTAAAATATACCTGAAAACCTCTTCTTTGAATGGTTCATTATGCAACTCGTGATAACCGCCATCCCATATCTTTAATTCAACCATATCAGTTTTTCCTGCAAATTCCTTACTAGCTTCCGGAGAACATATCAGATCATCACTGCCATGAATCAGCAAAGTCGGGATTTTCAATTCCGAAGCATGTGCAAGAGAGTATTTAGCGGCATTCATTGCGCTATAAAACAGACCCACAGATATTTTATCATGAACAAGAGGATCAGATTTATATTTCTCAACAACATTCCCATCATGCGAAATTTGATTTACAATCAGGCCTGCCGGTTGAACCAACCCCGGAAGTATGAGTCTTGTCACAGATGCCATAATAACTTTGGCCTTCGGCGGTTCAAAAGCCAAACGCAACCAGGGAGAAGTAACAATAGCTCCCTTAACCTTCGGAGATTTCCTGAGAATATAATTAAGGACCACACCACCCCCGAGGCTATGACCATAAATATATACAGGGATCCCCGGAAATGTCTGGTAACATGTCTTTAAAAGGATATCAATCATTTCGTCAAGCCAGTCAAAATTTTTTATATGGCCTCTCCTGCCATCTGAACGACCATGCCCCGGAAGATCAAGACCGGCAAAGCCTATTCCCTCATTACTGAACAATCCGGCCCAGTTTGCATACCTTTGAATATGCTCCCCAATGCCGTGGACCATTATAATCACGGCCCGTGTGTTTTCACCGGGACTCTGAATGATCCCTTTTAAAACCAGCCCGTTATTTAACCTGATATTGAAATCCATATTTAATTTTTCCTAAAAATACGAAACTTAAATGTTCAATAAAAGACCGCGAAGGATATTAACCTGTATTTAATGAAACCTTAACTGATTCTTAACCTAATCATCACATTTGAGGCTTATTTTTGTAATTATATAATAATAAAACCTTATCAGAGTAAAAAAATCAATTATTAAAATCGAAACAGGAAAAGAGAGAATCATGAAATATTTATTTATACAATATTTATAATTAGTTAAACAAAATGAAGGTAACTAGCTATATAAAAAGTCGTTACTGTTTTCTATTATTTATAAAACAGGCAGAATATAACGATTTTAAGATATTAAGATTTGCATATCTTTATTTATGAGTTTAAATTTGTTTCAACAATATAAATCGAAGAGTTATGACACAGTTTGAATTCAACACCAGCCTCATCGAAATGAAAGGAAATCTCCAAAGATTCGCGATGAGCCTTACTTCGGACCGAGATTCTGCTTTGGATCTTGTTCAGGATACATTACTGAAAGCAATTACTTACAAGGATAAATTCGTGGATTATACTAATCTCAAAGCATGGGTTTTTACCATAATGAAGAACACCTTCATAAATAATTACCGCAGAAATGTTAAAGAGAACACAATAATAGACGGTACCCGGGATCTTTATTATATTAATCAGCCGCATGACAAGGGTTTTATTTCACCTGAGTCAAATTACTCCGAAGGTGAAATAGAAAAAGCAATAGATTCACTGAATGATGAGTTCAGGATCCCGTTCCGGATGCATATTGAGGGTTATAAATATAAAGAGATTGCCGATGAACTCGGATTAAAAATCGGGACGGTAAAAAGCAGAATATTCTTTACCAGGCAGAAACTTATGCTGATGTTAAAAGATTATGTAAGATGATAAAAAGTGTAATTTAATAGTTGGTAGTTTTTAGTTTATCGGGGTAAAAAGGCTGATCTGATCAGCCTTTTTTTGTTACCTTAATTATAACACCTGTCAGAACAAAAACCAGGAATATTCCTGAAACTATCCATGCCCATTTGTTTGGAATCTTGGATTCTGCCCACATTTCATATGGCTCTGTCATGAAGAAATCTGATTTTACAGGCCAGAGCAGGATTTGACTGCTGTCAATAAAACCATTGGTTCCGGTCAGATCTCCCGGCATAGATATTCTTACGGAATATTCTTTAAAATTAATCCAGAAGTTATTGGAGGCTATATCCAAAGCCGAATCGGCTTCATTTTTATATTTCAGCGCATTTGTTTCTCCTATGAACTGCCTCAGTAAAATGCCATGCGCCCACAAGCTGTCCAGTTTGTCCTCATTGGATTCACATATCTTCACAAAATCATCTTCACGCGATTTAAGAGATGCCAGGGAAAGTTCTCCACCAACTTTCCCTTTTGTCAGCTTCGAAAATTCTCCTATCCATTCTGAGACCAGGTTTTTCATTGTCCATTTATCAGTCTTTATTTTGATTGAATCATTTAATGCCTTATATTTCAGACTATCAGGACCCGTAGCTTTCTCAGCCTTAAAATTATCAGGAGAAAAGAAATAATGTAATTCCTCGGTGTTGAGATAATCGCGCAAAGGATAACCATATTCCAGTTTTTTGTCAATTCTCTCCGTAAACCTGTACTCAGTATTAAACCATTTGAATTTCTTTAAAAAAATGGCTTTTCTTGTAATCATTTTGTTAGCCCCGGAATCATTTTTATATGTCAGGTTGAGTTCATCCACATTTTTGAAAGTTTTTTCCGCTCTCTTAATCCAGGTAGTGTCCCCTTTTTCATCCACTTCAGATGAATCTTTTACGGTCCAGGAACTATCAAACGGGACCTGAAGATCAGAATGTTTGAACTTATTCTCATTATTTCGCATTTCAATCTTTCTGGTAATCGATCCGTCAGGATGTATAAAATTTGTCACCACTGTTTCCGGTTCATCACATGACACGACCATCAACAGAAGAAAGGATACCAATACTTTTAATTTTTTTCTTTTCATGGCGTTAAAGATTAATTTTTGTGCGATTTTTTTCATTTAGCTTTTTTTCAATATACTTTTTCAGTTCAGGATCTGAATCGATCAGGTTAATCAGATCCCGGTACTTATCCTGTAATTCATTAACCGATTCAAGCAGCTGGTCCAATTGCTTTTGCGAAATATTTATATTATCGGAAGGCAACTTCATCCCGGTAAATTTAAATATCAGTAATTCCTTTTTAAAAGCCCCTGAAGAAAATGATGATCTTGGTCCTTCAGTAACAATAGTCCTCCGGCTCAGATAATTTATCTGCCTGAGTATGACCCCCTGTTGATAGACAAAGATCAGAATCAGTATAACAGAAGCAGCAATAAGACTTCGCCTGACCCATCCGATATATGCCCATCCAAAAAAGAAATTGACCACATTATCGATATTAAAGGCCGAATGACGGGTCTCTGAAATCCTTTTTATCACCCCAGCTTCAATTTCCTCTTTCGAATCTAATTTAACTCCGGATTCCCTGAGTAAGTTAATGAGCCTGTTATAATTTTCATCTTTCATTTTCATCATGACAAATATTTTTCCATCATCTCAGATATTCTTTGCCTTGCATAATGCAGGTTTGCTTTTATACCTGTTTTACTCATTCCTGTAATTTCTGATATTTCATCGTTCGACATCTGCTCAAGCTCTGATAAAACGAATATGGCTTTTTGCTTAGGGCTTAATTTCTGTGTCAAAATGTTAATTATACCTGCAGTTTCACTATTCTCCAGTTCAGAAGAAGGCTCCTCGGAAATTCTGTTCGAAATGATTTCCCAGGTTTTTTCATCAGGTGAAAATTCCGGATTTCGCTTCCTCTTTCTCAACTGATCATAACATTTATTTACCACAATTCTGTAAATCCATGTTTTATACCCCCCTGCCGATCTGATCTTTTTAAGTTTTTGCCAGATAGTGACCATGGTTTCCTGCACCACATCTTTTGCCTGGTCATCGTCGCCGAGCATCCTGAATGCTACCGAGTATGCAAAAGGGGTTGTCTGTTCAATAAGTTTTCTGAAACTGGTCAGGTTCCCTCCCATACACTCTTCTATTAGTTTTAAATCTGTCAAAATACTTGCGGTATTGTATAAATAAGACGACAATTATTTACCAAGGTAAAAAACATATGGTAATTTTATATTGAAAACTTAATAAATGGCTATGCAAAAAATTATCACATTCAGGACTGACCAGCAGAATGGTTTATACGATATTACATCGGATGTGGTGTCGCTGATTAAAGCAAGTAAAGTCAGGTCAGGCATTGCTTCAGTTTATGCAAGAGGATCAACAGCAGCTATAATGATACAGGAGAACTGGGATCAGTCTGTTCAAAATGATGTTGTTACGCTTCTGCGCAGAATTATTCCCCCAGGCATATGGGAACACGACAGACAGGATAACAACGGGGATGCTCACCTTAAAGCAGGTTTAGTAGGAGCTTCTGAAACCATACCGATTATAGATTATAATCCGGGGCTGTCAACATGGCAGAATATATTCTTCTGCGAGTTTGACGGACCGAGAGAACGAAGAGAAGTTGTTGTTACAATAATTGCAGAAAAATGATATTGAGATCAGACATCAGATTTTGTAACAATTGTTACATTTCTCATAAATGGTTCATATTTTCTTCGAGCTATGGCTGAAGTGCCAAAAAGGTTGTTAAACTGTTCTTCTGAAAGACTGATCCATTCTTGAGGGCTCATATTTCTGATTTTTTCCGGAAGCTCAAATTCCTGAACGCCTTTTTGGTTTACTTTTTTATTCCATGGACATACTTCCTGGCAAAGGTCACACCCGTATACTCTTCGTCCAAGATTTGGAATAATGTCTTCCGGCACAGGTCCTCTGTTCTCTATCGTCAGGTTTGCAATGCACTTACGGGCATCTATAGTCCGGTTAAGGTTTATTGCTCCTGTCGGACACAAGTCAATACATAATGTACAACTGCCACAATTATCTGCTTTATGTGGTTCGTCATAATCAAGTTCAATATTGAGAATCAAGGTCCCTATAAAAAAGAAGGACCCGATTTTTTTATTTATCACAACTGAATGCCGGCCCTGCCATCCAAGTCCCGCCTCGCTTGCCCAGGCTTTTTCAAGAAGAGGTGCAGAATCCACAAAAGAACGTCCCATGGCTTCCGGTCTGATTGTCCGAATAAAAGCAAACAGCTTTTCCAGTTTCTTTTCAATTACTGTATGATAATCAATGCCAAAAGCGTATCTTGAAATAACCGGAACTCCTGGTTCTGATTGAATTTTATCGGTATAATAACCAAGACCCGTGACAATAAGAGATTTTGCTGCCGGAACCAGTGACTGTGGATCGATCCTTCTTTCCGGGTTCCTGGCAAGGTAGTTCATTTCACCGTTCATCCCTGCAGCACACCAGTTTTTTAAAATACTTTCGCGCTCCTTAAGAGGTCTGGCCCCTGCTATGCCACACAGGTCAAATCCCAGGTCAAGGGCTTTTTCCTTTATCAGAATTGAAACGGATCTGTCAGCCGATGCTGCCATTTTCAGGATATTTTAAAGAAATCCAAGCTCAAGTTTTGCCTCATCGCTGAGCATGCTCTTATCCCATGGCGGGTTAAAAGTAAGTTTAAGGTCACATTCCTTAACACCCCTGGTTCCTCCTACCTTATATTTAACCTCCTCAATAAGTTCCTCTGCCATCGGGCAGTTAGGAGCAGTAAGTGTCATTGTAATATGCGCTATATGCTCATCGTCAATATTTATCTCATAAATAAGTCCCAGGTCATAAATATTCACCGGGATCTCCGGATCATAAATACTTTTCAGTACTTCTCCTATCCTTGTTTCAATTTCAAGTTGTTCTGTCGGATCCATATTCTAATACTATTTTTTTATTGCATTGAATGCCATCGCATAAAGTTTTATCTGACGAACCATTGAAAGCAGTCCGTTTGAACGCGTCGGGGAAAGATTTTGCCGGAGCCCTATTTTTTCTATAAAATAGAGATCTGATGAAATTATCTCTTCCGGTGTCCTGTTCGATAACACTTTAATAAGAAGAGCCACAATACCCCTTGTAATAATTGCATCGCTGTCGGCTGTGAAAGTAATTAACTTACCATCAAAATCAGGATGCAGCCAGACTTTTGACTGACAGCCCTCAATAAGAAAATCTTTTACTTTAAACTTTGGATCTATTACAGGCAGATCTTTACCAATGTCGATAAGGAGGTTATACTTGTCCATCCAGTCATCAAACATTGAAAACTCATCGATAATCTTATCCTGTATATCGTCGATTGTCATACTATATATCTATTCAAACATGCCTATAACCTTATGCAGGCCTGAAACAAGAGAGTCAATCTCTTCTTTTGTATTATAGAAACATAATGAGGCCCTTACAGTTCCATCAATTCCAAAACGGTTCATTACCGGTTGAGCACAATGAGTACCTGTTCTTACCGCCACTCCCATCTTGTCGAGGATCATACCTGTATCATACGGGTGAATGTCTTTAAGCAAAAATGATATTATTGGTATCTTATTGTTTGAATTACCAAAAATTCTTAATCCCTTAATTGCCGTAAGATTTTCGGTTGCATAAAGAAGAAGTTCTTTCTCTCTTAGGGCAATATTTTCACGACCTATACTTAACACATAATCAAGCGCCGCTGACAGACCAATGGCACCAGGAAAATTCATTGTGCCGGCTTCAAATTTAAAAGGAAATTCGGCATAAGTAGTTTTTTCAAAGGTCACCTGGTCAACCATGTCGCCTCCACCCTGAAAAGGGGGCAATTCAGCAAGCCATTTTTCCTTGCCATATATTACACCGATACCTGCAGGACCATATATCTTATGCCCTGAAAAAACATAAAAGTCACAATCCATTTTTTTCACATCAACAACTCCGTGCTGTACTCCCTGGGCTCCGTCAATCAATACAGGTATCCCCATAGAGTGAGCAGCTCCGATTATTTCATATACAGGGATTACAGTACCAAGGGCATTTGAAACCTGCGATACTGATACAAGTCGTGTTTTAGGCGATAGCATTTTCAGGTAATCCTCAATTTTAATGTGACCGGAATCATCAATAGGAATAACCTTTAAAACAGCCCCTTTGCGCTCACACATCATCTGCCATGGCACAATATTGGCATGATGTTCCAAATGACTGATTATTATTTCATCTCCGGGTTTAATATATCTTTCACCGAATGAGAAAGCGATACCATTTATTGACCCGGTTGTTCCCGAAGTAAATACTATTTCTTCTTTTTTACCTGCATTGATGAAAAATCTGACTTTTTCTCTTGCATTTTCATAGGCTTCAGAAGAAAGGTCGCCCAGGTAATGCACTCCCCTGTGAATATTTGCATAATAAGTTGTATATATTTCCTTCAGGGCATCAATAACGCATTGTGGCTTTTGCGTTGTTGCCCCGTTATCGAAATAAACAAGAGGTTTATCGTATATCTTCCTGCTCAGAATAGGAAAATCCGCCCTTATATCGTTTATATCTTTCACTTAATTTAAAGTTTACCCGCACTTAACCATGCAGCTGGCACATCTTGACAATTCCCCTTTTAGACGCTGCATTACCAGGTTGTCCATCCTTTCGCGAAGTGGATATATTTTTATATTCTGAATCACCTCATGAGCAAACCCAAACATAAGCATAAGCCTTGCTTCATGCTTATTTATACCCCGTGACTGAAGATAGAAAAGGGCATCTTCATCAATCTGTCCTACGGTGGCTCCGTGACTGCACTTTACATCATCAGCAAAGATCTCGAGTTGCGGTTTACTATCCATTTTGGCATCGTCAGTGAGAATAATATTATTGTTTCGCTGGTAAGCAAGCGTTCCCTGGGCGTCCTTTCTAACAAGGATACGTCCGTTAAATACCCCGGTTGACATATCATCCAATACTCCCTTAAACAACTGGTTACTTGTGCAATTAGGAAAAGCGTGATCAACATTAACGTAGTTGTCTACATGCTGCCACTTATCTGTAAGGAACAAACCATACGAAGAAGTCTCAGCGCCTTCACCTCCAAGATAGTGATAAGTGCTGTTCCTGATCAGCCCTCCGTGTAGACTCATATTATTTGAGGCAGTGACGCTGTTCCTTTCCTGGTGTATAAATGTATGGGTGACTTTGCCGGCATTATTGTGTTCATTCTGCACTCTGATTATGTCAAAATGAGAGTTTTCCCCTACAAAAACTTCGGTGACGGCATTTGTAAGAAATTTTTTAGGGGAAAGAGTGTGGTCGCAAACAATAACTGTGGCCTCAGAATTTTTTTCTACAATAATCAGGTTCCGATGCTGGTTGAAGATATCTTCCTCA
Organism: uncultured Rikenellaceae bacterium; assembly: GCA_964446825.1. Classification (GTDB taxonomy): domain Bacteria; phylum Bacteroidota; class Bacteroidia; order Bacteroidales; family VadinHA17; genus LD21. The sequence continues at coordinate 30,020 of CAYUQR010000006.1, forward strand.
GAATAAACAAGGTTTACGATCTGAATTGGTTTTTCAAGAGCAGCGCCTTCAGGAACATATATAAACATTCCATCCGGTGCCATAGCCGTATTCAAATGAATAAGTCCGTCAGAATCGCTTTGGGCGTACTTCCCATAGTGTTTTTCTATCAGATCAGGAAACTTTGCAGCTGCCTCATTAAGACTTCCAACCCATACCCCGCCAGGCAACTTACGAAGTTTATCGTTTATGGTAGGATAAAAACCATTGAGTAGCACAATACCGTGAGTATCAAGGTCAGCAACATCACACCTGAACTCCTCAGCTTTAACAAAATCAGAGGCTACAGGGATAAAATAGTTAGCATAATCATGATCGAAGAAGATGTTTAGATTGGTGTACTTATAAGCTTCATTTTTCTTTGTAGGAATACCCAGTTCTCTGAATTTTTCAAAAGCCGGTTTCCTGAAAGAATTAATATAAGGAGAAGAATAGTCGGAAATTTTTTCAATGTTTTCCGCATAAATCACCGAATATCTTTCTGCTATTTCAGTTGTCACACTCATGCTACAATGCTGTTTTCAACTTCTTTTTTTATCCAGTCATATCCCTTTTCTTCAAGCTCAAGGGCCAATTCCTTTCCTGCTGTTTTAACTATTTTCCCATCGTACATAACATGCACAACATCCGGAACGATATAGTCCAGCAGTCTTTGATAGTGAGTAATGACAATAAAGGAATTATCCGGCCTCTTCAGCCTGTTTACACCGTTGGCCACAATTCGAAGGGCATCAATATCAAGACCTGAATCAGTTTCATCAAGTATTGCCAGTAAGGGTTCGAGCATAGCCATTTGGAAAATCTCATTCTTTTTCTTTTCTCCACCAGAGTATCCTTCGTTCACAGACCTGTTTGCGAGTTTGGAGTCGATTTCAACCAATTCCTTTTTTTCCCGCATCATTTTTAAAAAGTCAGATGCTGAAAGGGGCTCAATTCCATTATGTTTACGATGTTCATTAACAGCCGTTTTCATGAAATTGACCATACTCACTCCCGGAATTTCAATAGGATATTGAAATCCGAGGAAAATTCCCTCCTTCGATCTGTCCTCTGGTGGCATATCAAGAAGGTTCTTTCCCAAATAAGTAACAGTTCCTTCAGTCACTTCAACTAATTCCCGTCCAGCAAGTACTGCTGCAAGTGTGCTTTTCCCCGAACCGTTTGGACCCATTAATGCATGGATCTCTCCGGGTTTGACTTCAAGACTTATTCCTTTTAAAATATTTTTACCGGCAATAGATGCCTTTAGATTATTAATAACAAGCATATTAAAGTATTGATGTATAAATATATTTCTAACCTACACTGCCTTCGAGGCTTATCTGAAGCAATTTCTGTGCTTCAACCGCAAACTCCATAGGCAGTTTATTAATTACTTCGCGTGCATATCCGTTAACAATAAGGCCAATTGCATCCTCGGTTGAGATACCACGCTGATTGCAATAGAAAATCTGGTCTTCACCTATCTTTGAGGTTGTTGCTTCATGTTCAACAATAGCTGTCTGATTGTCGACTTCAAGATAAGGGAAAGTATGTGCCCCGCATTTATCTCCCATCAGAAGAGAATCGCACTGGGAATAATTCCTGGCATTGGTGGCATTTTTTAAAACCTTCACAAGTCCCCTGTAGCTGTTCTGGCCATACCCGGCAGAGATCCCTTTTGATACAATGGTGCTTTTTGTATTTTTCCCGATATGCATCATTTTCGTCCCGGTATCTGCCTGTTGACGGTTATTTGCTACAGCAACAGAATAAAATTCGCCAGTTGAATTATCGCCCCGCAGGATACACGATGGATATTTCCAGGTAATTGCCGAGCCGGTTTCTATCTGTGTCCAGGAGATCTTTGAGTTTTCACCCTTGCATAATCCTCTTTTTGTGACAAAATTGAATACCCCTCCCTTCCCATTCTTATCACCTGGATACCAATTCTGGACCGTTGAATATTTAACTTCCGCATTCTTTTCTGCAACAATCTCCACAATAGCGGCATGAAGCTGATTTTCATCACGCGAAGGAGCTGTACATCCTTCAAGGTAGCTAACATAACTCTCTTCGTCGGCGATAAGCAGCGTTCTTTCGAACTGCCCGGTATTTGCCGAATTGATCCTGAAGTAGGTCGACAGCTCCATTGGGCATCTTACACCCTTCGGGATATAACAGAATGAACCATCGCTGAAAACGGCAGAATTAAGAGTTGCAAAAAAATTATCGGTGTAGGGTACAACACTGCCCATATATCTTTTTACCAGTTCAGGATATTCCTTTACAGCTTCGCTGAAAGAGCAGAAAACTATTCCTAGTTCAGCGAGAGTTTCTTTAAAGGTTGTCTTCACCGATACACTGTCCATTACAGCATCAACTGCGACACCTGTCAGATGCTTTTGTTCATCGAGCGGGATACCCAGTTTGTCAAAAGTTTTTTTCAATTCAGGGTCTATATCATCGATGCTGTCGAGGGCTTTTCTTTGCCTGGGAGCAGCATAAAAAATAATATCCTGATAATTGATGGGCGGTATTTTAAGATTTGCCCATGTTGGCATTTTCATTGTAAGCCAGTGCCTGTACGACTTTAAACGAAATTCAAGAAGCCATTCAGGTTCATTTTTTTTTGTGGAAATAAGCCGGACAACCTCCTCACTGAGCCCTTTCGGTATCCGGTCCATTTCAATGTCGGAATAGAAACCGTACTTATATTCTCCTGATGTTACGTCACTTAATATTTTATCCTGATCTTTTTCCATCTGTTTGTTTTACATCCTATTCTATACCAGTTTAAACAAACCTGGGCACTATTTGTTATTTTCTTAATTATATTTAATCTAAATAAGCATGCAAAAATAAGAAAAATATAGGATTTGAGAGAGATACATACCGGAAAATTGATCACAAAAGAATATTTAAAATTCTTATTCGATGTCTGTTAAATCAGGATACCCGATGATTAAATCAGATTATCCAAAGAAAAATATATTTACATTTGATGCCTTATTTAATTTCCCATTTAAAATATAGCTGAATATATCTCAACCGATGAAAAGTTATATACGGTCACTCATCCTGAGTCACGGCAAGAAACTGCTAATGCTGTCAGTTATGTTCTTTGCTCCTTTGAGCCTGTTTGCAGCATCAGGCAAGGTACCTTCTATAGGTCCGGTAAGATTTGAATTTATAATTTTCGGGCTGACACTTGTGAATGTTGCCATTTTTCACAAACACACATTCCGGGTAGCACTGGCAGGACTTGCAGTTTTATTGATCTTTAAAATAATTTTCGACCCGGGCTTCAATATTTTTCAGCATCTTTTTGGACAGACTCCTTTTGTTGAACAACTTTTACATAAAAATTTAAGACAGGGAGAATGGGGAATTTTGCTCAATCTTCTGGGTTTGCTTCTCGGCTTCTCAATTTTATCAAAGATCTTCGAACTATCTGAGGTTCCAAGTGTCCTGCCAAAATATCTCCCCAATGACTGGAAGGGTCCTTTCACACTGCTAATATTCGTATTTATCCTGTCGTCTTTTCTCGATAACATCGCTGCAGCATTAATTGGAGGCACAATTGCACTGATTGTATTTAAAGACAGAGTGCACATAGGATATATTGCTGCAATAGTTGCAGCAAGCAATGCAGGAGGAAGCGGAAGTGTGGTTGGGGATACAACAACAACAATGATGTGGATCGACGGAGTTGCTGCATTTAACGTTCTTCATGGATTCATAGCCGCGATAGTTGCTCTGCTTTTTTTCGCCTGGTTTGCATCGCATCAGCAGGATAAATACCAGAGGATCCAGAAAGATGCAGATCCTAATGCTAAAATTGACTGGGTAAGAATTTTCAATGTAGCCCTGATACTTGCCGGTGCCATTATCTCTAATATACTTTATGAAATGCCCGCATTGGGAGTATGGATTGCAATTGTTGCAGGATCGTTTCTCAGACCTGTTCCATGGAAAGAGGTTCCGGGAGCCATCAAAGGAACTATTTTCCTTCTCTGTCTGGTATCATGTGCCGCGATGATGCCAGTGGAAGAGTTGCCCGATGCTTCAGTTGCTACTGCATTTTCCATGGGATTTTTATCTTCGGTATTTGATAACATTCCGCTTACAAGAATTTGTCTGGAGCAGGGCCATTTTGACTGGGGAATGCTTGCATACAGTGTAGGATTCGGAGGATCAATGATATGGTTTGGTTCATCAACAGGCGTGGCATTAACCAACAAGTTTCCTGAAAGCCGCGATGTTATACTCTGGGTAAGAAAGGGATGGCATGTGGCAGCAGCATACGTAATAGGATTCTTCGCCCTGTACCTGATTATGGGTTGGGAACCCGCGGACAATAAAGAGCATAAAGTTATAGATTGTCCTGTTCCGGGTTGCCATATGGGGACAAAAACAAAAGATATAAAAGTGATTGGAGCCGTTAGACTTTACGATATAACAAAATAACAAAATAACAAAATAACAGAATAACCAGATTGTATCATGACAAAAAAGCTTAAATTTTTATCATTGCAAACCTCAAAAATAATTTTCATTTCAATCATCATACTGGTCTCCCCGCTTCTTATATTTCTTACTTCCGGTCAACCACCGTCAATTGGTCCTGTAAGGGTAGAGTTCATTATTTTCGGACTTATCCTTCTCGGAGTTGCCCTTTTTCATCATCAGACATTCCGGGTTGCTGTTACAGGATTAACAATTCTATTAATTTATAAATTCATATTCGATCCGGGGTTCCATTTCATGGAACACATGTTTGGGACCAATTCATTTGGAGAACAGTTGATGAATAAAGAATTACGGCAGGGAGAATGGGGAATCATACTTAATCTTCTTGGCCTTTTGCTCGGTTTTGCACTGCTTTCGAAGATATTTGAAGAATCGAGGATTCCTGATATACTTCCGCATTATCTTCCTAATGACTGGAAAGGACCTCTAATGCTCCTTGTTTTTGTTTTTGTAATGTCCGCATTCCTTGACAATATCGCTGCAGCTCTTATCGGCGGTACAATAGCCCTTGTGGTATTTAAACACAAGGTGCATTTAGGCTATATTGCCGCAATTGTTGCAGCAAGTAATGCAGGAGGAGCCGGGAGTGTAGTCGGGGATACAACCACCACAATGATGTGGATAGACGGAGTAAGTGCTTTTAATGTATTACATGCTTTTGTCGCATCATTATTTGCTTTTGTCATTTTTGCCTGGTTCGGTTCACATCAGCAGGACAAATACCACAGAATACAGAAAGATGCTAAACCTGGAATTAAAATTGACTGGAAGAGAATATTCGTTGTAGCGCTTATTCTTGTAGGGGCAATTATTATGAACATTGTATATGATATGCCGGCACTTGGTGTCTGGTTAGCCCTGGTAATCGGAGCTTTAATAATAAAAGTGCCATGGAAGGAAATCCCTGGCGCTATAAAAGGAACAATATTTCTACTTTGCCTTGTAACAAGCGCATCATTAATGCCTGTTGAAGAACTCCCGTCTGCTTCATGGTTTACAGCTTTTTCCCTTGGATTTCTTTCATCAGTTTTTGATAACATCCCGCTTACAAAACTTTGTCTCGACCAGGGTCATTTCGACTGGGGTATGCTGGCATACAGTGTGGGATTTGGAGGTTCAATGGTCTGGTTTGGTTCATCTGCAGGAGTAGCAATTACTAATAAATTTCCAGATGGTCGCGATGTGTTTCAGTGGATCAGGAAAGGATGGCATGTGGCAGCAGCATATGTTATAGGATTTTTTGCCCTGTTCCTCATTATGGGATGGGAACCCGCAGATAATAAAGAGCATAAAATAATTAATTGTCCTGTACCCGGTTGCCCTATGGGAACCAAAGCAGAAGCTGGCAAAGGAGCCTTAAGTTATCCTGATCTGATTAAATAAAAAAGTAACCCTATTTACTTTCTTTGTATTCTTTTATTAACGACTGAAAGATCTCTTTAACAGAAGTGATTTTTGTTGCCCTGAATGCATTTGATCCTGCAAATGCATACCCGTTTTCAAAATTGCCCTTAAGTGCATTGATAAGAGCTACAATGATACAGTAAGGACTTTTTGAAATATCACAGGTCTTTATGCATTTGAAAGGACACATCTTGGGTTGTTTTTTACCGTCTCTTACTTTCTTAATAAAATTGCTCAGTATTGCCCTTCCCGGCATACCAACCGGGCTTTTAATAATTTCGATATCTGAGCTGACAGCGTTTATGTAAGCCTGCTTGAATTCGGGTGAGGCATCACATTCATCGGTGGTCACAAAACGGGTACCCATCTGAACACCTGAGGCGCCCAGTTCAAGTATTTTATGAATATCTTCGCCGGTATATATTCCCCCTGCAGCAAACAGCGGAATTTTTGTATTATACTTGTCCTCAAATATTTTCAGTTCGCTGACGATTTCGGGAACAAGCTTCTCGAGCGAATAGTCATTATTAAAAATCTGATCCTCTTTAAATCCCAGATGTCCACCTGCTTTTGGTCCTTCCACAATAACAGCATCAGGAAGATAATCATAATTTGCTTTCCATTTTTCGCATATGATCCTTGTCGCTCTTGCTGAAGAGACTATAGGTATAAGTTTTGTTATGCTGTCCTTCTTCAGAAAAGATGGCAGATCAAGCGGGAGTCCTGCTCCTGCAGTAATCAGATCAACCTTTTCGGAGATTGCTGTTTTAATCATATCGGTGAAGTTTGTCATGGCAACCATGACATTGACGCCTATTACACCAAAAGTTTTTTCACGTGCTTTGCGTATTTCTTCTTTAAGTCCGTGGATACTCGCTGCAAGAAAATCAGATGAAAAATCCCTGTATAAAAGCCCAAGTCCTGCACTCGATATAACTCCTACCCCGCCTTCATTTGCGACTGCCGAAGCAAGTCCGGAAAGTGATATTCCTACCCCCATTCCCCCCTGAATAATTGGAACTGCTATAGCAAGATTTCCAATTCTTAATTCCTTCATTTTCATTTTCATAAACTTAGCAAAGGTAATCCAATAATAATAGCTTATGCATTAAAATAGAAATTTAACATTTATTAATATTTAAAGGCATAACGGCTTTATGGCACAAGGGCACAATGGCATAATTACCTCTGAGACTCTTTGCCTTTGCGCCGTGGCGCCGTTGAACCATTGTGCCATATTGCAGCTTTTGTTAAAAAATTATTAACTTTAGAGTGATAATAATAAAACCTGTTATGAAAAGGATAATAAATATACTTATTGCACTTATTCTTGTTGCATCAAATATTTCAGCCCAGGCTGAAAAAGATATAAAAGCTGAAATAAAACATGTCACCGTTTTCCCCGACAGGGCACAAGTTTCCCGCGAGACTGCCGTTTCCATTTCATCCGGAAAAACGATTCTCAAACTTACAGGTCTTTCTCCTTATATTGATAATCAGAGCATTCAGGTAAAAGGCTTCGGGGAATTCACCATCCTGTCTGTAAATCAACAGAATAATTATCTTCAGAATCTTGAGGACACGCCTGAAGTGAAAAGCATAAGAAGTCAGATTGAGGATCTAAAGATGAAAGTCGAAGATGAAAATGCCGCTATAAATGTATTGAAGAGTAAAGCTGATTTTCTGAGGGCAAACCAGGCTATCCTGGTTAAAGAAACCACATTTTCACTGGAACAGCTTAAAAGTGTTATGGACCTGTATACCAATAATATGGATCAGGTTACCATGACAACCCTGAAGAAAGAAAGGCTTATAAAAGGTTATGAGAAGCAGATAGCCGCACTTCAGCAGCAATTATCAGACAAGCTGGGTAGGCAGAAGCTTCCTTCAGGGGAAATATATGTTACTGTGCAATCTGATAAACAGGTGTCTGGGAAGGTCGCCTTCAGTTATGTAGTATCCAATGCAGGCTGGTATCCTTCATACGATATCAGAGTTGATGATATTAATAATCCCGTTACAATTTATTATAAAGCTAATGTATTTCAGAACACGGGAGTTGCATGGAAAGATGTCAGGCTCAGTTTCTCAAATGCCACTCCCTGGGTGGCGGGAGATATTCCTGTTTTATCTCCGTGGTTTATAGATTATTATACTCCCCCTCAAATCAGGATAAGAGGGACATCATCTCTTAAACGAAGTGAGGCACCAGCCATTATGGAAATGGCTGCAAGTGAAGATAAAGCAGGAGGGAAAGCATTGGAAGCAATTCCGATATCAGTAAATAAACAAGTCGGAGAAACCACCATCACATTTGATATTGCAATCCCATATACAATACAGGCTGACGGAAAAGTGCAAACAGTAGAAATTCAGCGCCTGAGTGCGCCTGCTCAATACAGTTATCTTACTCTTCCAAAATTATCTCCCCTGGCTTATCTTACTGCAAATATAACCGACTGGGCAAAACTTAGTCTTCAGAGTGGTGAGGCAACTCTCTATTTTGAAAACACATTCGTCGGAAAATCAACTATCAATGTTAACCAGCTTACGGACACTCTTACAATTTCTCTCGGAAATGATAACAGCATACTTGTAAAGAGAGAGAAACGTAAAGATTTCACCAGTAAAAAGATAATTGGATCAAATAAGACAGAGACCCATTCATTTTTGCTGACTGTCAGAAACAATAAAACAAATCCGGTTGACATTACTTTAAAAGACCAGATCCCTGTTTCGTCTAACAGCGGAATCTCAGTTGACCCTGTTGAATTATCAGGAGGAAAACTTAATGCCCAGACTGGAGAAATAAAATGGGAACTTTTAATTAAACCTCAGGAAACCTTACAGATTATACTGACTTATTCAGTGAAATATCCAAAAGACAAAACAGTTAATTTGGAATAATCATCTAACAATATACCAATGAATTTACTTGGAAACCTTATCTGGCTTATCTTTGGTGGTATAATAATTGCAATTGAGTATTTCATTGGAAGTATTATACTTATGATAACAATAGTAGGAATTCCATTTGGCATTCAGACACTCAAAATGGCTTCATTATCTCTTTGGCCATTTGGAAGGGATACCAGGGTACATTCAAGAGCCTCCGGTTGTTTGTATATTCTGATGAATGTTTTATGGCTCCTTACGGGTGGATTATGGATAGCAGCTACCCATGCCATCTTTGGTATTATACTATGTATTACAATTATAGGCATTCCTTTCGGGTTACAGCATTTTAAACTTACGGCAATTGCATTGTCACCCTTTGGCAGGGATATAGTAAGAAAATGAGGGGGAGATGGGGAGAATTGGAGAAAGTGGTACAGAAATAGCGTTATCTGCCCAGGGGGGGATGCAAAACAAAAAATAAAGGGCCCTATCTGGCCCTTATAACTCCTCTTTGCGAATTTCTTATAAATTCCAGAATATAATCTCTGTCAGGAGACGGGCTGAATGTCTTTTCAACATGCTCTAATGCCTTGGAAAAGTTCATCCCATTAAGATAAATAGCCCTGTAAATATTATGAATTTCATCAATCCTATCCTTTTCAAATCCCCTCCGTGTCAAACCGACAGAGTTCAATCCCATGTATGCCAGGGGGTCGCGATCAGCTTTTATAAACGGAGGTACATCAATACGCACTTTTGAACCACCTCCAATAATTACATGAGCTCCGATATGCGTAAACTGGTGCACAAGGGTACCACCACTGAGAATAGCCCAGTCGTCGACTTTTGCTTCACCGGCCATACCGGTACTGTTACCGATAATACAATTATTGCCTATATCACAATCGTGGCCCACGTGGGCATATGCCATTAAAAGACAATTATATCCAACTAATGTTCTTCCGACTGCAGCTGTCCCCCGATTTACAGTGACTCCTTCTCTGACAGTCGTATTATCACCAATTTCAGCAGTCGATTCCTCGCCCCTGAACTTAAGATCCTGTGGAATACCTGACACGACTGCAGAAGGGAAGATCCTGCAATTCTTACCAATCCTGGCCCCGTCGAGGATGGTGGAATTAGGACCGACCCATGTTCCGTCACCGATTTCAACATTACCGGCAACGTATGCAAACGGATCAATGTTGACATCTTTACCAATTTTGGCATCAGGATGAACAAAGGCTAAATTTGAGATCATTAATTATTATTATTATCTATTTATTCTTTATTACCTGGGCAGTCAGTTCTCCCTCGAGCACCAGTTTGTTACCAACAAAGGCCTGTCCAAACATTGTTACAATACCTCGTCTTATTACATCGGTCAGTTCCATCTTAAGTATGATAGTATCTCCGGGAACAACTTTGCTCTTGAATTTAACCTTATCAATTTTAAGGAAATAGGTGGAATATTTCTCAGGTTCTTTAACGGTGCTCAAAACAAGTAATCCACCGGTCTGGGCCAGTGCCTCAACCATCAGAACTCCTGGCATTACAGGTTCTCCAGGGAAATGACCCTGGAAGAAAGACTCATTGAATGTAACATTTTTAACACCCACTATTGAAGTCTCATCAAGCGCAATTATTTTGTCAACCAAAAGAAAAGGATATCTGTGCGGAAGCTTTTTTTTGATATCATCCACTGAAAAGACAGGTGGCTGAGACGGATCATATGCCGGAATATCTCTTTTCAACATAGCCTTTTTCATCTCCTGCCTCATCACCTTGGCTAAGCGTGTGTTTGCATAATGCCCCGGACGTGTTGCAACTACCTTCCCTTTTATCGGATGCCCGACAAGTGCCAGGTCGCCCATAATATCAAGAAGCTTATGTCTGGCCGGCTCATTCGGATATCTTAACTCGGTATTATTCAGTACTCCGGCCGTGTGGGTGCTTATTCCGGGACGATTGAACATTTTGGCAATCCGGTCGATCTCTGATTGCTTCACTTCTTTCTCAAGTATAACTATTGCATTATCCAGATCACCCCCCTTTATAAGTCCCATTTTGAACAGGGGTTCAAGTTCATGGAAAAACACAAATGTCCGGCTCTTGCTGATCTCCTCTGCAAAGTCTTCAATTTTATCGAGGATAGCATATTGATTCCCCAGTATTCTGGAGTTATAATCTATAAAAACATTTACGCTGAAATGGTCATCGGGATACACCATAAGATCAACTCCATGTTCTTCATCAGAGAAAGTGATCTTTTGTTTGACGATAAAATAATTCCTGTCTTCCTTCTGCTCAACAATTCCTGCCTTATTTATTGCCTCAACAAATTTCCAGGAAGAACCTCCCATAATAGGAGCTTCCGGTCCATCCAGTTCAATAATAGCATTATCAACCTGTAACCCGTGAAGTGCGGCCAATACATGTTCTATTGTTGCCACTGAAGCATTGTTCTGAACAAGAGTTGTCCCTCTTGAGGTGTCTGCGACATGTTCAGCCAAAGCATCAATCAGGGGTTTTTCAGGAAGGTCAACCCTGCAAAATTTATATCCATGATTTTCCGGAGCCGGTTTATAGGTTAAAGTTGCATCTATCCCTGAATGAAGACCTTTCCCGGAAAGACTGATTTCTTTTGCAAGGGTCCTTTGTTTTTCACTCATCAATATCAGGTATTAAGTTAAATTCAGGGTACAAAAAAAATAAAAAAAATTCGAACAGCACATTATTTTGTTTTTTAACTCAATTTAAAACAAGACATTCTGTTCCGAATATAATGCAAAACTACTTATTTTTCAATGACTCTATCTCTTTTTCAAGTGAATCTATTTTAATTTTCATTTCAGGCAGTTTTTTAAAAACAACTGAAGATCTTAAGAATTGTTTCAGATCGAATGCCGGAGTTCCGAGAAGAACTGTATTTTCTTCCCTGATATCTCCCGGAATTCCTGCCTGTGCTCCTATCTTAGTTCCATTTGACACTTTAACATGTCCCGAAATACCAACCTGCCCGCCGAACATACAGTTTTTACCTATTTTTGATGAGCCAGCGATACCGGTCTGAGCTGCCATAACGGTATTTTCTCCCACCTCAACATTATGCCCTATCTGAATAAGGTTATCGAGCTTTACTCCTTTACGGATAATGGTCGATCCCATAGTGGCCCTGTCAATGGTTACATTGGCTCCTATCTCAACATGGTCCTCGAGGATAACATTTCCCAACTGAGGTATTTTCATATATTCGCTTTCCGACTGGGGAGCAAAACCGAATCCGTCCCCTCCTATTACTGACCCGGCATGTATTATGCAACCTTCTCCGATAACACAATCGTGGTAAATCGTCACTCCGGGGTTAATGGTACAGTTGGTGCCAAGTTTTGTATTGTCCCCAATATAGACATTCGGATAAACTGAACATCCGTCGCCAATAATACAATTTTCTCCTATATAGGAATAAGGACCAATATAAACGTCAGAGCCAATCTTTGCAGTTGTTTCAATTACAGCTGTGGGATGAATTCCCTTTTTCCTTGGTCTTGACTGATCTACAAGACGAAGTAGAGTAGCAAATGCTTCATATGCATTATCAACTCTGATGAGTGTTGCCTTAATCTCCGATGAAGGCACAAAACTCTTATTTACCAGTACTATTGATGACTTCGTCGAATAAATATAATGTTCATATTTCGGGTTGGCAAGGAATGAGAGCGCCCCGCTATGACCCTCTTCTATTTTGGCAACTGTACTGACTTTTATTTCAGGATTTCCTTCTATTTCACCCTTTAAAAACCCGGCTAGTGCTTCTGCAGTAAATTCCATCGTATTCAATTTTAATTATTTGCATTCTTTTGGATAACAAAGAAAATATTTAGTAATTCTTTCTGAGAGGAATCTGTGATCAAACATATCAGATACCGTTGATATATTGGCAGTTTTTCCGCTCTTAAGCAAGATTTTCACCTCAGGAGCATCAGGGGCATACGCCAGGTTTGAGATGCTGTCGGTAAAAACATAATACTCTTCATCGGCAGACTTTATTTTCATCAGATCACCTGCACAAGATCTTAATTTTCTCACCCTTTCCTCCGGAAAGGGATCATTCTGCAACTCAATGGCAAATAAATCCCGTTGTAATAACCTTCGGGATAAATCCGAGAGAATTATATCGGAATGATCTCCCCAGTATTTGGCTGAAACCAGTATATCCGTATCATCAAGTCTTGTAAAATTTGATGCTACAAGTCCGGGTGTAAAGTTACCCTCTTTTGTCAAATCGGAATATCCTATATTATTATAAAGGAAAAATCTTAAAGATGGAGTGGCATACAGATCGATGCCTTCTCCTGCAAGTTCTTTTGCCCTCTTAAGCGTTTTAACAAGAAGACTTTCAGATGACAGCACAGTCTTGTGCATATAAACCTGCCAATACATCAGTCTTCGTGCTATTAAAAATTTTTCGAGCGAATAGATCCCCTTTTCATCGATAACCAGACTGTCATCCACTACATTAAGCATTCTAATGATTCTGTCCGATCCAACTGATCCTTCAATCACTCCTGTAAAAAAGCTGTCGCGTCTCAAATAATCGAGTCGGTCCATATCCATTTGACCAGATATCAGTTCATGAAAAAACTTTCTCCTGTATGTCCCTGTGAAGATTTTAAGCGCAAGCTCAAGCCTGCCTTGAAATTCTTCATTCAGTTTTTTCATTATAAGAAGAGACATGTCTTCATGAGTTATGCCACTTATAATTGATTTTTCAAGAGCATGTGAAAACGGACCGTGTCCGGCGTCATGCAGGAGAATAGCTATGTTAACAGCCTCTTCCTCCTCATGCGATATCTGAACTCCTTTGTTTCTCAGCGTATTAATTGCCAGTTCCATCAGGTGCAATGCTCCTATTCCATGCTGAAACCGGCTGTGATTAGCACCCGGATAGACAAAACTGGTCAGTCCAAGCTGCTTTATGTTTCGTAATCTTTGAAACCATGGATGTTCTATAAGATCAAATACAAAATCACCCGGTATACTAATAAATCCATAAACCGGATCATTAATTATTTTTTTCTTATTTGTAATGTAAGCCAATCAATTAATTTTAATCTACAAAAGTATGAATTAGTTTTGAGAACGGAAACTAACTACCCGATCTCCCTTCCTGATACCTTAAACGAGATATAATGGACTGAATTATTGATATTTCACTGCTTATAAAAACTAGTGTATGAAAACCCCTAAAATGATCTCATGGAATGATTCAAAAGGATAAATTTGTTTTTGTGTTTTAAAACATTAATTATTACTGCCACTTTTTGAAATAAAAGACGTCTTTAAAGGGTCAAATGCTAGTACGTTTCTTTTCTTTTTAACTTAACAGCATATTTGCTAATGAAGATTGAGATACAGGGGCTTAATAAGATTTACCCAAATGGTAATCATGCATTAAAAGATATAAACCTTGAATTCGGTACGGGGATGTTCGGGCTTCTTGGGCCCAACGGGGCTGGAAAATCGACCCTGATGAGAATTATTGTTACCCTCATGAAACCTTCTTCAGGAGTGGTAACGGTAGATGGCAGGGATATTCAGAAGTACAGAAAGGAGTTGCGAAGCATGCTTGGATATCTTCCTCAGGATTTCAGGTTTTTCACGTCACTTAAAACCTGGGAATTTCTCGACTATTCAGGATCGCTTGCAGGATTGAAAAACAAGAAAGAGAGGATAAGCCAGGTCGACAGGCTTCTTGACCAGGTTGGACTTCTTGAAGTTCGCGACAGACAGGCTAACAGGTTATCAGGAGGTATGAAACGGCGCCTGGGAATTGCCCAGGCACTTATTGGAAATCCGAAGATAATTGTTGTTGATGAGCCTACAACCGGTCTCGATCCTGATGAAAGGATCAGGTTCAGGAATATTCTGTCTCAATTGAGTCAGCATGATGTTACTATTATTCTCTCCACTCATATTGTTGGTGACATTTCTTCAACATGCCAGGGAATGGCCCTGTTAAACAAAGGGGAACTTGTCTTTTCAGGCTCACCAGAAAGCCTGGTAAAAAATGCGGAAGGCCATGTATTTAAGCTGAATCTTACTCAATATGAATACGACAGGGTTAAAGAACGTTATAATGTTATCTCTACCATCCCTGTTGAATCGGGATGGGAAGTGCAAATCGTTTCGGATGATTCTCCTGAGTACAGTTCAACCAGCATTATTCCAAATATTGAACATGCCTATGTTTATTTTATGGAACACAAATTACATGCTGACATAATTGACTAATAAAAAATACAGCTATGGCATTTCTTCATAATATAAGAACGGTTGCAAGATATGAAGCCAAAACATTGAGAAGAAGCTGGTTTTTCAGGCTTTTCTCTATAGGGGCCCTGGTTATTTTCACATTTTTAAACATTGGGATGTTCTCTCCTGTCGGGGGTGAGCAGTGGAACCTTGTATCGATCTCTTCCTCAGTTCCGCTTATTAACCTTTACCTTTTGAACATAGGGCAGGCAATTGTTGTCATTTTCCTTGCTGCAGACTTTCTTAAAAGAGATAAAAAGCTTGATACTAATGAAGTCCTCTATACAAGGTCCATGTCAAATTTTGAATATGTAATAGGAAAAACATTGGGAATTCTACGTCTTTTCCTTGGACTTGATATAATAATCCTCTCAATTGGCATGCTTATAAATATCATATCAAAAAGCATGACGGTAGATTTCATGTCGTATATTTCATATCTCCTTATAATAAGCGTACCTACAATTATTTTTAGCCTGGGACTGGCTTATATGCTTATGTCAGTGATAAAAAACCAGGCAATAACATTCCTTATTCTTCTTGGAATAGCTGCTCTTGATATGTTTTACCTGTGGTTCAGGATGGGATCCATCTTCGACTATATGGCTTTTGGAATGCCATTGTTCAAATCGGGGATTATAGGGTTTGACAATCCGGGTTTTATCATGAACCAGAGACTTCTGTATCTCTTCCTGGGGATTGCGTTGGTACTATGTACAGTATTATTATTCAATCGATTACCCCAATCAAAATTACATAAAAACCTGACAATTATTTTCCTTGTTCTTTTCATTTCGGGAGCAGCTTTCTGCGGATATAATACCTATTCTGTTTACAGCAATAGTATTAAGGAAAAAAGCCTCACAATCGAAACCAACAGACAATTTGAAAATAATGATTTTGCCACTCTCACTGATGCTTCAATTGAATTCATTCACCTGGGTGATAAATTTGAAGCTTCAGCTGACCTTAAAATAAAAAATGACAACAAGGCCTCGCTCAATCATTACATTTTTTCTCTTAATCCATCATTGATAGTTCAAAAGGTAACATCAGCCGGAAAAGACCTGAATTTCAAAAGGTTAAATCAGATTATCGATGTTGATCCAGGGAAGATACTTGATCCCGGACAAACCGACAGTCTGCTTATATCCTATAAAGGTACTATTAACGAATCTTTCTGTTATCCTAATTACAGTGATAATCTGAAAGAGAATCCTTACAGGATAGCTATGGTCAACGTTAATAAAAGACAGGCATTCCTGACACCTGACTATCTGCTGTTAACCCCCGAGACTTATTGGTACCCGGTTACGTCGCTGAATTATTATCCTTCCAATCCTGCACGTATAAAGATTGATTTTACAAATTACACACTTAGGGTTAAGAATGAAAAAGGGTTGACTGCAGTTTCCCAGGGAAGATCAAAAAATATTGAAGGGTACCGGGTTTTTAAACCGGAAAAGCCGCTGACAGGCCTCACCCTGGCTATTGGAAACTATAAAACTGATACACTCAAAGTAGATTCAGTACAGTACCTGAGCTACTATTTCCCCGGTCACGATTACTATAAAAAAGATCTTTCAGAGTTAAGAGATACTTTGAAAAACATGATATCAGGCATAATGAGAGAGCTGGAAACAAATTACTCAGTTAAATATCCTTTCAAAACATTAAGTCTTATTGAAGTTCCCGTTCAGTTCCATTCTTATCCGAAGGAAAGTACACAAACCAGGGCAGAGGTTCAGCCCTCGCTGGTTTTGTTGCCCGAGAAACTCTCAACGCTCGATAATGCAGGTTTTTACAGGCAGTTCGTAAGGCAGAAGAAAAGAAATACAAGAAACAACCAGGTAATAACTGATAAAGAGCTACAGGTACGGCTGTTTAATAATTTTATACGAAATACATTTATCAGCGGAGAAAACTTCAGGTTTACTAATGGTAATTTTGTTAATGAGCCGACAAGGTATCTTTTGGGGCCTAGTTTTTATTTTTTCAGGAACAATTTCTATTCCTCGGAATATCCGGTAATAAATGCAGTTTTCGAATCGCACCTCCAACAAATTAATATTAATACCCGTAGCGGTGGTTTCCGTTCAATGTTTGGCATACTGACAGATAATGACAGAGCAAATCTTATTCTGAATAAAATAAGTTTCAGGGATCTGCTGACTAAAGATCCCAAAGGTGATACAATAAGAACAGTATTGAGAGTAAAAGGTGACTGGTTGTTTAACCTTTTAAGATCCAAAGCGGGAATAGATGAGTTTAAAACCTGGTTTGCCACTTACCTTGATAATCATAGCTTTAAGAAGGTTGATATAGAACTGTTCAATAATGATATTAAAGAAAAATTCGGATTCGATTTCTATCCTTTTCTTGACGACTGGTTTAACGGGAAAGAACAGCCGGGCTTTCTTTTCACGGATCTCAAAGCAAGCGAGATTATTGTTGGAGACAGATCGAGATACCAGGTTACTTTCACTGCTTCAAATCCCGAGACAGTTGCAGGTTTGTTCAATGTCTCTTTCCGTACCGGAGGACAAGGAGGTCAGGGAAGAGGAGGAGGACAGACGGCTATGTTTTTTCAGGGTGGCGGCGGTGGCGGCGGTGGAAGGTTCTCAATCTCAATGCAGGGCAGGGGGATGGAAGCCGAAGACATATCAAAAATTGTCCTGATGGGACCTCATGAAGCAAAAAGGATCGGAATAATAATTGATGCGCAACCCAGAGCCATGATGATCAACACCCTTTTTGCAAAAAATATTCCCGGAGAAATTACTTTGCCCATAAACGATATAATCAAAACCAGGGGAGTCGCAAAAGAATTCACCGGAGAGGAGATACTTACAGCAATGCCGCCTTTCACGGATCCTTCCGAGATTATTGTTGACAATGAGGATCCCGGATTTATAACCAGCAAACAAAATACTTCGAACCCTCTTAAAAGACTCCTGGGTATCCATAATAACAATGGAAAGACCTACCAGGAGTTAAGCATGATGTTCATTCCTGAATTCTGGCAACCTGTTGTACAAAGCTCTTACTATGGAAAGTATGTCCGTTCAGCAGTTTACACACGTGGAGGCACTGGTGACAGATCAGTAACATGGTATACAATAATTAAAGAACCCGGGTATTATAATATATATAGTTATATCGGAAAGACTGCCGACAGAATGATGATAAGGAGGGGTGGTCAGGGAAGAACTGGCGGACCGGGAGTTCCGGGCCAGGAGGAAAAACCGCCTGAAAGTCCATACAAGGATCAGCATTATAAGATATACCACGATGAAGGAGTAGACGAAATAACTCTTGATTATGAAAACGCCGAAGGAGGCTGGAATAATCTTGGTAAATATTACCTCTCTCCCGACACAGCTAAAGTTGTCCTGACAAATAAATCTGCAGGAAGAATTGTTATCGGAGATGCTATTAAATGGGTGAAACAGAACTGAAGAAAGAAAGGGTGAGGGGGAGAAATGGAGAGGGGGAGAAAGAGAGAAAGGGAGAAAAGGAGAATATGGGATGACCTTCCGTTAGGATCCCCTCCCGGGAGGGGTTAGGGGTGGGTTTAAACCTGGAGAAAGAGTGGAAGCCCTCGAAAAAGAACAAACGAATTTAGAATTAAGAATGAACATATAAGAATAACAGAATGAAAATAAGAACAAATAAGAAAATCAGGACCAGCCTTTTGATACTGATATTGTTGCTCACCAATATGCTCTCTTCCAGTGCCCAGACAGGACTTACACTCGAACAGGCATTAAGTATTGCAGAGACTAATAGTCCTACGATTAAAAAAACCCGTCTGAATCTGATCAGGAGCCAGGAAAATCTGAATGCCCAGAATGCTGCACTAAAATCGAACTTCTCGCTCACTGTTAACCCTATAGGTTACAACCAGAGCAGAAATTTTAACGACCTTATTTCAAAATGGAACACAACAACAACCACAACCAGTTATGGAGTATTCACTGTTTCCCAGCCAATTGTCCTGACTGATGCCAGAATTTCGCTGACGAACAGTTTTGGATATACTGATTCATACAGCGAATATGCGAACATCACTACAAAAGGATTCAGCAATAATCTTACGCTATCGATTGATCAGCCGCTTTTTACTTATAACAGGACAAAACTGCAGCTCAAAGAGCTTCAACTGGCACTTGAGAATGCCCAGCTTAATTATGCAATTCAGCTCCTCTCATTGGAGAATAATGTGACCCAGGCATTTTACGCAGTTTATCAGGCCCAGCAGAGCCTTGATATTGCTGACCAGGCTTACCAGAACATGCAAAAAAGCTATGAGATCTCCAAAAATAAAGTTAATGCCGGCATTTCAGCACAGTCAGAAATTTTCCAGGCTGAAGTGAACCTTGCTACAACAAGGTCTGATTATGAAAACAAGCAGGTTGCCTTTGAAAATGCAAAGGATAACTTTAAAATACTTGTGGGGATGGATCTTTATGATGATATTATTGTCATACCAAACATTGCTGTCGATACCGTAAAGGTAGATATAGCATTTGCCATTGATCAGGGACTCGCAAACAGGATGGAATTAAGGCAAAGTCAGATATCAATTGAAACATCGGAATTTGATCTTATTCAGACCAAGGCACTTAATGAATTCAAGGGTGATCTGGGACTTTCAATCGGACTTTCCGGAGATAATCCCAAATTAGGAAATATCTATGCAAAACCAACTGATAACCAGAATGTTGCCTTGTCACTGACTATTCCATTATGGGACTGGGGTGAACGAAAATCAAGGATAAAGGCAAGCGAGGCAACTATTGAATCAAATAAAATTGACTTCACTTCCGAACAGAATAATATTATTTTAAACATCCGACAGACTTACAGGAATCTTAATAACCTGAAAAATCAGATAGAGATAGCAGAACAATCAGTTAAAAATGCTCAGCTGACATACGATTTGAATCTAGAAAAATATAAAAACGGAGACCTCACCGGGATGGATCTGAATATATATCAGAACCAGCTTTCTGAAAACAAGCTCAATTACACAAATTCATTAATCTCCTATAAGCTAGAACTTCTTAATCTTAAAATACAGACTCTTTACGATTTTGAAAAGAAACAACCTGTTATTCCGGTAAAGACATTAAAACAGTAAAATAAGTACCATGAAAAAAAATATATTTGTTTTTCTTGCCATCGTTTTTGCTGCTGTAAGTTGCAAAAACGATACTCAGAGTCTCAGCGCCGATGTTGAAATCCCTGTTTCTGTACAGGACGTCACGCTGAAGTCTATTGAAGAATTTGTTAATACGTCAGGAACTGTTTATCCTAAAGGCGATATTGAACTAAAATCTGAGATCACTGCCAATTATTTCCTTGAAAAGAATCCGAGAACCGGTAAATCCTGGCAATTAAATGATAAAGTTATTGCGGGTGATCTTATAGCCAGATTAGAGGACAGGGAATATATTAATTCCATTAAAATGGAGACAACCCGGCTTAATCTTGATCTTACAGAGAGTGAACTAAAAAAACAGGAATCACTATATGAAAAAGGAGGAGTTACTCTCAATGACCTGAAAACAGCGGAAATAAATAATGCGAATGCCAAAACCAACCTGGAAACAGCTAATCTGCAGATGGCAAAAACAAGAATTGTTGCGCCAATAGACGGAGTAATAGTTGACCTGCCGTATTATACCCAGGGTACCCAGGTGCAAACAGGATCATCTATAGTGAAGATTATGGATTACAAAACAATGTATATGGATGTTCAGTTGCCTGAAAAATATATTTCAGTAATTAAGCCCGGGCAAAAGGTTAAACTTACAAATTATACGATTCCAGAAGATACAATAATGGGTAATGTAACTCAGCTGTCTCCTGCAATTAATCCTGACACAAGAACCTTTAAAGGCTATATTTCAGTTAGCAATACCAATTTTCTGCTTCGTCCCGGGATGTTTGTAAAAGCTGATATTGTTACCAACCATAAAGATTCTGTTATAGTTATTCCAAAGAGTATTATTCTCTCCCGCCAGAGAGGGAAAACAGTATTTATCGTTGATCGTGGTGTTGCCGCTGAAAGAATTATTGAGACCGGTCTTGAAAATCTGACTGAAGTTGAAGTTACAAAAGGACTGATGAAAAACGAACGCCTGGTGACAAGTGGCTTTGAAACTCTCAGTAACAGGTCAAAGGTAAAAATCATTAAATAAGCGACATGAACAGGATTGCCCAATTTGCTGTAAAATATCCCGTTACTGTTTTAATGCTGGTTCTTGGGATAGTTCTCCTGGGATTTATATCTTTTGGTAAACTTGGAACAGATCTCTTTCCCGATCTTAACAACCCAAAGATCTTTATTGAGCTTAAAGCGGGCGAGAAACCACCTGAAGAGATCGAAAAAAATTATGTTGACCAGATTGAATCTCTTTCGTTGCGCCAGAGTGGCGTAGTGGAGGTATCATCAGTTTCTCAGGTTGGAACTGCCACGATAACAGTTGAATATGACTGGAACAAGGATATGGATGAAGCCTTTCTTGATCTTCAGAAAGAGCTCAATTCTTTCCGTCAGAATTCCGACCTTGAAGACCTTACAATATCGCAATACGATCCGAATGCATCACCTGTAATGATATTAGGCCTCAGAAACAAGAGCATTACTAATCTCGATGATATAAGGAAAGTGGCCGAAAACTATATCAGGAATGAGTTGGTAAGAATCGAAGGCATTGCTGATGTGAAACTTACAGGAGTTGAGGAGAGCGAAGTTGTTATTGAAACAAATAAATATGTTCTTGATTCGTACGGTCTCACCTCTGACGCTATTGCAGCACAGATCAGCAATTACAACAGGAATGTTTCCGGCGGGTCGATTGTGGATATGGGCCTTAAATATGTTGTTAAAGGAGTAAGTGTGCTTAAAGATATAAATGACCTGCAGAATATTGTTGTCGGGTTTAAACAGCCGGCATCTTCTGCATCGGTTTCAGGACAGACAGCCGCTGCCTCATCTGTCTCCGACAGGGTGCCTGTCTATCTCAAAGATGTTGCAACTATAAAATATGAGAATAAGGATCCCCGGAACATTGTTACAATTAATGGGGAACGCTGCATCGGCTTATCCATATACAAAGAACCGAAATTCAATACCGTAGATGCAGTAAAGAGTCTGCAGGCTGCAATCAAGGATCTTGAAAAAGCCTTGCCCGGATATGAATTTATAAAGGTTTCGGACCAGGGAAGTTATATCCATAATGCAATTGGGGAAGTTAAAAACACTTTACTTATCGGAATATTCCTGGCAATATTTGTAATTTATATTTTCCTCAGAAGGATAGGTACTACCCTGGTCATAAGTGTTGCGATTCCGGTTTCGATAATTGCCACCTTCAACCTGATGTATTTTGATCATCTCACCCTTAATATCATGACTCTTGGAGGGCTGGCGCTGGGTGCCGGAATGCTGGTCGATAATGCTATAGTGGTACTTGAAAATATTACCAGAAACCGTGAAGAAGGCATGCCTTTAAAGGAAGCGGTTATAAAAGGAACAGGAGAAGTGGGAGGAGCTATTACAGCCTCAACCGTAACCACTATTGTTGTTTTTCTTCCGATTGTCTACCTCCATGGTGCTTCAGGTGAAATGTTCAAGGATCAGGCATGGACAGTAGCTTTTGCGCTTCTTTCTTCCCTTGTGGTGGCTATGCTTGTTATTCCCATGCTTGTTTCAACATTATTCTCCGAAAAAAATGGAAAGGCCGATACAAGCAAGTCAATCCATTTTAAATGGTATAAAAGCTCTCTTGAGAAAATTGTTGAAAAAAGGAATCTGGTAATTTTACTGGCTTTGGTTTTAATGGGAGCGACTGCATTACTTATACCAAAACTTGGAAGTGAGTTCATGCCAAAATCCGAATCAGCTGAATTCACCATTGATATTAAACTGCCGGAAGGAACCAGTCTTGCCCGAACCGAAAGTACATCCATTGAAGCGGAAAACGTTATCAGGGAACTGTTAGACAATAAAATTAAAATGATATATTGCCAGGCAGGGACAGATAACACAACGACTACAGAGCAGTCTGCTGAAACTACCGGGGAAAATACTGCTTCCCTGAAAGTGATCCTTGCTGACAACTTTGCCTCCAAAACGGAAGAAGCCATCGCTATTGTCGGGAATTATCTTAAAACAGTTCCGGATATGGAAGTAACATTCAAGAGAGAAGAAACTGCTCTGCAGTCATCTCTTGGAACAGATGAAGCTCCTTTTACACTTGAAATATCCGGAAAAGATTACGCCGAACTCGAAAGAATAGTTAATGAATCCAAAGCTATTCTGATGAACAATTCCGGTCTTTACAACCTTACAACATCCCTGGATGAGGGCACACCTGAGGTGGATGTGGCAATTGACAGATTTAAAACAAGTTACTACAATGTAACAGTTGAAAGCATTATCAACCAGTTAAAAAGTTACCTGGCCGGAGCTTCCGCGGGGAGTTTTGAGAAAGATGGCGAGATGAAAGATATCACCATCAAGCTTGGAGATATATCACTTCAACAATTGCACGATCTTATGATAACTGCAGGTACAGTAAAAGTGCCCCTGAGCGAACTGGCCTCCATCCGGACAGTTCTCACCCCCAGGGAGATCACAAGAAGGAATCAGGCCAGAACATGCTATGTCTATGCTATGGTAAACAGCAAGATACCATTTGACAAAGTAATAAGGCAAGCCCGGGAATCTCTCAAATCCATTATAATGCCTGTTGATTATAAGATGGAATTTACGGGAGAAGAACTTAAAAGAAAAGAATCGATGTCTAATCTCACTTTTGCTCTTACCCTGTCGCTGATTCTTGTTTTTATGGTTCTGGCAGCACAGTTTGAATCGTTGATACAACCATTCATAATAATGCTGACTATTCCATTAGCGGGTGTAGGTACGGTTCTTACCTTCTTTCTTTTAGACAAGTCGTTGAATATGATGGCCTATATAGGGATTATTATGCTTGGCGGGATTGCCGTAAACAATGCGATAATTCTTATCGACCGGATCAACCAGCTAAGGGAAGCAGGAATGCAAAAGAAGGAAGCGATAGTCCTTGCCGGTACACAGAGGATAAGGCCTATCCTTATGACCAGTCTCACGACTATCCTGGCCCTTCTTCCCCTTACCATAGGAATAGGAGAAAGTGCGTCACTGAGATCTCCTATGGCGCTTGCTGTAATTGGAGGCATGATTTCATCCACTCTTCTCACGCTTGCGGTGATCCCATGTGTATACTGGGTTTTTGACAGCTTCAGCAAGTGGTTAACAGGTGCAAATAAACAGATTCTATAGCTCCGATAATCTTCTTACAAAAAAGAAAATGAATTTTATTTTAAAAAGAAGAATCCTTATAAGCATGCTCTTTCTGGGGCTTACTATGCTTGGTTACGTGTCTTATAAGAAATTATCAGTAGAGCTTTTCCCTAATGCACAGCTTCCGGCTCTTATTGTCCAGGTGGTCACACCTCTCGAAGTGGACCCTTCCTATATTGAAAATCAAGCTATTATTCCTATTGAAGGTG
The DNA here is from genome assembly GCA_964446825.1 of uncultured Rikenellaceae bacterium. GTDB lineage: Bacteria > Bacteroidota > Bacteroidia > Bacteroidales > VadinHA17 > LD21. Next base: position 54,755 of record CAYUQR010000006.1, read on the forward strand.
CTGTTGGAACTCTTGAAGGCATTGAAAAGATCGAATCAAATATTACCTCCCGTTCCGGTATAATAATGATCTATTACAACCAGAATGCAAACCTGAAGTATGCTAATCTTAAACTGCAGGAAAAAATTGATGTAGTAAAAAGTTCAATCCCTTCGGAATTTGTAATAAATGTTATTAAGATTGACCTGGAACAGCTTACCAATCAGTTCATGGAACTGCAGGTAAGAGGCGAGGGAGGGATTGACAGGATAAGAAATTTTGCCGACAGGGAAATAAAACCGGCATTTGAAAATATCGATGGTATAGCCGGGGTCCAGGTCTATGGCGGACAGGAGAACTCTATTGAGATCAGGCTTAATGAAAAAGCCTGCAAGGCTAATGGCATATCGATAGGTCAGATAAGGACCCTGCTGAATAACAACGGGACCAGCAAAACATTTGTCGGGAAAGTTGTTGATGGAAGCAATAAATTCTTTGTGAACGTAACCTCAGATTATACTGATGTAAAAGAAATCGGAAACATTATTGTAAAGCCTTCCGGACCGATACTCTTAAGGGACATAGCCGATATCTTTTTCGGGGTAAAGGAACAAACATCCTATAGCAGGGTGAACGGACTTGATGCCGTAACCGTAAGCCTTGTAAACGACAACCAGGCAAACCTGATAGATCTATCACATAAAGCCATTAAAGAGGTCAACGATCTGAATAAAACCCTTGCCTCGTCAGGTGTTGAGATTGTTGTTCAGAACAACAATGCGGAAATAATGGAAAGAAATATAAATCAGATCATACACCTTGCAATTACAGGAGGATTGCTGGCTGTTTTAATCCTCTGGTTCTTCCTAAGGAATATCCGTCTTGTAACAATAATTGCTGTTTCAATACCTGTTTCGGTGTATGCTGCATTTAACTTTTTCTATGCTTTCGACGTATCAATTAACAGTCTTACTCTTGTGGGGATGGCTCTGGCCATAGGTATGCTCGTGGATAATTCTGTGGTGGTTCTTGAGAATATATACCGGCTTGCGGGCCAGGGAAAGAACCCCGACATAGCTGTCAAACAAGGGACCAGCGAAGTATGGAGATCAATATTTGCCGCAACATTAACAACAATTATCGTATTTCTTCCTTTTATCTTCTCAGCCAATTTTATGGTGAGAATGATAGGTAAAAATATTGGAGTTTCCATCATTTCCACACTGGTCATTTCTCTCTCGGTTGCCTTGCTTCTTATACCCATGGCAACATACTTTCTGCTCACCCGGTCAGCATACAGCAATTCTGAAATATTTAAAAAACTATCCATCCACGACAAGCTCATTCAAGCTTATCATCTCGTTCTTAAAGCAAGCATGAGAAATCCGGCGGGGACTATCATCGGAACCCTTGTCGTCTTTTTTGCTGCACTTCTTATAAGCCTCACATTAAGCATTAACACAACACAGGAGGTAGAGACGCCTAATTTCAGACTTACTGTTACCATGCCTGGAGGATCAACGCTAGAAAAAACCGATGCGGTTGTTGCAGAAATAGAATCGAGGCTGGCATCGCTGCCTGAAAAAGAAGACATCATCAGCAAAATTGAAGAAGATAAAGCCACGGTAACAATTAACCTTTCAAAAGACTGGGATAAAAAAAGCAAAAGGACCCTGCCTGAAATCAAAAATGACATCTCTGAAAAGACAAAGAATATATCAACTGCGGAAGTCAACATGGATGAATTGTCGACAAGTGGCGGATTCTCAGGCGGTGGAGGTAGTGATGAAACTTATAACCCGGGTTCTGACTTTATGAACCTTCTGGGTATCGGTTCCACAAAAGAGAGTATAATAATAAAAGGCCAGAACTTTGAACAAATGAAGAACCTGGCAGATGACATTAAATCATATCTCGACAATCTTTCAACCATCAACAGCTCAAGTGTAAATGTTCAGGATAATAAACCTGAGGTCCATCTGAACTTTGACATGGATTACATAGGAAGAAATAATTTCACGCTCAACAATTTATCATCTGCCCTTGCAACATTTGGACAGGAATACTCATCAGGAGCTACTTTCAAGCAGGGAACGGAAAATTATGATATTATGATAAAATATGCTGATGAGTCGGGAGCTCTAAAAGAAAACAAGGATAAAACGATAGATGATCTCAAGCACCTCGAAGTAAGCAGCAGCAGCGGGACACTTATGGAGATGCAGGAGCTTTCCAATATTGTATTCTCCACAGGTATGGGTAATATTCACAGGGAAAACCAGGAGAAAAGAGTAACTGTAACTTATAGCTTCAACGATGAAATAAAAAACTCCAAAGATCTGCTGGAAGGAGCAAGACTGGGAATTGAATCAATTGTTGCAGGACTGAATATTCCTTCAGGGATTGCTGTAGAGGTAGTCCATGAGGAAGATCAGCTTAAAGACTTCTATTACCTGATAGGAGTAGCTTTTCTTCTGATTTATATGATTCTTGCCGCTGTTTTTGAGTCACTCGCTACTCCTGTAGTATTAATGTTCAGCATCCCTCTGGCTGCACTCGGATCGCTTATAGCACTTATATTAACAGGCAATACCCTGTTAAGCGCCAACACCCTGACCGGTTTTCTGATCCTGCTGGGAGTAGTTGTAAATAACGGGATAATCCTGATCGATTATACAAATATTTTACGGAAACGTGGAAACCGTATGCACCGGGCTCTTATGACTGCAGGAGTTTCAAGATTGCGCCCAATCCTTATAACAGCATCAACCACTATTGTTGCAATGATCCCCCTGGCAATGGGACAGGCTGAATATGTGTCTGCAATAGGAGCCACATTTGCAATTACGGTTATTGGAGGATTGTCTTTAAGCACCCTCCTTACACTCGTTTTTATCCCAACTTTTTATACAGGACTTGAGAACGCCTTGACATGGTTCTATTCATTGAACTGGAAAACCAAAATTATCCAGTTCATTTTACTGGCTATTCTGATATTCTTTATCTACACATACATAGATAAATTCCTCTGGAAGCTCATTACCACAATTCTTGCAGTTATTCTGGTTCCGGCAGCAACATGGTTCGTAATGAACAGCCTGAGAAAAGCCAGGGAAACGGTAATTGCACCGGATGAACCTATTAATATTTACATTCAGAGCCTGGTGAAGATCTATGAAAGAGAAAACCGCTGGATAAGAGAGTGGAAAGCCGGGGCAAGGATAAGAAAAAGGCTTGGCATCGAGAAACAATATAAATCGTGGAAAGATCTTGGCCAGCTTACATGGCAGGTCCCGTTGCTTGGCTTCATTTTTTATTTTACCTATTTCTATCTCCACAAGGGATTCTGGATTTTCCTGTTCAGCATTGCAACATGGTTCTACTTATCAGGTGTATGGACAATCATCAAAGGACTTTTCAAAACACTTACAAATGAGGAAAAACGGAAATGGCTCAAAAATATAACCAGGATCATCGATATATCAGTTTTCTGGATAATTCCAGTTCTGAACCTTATCTGGTTCCAGGTGAAATGGGATAATATTGTGGTTGTACTGATCCTTGGCTTTATCTGGTTCTCCGGCCTCTTTATCTACAAAACAGGACAAAAACTCACCAGGGAAAGCATTGATATCTACAGGCTTGAAGGAAAGTTCAAAGGGGTCAGAAAAACTGTTTATAAGATCGTAGCAGCAGTTCCCCTCATTGGTAAAAAGAAAAAACCGTTCAAAGCATTAAGTTGTGTTTCCCTGAACATCGGTAATGGTATGTTTGGACTTCTGGGCCCTAACGGTGCAGGAAAAACCACTCTTATGAGAATAATCTGCGGAATACTGGAACAGAGTTATGGAAAGGTTTGGATCAATGGACTCGATACCCAGAAAATGAGAGAAGAACTCCAGGGCCTTATAGGATATCTGCCGCAGGAATTCGGGAGTTATGAGAATATGACGGCTAATGAATATCTTCATTACCAGGCTATGCTGAAAAATATTATTGATGCCAGAACCAGGGAAGAGAGAGTTACATATGTCCTCCAGGCGGTACATATGGAAGAAAGAAGGCATGATAAAATAGGTTCTTACTCTGGTGGAATGAAACAGAGAATGGGCATTGCCCAGATTCTGCTTCATCTCCCCAGGATTCTTGTTGTTGATGAACCAACAGCAGGACTCGATCCGAGGGAACGAATCCGGTTCAGAAATCTGCTGGTTGAGTTAAGCCGTGAAAGAGTTGTTATTTTTTCGACACACATTATTGAAGATATTTCCAGCTCATGCAACCAGGTAGCAGTGCTGAATAAAGGAAGATTAAGATACCTCGGGACTCCAATCGACATGACATTAGAGGCTGAGGGACACGTATGGCAGTTTAATATCCCGGCAGATGAGTTTGGAACATTTGTTGAAAATCATCTTGTTGTGCATCATATGTCGGAAGGGAATAATGTCAGGGTCAGGGTAATCTCTGAGTTTTCTCCATGGGAGGGAGCAATAAATGCCCTGCCTAATCTGGAAGATGCTTACCTGTGGCTCTTAAGGAAAAAAGATATTAACGGATCTGCAATTAACAAAACATCTGAAAATGAAAACAAATCGCATATATAATATTTTTAATCTCATATATAAGATGATCATCTATAACCTGCGGATCATCTTTGCGAACCGGTTCATCTGGTTTCTGGCCGGTTCAGTCCTGTTCTATCTCGGATTATCAGTTATTTATGTTTTTGATACAGATGTTGCAAATATGAGTGACATGTATGAAGTGTTACTCTTTCCTGGCATTCTTCTGGTTTTCTATCCTACTGTTTTCGGAATACAGAATGATCAGGATGCAAGAACGATTGAGATTCTTTTCGGAATTCCCAACTACAGGTATAAGGTCTGGCTTGTAAGGATTGTGCTTATTTTTGCGATCGCCTTTTTGATAATACTGGTATTCACCTTTCTTTCTTCTTTACTAATTGTTAAATTTCAAATTTTAAATATGACCGTGCAGGTAATGTACCCCGTTATATTTCTTGGCACTATGGCATTCATGCTGTCCACTGTAGTAAGAAGCGGAAATGGCACAGCGGTTGTTATGATCATCTTTGGGTTATTCTTTTTGATACTGAGTGACGGGCTCCGTAAAAGCCAGTGGAATGTATTTTTAAATCCGTACGGGCTTCCATACGATGTCAATGAAACTACATGGGCAATAATAACTCTTAAAAACAGAATTATACTAATGACGGGTATACTGGTGTTCCTGCTTGCCGCTCTTTACAATCTGCAGAAAAGGGAGAAATTCATGTAGGATGTATGTCTTGCGGTCTTGCAGTCTTGCGGTCTTGCGGTCTTGCGGTCTTGCTATCCTCCGGTCTTTGCTTCATTCCGATGAACCATTGCGCCTCTGCGCCTTTGTGCCTTTGCGCCTTTGCGCCTTTTATTCAAACGGATGCTCTTTGCTGAAATCGGGCCGATAATTCTGAAAACTATCCATATCCTGGACCCATCCGTTTCTGAATCCAAGTTCCTCCATTGCCTCAACCACCGACTCATATTCCGACCTGTAAAGTGATCTGTTCAGTACCGAATGATTTTTTACCAGAGGGGTTGGATGATATTGCGACATCAATGATAAGCTAACTCCCGTCGATAGTTCTTCCGCAATCTTTCTTAGCACCATTTTGCTCTCCTCAGCATGACCAGGCAAAACAAGATGGCGCATCAGCAACCCGTTTTCTGCCATACCTTTATCATCTGTTATGAGAGCCGATCCCTTCTGAAAATACATCTCCTTAATAGCTTTCAGGGCAACTTCCGGGTAGTCAGAGGCATCGGAATATATTTCAGCAAGTGAGGATGTGACATATTTATAATCCGGCAGATAAACGTCAATCATACCGTCAAGGCTTCTGATAGTCTCAACTTTATCGTAACTATTTGTATTATATACTGTTATTGGTTTATACCCCCGGGTATGTAATCCATGGATTATTGCTTTAACCTGAGGAACAACATGAGAAGGCGATACAAAACCGACAGATTTAATACCCTGCTCCAATATATCAGATATTTTATCAAGTACAACCCCTAAATCCATTCCCGAATCAGAACTTACACTGGCAGCATGGCTGATTTCATGATTCTGGCAATAAAGGCAACGAAGATTGCATCCCCTGAAAAAAATATTGCATATTCCACCGCTCCCGCTAATGGAAGGCTCTTCTCCCCTGTGTATACAAATCGACGCAATTTCAAACCCTGCATCAATTCCGCAATAGCCGGTTGCGTTTTCAAACCGGTCAACCCTGCATTCTCTGGGACATAACGTACAATTTTCAAGGAGCAACCTGTCGATATTACTGTATATGTCAGTTTGTTTCACAATGACACCTGAATTATTTCTGGTCAGATAAGCTATTTTTTAAGTCCTTTGCAAATATCGAAATGTTTGCTGATTTTTTAGCTACATATTTGAACCACAAGCCGAATACTTCATTATTAATGTGAATAATTTTGGTGATTAAATAATAATATTTACATTTGCATCCGAATTGAGGGGGAATTTGTGACCTAGGGGACCAGAGTCCCCTATTTTGTTATCGGTTTTTATAAAATGATAGATAAACAGGACATACTGGGAATAGTCAAAGAGTTCATAAAGGGAACTGAACTATTTATTGTAGCTGTTAAAGTAAGCAGTTCAAACAGGATAACTGTGCTTGCCGATAAAAACGAAGGTATAACAATTGATGAATGTGCTGCAGTTCATCGCCACATAGAAATGAACATTGACCGCGATAAAGAGGATTATGAGTTGCAGGTATCATCTCCAGGACTTGACATGCCATTTGTAGTTCCTGAACAGTACTATAAAAATGAGGGGAAGAAAGTTGAAGTCATAGACCTTGAAGGAATAAAGCATTCAGGAAAGCTCAAAAATGTCACAGTAGGTGGGTTTGAGCTCGAAGCAGAACTCAAAGGCAGGGGAAAAGCAAAAGAAATAGCAGATATTTCTTTTAATTTTGACCAGATAAAATCAACAAAAGTAATTTTAACAATTAAGTAATAATAAGGGGTTTACACCAGATGGAAAATGTTAATTTGATCGACACTTTTTCGGAATTTAAGGAACTGAAAAATATTGACCGGCCTACAATGATGAGTGTTCTTGAAGATGTATTCAGGAGTATGCTTGCAAAAAAATATGGTTCGGCTGATAATTTTGACATTATAGTAAATATCGACAAAGGTGACTTCGAAATATGGAGAAACAGGGTTGTTGTTGACGATAATGATTTTAACGATCCTGTTATGCAGATTCCTCTTTCAAAAGCAAAAGAGATTGATGAAGATTATGAAGTCGGAGAAGAAGTTTCTGATGAGGTTAAATTTCTCGACTTCGGAAGAAGGGCAATATTGTCATTGAGGCAAAATCTTACCGCAAGGATCCTCGACCTTGAAAAGAACAATATCTATATAAAATACAAAGACAGGATTGGCGAAATTGTAACAGGAGAGGTTTACCAGGTCTGGAAGAGAGAGATTCTTGTTCTTGATGATGACGGTAATGAACTTATTCTTCCAAAAAGCGAACAGATACCATCTGATCATTTCAGAAAAGGGGATTCGATCAGGGCAGTAGTTATAAAAGTTGAGATGAGGAACAATACACCTTTCATTATTCTCAGCCGTACCTCTCCCGTGTTTCTCGAGAGATTATTTGAACTGGAGGTGCCTGAAATTTTTGACGGACTTATTACCATTAAGAAGATTGTGAGAGTGCCCGGGGAACGGGCCAAAGTGGCTGTTGAATCATATGACGAAAGAATTGATCCGGTAGGTGCATGTGTTGGGATGAAAGGATCGAGAATTCATGGTATTGTAAGGGAGTTGCGTAATGAAAATATCGATGTGATTAATTATACTTCCAACAATCAGCTATTCATACAGAGAGCCCTCAGTCCCGCTAAAATAACCTCTATCAAACTTGATGACGAGACAATGAGGGCACAAATATTCCTGAAGCCGAATGAAGTGTCGCTCGCAATTGGCAAAGGCGGTCTTAATATTAAACTTGCCAGCCAGCTCACTGGTTATGAGATAGATGTTTACAGAGAACCTGGCGGAGAAGATGAAGAAGATGTTAATCTTGAAGAATTTGGCGATGAAATAGAAGGATGGATAATCGATGAACTCAAAGCTATCGGTTGCGATACGGCGAGAAGTGTACTCAACCTGTCAATCAGCGATCTGGTTAAAAGAACCGATCTGGAAGAGGAAACAGTAAAAGAAGTGGTTAACATACTCAGGGCCGAATTTGAATAGGGAAATGATATAAACACTATTGTAAAAGTGTTTGAAATTTTTAATAAAGGCAAGGCATATTTATGACAGAAGAGATTAAGGTTACAAGATTAAGTAAGGCAGCCCGCGAATTTAATGTGGGAATATCCACCATTGTGGATTTTCTTCACAAGAAAGGGTTCGATCTTGATCCCAACCCAAATACTAAACTTCCGCATGAAGCATACATTCTGCTTGTAAAAGAATATAGTACTGATATCAGTGTAAAAAAAGAATCAGAGAAACTTATTCTTAAAGATCTTCACAGAAAAAAAGAGACTGTTTCTATTGACGATTTTTCAGAGCATACTGATTCAGAGGACTCTGAAAAGGATGAAGATGTCATTGTTAAAGACTCTTCAGGAATCACGAACACTGATGTTATAAAAACAGAGATAAAGAAACCTGATATCAGGCTGGTTGGTAAAATTGACCTTGAAAAAACGCTGAAACCTAAAGCAGATAAACCGGTCCCTCCCAAAGAAGAAGCTGAAAAGATAAAAACTGCAGCCACGCAGGAACCTGAAAAACCAGCAAAGGAAAAGACTGAACCTGAAAAAGAAACACCGGCCGCCCCATTAACTGATAAAGAGGCAAAAACAAAGACAAATATAGATCTGCATATTGTTGGTAAAATCGATCTCGACACTGTCGCTAAAGAGGCTAAACCAGGTAAAAAAGGAAAATCCGAAGAAAAGCCTACAGAAAAAGCTAAATCTGCTTCAAAGGAAAAAATAAGCGGGGAAAAGGAACAAAAACAGGAAGAGAAAATTACAGCTGGTAAGAAAGAACCGGGAAAAGGCGAAAAAAGTGAAAAAGAAGAACCTGAAGTGGAAGATGAAGATACTATTATTGATGATATTATTGATAATGGCTTAATAGAGGAAGTGGAAGACGATGTCGTTGCATTATATAAGACTGACTTTAAGAAACTGACCGGTCCCAGGGTTGTCGGCAGGATAGACTTACCTGCAGAGGAAAAGAAAAAGACATCATTTCAGCCTGTAAAGGTTAGCGGAGATCAGGATTTCAGGAGAAAGAAAAGAAGAAAAAGAATATCTAAAGAAAAGGAAGGATCTCCTTTAGCAAAGCCAGTCCCTACCGATAAGAAAGATAAGACCGGAGGTAAGAAGGTCGTAAAAAAGAGACCTTTAAGAGCCGAAGTTAACGAAGAAGAAGTACAGAAGCAGATAAAAGAGACTCTTGCCAGGCTGACAACGAAGGGTAAATCGAAAGGCTCAAGGTACAGAAGGGAAAAAAGAGAGGCTATCAGCCAGAAACATCAGGAGGTAGCCGATAAACTGGAACTCGACAAGAATATTCTTAAAGTAACAGAGTTTGTATCAGTTAATGAACTTGCATCGATGATGAACATCCCTGTGACTGAAATTATCTCAACCTGTATGAACCTGGGACTTTTTGTATCAATCAACCAGCGTCTCGATGCTGAAACGATGGCTCTTCTTGCCGATGAATTTGGCTTCAAGGTAGAATTTGTTAGTGCTGAACTGCAGGAAGCTGTCAGGGAAGAGGAAGATGAAGAGGAAGATCTTAAGTCAAGGCCGCCTATCGTTACTGTAATGGGGCATGTTGATCATGGAAAAACAAAACTGCTTGACTATATCCGGAATACAAATGTTATTGCAGGCGAGGCAGGCGGTATTACTCAGCATATAGGTGCTTACGGGGTTATCCTTGCAGATGGACGCCAGATAACTTTTCTTGATACTCCCGGTCATGAGGCATTTACTGCCATGAGAGCCAGGGGAGCACAGATTACTGATATAGCTATTATTGTGGTTGCTGCTGATGATGGAGTGATGCCCCAGACAAAAGAAGCCATCAATCATGCTTCGGCAGCAGGGGTACCAATCATTTTCGCTATTAATAAGATTGATAAGCCTTCTGCAAACCCGGATAAGATAAAAGAAGCCCTTGCAGCAATGAACTACCTGGTGGAGGATTGGGGAGGAAAATACCAGTCGCAGGAGATCTCTGCAAAAAGTGGACTTAATATTGATATTCTCCTTGATAAAATTCTCCTTGAGGCTGAAATGCTTGAGTTGAAAGCAAATCCCGAGAAACCAGCTCTCGGTACAGTCATTGAATCTTCTCTCGATAAGGGAAGAGGATTTACGGCAACAGTGCTGGTTAAAGCCGGAACCCTAAGGGTTGGAGACATAATGCTTGCCGGAAGTTGCTTCGGGCATATCAAAGCAATGTATAATGAAAGAGGGAATAAGGTTGATGAAGTAGGGCCTGCCACTCCTGCTCTTATCCTGGGCCTTAACGGGGCACCCCAGGCAGGTGATAAGTTTAACATTATGGACAGCGACCGCGAAGCCAAAGATATTGCTACAAAAAGAGCCCAACTTCAGAGAGAGCAGGGCCTGCGTACTCAGAAACATATTACCCTCGACGAAATAGGAAGAAGGATTGCCATTGGCAACTTCCAGGAACTTAATATTATTGTTAAAGGTGATGTTGATGGTTCTGTTGAAGCACTGAGCGATTCACTTATAAAGCTTTCAACACCTGAGATCCAGCTTAATATTATCCATAAAGCTGTCGGACAAATATCTGAATCAGACATTCTTCTTGCTGCAGCATCCAATGCTATTATCGTGGGATTCCAGGTACGTCCCTCATTGAGCGCCCGGCGACTGGCAGAAAAGGAGGAGATAGATGTGCGTCTGTACTCAATAATATACAACGCCATAGAAGAAATCAGATCTGCAATGGAAGGTATGCTGATGCCGGAAGTTAAAGAAGAGATTGTTGCTACACTTGAAATTCGTGAGATATTTAAAGTAACTAAAGTCGGAACAGTTGCAGGCTGCTATGTAAAAGAGGGAAAAATAACAAGGAATACCCGGGTGAGAATTATCCGCGATGGTATAGTTATTTATACCGGGGAACTGGGATCGCTTAAAAGATTCAAGGATGATGTCAAAGAAGTTGTCGGCGGCTATGAATGCGGTCTCAACATCCACAACTTTAATGATATAAAAGTTGGTGACGTAATTGAAGGTTACCAGGAATTCGAAGTTAAAAAGACTCTTTAAAGCAGGGCCTTATATTTTTCAGGAGACAGCAGGTCATTAACCTCCGAAGGATTTGTGACCTTAATTTTAACCATCCAGCCTTTGCCGTAAGGATCCTTGTTAACAACATCGGGTGTATCTTCAAGTGCCGGGTTTACCTCAAGTATCTCACCGCTTACCGGCATAAACATGTCAGACACTGTTTTCACAGCTTCGATGGTACCAAATACCTCCTCTTTCTCAAGATTTTCCCCAAGCGTTTCAATTTCTATAAAAACAATATCGCCAAGCTCACCCTGTGCAAAATCAGTAACGCCTACATAAGCCATGTCGCCTTCGACGCGAAGCCACTCATGATCTTTTGTGTATAATAAACTTTCGGGAACATTCATAACTGGGACGGTTTTAGATTTTATATTAAATTCATCATTTCCTTTTTTTCAAGCCAGCCAAAAATAAATATTTTTTTAATTATCAAAGATGACAAAAGACATAATTTATTAACCATGGCTCGTCTCTTAAATGGAAGAACTAAAAATATAGCTACCCTCCTGTTATACGCATAACCCTGGCAGAAAGAGGTTCAAGAGTTATCTCAAGATAGTTGTTTTTGCATTTAACAAAAACAGAACTGACTGAAAGGATGTCTTCATAATTCCCATTGGTTTTAACAGGCAGTTTTACTGTTTGCGGATTTTCAGAACGGTTAAAAATGGCTATTATCTCATTATTATCAAGCTTGCGGCTGTAAGCCAGCAGCATTTTCTTATCATCAGACAATAAAAAAGATAGATCGCCATAGATAAGAACCGGATTATCTTTCCTCATTTTGCAGAGCCGCTTGTAAAAACTCAGAAGTACCTTATCTGGTCTTACCATATCTACAGGCCTGCTTCCTGACGGATCATAATTGGCCCTTTCATCCTCATAGGTCAGGTCATCCCATACAAGAGGCTTCCTGCAATCTGGATCATCGGCTCCCCACATACCCACCTCTTCCCCATTCCATATCTGTGGTGCCCCAATGAATGTGAACTGATGGATAAGAAGCATTTGCTGTTCCTTCCTGGTCGGGTCATCGGGTTTATAGATTTTATAATCAGGATTATCACTTGGTTTAGCCTGATATTTATACAATGTTTTATTAAAAAGTGATGTTGACAAACGCGGAGTATCGTGTGTTGATGCTACATTCATCATTGTCTCCAGGTTATCTGTGGTTATTCCTTTGTCAATATGATTAATCTCCGTAACAAATTCAGAAGGCTTCAGGGCAGGTTCGGCCTGACCGAACAGACTTCTGGCTATCCTGTACCATCTGTAATTCATTACCGCATCGAACTGGTCGCCCTTAAGGTATACTACCGGATCCATAAGCTTATCCGGCCATTCCTGAAACCAGATCTCTCCTACAAGGTATGCTTCCGGATTAACAGATCTGACCACCTTCCTGTATTCACGCCAGAATCCCATAGGAATTTCACCCGCCACATCCAGACGGAATCCGTCAACTCCGTCTGAGGGATTCCCGTCGCCGTCAGGATCAAGCCATCGTCTTGTAACATCAAAAATATGACGCTTTAATGATTCAGAATGAAAATTTCCCTCAAAGGGCATAGTCTTATTACCGCGAGGAATAATATCTTTTTTGAATACCGGCATCCATGGATTATTGCCTCCCCAGCCCTCATACCTGAATTCATCCTGTGGCGTGGACGGATCGTCAAACTGAATAATGTTATACCAGTCGACGAATTTTGATTTCTTCCCATTCTTCCTGATGTCGTCCAATGCCCAGAAAATCTTCCCTGTATGGTTCCATGAATAATCCATGATCACCCTGATACCTCTTTTGTGGAATTCATTAACAACCTTCAGAAACAGCTTATCGGCAGAGGTCCATTTCCATGTTGATGGATCATCGTGTATTTCGGAATCAATAATTGCAGCGTCTTCCCTGGGATCAGGGCCAAAATTTCTGTCTATATGTGCATAGTTTCTTGCATCATATTTATGCAATGAAGGAGAATCATTCAGCGGGTTAAAGTATATTGCTGTAACACCAAGTGACTGGAGATAATCGATTTTATCAAGCACACCCTGCAGGTCACCTCCATAACGACGTGCCTGTATCTTTGAATAAAACCCGCTTACTCTTACACTGTCGAGCCAGGGATCGTGTGAATACCAGTCGTGACCCCATGGGGTAATCTTCCAGTTTGAAGGCAGGTATTCGGGATAAGAACCATACATATCTGCTGGAGTTGGATCGTTAGAGGGATCTCCATTCCGGAACCGTTCAACAAAGATCTGATACCAGATCGCCTCTTTAGCCCAACCAGGGACCGAAGCAAGAGAGCTGTCAGCAGGGATAGTGCTTTTGACTTGTTGCTGGCCACAACCGGGAATTAAAAAACTGATGAATAATAGCGAAAGGAAAGTTGTTGTTATATAAAAGATACTCCTCAATCTGTATGTAATACCCCCCAACCCCCCCAAGGGGGGGCTAATTGAGGATATTAACAACCTTTTGATTTTTGCAATTTGCATTTTTACCTTATAAATACCTTATACCCCCATGGTTCAAGTCTTAAAGAATCATTCAGAGGAAGTGTGATTTTCATTCCTGTAAAATATTCCGTGTAATCTCCACCAATGTTTTTCATATCGGGCTTTACTGCTACATTCTTCTTGCTGATATTCAGGAATACAACGACCCTGTTATCAGCTTTCTCCCTGTAAAAAGCAAAAACTTTATTTGTCTTATTGGTTGGTATCTTAACCATGGCACCTCCAAAATCACCGTTCCACAAAGCTTTATTTTTCTCTTTCAGTGATACCAGATTCCTGTAAAACCCTGTCAGGCTGCATGTATCCCAATTAATTGTATCTTTTACAAAAAATTTAAGTTTCTTGTTAAGGCATACTTCCTGTCCGCTGTAAATCAGGGGAACTCCCTGTGAGGTGAAGATAAGAGTAGCAAAGGGTTTCTGTGTCGGCCCCATTAATGAGTCGATTGTTCCACCCCAGGAATTTTCATCATGATTGGTAAGAAACAGGAGCCTGTATACGTTATTAGGATATGTAGCCCATTCTTTCTCATAATACTTTGCAAGTGCCTTAACACTGTCTTTTCGCTGTGCTATATTTACCATAAGGTGATACATCTCCCAGGCATAGTTCATATCAAAGCCTTTCTCAAGAAAATATGTAGGTTCCTCAATTTCTCCAATAAGCAGCACAGGTTGTAATTTATTAAGTTCTGTTCTGGCTCTTTCCCAGAATTCCTTAGGGGTATTATGTGGGTGGTCAATACGGAAACCATCAACTCCCATATCAACCCAGTATTTCATCGCATCTATCATATAATCCTGCAAACCTTTCTTTGTCCAGTCAAGCTGAATTACATCGGTCCAGTCAGTACCTATGGGAGGTGTAAAATTTCCTTTGGCATCTTTAACATACCAGTCAGGATGCTCAACGGTGAGTTTATTATCCCACGAAGTGTGATTAGGTACCCAGTCCATGATAACATGCATACCCATACCATGAGCCTTTGCTATGACTGACTTAAAATCATCAAGAGTTCCAAACTCAGGATTAACATCCATAAAGTCCTTTACAGAATAATAACTGCCTAATTCTCCCTTGTGGTTAGTGATTCCAATCGGGAAAGTTGGCATAAACCATAAAACATTAATGCCAAGCGATTTCAGTCGGGAAAGATGTTCAGCAAACGCGTTGAAAGTTCCTTCCGGTGTATATTGCCGGACATTGACTTCATACAAAACAGAGTTCTTTGACCAGTCAGGATGTACTACTTCAGATACGAAAGGTTTAATTTCTTTTTTACCCCCGAAAAGAGTGCATCCTGCAATAGTAATTAGAGCCGCCAGTAATAGGACCAGCAGGCCGGCATGTAGTTTATCCATAATATTAAGAATTAAGTAATCTATTTCAGATTTGATTTTCTGATCGTTGACAATTCATCAAATTTACTTTGTTTTCCGGTCAACTTCAAGTTTTTCGTTACCTTCCACCAGGTAATTACTGTCATAAAGGACAATCTTCAATTGTTTTTTTGACAGATTACTTACAAAAACACTTTTTTTTGTCACCCTTACTTCAAGCAGGATCCCCCGAAATCGTGCATGAAAAGAATATGAAACCCAGTTGACCGGGATTAAGGGGTTAAGCCTGATCTTATCATTATCAATACGCATGCCTCCGAATCCTTCAACAACGGCCAGCCATGTTCCGGCCATGCTTGTAATATGAAGGCCATCTGAGACTTCATTATTATAGTCATCAAGATCAAGTCGCGCAGTACGCAGATACAGTTCATACGCCTTTTCAATGTTCCCTATCCTTGATGCTATTATTGAATGGATACAGGCTGATAATGAAGATTCGTGAACACACATCGGTTCATAAAAATCGAAGCTTCTTTTAATTGCAGCTGTATCAAACTGATCTTCCAGCACATACAACCCCTGAAGAACATCAGCCTGTTTAATGAAGCATGATCTGAGGATCCTGTCCCACGACCAGTGCTGATTTATTGGCCTTTCATCAGGAGGAATGGTATCGGCTTTTCTTATTTCCTTATCCAGAAATCCGTCCTGCTGGAGAAACACATTCTGTTCTTTATCAAAGGGGAAATGCATATTATTAATAAGCTCATTCCATCTCTTTGTCTCTTCAGCGAATATGAAGTTAGTTTTCCTGAAAACTTCTCTGAGTTTTTCAGGTTTCTCCTTCTCAAGTTTCCCGATACTCCTTACTGTATAAGATAATGTCCATACTGCCATTGAGTTGGTGTACCAGTTATTATTTACATTATTTTCATATTCATTTGGTCCTGTTACACCTAAAATCACATATTTCCCAATATTATCCGAGTAAGTTGCACGCTGGCTCCAGAATCTTGAAATCCCAATTAATACCTCCAGCCCCCAGTCTGCGAGATAATTTTCATCGCCGGTATGTCTGATATAATTATAAATTGCAAAAGCTATTGCCCCATTACGGTGTATCTCTTCAAAAGTTATTTCCCATTCATTATGGCACTCTTCCCCGTTCATGGTAACCATAGGGTAGAGCGCGGCCCCATTCTTAAAGCCCAGTTTTTCTGCATTTTCTATGCTTTTTTTAAGATGCTTGTACCTGTACAGTACCAGATTTTTCCCGACCTGCTGATCAGATGTTTTTAAAAAGAACGGCAGGCAAAATGCTTCTGTATCCCAATATGTGCTTCCACCATACTTTTCACCGGTGAATCCTTTGGGGCCAATATTAAGTCGTTCATCCTTCCCGGTATAAGTCTGATTCAGGTGAAAAATATTAAATCGTATTGCCTGCTGGGCGGCAATATCTCCTTCTATCACAACATCTGAGGCAGCCCAGATCCTTGCCCATTCATTTTTATGATCAAGGAAAATTTTATCATAGCCTTTTTTTCTGGCGTCCTCAAGGCGCCTTTTTAAATCAGTAATCAAACTGTTTTCAGGGTTATTCAGTGAAGAGAGAACAGACACAAATTTATACAGTGTCACCTCTTCCCCGGGATTAATAGTGACAGAAAACTCATTTGCCACGTACTCCTCTTTATCGATTGTCTTTGAGCTTACAACTGGTTGTTTGCCATCTTTTAATACACTGCAATACATACCTGTCGACACATGAAAGTCAGTAAGCAATGTCCTGGAGGTAATTATCCCATGGTCGACTGATACTTCTCTTGATAGCTCTTTCCAGAATTTTTCGCCGTAATTTGTATCTTCATTCTTCACATCAGCATTAATGTATGAAGTCAGCCTGAGATTACCGCTGAAATTAACTGATTTTACACTATACCTGATTATCCCCAGATCAGGTTCTGCCATGCTCACAAATCTCCTGGAATTTATTTCAATTGTCTTATCTGATGAAACTTTAGTAAGGAAAGATCTCTCAAGATAACCCTCTTTCATGTTCAGTATCCTTGTAAAAGAGCTGAGTTCCGATTTTGCAAGATCAATAGCCATTCCTCCCACCGATACATCTATTCCGATCCAGCCCGGAGCATTAATTACTTTCGCAAAATATTCAGGATATCCATTCTTCCACCATCCTACACGGGTTTTATCAGGGTAATAAACACCGGCCACATAGCTACCCTGGTGACTATCCCCTGAGTATTGCTCCTCAAAATTGGCTCTCTGCCCCATATAACCATTGCCTATCGAAAATATACTTTCCGACTCCCTGTTCATCTCAGGGTGAAACCCCTCTTCAATGATCAGCCACTCATCCTTTTTGTACAAGTCATTCATAACAGGATATTCTTTTCAATCATTTTCAATTTTTCAAGACTCATTTCATATAACCCTTTGACAACAATATGGGCATTTTTCAAAACCGCAGGTGAACCTATTCCGATACACATCATCCCTGCATTAAGTGCAGCCTGAACCCCGGCAATAGCGTCTTCAAAAACAATACATTTACCTGGTTCAATACCTAACATATTTGCTGCTTTAAGAAATACCTCCGGATCGGGTTTAGCCTTTTCTACATTGTTTCCATCAGCTACAGCATCGAAAAGCTTACTTATTCCTACTCTGTCGAGTATCAGCGGAGTATTTTTGCTTGCTGAACCTACTGCAACCCTGATATCAGCCTTTTTAAGCTTGTTAATAAAGTCAAGTGACCCCGGAAGAATCTCTTCCGGGGTCATCTTTCTGATATAATCATTATACCAAAGGTTCTTAAGTGTAGCTAACTCAATTTTTTTGTTTTGACCAATACTCTTCTTTCCCAGTTCAAGTATTATCTCAAGAGATTCCATACGGCTGACTCCCTTAAGCCGTTCATTATCCTTTTCGGTAAAATTTATCCCGAGTTGTTCAGCCAGCTTTTTCCATGCCATGAAATGGTATTTGGCAGTATCAACTATTACTCCGTCAAGATCAAAAATACAAGCTTCTATCCTCATCATACCTTAGCTGATTTTACCTCATCCACGTCAGTAACAAACAGAATAAGAATTGCGGCTATGAACATTGAAATACCTCCCGTAACCAGCGCATAAATACTCTCTCCTTTAAACAGATCCCTGACAAGGAATCCCAGAATACTTGCTGCAAGTATCTGAGGAATAACAATGAAGAAATTAAAAATACCCATATATGTACCCATTTTATTAGCAGGTAATGAACCGGTAAGTATTGCATAAGGCATTGCCAGTATGCTGGCCCATGCAAGACCAATGCCAATCATTGAAATAACGAGCATTCCGGGAGTATGAAACAGGATTATTGAAATCAGTCCGAGCCCCCCCGCCACCAGGCTGACTGAATGAGTTATTCTTCTGTTAGTCCATCTTGCCAGTACAGGGAGTAGAAATGCAACAATTGCAGCAAAACCATTATATATCCCGAAGAGAAAACTGACCCAGTTGGCTCCCTTATTATAAAGCTCGCTCGTCGGATCGCTTGTCCCATATATGTGGCTTGTTACTGCCGATGTTGTATATATCCACATTGAAAAAAGTGCAAACCAGGAAAAAAACTGAACTATAGCAAGTTGACCCATTGTTTTTGGCATTGTGAAGAGATCTCTTAAAACAATCACCATCCCGCTCCCTGTATTCCCCTTCGAGATAAGCACTCCTGTAATAACCTGTATCAATCCGAAAGCTCCGGAACCGACTGCAAGGATATAGAGTTCCTTTTCCAGTGATGTAAAAAAAATAATCAAGCTGGCCACCACTCCTGCCACTATCCAGTAAAATCCCCTTCGATAAAACGACCCGCTGCCCAGAGAAACAACTTCCTCCGGCTCCGTATTGATTACCTTATCTTCCTCTTCAGAAAAATTTTTCATTTCTTCCGGAGAATATTCTTTCGTAAGAATAACTGTTATTAATACGGCTGCGAAAAATACTGCTCCGCCAATATAAAAAGAGAGCTTAACAGATAAAGGAATCTGACCTGCCGGAGCAGTATTCTGGACGTTAAACCAGTTTGTAAGAACCCATGGAAGAAATGATGCTATAATTGCTCCGGTACCAATGAAGAAACTCTGAGCAGCAAAGCCTTTTGTTCGCTGTTCAGAAGGAAGCATATCACCTACAAATGCTCTGAATGGTTCCATTGATATATTAATGGAAGCATCCATAATCCATAACATCCCTGCGGCAATCCATAGTACCGGGGAATTTGGCATTAAGATCAATGCCAGTGATGCCAGAATTGCACCTGTCAGAAAGTAAGGCCGCCGACGTCCCAGTCTGTTCCAGGTATTATCACTCATATGCCCTATTATTGGTTGGATAATAAGTCCGGTAACAGGAGCGGCAATCCACAATATTGGAATACTGTCAACCTTGGCTCCGAGTGTTTCAAAGATCCTGCTGACGTTGCCATTCTGCAATGCAAATCCAAACTGTATACCGAAGAATCCGAAACTCATATTCCAGATCTGCCAAAAAGAGAGTTTTGGTTTTGATTTTTTCATGAAGTAAATTTTTATCAAGATTTATAATGAAATAATCTCCCGGGTTTTATTCAAAAATATAGAAAATGGATGGAATAATACAACAGCGATTCAATATATTTCGTCAGAATTACACTTGATCTGAAGGCACCAAATTATTGTATTAACGTAAATTTCAAGCTGAAACCGAAATTAGTATTTGATGTGGGAAATGTGGTTGCAACAAAAGGATTATTCATTGTACGGTCTGCAAAAACCTGGAGATTGAACCTGTCGCTTAAAACATAGTCGGCGGTGATGCCCGCAGTGAATACTTTTTGACCCACGACAGGCTGATTTACATCTTCCACCAGTTTTCGGGCTATAGTTTTGTCATCCCTTATTGAAAGATCAAAACGCAGGTTCAGATCACTTTTCAGGGCTCTTTGTCCACTTCGCGATTTGAGAATTATCTGAACATTATCAAACCTGTAACCTGCACCAAAGATCAGTTCATTTATTCTTGCATCAGCTATCTGGTTACTCGTTAGGTTAAGAGCAACCGTTCTCGATTTTCTCCATTCAAACCTGGTGGTAAGGCTGTTCTTCCAGTTCATATCAATATTTATAAGAGGGCTGAACTGTTCGCTGATTGTCACAACATCAATTGTATACTGAGGAATATAGTTGTTTTGAAGATCCCTTATCCTGCTGATGCCCGTTTCATCGGGAGCATAATTCAGGTTTGTATTGTATGAACCAACCTGATAGGTGCTTCTGTACTGATGAGATAGGTTTATCGACGTAAATATTTGTTTAACGAAATCAAATTTTGATAACCCATCAAAGGTGATTCGCCAGTTTGGCATCATTCTTAAAGCCGACGGGAACGGGTCGAGTCCGACTTTCCATGGGTTTGATTTTGTATAGGCCGCAATGAATGCAGGAATCAGCACTTCCCTTGATGTCTCCCCATATCCGCTTTTATATTGTCCTGTAATCAGGTTGCCGGTTAATGGGTCAACATCAGGGTTATAGGCAGGATCCACTTTTTGTCGCTCATCAGCTCGTCGTTCGGATATAATAACTGTATTATTCTTAAAGGCCTCAAATGTGGGCGAAACATAGTCGTTCGATTTGGAAATCTTTTCGAAAGCCGTTCCCCAGGAAATAACAGAAATCGAGAAGTTGCCCGATACAATTCTGTTTCTCGTGCTGTCAGGGAAATTACCGTTATAATCAGCAATATAGTATGAACTTACCTGTTTAAGGTACCGTCGGTCGGCATTCAAATCAATACGCAGACCGGGAAACGGTTCAATAAGACTTCGAAGTGAGATACTGACATTATTATTATATGATGCAGGTATATTAAGTAAAGTATCTTTGGTTATCCAACCATTGGTAACAGCCGTATTAAAGAATCGTTCACTGCCATACCCAAGAATAAAGGGCCAGCCCGGAGCAAGAGTACTGTTAAAGTCCGACATACCCAGGTATTTTGTTTCAGGCAGGTAACCCGGCAGGTATTCTCCCTGGTCAACTGTATAAGTTAAGCTTACAGACCTTACACCCATCAGGGCTCGGACCAGGTACTCTCCTGTTACAATGAATGGATTGCGGTTTTTCTTTACCTTACCTTCAACAGCAACAGAAGCTCCGTCTGCTTTTTCATCAGAAGTAAAATTTATTCTGTTATCGCTTATTATATCTACCTTCCCTTTTACTTCAGCGCCACCCTTATCAACTATCTTTACTTTTACATCTTTCGTTTTAAGATTATGATAAATTGCCCTTGCAACATTTGGCCTGAAATTTACATTGTTTCTCGTATATGTAACAGTTCTATATTCTGGTTTCATCCGTTGCCTGGCATCTGGTCTTGTATCATTCTCAATTCGCTTCATGAATTTTGATTTGCTGTACAGTGTTGAAAGATTGGCCATTGTGGTTAATGTCATCTCGTTGTGATTCTTGATGGAATTGCCGAGGTTTATTTTCATGGTGTCGGGAAAAACAGGGCCGGCCAGCCAGGTGTAATCGGCTGAATACCGGGCATTTGCATTTACCCATGAAAGAAGAGGAAGTTTATTGACAGGAATAGTATAGGTTATATTAAAAAAGTGGTTATAATCGGTTGTCCTGCCAAAATTTCTAAGGTTTGTCAGTACCGAGTCGCGCCATATATTATATGTACTTGCATATCTTTTCCTGTCCACACCGCCGTCCGGTTCATCAATTCTGGCAAGGTTAGTTGCAGTAAAGTCAAACTTAAGCTGCCGTGTAATATCATATTTGAAATCATAAATCCTGGTCCATTCAAAATCCTTCCTGAAAGATGGTTCGATCAGCAAATAGGGATTATCGATATTTCTTGTTTTAATTTCGTTATAATCTCTGCTCAGGTCAGTCCTGAATGAAAGGCTTTTCGGAAAGACATAGAAATTAAAGTCCTTTATAATCCTGAACAATGGTGAATTTAAGAACCGTACATTTTTAAAAGGCATTAAATTGGCGGGTTGAGCCTGAAAATCGTAATTAATGCCGCCCCGATAATTTTTTTCAAGGTTAATCTCTGTATTTGTATTACTCCTAAAAGTTTCATTATAAGTGTAGTTAATGCTAAAATTTGCCAGATCCCATACATGATGTTTCTCCCCCCTCTTTGTTATCCCTGCATTGCTTACTGTTACAGTTTTCCTCCTGGCATAATCATCTGAAATAGATTTTATGGAATCACGCTCCGCTTTATTCCTGGCAGCATCCAAAGCAGTTTTCAGAGGTATATCCGGATCGAGCGGATTAAATTGAGGTTTGATAACACTTTCGGAATATCCTACATATACCGGGAGTCTTACACCAATTTTTTCCGGAAAGAATTTCCCAAATTCAATATTTGAAGAAATATCATATTTCATAGTTTCCTCTTTACTCCTGTCATTCACACTCTTATCGATGCTTCCCCAACCCGGAGTGCTTGTCTGTCCTACCATATCAATAGTCCCAAGGTCAGCCAGGCGGGCCTGAAGATGGGCATTGGCAGCCCATCCTCCGTTTTCAATAAAATCGTTAAGACGAAGTTCATTTACCCATACTTCTCCAAACTTGGGAGCTCCATCGTCAGTGGCCTGGTTCCTGCTTTTTATCGGATTCCTTACCCCTATCATTATTACCCTGACGTTACTCATATTTGGGTTACCTGAAACTGAGACCCTTGCAGTTCCATTTGTATATACAAAAACATCCGAGATGCTTAGCGATGAACCGGGCAGGGACATCTGGCGATTGCGTTCCTGTTTAGCTTCCTGCAGGACTGAAAGATCAATATCGAAGCTGTTTTCAGTCGGCCAGACTCTTTCCCTGTCTGCATCTGAATTATTATCATAATGACCTGGCGGAGTCAGTTTCAGTGGAATCTCGTACTCATAAAAATTACCCTGGTAATCTGATCCCAGCCTGATAAAGGCTGTCAGTTCATCATCCCTTAAAGGATGTCCGATCATTGCCTCGGCATGAACCTCCATCCTCAGTTTTCTATATTGTCTTATATCAAGATCTACATTCCTGAAGGCTGCCCGGGCATCTCCATCAGCAAGATCGATAACCTTAAGCACCATCGACTGTTCATTCAGCTGCCTCAACTGTGGATTCTGGGGATCGGTAACCCTGTCAAATCCGGGAGGAAGAACATAGTTGACAGGTTCTTTTCCTGAATTCTCCTCAATGCTTACTGAGCTGATTTCAAATGTCCCGTCTGTAGCCTCCGGAATCGTTATCCTTTCACCAGCCTCCATAAATGATAAATTGTATTTTCTCCATTCGGCGCGTACAAGATTAAGTTCAGCAAACCTCATAATAACAGGTTCACTGAAATCTTTCAGGAACATCCTCATAAACCTGATCGATTTAAAGTCCTTTATCGGACCAATAACCTTCTGATAATCTGTTATTGGAATTTTAAACTGATACCATTTAACTTTCGATTTCTGTCCGTTTGCGAAGGTTGCTTCATATTCAACCTCATCTACAACATAATTTGATCCGACTTTTATGTCGCCCGGACGCATGCTCACCTTATACTGATAATAGCTTTCGGTTTCGCTTAAGGTATTATCGCGATTGATATCTTCCATATCAGGTAACGTTGATCCGGAAGTGGGATAAGATTCTTTAGACATTTCCGAAGTCGGTGAGTTTCCCTCCTCCCCGTTATAATCCTTGTATCTGTCGAGTATCCCAAGTTGTTCAGCATCATAATCAGATCCGCGGAAATAATGAAAATCATCGCCCGACGGGTCTTCTTGTATCTTTTCATAGGACTGGGCAGAAGTTATCAGCAATGACTTCTGCAGGTAATCTGAGAAGAAGGTATCTTCGTCAGGATCGCGCAGACCGTCAAGACCCACATCCTGGTATAATCTCGATTCAGGGGCATTATCAAAGGCATTGACTACGGCCTGAACAGTTGGGACCCTGCCCCATGCAGTAGTATCGATATTCCGCAAATCGGGGGAATCTGGCAGACCATTTTCAAAGCTTTTTCTTGAATCGCGCAAAATATCTTCAGAAATATTTCCCAGATCAATGTAGAGATCTCCACCCTCAGAGTTTGGATTATCAACATAAGGATCCATAACCCAGAATTCCACATATTGAATATTTGCACTCTCGAAGTCGCTTGTAAGAACCTCCCTCATTATACCACCCCATCTTGATTTCGGATCATTTAGCTTCCCTTCCTGGTTCATACCCGACGAGTTGGTTCCCGGATTGGTATCGTAATTATAAGGACCCTTTTCATCGGGGTAGAATGCAAGGTTTAAAACTGCTATAGCAGTTGGTATCCCGCTGGGGCTCTCTTTATAAGGGAATAGTTCGTTTTCGTAAACCTCTCTTACAAAGTGACTTGATTGATAATCGGGATTATTTCTTATATACGACGGAGTAGACGAGCCGTTGCGCAGGAAGAGAGGGTCGATAACGTACCATGCCAGTTTGGCCCTGTTAAATCCACTAACAACATCATTGTTAAATCTTGCTTCAGGAAACAGCTGGTCCTGTCCCTGCGGAACACTTGATATAGACCAGGCATTGAATGATTTGAGGTCAAGTGGTATCTCGCTGGCTTCAAAATCGTCGATATAGGAATTCCCTGTCTTTGATATAGCTTTTGAATGACCAGGAATAAGGTTGGCAAATTCGCCAAAGAAAGAAATTGTTGAAGGAGTTTTAGTATTAAGAAGGGGCAGTTTATCAATTATCTTAGTAAGCAGCTGAGATTGAGATTTATATGAAGTATTCAAACCCCAGATGGTATTAGAGATAGGCTCTTCCCCATAGTTAACCTTCTGGGTATAGGGTCTTTCTGTCAGGTGCAATATTGTACCTCCGATATCAAAATTATCTGAAAACTTATAATCAAGATGTGTTCCAACGAGCGTTTTGGTCTGAAATCCGAAAAACTGGTTATTTTCAAGAGAAACCTGTATTGGCGTTTGTGATTCGATCAATGCGCTGTTTATTATCCTTACGGTTCCCATATTGTAGTCAACAGTATAATCCATATTTTCAGTCAGTGGGACTCCTCCCGCAGTGACTTTAACAGAACCCTGGGGAATATTGGTGGCATTAAGTCTTATCTCAGATCCGGATTGCGAGGAATATTGCCCTGTAAGTTTGAACTTGTTTTTCTCCGCCATTTGTCTGGCAACAGTCTGGGTAGAATCGTATAACTCCTGAAACACATATTTGCTGGCTATTATCGGATCGCCAATTTTTTCCCTCAGGTGACTGCCGAATGGTTCATTTTCGGGAAATACGATCTTCCCTCTGTCAACCATTACAGTAACTCCATCGATAAAATCAAAAAATCCGTCAGGTTGTCTGTCTAATTGTGAATTCAGGTTATCCAGCCCCAGTATCTGAAGAAGTATCTGGTTTGACAGCTTACCTTCGGGAAGGTAATTTATTGAGTTACCGGATTTATCATCCATATAAAGCACATTCATCACAAAATCTTTCCGGTCAAGTTTACCCGAGCCAAGAGAATAAATATTCTTCATCATCAGTTTCCAGGTAGGCAGCTTTGGACTTAAAGTAGTTCCTTTCAATAGTTTAAGGATAAGTGCCTGTGGAGCGGTTATTCCATCAGTGGAGAATTCTCCCACTTTATAAAGTTGCCCGTTATAAGTATATTCGTAAGCCACTGCCAGAATTTCATCGGTATTAAGAGCCGTATTCAGCGAAATATACCCAAGCTGTCTGTTGAAATCATATTCTCTATCATCAAGTTTCCTTGCATTCTCAACCTTCTCAAAGTCGCGGCCAATCTGAAACTGGGGATACAATGGAGCAAAAGCGTTGGTAATCTGGTTAACATCCCTTATCATTCCGTACGATGTAGTCAGCTCCTGATAAAGTTTATTTGCATTGTTATCGGGATATATCAATGCTCCGGGAGGTGCCTGAAATGCCGGGACATTATTGAAAATACGGTTTTTATTCTCGCCAAGGTCCATAAAAGCAACAATATTCCTGTTGCTGCCTTCCTCAAAACGGTTTGTTTTGTTCGTCACCCAAACCTCTATACGTTCAATATTAATACCAGAGCTAACCACAGGCAGATTCTTCAGAGAAGCATCATAGATATCTCTGAAAAACTGTGAAAGAAAAAAGTGTCTGTTTGCCTCGTAATCGTCAGCATAGATCTCATAGTCGGTAAGCTGCGCCCCACCTTTTACATCAATTACTGAAGATTGTCCTTTCTGTTGCGACAATACGGTGGTGACCGTAAGCTTCCCGAATTGCATCTCAGTCTTCAGTCCGAACAGGCTGTAGCTTCCCGTTATAAGAGTTCCTGTAAGAGGCAGTGTTACATCGCCGGCTTCCACCTTTTTCAGAATCTCATCTTCTTTCCCAGCATATTGAAGTTTTGTCCTGTTCTCAAAATCAAACATTGCATCGGTATTGTAATTGACACCCAGTTGCATCTTGTCGCCAATTGTACCAGTAACATTCATTTGAATTTTTTCCTTGAAATCGAAGGTCGGGATTGTCCTCAGTTTTTCTGAAAGAGTAGGGTTCTCGGTATGTGAAATATTAATTCCGAATATCAATTCTGCCGATCCCTGGGGAATAATATTGATTGTGTTACTGCCGAATATCTTGTCGAAGGCGGCACCACCGACCTCGATCTGGGGAATCAGAGTTGACCGGAATCCTGATTCCTTCCCTGATATACGTGATTCCCAGTATTCGCGCATAGACTTTTCGTATTCATATTTACGGAATTCTTCAGGATTCATGTGTACGGGAGTACGGTAATCTAATGACCCAACCTTTTCATAAAGGACATATTCATTCTTTTCAGGATCATATACAACTGTGGATTTTAGATTAGATGGATTGTCAAGAAACAGTGGTGAGTTTTGTGTTTGTTCCCAGGGAATCCCTGTATCATCCTTAAATTTCAGAATCGACTTGGTGGTTGTATCCAAAACTCCGGCATTTTGTAACGCAGCCTGGCTACTTGCTTCAGGGGAAAACAGGAGAAATGAAGCGAAAAGCACAAGATACGAAAATACCAGAAGATTTTTATATGATATCTCTGATCCCAATACGGCTTATATTCAGAATTACAAGTTTTTAAGCGCCTTCTTTATTAAATCCTCAACAGTCAGGTTTTTTTCCTCTCTGATAATTTTATCAAGGACTTTCGCGACGGCACTTTTGGCAAATCCAAGCATTACTAATGCAGATAACGCTTCTTCTCGTTTTGTATTGTCTGCAATGGCAAATATTTCATCGCTTCCTGCATGTTTGCCTAGTTTGTCTTTCAGGTCAACTATAATTCTTTGGGCAGTCTTTAATCCTATACCTTTTATACTCTTCAGAACATTTACATCAGATAATGCAATTGCTTTCTCTATTTCCATATGAGTAAGAGAAGAAAGCATCATTCTTGCAGTGTTGGCTCCTACACCGGTGACAGAGATCAGTAATCTGAAAATTTCTCTTTCTTCATTGTCGGCGAAACCAAAAAGCTGGTGGCTATCCTCCCTGATCACTTCATGAACAAGTATTTTATATTCCCGTTCACCTTCAAGCTTTGAAAAGGTAGTCAGCGAAATATGTATTAAATATCCTATACCTCCGGTTTCAATTGTAAGGAATGTCGGGGTGATCCGGGTTATGGGTCCTTTAATATAATCTATCATAACTATTGCTCGGCATTAAAAATATCGGGAGGGAGTTCGTCGACACGGTCACTATGTATCTCGATATCCTGATGTTTGAGAGGATTGCTGGTTATTTCTGAATATATCTGGCGGTTTTTGAAAATATCGCAGGCAAGGTAAACAGCATGACGGAAGGAATTTTCCGAGGCTTCACCTTTGCCGGCAATTGCAAAAGCTGTACCATGGGCAGGGGATGTTCTGATAAATGGTAATCCTGCAGTGAAATTAACACCAGAATCAAATGATAATGCCTTGAATGGTGCAAGTCCCTGATCGTGATACATCGCCAGAATACCATCGAACTTTGTGAATGATCCTGCTCCAAAGAATCCATCGGCAGGAAAAGGCCCAAAAGTAAGGATGCCTTCTTTTAATGCCTGCTGAATAGCAGGCGTTATTATCTCGGCTTCTTCGTTTCCAATAAGCGAGTTATCCCCTGCATGAGGATTAAGTCCGAGAACTGCTATACGTGGTTTGCGGATTCCAAAATCAAGGATGAGTGACTGATTCATCAGCCTTATTTTACTCACAAGAGTTTCTTTTGTAATCAGCTCTGATACTTTTTTGAGCGGAACATGATCGGTGGCTATTCCTATTCTCATACAGTCGCTTACCATGAACATAAGAGCCTCATCAACACCGGCTACCGATTTAAGGTAATCAGTATGTCCTTTAAAACGAAAATTATCTGACTGAATATTATGTTTATCAATAGGAGCAGTTATAAGAACATCGATTCCTCCGGCTTGCAGGTCCTGAACTGCTCTTTCAATAGAAATAAATGCTGCTTCCCCTCCCTGCTGGGTGGATTTTCCAAGCTCTACCCTGACATTATCGTCGAGGCAGTTTATCATATTTGCCTTTTTCGAATGAGCTTCTTCAGGTGTTCTGATATTAATAAAACTAAAATTACTAATATTCAATGCTTTACGGTGATACGCTGCCACTTTAGGAGAACCATAAACAATCGGGGTGCAAATATCATTTATAATCGGATCTGCCAGTGTTTTAAGAATAACTTCATATCCGATCCCATTAATATCTCCATGAGAGATACCAGCTAATATTGTTCTTTTTTCCATAGATTATTTTTTATTTTAAGAATAGTTAACTGCCATCCTCTTTAGAAAAGTTGATAACAGTCTCAATCCTGAGGCAGGCCCGTTCTTAACTCTGTAAAAATCATCCTTCTTGATCATTTCTGTCCCGGCAACGTCCAAATGTATTAAAGGAAATTCTGCAAACCGTTCAAGAAACTTACCCGCTGTTATTGCTCCGGCCTCGCGCCCTCCAATGTTTTTAAGATCTGCTACATCCGATTTTAAAAACTCCCCGTATTCTTCCCAGAATGGCAATTCAGCAATTCTTTCATACACATCATTACCACATTCTTCAAGCAGCTTAAGGTATTTTCTGTCAGCATTTGTCATTACTGCGATAGCCTGGTTTCCAAAAGTCATTGCCGCTGACCCTGTAAGGGTTGCAATATCTATAATTAGTTCAGGTGAGTATTTTGATGCGTAACTGATGGCATCAGCCAGAATAAGCCTGCCCTCGGCATCGGTATTCCCAATTTCAACAGTAAGTTTATTATACATCTTAATAATGTCGCCCTGAACATAGGCATTTCCTCCCGGACGATTATCTGTAGAAGGGACAAGGCCTATTATATGAAGAGGAATTCCTGTTTTTGCAGCAGCATATAATACACCTGTTACTGTTGCAGCGCCAGCCATATCGCCATTCATGCCTCCCATTAAGTCACCGGTTTTGAGATTCAGTCCGCCTGTATCATAAACGACTCCTTTTCCAATAAGCACTACAGGCTTTTTATTCAGACAATTTGCAGGATGCCAGTCGAGAATACAGAAAACAGGAGGATCAATTGATCCTTTATTCACCGCCAGAAGTCCACCCATTTTAAGGGCTTCGATCTTCCCTTTATTCAACACTTCAACACTGAATCCGGCAGATTCACCCAGTTTCTTTATCTCACCAGCCAGTGCCATGGCGTTTAGATGGTTTACAGGCTCATTAATAAGATCGCGCGTAAAATAAACGGCATCTGTGAGGTCTGTCAGCCACTTAATATCTTTATCTGAAATATCGCCATAAAGAAGCAACTTCTCCGGAAAATTCTTCTTCTCATTTTTCTCAGTTAAGGTTTTGTATTTTTCGAACGAATAGATACTCAGCACCAAACCCTCAGCAAAATCTTCTTCCGCTCCTTTATAAGCTTTATGGGAAGTTATTACAAGTTCCGGATGGTCGTTTTCCCTGATAAGCTTTTTCAGGTTATAAGCTGTTTTACGGAGTTCTTCCCTTACTTTATTTTGAGCGATACCCTCTTTTAATCTGATTATGTAAGTGCATTTATTATAAGAATTGATAAAAATATATTCATCTTTTGTCTCTAAATGTTTTTTAATAAAATCTTTTTCCTGCTCACTTAATGATAACATTTCAGGTATCTGGTCACTGCCAATTATACACACAACTGACTGACCAGATGATATTTGTGATATTTTTATAACTTCAGGTTTCATATTTAAAAACTATGATTTTTGAAGATGTAAAGTTAATTAAAAAATTGATAGTTTAGTTTTCAAAGCGTTACCTTTGCTTTTGAAAATTCTGATGACAATTAAATTATGTTTTTTGCAATCAGAATCTTTATACCTTGTTAATAATTATGGCTTTAGAACAATTATACGTAAAAGCTCTCGGGCATGGTCAACTTAACGTTGATGAAGGACTTTCGCTTTATACCAAAGCTCCCCTGGAGGATCTTATGTTTATTGCCAATCAATTAAGGCAGATTCATAATCCGGGGAAAACTGTCGGATGGATGGTCGACAGGAACATTAACCTTACCAACATATGTTTCTCCCAGTGCTCCTTCTGCAATTTTTGCAGAAAGAAAGGTTCACCTGAAGGATATGTCACCACAATGGATGATTACATTAAAAAGATTGATGAATTATTTTCTCTTGGGGGTGACCAGATTCTTTTGCAGGGTGGAATGAATCCTGATCTTGGATTAAGGTTTTATACTGACCTTTTCAGGAGTCTTAAAAGCATGTACCCGACCTTAAAGCTCCATTCTCTTGGACCTCCCGAGATAGTTTACCTTGCAAAAAAAGAACGCCTATCATACTGCGAGGTCCTTTCGCTGCTTATGGAAGCAGGACTCGACAGTCTTCCGGGTGCAGGAGCAGAAATTCTTTCTGACAGGGTTAGGAAGATTGTATCCCCTGCAAAAGCAACAACCAGCGAATGGCTGAATGTTATGAAAGAAGCCCATAAACTTAACCTGCCTACATCTGCTACAATGATGTATGGACATGTAGAAACACTTAAAGAAAGGATAGAGCATCTTATTCATCTAAGGCAATTGCAGGATATGAAACCTGAAGATCACTATGGATTTATAACCTTTATTCCATGGCCATTCCAGGATGAAGGCACTGAACTGTTAACGAAACACGGGATCAGGAGCAGTTATACAGGACCAGGTTATATCCGCATTGTTGCAATAAGCCGGATCATTTTGAATAATATCAGGAATATTCAGGCTTCAATACTTACAGTGGGCCAGGAAATTGGAATGTTATCCCTTCATGCCGGAGCAAATGATCTGGGCTCAATCATGATTGAGGAAAATGTTGTAAGTGCTGCTGGTTCATCCAACAGGTTCAACGCTTCTGAAATGCAGGAAATAATAAAAGAAGCAGGATTTATTCCCGGGAGACGAAATCAGAAATATGAAATGATTTGACAAAAAAAACCTGCACCGCGATGCAGGTTTGCTGTTAATATTATAAAATCAGAATTAGTCTTTTTTGACTTCTTCCTTTGATTCATCATCAGATTCAACCTTTGAGGCCTTTTTAAATTCCTTCATTCCCTGACCGATACCTTTCATAAGTTCCGGAATTTTACGCCCGCCAAAAAGAAGAACTACGACAACCAGTATCAAAATTATTTCTGTCAAGCCAAATCTTCCCATCTCGTTTAGTTTTTGAATTTATGCAAAGTTATAAATACTTTAACAATTTACAAGCCGATACATAGAAAACTATTTCCTTAAGAGCCTCAGGATATCATTCCCATTTGCAAAAATCAGAAGCGACAAAAGTATAATCATACCGGCAATCTGAGCATATTCAAGGAATTTGTCACTTGGTTTTCTCCCGGTAATAACCTCGAATAGTAAAAACATCACATGCCCGCCGTCGAGAGCCGGAATTGGAAGGATATTCATTACAGCCAAAATTATGGAAAGAAATGCCGTCAGGCTCCAGAAAGCCTGCCAGTCCCATACTCCCGGAAATATGTTGCCTATAGTTATAAAACCTCCGAGAGATTCATATGCCTTCGTATGTCTTGAAAAAAGAAGCCTGAATTGTTTCAGGTAATCGCTTATTGTCTTTACTCCTTTATGAATTCCGGCAGGGAAAGATTGGAAAAAACCATATTTAATGGTTTTCAGATTGAATATTTTATCAAGAGAAACGGTTCTGTTTATTCCAAGAAGTCCGGCTACAGTAGGCTGTACACTCACACTAACGGTATCACCTTTGCGTAAAAGATTTAGTTGGACAGGATGATTTTTATTTTCAGAAAGATATTTTTGAAATTCATCATAGAAAGCGAATTTTTTATTATCAAGACCGATAAGTTCATCGTGAAGCTGAACTCCGGCTACTTTACTGGGAGACTCTTTTCCAAAGGAACTGACAACAAATGGACCAAATGGGATCCTGTAATCTATTTGTCCTTTCCCTTTCAACAGTTTGGGAATATATTCGGCAGGTATTACAATGTTCACGAGCTTACCATCACGTTCAACCTGAATAGATTTTCGGTTATTTAAAGCAATGTCGGAAGTAATATGAAGAAAATCTTCTACATGTTGATTATCAATTGAAATGATTTTGTCCCCGTTCCTGAGGCCCATGGAATATCCCACAGAATCAGTGACGATGCCATATTTTACATTTGCTGTAGGGAGATAAGTATTACCCCAGACAAATAAAACGAATACATAGATCAGGATTGCTGAAATAAAATTGAAGACCACACCTCCGGTCATAATAAGAAGACGCTGCCATGAAGTTTTCGATCTGAACTCATATGGCTGGGGAGGTTGTTTCATTTGTTCCTTGTCCATTGACTCATCGATCATGCCTGAAATTTTTACATATCCGCCAAGAGGTAACCATCCTACTCCATATTCAGTCTCTCCCCTTTTATATTTAAAAAGCGCAAACCAGGGATCGAAGAAGAGGTAAAACTTCTCAACCCTTGTTTTGAACAACTTGGCAAATGTAAAATGTCCGAATTCATGTATGATCACAAGAATTGAAAGGCTCATTACAAACTGCAGTATCTTAATAAGTATTGTCATCTCTTTTTATCAAGTTTATTAATATAGTTTTTAGCTGTTTCCCTGGCACCAATATCTGTAACTTCAAGGAAATTTAAATCGGACGACATGGAATAAGAACAATTCTCCATTGTATATTCCACAACGTCAGGCATATCCATAAAATCAATCTCTTCATTTAGAAAGGCTCTTACAGCCATTTCATTTGCTGCATTTAAAATACACGGCATATTCCCACCCTTCTTAAGAGCGTCATAAGCCAGGCGCAGGTTACGGAATCGTTTCAGATCAGGTTCAATAAAAGTCAACGATTTATAATCATTAAGGTTCAGACGGGGAAAGTCCGATTTGAGTCTTTCCGGACATGACAGGGCATACAGAATAGGAACCCTCATATCAGGTACTCCAAGTTGAGCTTTCACTGACCCGTCTGCAAAATGAACAAATGAATGTATCACCGATTGCGGATGGACTATAACAGAAATCTGTTCAGGTGTGAGATCAAAAAGCCATTTTGCCTCAATAACCTCAAGCCCTTTATTCATCATTGAAGCTGAATCAATTGTGATTTTAGATCCCATATCCCAGTTTGGATGTTTAAGGGCATCGCCAGGGCTTGCTTTTTTCAACATTTCAGCTGACCAGTTTAAAAAAGGCCCGCCGGAAGCTGTAAGAGTAATCCTGTCAACCGGATTTCCTGTTTCGCCTGCAAGACACTGGAAAATCGCAGAATGTTCCGAATCGACGGGAATAATACTGCCTCCCGATTCTCTTATCATTTTTCCTATAATTTCACCTGCAACAACAAGAGTTTCCTTGTTGGCAAGAGCAACCTTTTTACCTGCCTTAATTGCAGATATAGTAGGCCTGAGTCCTGAATAGCCAACAATCGCTGCTATAACGACATCAACAGTGGATGATGTCACCACCTGTTCAATCGCTTCATGACCAGCATATACTTTTATATCAGTATTTCGGAGATTATCTTTAAGTTGCTGATATTGATCAATATTACCTATTACAACTGAATCGGGTTTAAATTGCCGCGCCTGTTTAGTAAGCAGATCAATATTATTGCCTGCAACCAGTGTTTCAACAGTAAATTCGCCAGGGAAACGTGAAATAACGTCCAGTGCCTGGGTACCTATCGATCCGGTTGATCCCAATAATGCTATTCTTTGCTGTATACGAGGCATTCCGGTTATTAAAATAATATATGTTTTTCAGGATCAAGAGGACTTCCCTTGTACCAGATCTCAAAATGCAGATGAGGACCTGAAGTATACATTTCGCCAGAATCGCCAACGACTGATATGGCTTCACCTGCTCTTACAAGGTCTCCTGTTTCTTTCAGCAGGCTTTCATTATGTTTATAAATTGAAACAATATTATTCTGATGCTGAACTTCAATAACAAATCCTGTTTCCATAGTCCACCCGGTGAAGATCACGGTGCCATCCAACACCGCGGAGACAATGGCCTTGGGTTTTGTAACAATGTCAGTGCCAAAATGTTTTGTTCGTATATCATATTTCCCTGACACTATACCTTTAACCGGAGGGAAAAAATGCATACCTGCAAGACTTGAGGAAGACTCATCAGGTTTTGAACCAAGAGTAAGATTATATTGCTCATCCTTTTCGACATTAGCCCTGAGGGCTGAATCTTCAGGCGGGTTCGAAAAACTAATTGCTTTATAGTCTTTCGAAGTATCCTGTTGCTGTAAATACTCTGCAGGTTTTTTACCTGAAATAACAGCATTCAGGTCAGCAAAGTATTTGTCCCTCAGTTTAAGTTCAAGGTCAAGTGAGTCAAGGCGTATAGCATTCATGAGTATATTTCTCCGCATACTAACATCGGGGTATCCGGGGATAAATTCTCTGAGATTAGTGAATGCAACAAGGGAAGCCGTGAAACCAATAATAAAAACAACAAGCAAAGTAATAATAAGAAATGCATTATACCGGGTCATTGCAATTCTCCACACCTCCTCAAAAGTATGATCATTTCTTACGGTAAATCTGTATTTATCGCGCCATGTGCTTTTTCTCTTTTCGTTCTTAGCCATTCTTTAAAATATAATGAGGACGCAAAGATAATAATAATATCGGCTACCGGCTACCGGCTACCGGCTATCGGCTATCGGTTTTAAAGACTAATCTTTACAAAGCCAGCTTACCGCATGCCTGATGCCGGAAGTCGGTTTATACAACCTTTACGGCTTTATCTTCACTCTGCCATAAGCCATGCTTGGTACATACTGCCATAGCTGACAGGTTCATTGACACTTCAGGGGCAACAATGTAAAAATCAATCTCAAAATGTGAGGGTTTATTCCCGTATACTCCTGCTGTGTAACGGGCTTCCGCCAGCAATGTTTCCCTGTTCCAGAGCTGAATAACGCTTATGAAATGATCACTCTCATCAGGGTGTGTATATTCTTCACCCAGCCTCACCTTAACTTCAAATTTCTCGCCCTTAAGTACTTCATCCGGACAAAAAACATGAGGCATATGCCTGTCGAGATAGTCGCGTTTTACCTCTTTTTCCTCTTTTTCTATTTCAGTAGCTTTAAATACCCTTGGCATAATAAATTATTTAAAATTAATCAGATATATCATATTATAGAATTCCATTCAGCGGCTAATTCCGATGCAAACTTAAGAATTAAATTATTAGAGTCCATTAAAAATCAAAGATAGTCCTTTGAAATCATTTGTCAACGGGAATGGAAGGACTTTGTGATACTTTAAGGATTTTTTGACCTGATGGATCAGGTTCAACCGGGTCGAAATATTTTCCGGTTGACAAATCAATTGGCATATCTTTCTTAGGACCGGGATTACATCTTGTAAGCCTGTCTATTGCATTAAAATACCCCTTAACAACCCCTTCCTTTTTAATGCTTTCTACAGCATAAACAGAACAGGACGGAGTAAAGACGCATGCGTCAATATCCTGTGAAGAAAGAATTTCCTTATAAATAACAAAAGCAGTTGAAAAGATGAAGCTCAATTCATTTCTATTGTCCTTTAACTGTTCTCCCCATTTATGCTTATGGGTATTTTCAGCAAACAGATTCTGAAACCTTTTTAAATCTTCCTTATTCTGGGCCATACATTTAAATGGCAGGATGACAAAAAATAATATTGCTATGGTTTTCATATGTCAGTTATTATTTTTAATCGGGGTTTTTGGCCAACTCTCCAATCTGAGATAGAAAATGATTTTTTTGAACATTATTTATATTTTTTGCCCTTTCAATTTCCTCAATTAACTCTTTTTCAAATACCTGTGCTTCTGTAGTTTGTCCCATTTTCAGCAGTAGCTTAAATTGTTCTAAACAATAAACCAGGTTATTGGGATATTCACGGGTTAATACCTGAGAGTATGATAATGCTTTTAAATAGTCTTTTTCAGTATTAGCATAAATTTTCAATAAAAAATAATTCGCTTCTGTTCTGATCATATCATCATGGGAAGCTGAGCATACTTCAAGATATTTAAGCCCTTTGTTTTTATCTCCTTTAGGAAATGCTAAAAACAGTGCATTCAACATAAAATATTTATCTTCTACATAATCTATAAAATAGTAGTACATACCTAATACTAAATTCAGTTTTTCATCCCTGACAGGAGCATCAATACATTTTTCAATGAAAGTTAACGATTTGTAAAAATAAATAAAAGCTTTAATAGTATTTCCCCTGTAGTTTTCGAGACGTGCTTTCAGTGAATACGAGTAAATAATATTAAAAAGCGAGTTAATATCAGGATGTTTATTTCCCAGTGTCGACTTTATGGATGCATCAAGATTAACATTGCAGGCTTTGAAATTAGTTCCCATTTCATCGCCGCATAATAATTTCCACCAGGAAAGGTTTGCTTTTATGTTTGCCATAGTTGCATCATCAATATTTGAATCTTGCATCACCAGAACTATTGAATCTGCAGCATCAAAGGAAAAATTATATAAATTCCTGAAAAAGTTATTAATCAAAATATATTCATCAGGTCTTTTAACGTCAGTGGCAGAATTTGAATTAACCGGGTGAAAGATGAATAAAAAAATAAACGAAAATATTTTCCTGCTAAAAAAGCCGGAATTAGAAAAGCATGGTTTTTTCCTGAATATGTAATAGTTAATCATTCGGGTTTCTGTCAGCCAGGTTTAATATCCTGGTATAGGTATTACTTCTTTTTTGTTCCAGTCTTTTTCTCGCAATTTCCTCTGCTTTTCCATATCCTCCGGTATAGTATCTTTGATACCATGGTAATATTGCAAAAATTGCATCTACCGGGCTGTAACTGATACTGATTTTTATTCCCAATGCTATAAGACCAGAGGTTAATAACAAAGAGTTTAAGCCAGATTTAATATCACCTGAGTAGGTTTGTCCCAAACCGGGAAGAATCATACTCATTATCCTTGCTTTTTTGGGTGAAGGAGAAAATAATTTCTTGCCCGACAAGAGATCCTCTAATTCTTTCCTGTCTTTGAATTCTAAACAAGACTCAAAGTAGGTTTTTGCCTTATCAAAATCTTCCAATCCAAAATAACAGGTACCGAGAAAAAAATTAAGTCGTTGTTGAATAACATTTGAAGTATCATTTACTGAGAATAAATCTATTAAGGCATTCTGATAGTTTTTATTCATAATCTGGCATGAAGCTTTATCAAAAAGAAGTTCAGTTTTCAGGCTGTCATTATCTGATATGTTATAAGCTAAGCCATAGTACTTCTGTGCTGATTCGTAATCCATTTTCAAGTATGAAATTTCAGCAATCTTTCTGAATATATAAAGATTTTGTCTTCCCTCGCTAAAGAACAATGCTCTTTGATATGTTTTTGACGCCGCTGCCAATTTTCCTGAACTGAATTGGTAGTCTGCAAATTTTAGAGTTTCTTCAAAGTTCTGAGCAGACAGTTTTTGTAATATTAACTGGCTAAAAACTATCAGAATTGATAAAGACAGATATTTGATTATCAATTTCATTTTTCCTGTTTTTATTGTAGCGTTTGGCAGCTTTTACAGAGCCAACAATATTCCCTATATAGAAGCTTGCAGAGATAGTGGCAAAAGTCCAGCCATAGGCGCTTTTTGAACCATGATCATGAAATCCCCTGTAGGCCTGCCATGCACTGCCGGCAACAAATAACATTGAGACAAGTCCATCAGTCCAATTCTTAGTGTAGAACTTTCCTGTTCCAGGAATGACAGCTGAAAAACTTCCAGCTAAAAAAGGGCTTTTAAACTTAATATTATTAGCCGTCTGAGCTAATTTAAATACACCTGTCGGAAAAGCAGAGTATGTGGCTGAAGCATCTTTTGCCAAAAAACCGGCCTTCTCATAATCACCATTTAACAGCAGGTCGTAGCAACTGTAAATTGTTTTATTTTCTCCTGATAACCTGTTCTTATGGTTGATGAAATTTTCTGCGACTGACAATGAATCTGATAATAACTGCATTTTCACAAATTCAGAAGCCACCACAGGTGGTATAGTATCGGGTAACTTGCCATAAAATGAATATATACGTTTTATTCCCGTACTAAGATCACCAGACAGCCTGTAATTTTTAACCAGATTGTATTTAAAACTGAGATTGTCTTTATCAAAAAAGACAAGCCTTTCATATTCCTCTGCTGCAAGAGTATATTGATGACTGGAGGATAGATATTCTGCATATTTCCGGCTATGCTGCAGATCATACAAGTCCTGTGAAAAACATAAGAAAGGATGAGACCCAAAAAGGATGAGATTGAGTAAAACTATCAGACGTATCCGATTAGTTTGCAGGAATCTTATAGTTGTATATATTGTCACGCGAAAAGTCGTTAATTAATATATTCGAGAAAGTTGTCAGTTCATAAATTTTTTGTCCGTTTACATAATTCTCTTTAATAATTTCCTGGGGGAAAGATAATCCCTTCACTTTTAAATAGTTCCTGAAGAATTGCCTGGCAACAACTTCTCCTTCATTATTTTTGAAAACAATGCCGTCAAGCTGTTGGTTTACATTCGAGATAAGGATATCACCAAGATATTTCTTCAATTCTGCAGGAGGTTCCCAGGTTGAAATCACACGATCCTCACTTTTTTCAACATTTTTAATTTTGAATCTCATCTTTTTCAAACCATAATCAGAAAGGGTTCCATTTAAGGCCAGATTATAAATGGACAATTCAATCCCTGCCGGGATATGTTGCCTGCTTATGACCTTTGAATCGACTATTTTATAGAGAACGGTATCTTTCTGAACCCATATTTCCTTTTCGGGAAAACTCACCCTGTATACAATTTGTTTTATGTTTTTGTCATAAAACAATTCACCGATTGTCAGCTGTTGTTCGCCAGTCGGAGTTTTAGCTTTAATAGTGAAATCGGTACTGATTCTGAAAAAAAAATCAGGATCAACCTGAGGATGTGTAGTGAAAAAGAATAAGAGGCAAAGATATTTTAACACTTTTAATATTTTAAGAAAATAGATATTCCTGCAAAGCTATAGTATTTTAATATTAAATGATCCTGGACTATTTATAAAAAGAAAAGAGTATATCTAAATTTCTTTATGATATACTCTTTGTCTTTTTTCTTAAGCTAGATGCCGAATAAACCATAGGCTGGTCCCCACCAGGCAACTTCAAGAATTATCACTACACCCACCCAGGTGATGCAGCCCCATAATGCTTTTTTGGTTTCAGCCTTGTCATTATCACTAATAATATAGACTACCAAAATCCCCACTACACCAAGTCCGCATCCCCATAAGAATGAAGGAATGCCAAGGACCGGATTGTTTGAATTATCAGGGAGGGAGCTTTCGGAAATAAGTCTTAAAGATTCTATCAGATTTGCATCTTCAAGTTTCAATACGCTATAGGTCAGATCCGAGTTTGATTTAACCATTACAGCAAGTTGATCCAATTGTGAAAACTCAGCCTGAACGGCATTGTAATCAAGTTTGAAAAGATCGGCATTATTTGCAAATACTGTAAATCCTGCAAAAAACACCATAAAAATTGAGAGTAGTAGTTTTTTCATAGGCAATTAATTAATAATAATTTGATGGATTAATTTTATAATTCAATTAATTTCAGATAGTTATCCTGTTTAATAAATACTAAATCACGTCAACCACAGAATCCAACTGCTCTATCTCATATCATTTATAAACATATAAAATAGTTTTTAAATAACCTAATTTTCAGAATATGATAATTATAATAAAATTCATAATATTAGAAGATTGTAAATTCTTAAGTTAAGGATAAAAGGATTAATCAGCATAAGTTAAAAATAATTTTATTGATTATCCCTGATTGGTTTTATTAACCGCAAAGTTCCCTCTCAGTGGCAAAATCCTGAAGTAAATCTTTCACTGTTGACGTTTAATAATTTTAAAATCAATAATATTTTGGTAATTGATCTTTATATATTAAATTTGCACCTCGATATTGCGGGGTGGAGCAGTGGTAGTCCCGAAAAACGCAAATCTTTGATT
>CAYUQR010000007.1:0-51062 GCA_964446825.1 uncultured Rikenellaceae bacterium
ATATTGCGGGGTGGAGCAGTGGTAGTCCCGAAAAACGCAAATCTTTGATTTGCTTGTTTTTCGAGGATGCTCGAAAATCAAAGCAAGCAAAGCTTGCTGATTTTCGGCACTCGTTGGGCTCATAACCGCGTAAGTTAGAAAACGATCTTTAAAATATATTGCGGGGTGGAGCAGTGGTAGCTCGTTGGGCTCATAACCCAAAGGTCGGAGGTTCGAATCCTCCCTCCGCTACAAAGAAAAAGCCCTGGCGCAAAAGCGCCGGGGTTTTTTATTTCAAACTGAGCATCAAACGCAGTTTGAATGCGAAAGTGAAGAAATAAAAAGACCCGCAAGACGCCGAAGGCGGCTGCAGGGGTTTTTCTTTGTTAAGCACCCCCATAGAGGAACGCGAGGAACGAAGTGACGAGCAATCCTCCTTTCTTCATGAACTCATCCCCCCGACCCCCTTCTCTGCTGACGCAAAGAAGGGGGAGTATTTCACTGTATTATAATTTCTTGACAAACACGGATGCAAGGCTTTTTCTTTGTTAAGCACCCCCACTGAGGATCACGCGACCGAAGGGAGCGTAATCCTCTATTTCATTTACCTCATCCCCTAAATCCCCTTCTCCCCTGGGAGAAGGGGACTTAAAAACCTTCTTATCAATACTTTATAGATGCGCTATCGCACCAGGGCTTTTTCTTTGGGCTGCTACTCCCAGAGGATCAAGCCGAACGAAGTGAGGCTTAATCCTCTAACGTTTTACCCCCAAACCCCCCAAGGGGGGCTTAATTTTACTTTCAACAAACGCATGGCTGGCTTTTTCTTTGCCAGGCAATGATGGTTATGGCCCGGGCCAAGCTTGCCTGAGTGAGGGCCAACGGATACGTACAAATCTCCTTAAAATATTTCATAACTTTGTTTAAAGTAGATACGGATTATTTAACACCTGTGGGGAGTTATATACATATTGGAAAAGCACTAACTAACGGAGCTGTAGATCTGACTCAGGTTATTACGGATTCGAAGGAGCTGACTCTTCTACCGGAGGATGATGGACTTCAGATAGTTGATTATGTAAAAGGTGATTTTGAGTGGTGGTATTTTGATATAAATGATTATAAATTAGGTTGTTTTTTAAAGATTGTTGTACATGTTGGTACTGATCCCCTCAGAACCCGGGTATTTCCACAAATAGCAATTTCTGTAAATACCCCTGAAAAGAGTGAAAGTTTTGTTTATCCCTTTGTTATAGAAGAATTGAGAGCCGATACTCAACAATGCAACATATCAGTCAGGGAAGCAGTAAAAATATGGGAAGAATGTAATGAACCACACGTATATTTCATTAAAATAGATATTCCCGGTTATAAGTGTAATTTCAAGTTTACAGGAGAAGTAGAGGGGTGGAAACCTTTTGGAAAGAAAATTCCATATCAGTCAGGAAAAAAGAAAGTCGATTTTTCCTGGATAATTCCTTTACCAAAGGCACGGGTTGAAGGAGATTTTTTCTACAAAGAAAAACAATATAATTTGACCGGAGCAACCGGGTATCACGACCATAATTATGTAAAACCAGACAGAAAAAATCCCCTGTACCTAGATGATCTGGTAATTAAATGGTACTGGGGGAAATGCTATGCCGGCAGGTATACAGTTATTTTTGCGGATATCTACTGCAGAATAAATCGTACCCTCTCCTTAATGGTGGCTGAACAAAATAAGATAATCTACAGCGCAAATAATCTGATTGACTGCTCAGTTTTATCATTTGGCTTTGACAAAGATGTTAAAGTTACATACCCGGCTACATTAAAAATAAAATCACTTGATATGCAATTTCCTTTTCAGGCAGAGTTTGATTTTGATAAAATCCTGGACCGGAAAGATCTATTGGAAGGGGTCAATCCGCTATTGAAGTTTTTAATCAAAAAACTAATCGCCAAACCTGCATATCATGGGATACTTTCAAAGGTCAGACTAAATATTAAAAACAGCAATCTTGAGGGATCCGGGAATTTTGAATCAATGGTTTTCAGAGAAAAATGATCACTGGTGGATCGGCAATAATTCTTGATAAATCAGCTTGCAACTTAAAAGTACTATTCATATCTTTTAAAAGCTCAAGGTTAGATATTTCATCATTCTCCGCTACAAAGAAAATCCCATAGCCGCGCGAAGCGTTGCAGGGCTTTTTCTTTGCGCTGCTACCCTTGGAGGATCACAGTGAGTGAAGCGTATCGGGAGGGATGCTTTAAAATACGAATATAACAGACTCATCTAACCTCATTATTGACTTCAGCAAAGGTGCTTAGATTATGATCTTAATGTGTAAAAATAATTTACGCAAAACCGTAAAAATATTTTACTCTTAAAAAATAATGAAATTTATAAATAGCTCTATATCATATATATAAAAATGCGGCATGCTTTTAGAAACAGAAATAGGAACATAGATTAAATTGAATCCGGTATGATCATCCAGTATTTACAATTTACCCTGCGTAA
The DNA here is from genome assembly GCA_964446825.1 of uncultured Rikenellaceae bacterium. GTDB lineage: Bacteria > Bacteroidota > Bacteroidia > Bacteroidales > VadinHA17 > LD21. The sequence goes on from CAYUQR010000007.1 coordinate 2,489, forward strand.
GTTCAGAAACCAGAAACTCTTTACCTTTGTTAATCTTTCCGGTCTGACCCTGGGAATAATTGCAGCCAGCTTTATACTGATTTATATAAGATATGAACTTAGTTTTGACCGTTTTCATAAGAACTCTGACAGGATATTCCGGGTATACGGCACTTTCACAATGGGAGGAGTTGACGGAGCCTGGGTGCAGACTCCGAATCCGCTTGGACCATTTCTTCAGCATAAATTTCCTGAAATAGAAAAAACCGTCAGAATCACAAGGTTATACAAAGGATTGGCTTCATCAGGCGACAAAAATTTTTATGAAGACAGAATAGTACTGGTCGATTCTACCATTTTTGATGTATTTACACTCCCTCTGATTGTTGGAAATCCGACCACAGTATTAGCACAACCCAATGGTGTGGTTATTTCGGAATCAACAGCTGAAAAATACTTCGGTAAATATGACCCCATCGGAAAGACCATCCGTTTTAACCGGTCGATAGATCTGACAGTGACCGGGATTATGAAAAATATCCCCGGGAATACTCATCTTCAATTCGACATGATGATCCCGATGTCAGCTGCCAGAACGTTTTACGGAAATGATTTTCTGTTAAACCCTATGAATACTGTAACTAATCTTTATCTTCTTACTAATCAGGCAACAAACTTCGAGAGTTTGGAAAAAGCAGTTAGCCAGTCTACAAAGGAATACGACGGAGGAGCCGATTTCGGTGATAATAAACTGTATCATGTACAACCATTAACATCTATACATCTTCATTCCAACATGGGTGGGGAATTTAGTCCCAACAGCGATATAAAAAGTATTTATATTTTAGGTACTATAGCTTTACTTATCCTGGTCATTGCCTGCATAAATTATATAAATCTTTCTTTTTCCATTAACAGCCGCCGTACAACTGAACTTGGTATGCGCAGAATAATGGGTTCCAGGAGAAGACAACTCATTTTCCTTTACCTTTCAGATGCTTCTGTTCTGGTTGGGATTTCAGTAATGATCTCTGCGCTGGTTATAAATGACCAGCTACCATGGTATTCCAGGTTCGTGGGTGCTGATCTGACAGATTATTTTTCTGTTAAAAGTCTCTTGCCGGGATTAGCTATTTTATTCATCCTGATCACAGCAATCACAGGTCTCGCTTCCGGCTGGATATCATCGCGTATTAAACCAATGGACACATTCAGGAAACCATTTGCTGAGACTAAAAAACATATCGGAACACAGGGTATTCTTGTTCTCTTTCAGTTTGGTATTTCAATAATACTTATTACTTCATCACTTTTTGTTTACCGGCAAATGAGTTTCATCCGGAATAAAAATCTTGGATTCTCAAAAGATCAGCTTATGATCATCCCTCTTGACGATAATAATATCCGTACCAAAATATTGTCGTTTAAACAGGAACTAACCAGGAATCCCAATATAATATCAGCATCATCAACTTCTGATCTGCCGGGAGAAATGAAATGGGTTGCTTCAATTGGTTATGAAGGGATCAATAAGCGGAATCCTCCAACAATGACATATCTTGAGATTGATAATGATTTTATCAGAACTTATGGTATTCAGTTAAAAGAGGGATATCTGCCCGGAGATGTAGCATGCCCTTACTCCGGAACGCATTTTCTGTTAAATGAATCTGCAGTTAAAAAACTTGGCTGGGATAAACCTGTCGGAACTCAGTTTTCAATATACATGCAAAAGGAGGGTTTTGTGACAGGGGTAATAAAGGATTTCAACTTTAAATCATTAAATGAAGAGATTGAACCACTATTTCTTTATGTGAATGAGAGCAATCCTAAATTCCTGGCTGTAAAATTAAATACAGCATCCATTCCCGCATCTGTAGAGTACGTTCAAAAGATTTGGAATAAATTGTTACCTGATAGCCCTTTTGAGTACTTTTTCTACGATAATTTCTATGATCAGCTATACAGAAAAGAAAGTCAGTTTGGAAAGATCATCTTCATATTCTCAACGATTGCTATTCTTATAGCCTGCATGGGACTTTTTGGTCTGGCGGCTTTCTTCTCCGAAAAACGGACAAAAGAAATAGGGATAAGGAAAGTAAATGGCGCCACCATAGCCGAAATGATGGCAATGTTAAATATTACATTCATAAGATGGGTTATTATAGCTTTCCTGCTTGCAACCCCTGTTACCTGGTACGCTATGCATAAATGGCTGCAGACCTTTGCATATAAAACTGAACTGAGCTGGTGGATATTCTGCCTGTCCGGGATAATTGCCCTTGTAATAGCATTATTAACTGTGAGCTGGCAAAGCTGGAGAGCAGCAAAAAGAAACCCTGTAGATGCATTAAGATATGAATAATCTACCCCAACCCCCCCAAGGGGGGCTTTAAAACAAAAGAGAATATTATTTCTAATGCCGGACAACTTTGAGCTATCTCGTCATGTAACAGGTTGACACTTTTTAAATCAATTTAAAAAACAGTTAAAATGTTAAAACATCATCTTAAAATCATTTGCAGAAATATATTGTCTAACAAGTTGCACTCAATATTAAATATTGCAGGGTTAGCTATTGGTATTTCGTCATTTATCCTGATCCTCATTTACGTAAATCACGAATTAACCTTCGACAGATTTCATAAAAACTTTAATTATATATATAAGCTTACTCTTGGAAACAGCTTTTATACTATGGCGCCTTTTGCAGTTGTGCTAAAAGACAAGGTACCGGAAATTGAAAAAATAGCCAGAATCGATTTTTATATGGGGGGAGGGAAATCACCAATTCTGAAAGTTAAAAATGGTAATGAGACAAAAATATTCCAGGTAAATGATATTATTTATGCAGATAGTACATTTTTTGACATTTTTAGTTTCGGGGTTATTCATGGTGATGCAAAGACATCACTAACTGAACCAAATTCCATTGTCCTTACAGAAAGTACCGCTTATAAAATTTTTGGGAATGACGATCCTGTCGGTAAAACCATTGAATTTATAGGCACCAATGAGAATCCCAGATTGAATTATACAGTTTCGGCAATAATTAAAGACGTTCCCGTCAACTCATCCATTAAGTTTAATGGCATAGTCTCGTTCAGCACTTTAAAATCTATAAAACCAGGTGGAGTTGATGTTGATGAAGATTATGGTAACTGGACCTATGATACCTATGTCTTAATCAAAAACAATTCCTCTGTTGATAATCTTACCAAAAAAACAAATGAAATATGGCTTAATGATGTATTGAAAAGAAGCGGTATTAAACCAGGCAGCGAATCAGCTAAGGAATATATTTCAGGTTTTGTTCCGTTAAAAGAAGTAAGCTTTTTCAAAAATAACAAGGCAAAATTTATCTATTTAATACTGTCCGTAGGAATATTCATTATCATCCTTGCACTTATTAATTTTGTTAACCTGTCTATTTCAAAAGCATCGGCGCATACAAAAGAAATTGCGATAAAAAAGGTCCATGGTTCAAGCAGGTATGATCTTATTAAACAATTTATTGGTGAGACTTTGGTGCTGACTTTTATCAGTACTTCCATAGCGCTGGTTATAGTTGACCTGCTTTTACCATTATTTAGCGAAATTACCGGCATATCAGTCTCATTTAAACTTTTACAAAATCCAAAATGGATCCTTCTTTTGATTTCCGGATCAATTCTTACCGGTATTTTAGCAGGTATCTACCCGGCACTTTATCTTTCTTCATTTAAACCTGTTGCTCTTTTAAAAAATGGAAAAATCAGTGGGAACAGAAATAAAGCTATTATACAAATACTCATAGTATTTCAGTTTGTTATCTCGATTATCTTAATAATAAGTACTATAATCATAGCCCGGCAAGTCAGGTATATGAGAACGGAAAATGTTGGATTTGACAATACACATATTATCAAATGTCAGCTGACAAAAAATATCCGTAACAAATACGATGTATTTAAACAGGGATTACTGGAAAATCCTAATATTATAAGTGTTGCAACGTCAAGTGGCGGAGGACTGGCCGAAGCATTTCATATGAGTTTTACAGAAGAAATCAATGGAGTTGAAAAGTCATTCCAGGCGATGGCCGTTGATCCCGATTTTATTAAAACAATTGGTCTTAAGATTATTGATGGCAGAGACTTTTCATGGGATCTGGAAACTGACAAACGTAAAACGGTTATTTTGAATGAAACTGCAGTAAAGTATTTTGCCCTGGATCCTGCTTTAGGTTATGAATTAAATATCTATAACACAAAGGCTCTTGTTATTGGTGTAGTAAAAGACTATCATAATGAATCATTCCAGAAAAAGATAAGTCCTCAGGTTTTATGGTATGTCCCGGGTTGGAATTATAATTTAAGTATCAGAATCAGCAGCAATAATATCCGGGAAACAATACAGTATGTTAAAAAACAATGGAATGAACTCTCTCCTGATATCCCGTTTGAATTTCAGTTTCTAGATGAAAAATATGATGCATTGTACAGGGAGGAAGACAAATTTAATTTACTGATTGGTTATTTTTCAATAATTGCTATTCTGATTGCCTGCCTGGGACTTTATGGATTGGTTTCGTTTTCGACGGAACGCCGTAATAAAGAAATCGGCATCCGTAAAATAAATGGAGCAAGGATATCCGAAATCCTTATTATCCTGAACAAAGATTTTGTTATCCGCATTACAATTGCTTTTGTCATTGCTGTTCCCATTGCCTTGTATGCTATGAATAAATGGCTGATGTCCTTCGCTTACAAAACAGAATTAAATTGGTGGATTTTTGCCCTGGCAGGGATTATTGCTTTGGGTATAGCTTTGCTCACTGTTAGCATGCAAAGCTGGAGGGCAGCAACCAGGAACCCGGTCGAAGCATTACGCTATGAATAGCGTAATGAAAAGATCCTCGATAGCGAAGCGTATCGGGATGTAGGCATTAAGATATGAAAAAGATACAAACAAAGTCACCCATGATTAAGACCTACCGTTCTTCAAAAACAATTATCAGGACAAGTGCAAAAGGGGGTAAGGGCCTGTTTGCAAGTGAGAACATTTTGGCTGACGAAATCATTGCTATAAGGGCCGGACATTTTGTTAACACAGATGAGGCTCTGAGACGCGATAAGGAAATTGGCGATTTTAGTCTTCAGATCTCTGATGAATTTTATATCTGTCCGGAGATCAGAGAAGATATTGATGATATAGCAATCTACATTAATCATTCATGTGATCCCAATGTTGGAATGGACGGACAAATATGTTTCGTGGCAATGAGAGATATTCAGGAGGGTGAAGAGTTATGTCTGGATTATGCCATGGCAGTCACCAATAATTATAAAATGGATTGCAACTGTGGGAATAGTAACTGTAGGAAAGTGATAACAGGAGATGACTGGAAAAAAGAAGAATTACAAATACGGTATGGTAAATATTTTTCCTGGTTCATTTATAAGAAAATTTACAACTTAGTGTATAAAAAATAGCACTTGTGATATAAACGAGTTGTGTGTCATTCCAAATAAATAAACACTCAAATCAATATATGAAATGATCTGGAAAAAATGAAAGCAATTTTACATACATCTCCAAACGACAAACACTTAGCGCCTATTTTTGGTAGTCAATTTACTCCAGTCAACAATGGCCCGGGCCACTAGTTTTTCCACAATTATGTATATGTAAGATATTTTGTCAGCCTCATGAACCCACCCCCGGCCCCCTCTCCCTGGAATTCTACCTCATCCCCTAAATCCCCTTCTCCCAGGAGAGAAGGGGACTTATAAAACTTTCTTCTTTTGCTAAATTGATGACAGCGGCTGAAGGGCTTTTTCTTTGGGCTGCAAACAGATGAGGAAAACCCAGGAGAAATATTAAAAACAGAATGCCAGCATCTTCATATCATAGATAACTTCGAAATTATTACCTATTAATAATCAGAACCCTTCACGATCCCTACAGTGTCGATCTCACTGGTGAATTGAAAGGAAAGACCAGTGACAGACAAAAAATATGGTTATAATGAATTAAAAAGATAAATTTGTTTGACCACTTTTTACTGTGAGAAAGCTCTATTTAAAGCAACAACTTCAATGTGGTCAGCTTACTCAGGCGGAATGTGGTCAGAATGAATGGCATATGCAGGTTTTTAAACATTTAAAATAATGAATGATACTCCCATACCACAAGCTAAGGAACATAAACCACGCTTATTATCATTAGATACTTTACGTGGATTTGATATGTTCTGGATCATTGGCGGAGGCGCCTTGATTGAAGGACTTGCGAAGTGCTTCCCTGCTCCATGGCTTCAGGTATTTGCGGGACAAATGGAACATGCTACCTGGGCAGGTTTTCATTTTGAAGATCTGATATTTCCTTTATTCATGTTTATTTCCGGCGTCACCATTCCTCTTGCAGTACTTTCAAAACTTGAAAAAGGTATTTCCAAGAAGGAAGTGATTTTAAAAATTGCTAAAAGGATGCTCATCTTGATTTTCTTAGGTATCATTTTTAATGGAGTTTTACGAAATGGCTTTTCAAACGCAAGGTATGCAAGTGTCCTGGGGCAGATAGGGATTTCTTATTTTATTGCTTCACTCATTATTATTTACACCAGAACGGTTAAAGCTCAATTGTTCTGGCTTGGTGGATTGCTTGTTGTCTACACCATTGTACAATTGCTGATACCTGTACCCGGGATCGGGGCCGGAGTTTTGACTCCATCGGGTTGCATAAATGGTTATATCGACCGGTTGTTGTTGCCTGGCAGGCTGGCTTATGGAGCGGATGCGGAAATGATCTCCGGTCAGGGAATTTTCGATGCGCTGGGTTTACTATGTATTATTTCAGCAACCGGTGTTACACTGATGGGCTACTTTGCCGGACGGATTTTACTTCAAAAAGATTCATCGCCTCAAAAGAAACTTCGTTTTTTAGTTCCAATAGGAATCGGGCTCATTGTGCTCTCACTTTGTATAAGCCCATTTTATCCTATTATAAAAAAGTGCTGGACAACAACTTATAATTTGTTTTCGGGAGGCATCAGTTTTCTTTTGCTTGCCTTATTTTATTTAATCATAGACGTTTGGGGTTATAAGAAGTGGACTTTGTTTTTCAGGGTTATAGGAATTAATTCTCTCTTCATTTATCTGATAGTAACAGGCAATTTGCTGAATATCAATTCAACAACAACATCATTGATCGGTTGGATTATGAATCCTATGGGCGGAAATGCCGGTCAATTGGTTTTGACAATAGGTAATATAACCCTTGCCTGGCTTTTGCTTTATTTTATGTACAGAAAAAATATTTTAATTAAGGTATAATACAATGCAGACAACGCAAAAATTAGTAGCTTTTTTAATTTTAATACTCCTCTTCAGTTTTAGTGCAAAATCTGCGAATCGGCCTGAAGATAAGGGGTTCCGTGGATTTATGATTGATGCTCCCAGAGCTGTCGAAACTATTGAATATTATTTCAGGCTTATTGACTTTTGTCAGGAAGAAGGTCTTAATTCCATTATTTTCCGTCTGACAGACGACCAGGGATCGGCATATCTTTTCACTTCTCATCCCGAACTGAATATGTGTGAAGGTGCTTTTTCAGCAAAAGAATTAAAGACAATAGTCGATTATGCACAAAACCATGGCATAGAAATGATCCCGGAGATAGAATCCTTTGGTCATGCCAGGTACATAATTCAAACAAAAAGATATAAGTTCCTGAATGATGGACCCGCCGGGGAAGATTTCAACGCCCTATGCCCTGTTAACGATTCAACCCTAACGCTGATGAAAGACCTATATAATGAGGTCGCTCCTATTTTCTCTGGTCAATATTTTCATATCGGATGCGATGAAGTAAACTGGGGGGCAGGTGAGTTGTCAAAAAAGGCATTGGAAACAAAGAGCAAACCTCAGATATGGGCAGAATATGTAAATAAACTGAATGGTTTCATAAAGGCTATCGGCAAAAAAGCAATTATCTGGGGCGATGTTCCTTTGTACAACGAAACTGAAGTGCTTGATCTGCTCGATAAGGACATTGTAATTATGGACTGGAATTATTGGGAAACCGACAAAGAAAAAATTCAGAGTTTAGCTCAATTGGTTTTAAGCAAAGGTTTTAAGCTGATGGGTTGTCCGGCTGTCAACTGGTGCGCCTGGGGACCCCGTGTGGGTGAAAAACAATTTCAGAATATTAATACTTATGCCGAAGTATATGGAAATATTAACGACCCGGATAATCTGGGCATATTTCTCTCCAACTGGGTCCCTAAGCGTTACCTTCAGGGCAGCCAGTGGGACACTTACACCATTGCTGCTGAAATTTTTAAGAACAAAGGCAATTATCATTTTATGGATGCTATTCCTCAATTTGTTATCAACCATTTCGGTGTGAAGTATGATGCAAACTGGGAAAAGATATTCACGACAATTTATAAAGAAACTCCGGAATGGGGATGCGGTCAGGACGACAGTCTTAAATTTTTCTGCTGGCATTCGGAAAAGGATATCAAAGATATTGTCTCGGCAAACAAGCATCTGACAAATAAGTTCGGTGAAATATCCAGTCTGCTGACAACCTGCAAAAAAGGAGTGAAGAAGAACTTGCATGATTTTGACGATCTTCTTCAAACCGTAGATTTTATGGAATATAACTACAAACGGCAGAATGATTTGCTCAACTTTATTCATTCAAAAAAAACGGATATAAAATCTGTTGATACTTATTTGAAAAAGGTTGCCTGGGAGGATCAACAAATGCTGTCAAGGATCAACCTGGCATGGAGTGTTGGCAGGCGAACCAGACCGAGTGCAACTGACAGAGATTTCATGTGGTCGTTTAATTTAGCCTCCGCGTATTCAAAATATTTAAAAGAAAATCCGGGTGAATTTTTGAAAATATTGCTGGCAATAAATAAATGAATGAAATAACCCTTTGCATTATTAAATACTTAACACAATTGCCCTCTAATCTCATACTTCACTGAACTTTATCAACATCTGTCGTTTTTCATCCCATAATCTAAGAAGAAGTGATTCGAAAGCTGAAAAAAAAGTGATAGGTTTTATATCCCTGAAGATACTGTTTTCATCATAACATTTCTTTAAATTGTAATTAGGGATAAGCGGGCTGAGATGATGGATATGGTGATATCCGATATTGCCTGTAAACCAGTTCAGTATCCCGGGAAGCTTAAATAACGAACTGCACTTCAATTTGTCAAGCTACTTTTATGGAGTCACAAAATAAAATATATTAACTTTGATCAATACCGGATCGCTATGCCATTCTGAAGCTTCAAATTTTATTATCACAACATTGATGAATGGGAATAAAGACAATAAGATAAATAAGACAAAAAGGACCATCAGCAGACGGGAATTTGTTGGCAAAAGTATTATTGCTGCCGCTGCGTTGGGAGTTGCAGGGGTTACCGGACATTATGTATTCCATGATGAAAAAACACGGATATATTTAAACTATCACAGGATGGGACATTGTGCCCCGTCTGTGATGCAGTCGCTTCTTGATATTAATAATTTACGGAATAAAGAGCTGGTTAGAATTTCCGGGGCAATGGCGGGAGGAATTGGTGGACCGAAAATGGAGTGCGGCGCCCTGACGGTACCATTGATGTTCCTTGGATATCATGCAGGAATACCTGCAGATATCAATGAAAAACTATTGATTATTAGAGAGGCCCAGACATATTACAATGAATTCTATCACAATAATGGTTCAACTATTTGCACTAATATCAGGGACAGACATGAGAATGGCTGCTGGAAGGCTGTCTCAGGATTCTACAATGCATTCATGAATAGCCTGAAGAATACCGTAACTCTTCCGGCAGAGACTGAAGAATCCTATTCACTTCTTCTCAAGGCATTTAATGATAATGGGTTCCATTGTTCACACAGCGTGCTAAACAGGTTGAACAGCCATGTTGGCTTAAACAAGGAACTCTACGAGGTTTCCTGGCCGTTTATCGGAGGTATCGCGTTACTCAACCGCACATGCGGTGCCCTTGCCGCAGGAGTGATGACACTTTCATCATCGGAGGCAAAGATTGAAAACAGCTATTTAAGAGTTGCAAGAATGAACAAAATGTTGAAGGAAAATGATGACAGGGCACTGAACGATGAGATAAATGAATTTAACAGGGCAATAAATTCAGGAACAGAACTTGGCACATGGTTCCGCAAAGAATTCGGATCCACCACGTGCCTCGAGATTTGCGGATATAACTTTTCACAAAAAAGAGATGTCTGTAATTACCTTTCAGGCAACTCCATGAGTCGATGTACGCTTATTACAGAGAAAGTGTCAGATAAGGTCGAAAGCATGTTCTGATGATCTCACCCAGCCTTCGCCTTTGTTGTCTTTCTGCCATATCTTTGATCAAGTACCCGAATAAATTTTTCTTTTTGCCTTTCAACAGCCTTTTTTGCTGCTCATGATGACGAGTTTTAACAAATTATAGTTTTTTCTGAAGGTTTAACTTATGAAGAAGATCCTTATAGCGAGGCTCAGAATGAATAAATTCATAAACAGGGTACCTTAGTATGTAAGGTAAATTTGGATCATGGACTATGTAGGCTTGTTCGAGCATGTCCAGGGTTCGATCTTTGTTACCGGCACATGCATAAATTTGAGCAATTTCGATTGGCGCGATAAAGGTTGTTTTTGATTTTTTTACAAGACTGTCGGCCTGAAGATTTAATGCCCCAACCAATCCTCTATCAATGTAACCCTTATCAAATACATTTGGAAAGTCCATAAATACGGTGCTATAATCCACTTTCCAAGCTTCAAATTCCTCATTATACCTCCCAACATTATGAAGAACAAGTGGAAGATTATCCAAGGCTACAACATTTCCAGGATCAGCTTCAAGTACTTCGTGAAAAACTGTTATGGCGTCATTATACCTGCCAGCACAATACAAAACTAAACCATAATCTGTCTTGATCCCTATATTCATCGGGTCTAGATTTAGAGCCGATTCACTCTTCTCCAATGCTTCTTGTGATCGTCCCAAAATAGTCAACAGATCTCCGTATAACCAAAGTCCATGCGAATTGTTAGGATTAAGTGAAATACACTTTTTCAAAGATGTTTCAGCAGTATGAAAGTCATAGTCTATAAAAATCTGAGATTGTGCCAAAGCATAATATATTTCCGAATTGGTAGAATCTAACGAAAAAGCTTTATTAATGTTAGCTTTTACTATCGAAGCCGCCTCTACCGGTTTTGCATATGAAAATAATGCACGCATTACCCAGACGTTTGAAATACCTGCATATGCAAGTGCATAAGCAGAATCTATTTCTTTAGCCTTTTCAAAATACTGTAGAGCTATATCCCCGTCATCTTCGGTGTATTTGCCAATGTAATTCATCCCTAAAATATAATCTTCATAAGCAGCCAGGCTTGATGTAGGATTCTTTTCAATTAATTGTTTTTCCTGAGGTGTTATTGCTGCTTCCAGTTCTTCAGCTATTGATTCGGCAATCTGTCTTTGTATCCTGAATATATCTTTTACATCATGGATCTCCACTTCAAATGTATTTGCCCACAGATGGTTCTCCTTTTTAGCCCTAATTAATTGTGAGGTCAAACGAAATTTATTTCCTGATTTTTGGCCGCTGCCTTCGACAATATAATTTACACGCAGCTCTTTTGCTATTTCAGGAATTGATTTAGTCGTGTTTCTGTATTTTTCTACTGTTGTGCGGGAAATTACCCTTAAATCTTTTATTTCCTGAAGATCAATAAGTATATCTTCCATTACACCATTGATGAAATATCTATTACTGTCAACAGGAGTATCATTCTTAAAAGGTAAAATTGCCAGAGATTTTTCAACCTGTTTTGATGATTTTACCAGTTTTGGAAGAAATAAAATACCAAGTACAATTAAAACAATTGCAATTATTGATGCTCCAATAAGTGCAAAATATTTTTTGTTCCGATGAACATTTGAAACCTCAAAAACTTTCGCTGGAGTATTTTCCTGTCTTTGTTTACGCTGATCTAATGCATATATTATTTCTTTTATTGCATTGCCAACCTTATTTATTTGGTTCCGGTACTTGGTTTTGTTTAGATTTACTTTTTCATCATCGTCAGGTTTCAATGGCCTATTAACTCCCGGTTCCTTATAAATGAACTCTATACCTCGAAGTTGACCACCTAAAACTGATTCACATAAAATTATGTCAGCATTATCAAGATCATAGATCTGTATCGGAAGCAGCCTGCTGGCCACATTGCCATTAAGAAGTTTTATCTTCATTCCAAACTGATCTTTTGAAGCCTGTTCAACAAATGCCTTGAACTCATACTCCCAGGCAAAGGATTTTTGGTCGCAATAAGTGCGTGAGATTACAGGAATGAAGACCAGACATTTCAGTTTCTCCTTAAGGGAAGCATCCACATCATGTGTCTCTAACAAACCGTCATCAGGGTTAATGTCGAAATAAACAGATATTTCTTCTTTGAATGTTGCTTCCAGCTCTCGCTTCAGGTTATCAACAAATTCGGTTATCCAACCATCATACTTATTGTCCTTCTGCCGATAGCTGATGAAAATGTCATAATCATATCCTTCAATAATGCTTGACATTGAAAGATTATATAGTTCATTATCAAAATTAAACCATAATCAGACTAAATGCAAAAGATTTATTGATTGCGGCAAGAAGAAATCAATAAATATTGTACCTTAAAAAACTAATTTATTTAATAATTATTCCTAAACACTGCAATGATGAAGAAATTTATAATTCCACTCTCCTTTTTTATTAGCATAATACTGTTTTCGTGTTCATCCGATAAAATGAAAAATGAATCCGTATTGAACCGCAATCTTCCCATAGACAGCGATTGGAAATTTCTGCGCGACAGTGTGGCGGGAGCAGAAAATCCCTCTTTTGACGACTCTGGCTGGCGAAGCATTGATCTTCCTCATGATTGGAGTATTGAGAATTTTGCAGATAACGATAATGAAGATCATATCGGGCCTTTTACCAAAACCAGCGAAGGCGGCATTGCCACAGGTCATGTTAAGGGAGGTACTGCATGGTACAGAAAACATTTCATTGCTGATGATACCTATAGTAAGAAACAGGTTACCCTTTGCTTCGATGGTGTTTATATGATTGCCAGCGTATGGGTCAACGGGAAAAAGGCAGGTGATCATTTTTACGGCTATACCCCATTTTCATTCAATATTACAGATTTGCTGGTCCCGGGAAAAGATAATGTTATTGCTGTTGAAGTAAGGAACCCCGGGAAGAACAGTCGCTGGTACAGCGGATCGGGTATCTACCGCCACGTATGGCTTACAGTTACCAGTCCCCTGAGGGTGGCCGAAAACGGTCTTTATGTCACCACAGACTTAACTTCTGAAGATACGGCCAAAGTTCATCTTTCTGTCGTACTTAAAAACAGTGGAGCTGGCAACAACAGGGCCAGACTGGTTACTTTTATCAGTGATTCAGATTCAAGTGTTATTGATAAGACTGAGAACCCGGTAAATATAGAGGCAAATGGTTCTCTTTCGGTTGAACAGACACTGAATATACTTCATCCCGCTTTATGGTCTGTAGGTAATCCACACCTTTACAGGGCCACAGCAGAGGTGGTTCTAAACGGTAAGATAATTGACAGTTATTCAGTCCCATTCGGGGTAAGAACACTCAGCTTCACTGCAAATAAAGGCTTTTTACTTAATGGTATTCCTGTATTACTTAAAGGAGGATGCATGCATCACGATAATGGCCTGCTGGGTTCTGCAACCTACAACCGTGCAGAAGAACGCCGTGTTGAATTAATGAAAGCCAATGGATTCAATGCTATAAGGACAAGTCATAATCCCCCTTCAAAACAATTCCTCGATGCATGCGACCGGTTGGGAATGCTGGTTATAGATGAAGCCTTCGATATGTGGGAACATCCGAAGAATCCCCAGGATTACAGTAATTACTTCAGGGCAAACTGGAAAAAAGATCTTCAATCGATGATCCTGCGCGACCGTAACCACCCGGGTGTCATTATATGGAGCATAGGCAATGAGGTCTATGAACGGGCCGACACGTCTGGTCAACGTATAGCTCACCAACTGGTAAAGGTGGTTAAAGAGCTTGACAACACAAGGCCCATCACAGCTGCAATCTGCATGTTCTGGGACCATCCGGGACTGGGATGGTCGGCTACTGAACCGGCTTTTGCCAGCCTCGACATTGGTGGTTATAATTACATGTGGAGAGAGTACGAAAACGATCATAAGAAATTCCCCGAACGAATCATGGCAGGTACCGAGTCTTTTCCGATGGAAGCATTTGAAAACTGGCAGCAGGTGGAAAAAGATCCATGGGTAATAGGCGATTTTGTATGGACAGGAATGGATTATCTTGGAGAATCGGGAATCGGGCATTCTTATTATGACAAAAAAGATGCTACTTTTAGTATGCCGTGGCCCTGGTATAACGCGTGGTGCGGAGATATCGATATCTCCGGTCAGAAAAAAGCTCAGTCCTATTTCAGGGATGTAGTATGGAACAGGAGTAAACTGGAGATGGCTGTCCACTCCCCTATTCCAAAGGGTAAAAAAGAAGGGATATCTTACTGGGGATGGCCCAACGAATACCAGAGCTGGACCTGGCCCGGAGAGGAAGGAAATATGTTGCAGATATCAGTTTATTCGCGATGTCAGGAAGTCCGTCTTGAGCTAAATGGCAAGATCATTGGTCAGAAGCCAACTTCTGACAAAACCCGGCTAACCGCGAAGTTTGATGTACCATACGAAGCAGGAGAATTAAAAGCGATCGGCTTAATAGATGGAAAAGAAGTCGCAACCAGGATGTTCAAAACAGCAGGGAAACCAGCATCACTGATCCTTATACCCGACAGGAACCGGATCAATGCTGACCGTAACGACCTGGCTTATGTTTCAGTTGAAGTAAGGGACAAAGACGGGAATCTTGTCCCCAATGCCGGAATAAAAGTTAAACTTACAGTCACTGGCGATGGTGAATTACTGGCTTCAGGAAACGCTGCGCCGAACGATATGGAAAGCTTTCGCAAACCCGTATGTAAAACTTTCAACGGAAAGTGTATTGCTATTATACGACCATTTTCACAAGCCGGGGCAATAATTCTGAATGCTGAAGCAGAAGGTCTTACTGGTGCAATGACTCAGATTACCACCCGATAAAGTGTATTATATGAAAAACGAACCCAAACGCGGTGAATCTGAAGTTAATTGTCCCTGTTCTGACGTTAAATGCTTCGAAAAACTATCCACTCAATTATAAAAATCTCTCATCATGATTAAACCAAAATTATCCACAGTTATTCTGATACTCTTTGTGCTCTTAACAGGAATCTCAGGATGTAAACAGGCTGAAACTTCAAATAAGCCAAGAACTTTATCTTTTGACCAGGGTTGGCGATTCATTAAAGATGATCCTGCCGGAGCTGAAAAACCGGATTTTGATGATTCAGGATGGAGAGCACTTGATCTTCCCCATGACTGGAGCATAGAGGACCTCCCAGGTCAGAATGCTGACTCCGTTATAGGGCCATTCTCCAAAGAATCAATAGGCAAAATGGGAACAGGCTATACAGTCGGCGGAACTGCATGGTACAGAAAAACCTTCGCCATTGATAATACCGACAGTAACAAGATAGTATACCTGCAGTTTGACGGTGTTTACATGAATTCCGATGTTTATGTTAATGGCAAACATGTCGGAAATCATCCTTACGGCTATACTTCATTCTATTATGATATAACTCCATTCCTGAATTCTCCTGGAGAACAAAATAAGGTTGCGGTACAGGTAAAGAATGAAGGAATGAACGCTCGCTGGTACAGCGGATCAGGTATATACCGGCATACCTGGCTTACAATTGTAAACCCGGTCCATGTAAGTGTATGGGGTGCTTATGTTACAACTCCCGAAGTTTCTGAAAAGAAGGCTAAAATTGAAATTGTAACAAATGTTACAAATTCTGGAGAAGAGGAAACTCCGGTTACACTTAAGATCCAACTTCTGGACTCTTCAGGTAACATCGTCGGTAAAGGAGAGGCAGAAACTTCAATATCTGCCGGAAATTCTGCCGATATAAAACAAAGTATCGACATTAACAATCCTGCACTTTGGTCGCTTGAAAGTCCGACACTCTACAAGGTCCGGATCACACTTTTGATAAAAGGGGAAGAATCTGATAATTATATGACTGCTTTTGGGATCCGCAGCATTCATTTTGATTCCAAAACGGGATTTACTCTTAACGGCAAAAATATTGTATTAAAAGGCGGATGTTTCCACCATGATAATGGTCCCCTTGGTTCTGCAGCAATTGACCGTGCTGAGGACCGTAAGATTGAATTGCTGAAAAAAGCCGGATTCAATGCAATACGTTGCAGTCATAATCCCCCATCGCCCCGTCTTCTTGATGCCTGCGACCGTGTTGGTATGCTGGTTATCGATGAAGCGTTCGACATGTGGGAAAAATCGAAAATGGCAACGATGGGTGCGATGTTAGGTTTAAAAGGAACCAGCGATATCGTTGTGGATGATTATTCAAAATATTTCAGGGAATGGTGGCAGAAAGATATCAGGTCAATGGTGGTCCGCGACCGTAACCATCCCTCAATAATAATGTGGAGCATAGGCAATGAGATCCCTGAAGCAGCAGATACTGCAGGACTGAGAATTGCTACAAATCTTGCAGGTGAAGTCAGAAAATATGATCTGACCCGTGCCGTTACGGAAGCCAATGTGGATATTGGTGCATCTATGGGACGCAAAAGCACCTGGGACATCAGGGCTCCTCACCTTGCATTACTAGATGTAGTGGGTTATAATTACGCATTCGACAGGTATGAAGCGGATCATAATAAATACCCTGAAAGAGTAATGGTTGGCACAGAAACCATGCCTCCCCTGGCATTTGAAAACTGGAAGGCTGACGAGGCTTTTCCCTATGTCGTTGGTGACTTCACCTGGGTGGCCATGGATTATCTCGGGGAGGCCGGTACCGGGGTTTCACGCCTTGTTGACATAAATCCTCCCGGTAAAGGAGCCGGAAATAATCCTATGGCTGGAATGATGTTATTCTTCAATATGAATTCATGGCCCTACTTTAACGATTTCCAGGGTGATCTCGATCTTATCGGTAATCCGAAGGCACCTTATTATTACAGGCATGTGGTTTGGCGTGAAATGCCCGTGGCAATGTTTGTTCACAGGCCCATTCCTGCGGGTAAAAGAGAAATCGTGAGTCCATGGGGATTCCCCGACGAGCTTAAATTCTGGAACTGGGAAGGCCACGAAGGAGAAAAGTTGCAGGTGAATGTTTACACACGCAGCAAGCTGGTAAAACTTGAATTGAACGGCAAACAGGTTGGTGAGCAAACCGTCGATGACAGTAAAACAATTACTGCCACATTCGAGGTACCCTATGAGTCGGGAACACTGACAGTACATTGTTTTGATAATGGCATTGAAACATCATCTGAAACTATTAAAACTGTCGGAAAGCCGGCCATAATAAGGTTGATTGCCGATAGATCAACCATCAAAGCTGATCCTAATGACCTTTCATTTGTAACAGCTGAAATACTGGATGCCGATGGCAATTTTATTCCCAATGCTGATTTAATGGTAAATTTTGAAATCAGCGGCGTCGGGAAGATAGCAGGTGTAGGCAGTGGTAGTCCTTCTAAGATGTCAAGCTTCCAGCAGCCACATAAGAAAACCTGGCAGGGAAGATGCCTGGCTATAATCCGACCCAATGGCCCTGCTGGTAAGATTACTCTGACAGCAAAGGCTGAAGGATTGAAAGATGCAACAACAGAAATATTAACTGAAAACTGAATGACATAAAAGAAAAAATAAGGTCATATGGAAATTATTTCCAGTTTTTTGCCTTCTGTCTGTTCATAAAGCTGTTTTGCCATCTCGGCTTTATCGTAGCTGAAAGAGGGATCCATGGAAAAAGCTTTCATATATGATTCATAAGCCCTATCGTATTTTTTAATAAACATATAGTAATCGCCCTTTGAATCATACGCATTCGGATTCTTCGGGTCAAGTTCAATATATTTATCGAAAGCCTCTTCGGCTTTATCGCTCTGCTTTAGCGTCAGATATGCATAGCCGAGCTGATTGTAAAAAGATGCCGGACTCTTCGATACTTCAATTGCTTTATTTAAAGTTTCAACTATTCCGGTAGAATCGCCTGCAAGCGATTGAAAAGAAACCAGGTTATTATATGAATTTGGATCGCCCGGGTACAATTCCACAAGCTTTTTTCCAAGCTCGGTAACGTTGGTACTACCCTTTTGCAACCTTTTCAGTGCCTCTTTCAGAAGATCTTCAGCATCACTGAGTGTAGCTTTGCAATTTACTGCAGCATCAGCGTACTCGTTAAAATTATCAGCATTCCGATTTAAAAGGTAATAAAATGCCAGCTGGTAATTAACCATGAAGAAATCCGGATCCTGATTAAGTGCTTGTTTAAAGTTCTTAATTGCTTCATTCAGGTTAACATCATCATAGTACTTCATGGCTTTGTTGTAAAATGACAATGCTGATTTGGAATTTGTGGTAACAGGTATCAGCTTTCCATTAAGCGGTTGGGAAAATACCATCATTCCAGCTGAAAGGAATATCATCGCTAAAAATAATTTCTTCATTTTTCTAGTTTTATATTTAAATGAACTTCACTAACATTTTAGATTATTTATCCCAATATTATATCAAATGGGAATTTATTTCTAAACTTTATGCATAACAAATAATAACATGCTTTGGTTTAAAAAAACATTACTGGAAAATAATTCTCTTTATCCTCTTATTCAGTAATAGTAATTCTTATTTATTTCACAGGTCCAAGGTATTTGTCCAGCCAGGCCAGTGTCTCTTTTACGTATTCGACCCTTGGCGGGATATGATCGGTCTCGTAGAGAATCAATCGTTTGTGCTCCGGCGGTGTCCCCAACAGGTCGAACATCGGTTGCGATGAAGTTATTGGAGGACAAAAGACATCGTATCTGCCGTTTAGCATTAGGGTTGGTGTCTTTACACGACTCACATAATTTACGTCGTTGATTTCCGGACGTCCAATCCCGAATAGTCCTCCAGCTATGAGAACGCTTGCCCCTAGTCGATTATCCACAGCAGGAATAATAGCGCCCATGTTAGCTCCCCAGCTCATTCCCAGATAGGCGATTTTATTTTTGTCTATATCGGGTTGGCTTTGGAGATAGTCAATGCTTCGCCGAAAATCTTTAATCTCCTGGGCAATCAGTTCTGTATACGCATAAGTGCCTGCTTTTTCCGGATCATTTAGGAGAGCCATGAATTCTGGAGTTTCCCTCTCGAAAGTCCCTTTGTAGACGGGATAGAGTACGGCTCGTCCATTCCTAACAAGGAAGGAGAGGAACATGGTGAACTCGTAGTAGCTTTCCAAATCCTCGCTGGAAGGCATCCATGTTGAGGCACTTCCCGGGAAGTAAATCACTGTCTGGTATGGTGGCGTAGTCCCAAAAGGCAGGAAGAGATGTGCCAGTACCCGTTCCTTTCCATAGGCAGCATCGAATGAGACGACCTCATGTATCCACCCCTCTTTGTTTTCTGTTCGCGACTCAACAGTGGAATTGAGCTCTGTCTGATCATAGTCATACTGTTCCTTGTAGATCTTGAATATTTCATCAGGGATAGGCGGTCTGGAACGGTAATCCGATTCGTAGAAGGCGGTTCGAAATCCAAAGGCCGTTTCGGGCACCGTTCCCGGACTCGGATAAAATGCCAGCCGGAATCCGTTCCTGGATGAGCGATCCATAGGCGGAGCTTGTCGCTCATATTCAAACTCGTAAGTGTTATCCTCCCAACTACCTCCTCGTATTATCCTACCTGCCTTCGTTTCGTTCCAGCACCATTCTCTGACGTTTCCTGCCATATCATAAACTCCATAAGCCGTAATCCCGGGAAGACTACCAACCTTAACGGGTCCCTCCCCTCCAAAGTTTGTGAAAGGTGCTAATATGCCAAAACCCCCTAGTTGGGGAAACTGTATCATGGGGGTGAAAGCTCCTCTTGCTACATTCCAATGTATGGATGTGGGCAGACTCATTCCTGCCCATTCTGCATAGGCCGCCGCCTCATACCAGCTCAAACCCGATACAGGAAAGTCGCCCTTACCTGCGGGATAGTCTCCTCCAATCCATGTTGCCGGACCAGGCCGCCCTGTCTGATCCACGAACATTCCTATTGCTTCTTCCCTTTTAAGATTCTGACCATCTTTTTTAAAAGGATGTGTCCAGTATTCCTGTTTCCTGTACCCCCCAGCATCTACAAAAGCCTTGTACTCCCTGTTCGTAACCTCAAAGCGGCCGATGAAAAAATCTCCAAGAGGTCCAATTTCGGTTTCAGTGGCCGGTATCCTCACCATCCTGGCAGGCAGGCTATCTATTCTTTCCATGGTTCTCACAAGATTGTAACCGCTAATCATTTCATCTTCACCTCCTACATTCCAGGTAGAAGCAGCTGCCAATAGCGTATCGTAACCCTGCATCTCAAGCTTCCATCTGAAAATTCCGACGGGAACACGGATATTCTTCAAAGGTGTAATCCCAAGATAGGTCCATTCCGCCTCCGGATGAATGTATTCCTTCATGAATACTTTAGCCCCTGGAGGTTTTGTAATAATGTCTATCTGCTTCGAACACTGGTGTATAAGCCTCTCCAGAACAGTATCCTGTCCAAGTATGGATTCCGCTTTCTCAGTAAGACGATATGGTTCAACAAGGTTTCTCCAAACATCATTTTCCCCTATCATCTTTTTAATTTCAGGAAGAGCCACTTCCTTTGCCCACCTGATTTTTTTCTGCCGATTGATAAAGCATACTGAACCAAGGATTATAACAACAATAAAGACAAGGGCAGCAGGGATCAATATCCTGGAATGTTTGAGCTTACTTCCGGTTTTACCGGACTCTGTCTCTTTCGTAGTTTCAGTCCTTAACGCTTCTTCTATACCATCCTTATCAACCTCATCCAGAGTCAGTAGCATCTGAACAACCTTACACAATTTGCTAATATGTCTTTCCAGGGGTGGAGTTAAAGCATCCAGCCAATGTACATCACTGACGTAATACTCGAGTTGCTTTGACATTGGTACATCTTCCAGACGAAGAGGGATGATTGCCAGTCCGTTATGGACCGCCCTGTCAACTTCCTTAATAACCTGGTTAGACTGATTGGAGTTTGATGAATAAACCAGGATGAAAACTTTAGATCCTTTTATACCATCAATTATAGCCTCCGCAAAAGGTTTACCGGGAGTGATATCACGCGGTGCCATCCAGCAACGGATATTTTTCTTTTCCATAATAGAACAGACGGCATCAGCGACTTTCTTATCCTCATGGGAATAACTTATAAATACATCATGAGCCATTTCCTAACATTTTGATAATGTGGTTCATTATCAAATTTAAACCATTTTCAACCCAAATACAAAATATTTATTACATATGGCCGGGTGAAATCAGAAGAAAACCTTATCAATAAATGATTAAATTTGTTTCAAAACTTACAAATCATAGACTTCCTTTATGGACAACTTATAAATACAAAATTATGAAAAGACTTCTATTCATCATCGCCATGCTTATAGCAAGTATTTCAATGAACTCTTTGTCGCTGGCACAAGACATTTCTGCAAGAGATCAATGTCTTAAACTCGGCAGAGGGGTTAACATCCTGGGATATGATAAAGCATTCTGGCAGGATCATACCAAGGGTCGTTTTAAGGAGCAATACTTTAAAATGATAAAAGATGCCGGTTTTTCTAATATCCGTGTAAACCTTTTCCCATTTTCACAGATGGACAGCTTGAACATGATCGATCCGCATTGGCTGGAAACACTCGACTGGGTTATAGAAAAAGGACTTGAAGCAAATCTTATGATCATTCTCGACTTACACGAATTCACTGCTATGGCAGATAACCCTGAGGCAAAAAAGGAGATGTTCCTTTCATTCTGGAAACAGGTTGCTCCAAGGTACAAGGACAAATCGAACAATGTTGTGTTTGAACTACTGAATGAGCCCAATCAGAAGCTTACTGTGGAGATGTGGAACAGATTTCTTGCTGAAGCTGTGAAAATAATCCGCGAGTCAAATCCTGATCGCACGCTTATTATCGGGCCCGGTAACTGGAACGGTATAGAGAGCCTGAATACTCTAACCCTTCCCGAAAATGACAGGAACATTATTGTAACAGTACATTTCTATTATCCGATGCGGTTTACCCACCAGGGAGCAGCATGGGCTGGCGAATATAAAAATCTTAGTGGTATAAAATGGACCGGTACGCCTGAAGAAAAAGAGGAGATAGAATCGAAACTCAAAGTCGCCGCTGACTGGTCACTGAAAAACGACAGGCCAATATTCCTTGGTGAATTTGGATCATATGACAAGGGAGATATGGATTCAAGAGCCCGTTATACGGCCTTTGTAGCCCGTACAGCGGAAAAACTCGGTTTTAGCTGGGCCTACTGGCAATTTGATAGCGATTTTATTGTATATAACATTGACGAAGAGGCGTGGGTTGAACCAATACTAAACGCTTTAATGAAAAAATAGTTATTTTACAAGTTTAAAGTTATTACCTAATTCAGAATTTGTACAATTTTAAGTACAATAATCGCAGCTAACGCAATATTATAGCTTATGTCAAGAAATAACAAAAACTCTGTCACGATCCTTATGCATTGTCCTGATAATAAGGGCATAGTAGCCACGGTTACAGCTTTTATCAACGACAATAACGGCAATATCATCACACTCGATGAACATGTAGATAAACTGGATAAGACTTTTTATATGCGCATTGAATGGGAACTGAATGGCTTCCTGATCCCCAAAGAAAAAATCGCAGATTTCTTTGATACTCTCATTGCATCGCGATATAATATGACATGGAATATTTATTTCAGCGACAGACGACCCAGGATGGCCATTTTTGTATCCAAACTATCCCACTGCCTTTTTGACATCCTGTCGAGGTATCATACCGGAGAATGGGATGTTGATATCCCTCTTATCATCAGCAATCATCATGACCTTAAACCAATTGCTGATCAATTTGGGATACCTTTCCATTGCTTTGAAAAGAACAATGAGAACAAAATACATCAGGAACAAAAGGAACTGGAATTACTGAAGCAAAATAAGATAACCTTTGTGGTATTGGCACGCTATATGCAAATTCTGAGTAATGAATTTGTCATGCATTATCCAAATGAAATTATTAATATCCATCACTCTTTTTTACCTGCTTTCCCCGGAGCTAAACCTTATCATTCGGCATATGAGCGGGGGGTAAAAATAATCGGCGCAACAAGTCATTATGTTACAGCCGAGCTTGATGCCGGCCCAATTATTGAACAGGATATTGTAAGAGTTTCTCACCGCGATTCGATCGACAGACTTATAATCAAAGGTCAGGATGTTGAGAAACTTGTTTTGTCGCGTGCCATTCTCTTACATATTCAGCACCGCATATTATTATATAATAACAGGGCAGTGGTTTTCCTGTAGACCGGGAATTATAATATTAAAATATTCTGATTTATAGTAACCAGGGAATTAAAGCCCTTCTCTCCTTATCGTATTCAGGAAATTCCTTAATATACCATTTGTGATGATCAAGTGCTCTTGTTGTAAGATTTATTATCGTCCAGATTAAAAAAGAAAGAGCTGCCAGATTAAAGGCTACAATGGCAAATCCTGCCCATGAGATAATCTCACCGAGAAAATTAGGACATGAGACATATTTAAAAAGTCCGCCATAAGGAATCTTGTAACCGTTACCTGAAATTGGCCGGAGCTTAATCAGTATTGAATCGTGATATTTGTTAATAGCAAAGCCGGTTGCAAACAAAATTACACCTGCTGTCAGACGTAAATCAATAGATACACCTGAAGAGTATTGAGTTACAAAATGTACGAACCAGTAGCCATTCAAAAAACCATTAATTAAATTGAATATAAAAGCAAGCAGTACAATTACAACCGGTATTTTCTTACTGGCTGTCCTTATTCGAAGCGGGAAAATAATTACACGGTGAACATAATGAAATCCCCACAATAATGCAGGTATTAGAACCAGCACGTTGAGCAGTTTTGCTTTAAACACCAGAAAGTATCCAAAAATGACTAAAGCAGGTAACTCCATTAAAAACCAACCGAGCTTGTTGTTGATCATTGGCCCCCAGTTATTTTTCGAATGTCTTCCATAGGGTTGGGTGACCTTCAATAGAATTGGGAATAAGATAACCGCAACAGCGATCCAAATCCAGCAAATTATATTAAATGTCTCGTGGGATATCATATCAATATATAAGTTTATTCTCTTTGTACCAGTCAAATGTGTCTCTGAGTGTTTGTTCAAGAGGACGGGGTTCATATCCCAACTCCTTCCTGGCTTTTGCATTTGAAATATTCCCCGGGGAATTGGCCAAAATGTTAAGTGACTGAAATGTATATAAGGGCTCCTTTTTAGTTAGTGTTGAGTAAGCCTGGAAAAAAGGACATGCAAGACGTGCCAGCGAAACCGGAACTAAAACAGGAATTTTGCATCCGGATATTTGACTCATCATTGCAGATAATTCCGTGAGACTGCAGAATTCGCCCGAAAGAATATATTTCTCTCCTGCACGTCCCGATTCAATTGCCTGTATTGAAGCTGACACCACATCACGTACATCAACCCAGTTATATCCGCCGGAGACAAGAAAAGGTAATTTATTCTGGTAAATTTTAAGAAGTGCCTGCCCCAGCAGAGAACCTCTGTAATCAAAAGGACCAATTACCGCAGTAGGATTTAAAATTACTGCGTTCAGACCTCCCTTTACCGCTTTCATCACTTCTCTTTCACCTTCCGCTTTGGTAAACTCATAAATTGTCTTCTTTGATTCAACCAGAGTTCTGCTTTCGTCAAGCATCTGGTCTGCAGGCTCAGACTGAAAAGCATGAATACTGCTAAAGTGAATGAATTTTTCTACTCCTCCGTGAATAGCTGCCTTTATCATGTTTTTGGTTCCGGTAACATTGGTTTCATAAACCTCTGCTGATGTACGGTTATCAATGGCAATCTGTGCTGCAAGATGAAAAACGACATCCACCCCATCGCAAAGGTTAACCAACGATTCAGGTTTAAGCAGATTTCCCTGAATAATCTCAACATCCATTTCATCCAAGTCGCTCCGAAAATTGTGAACCAAAACTCTTATGCCGGCTCCCTGTTTTTTTAGTTCCCCTATAAGGCAATTCCCAATATGTCCGCTGGCGCCGGTAACAGCAACTTTCATAATAAATTACATAAGATCCAGGATTATAAAGCTAATCTTTTTGGACAAATATCCAAATGGAAAATTTATACAAAAGGATTCCCCCTTTTACTTTCAATCCGCTAAGATACAACTCTGATAATGCTATGCGATAATGGTGCAAAATACTGCTGAAGGGTCAATTGTATAGGAATTACATTCCATTTAGCCGAAAGAATCCTTCGAATAACTTTACGGTCATATTCAGGATGAAGGCAGCAAATGTGAGTCAATACATAATCCAGTCCTTTTTTATTCAGGGTCCCTGAAAATTCTGCATCGCCAGGCAGTAGTTTGCCGTTCGCATCCCTGGCCCTGAAACAAAGCCCATATGCGAAGGTTAAAAGAATTTTATTCACCGGCAATCTCATCTCCATTCCATCTATCAGTGGACTCAATATCCTGTCATTCCTGTGCAGCTTGCGCTTCAGATCACATCCAACCCTAAAAACGGTATCTCCAAGCGCCCTGTTACAAAAGCGAAATAAAAGATCATCAACATGATCCATAAGATCGGTTAATGTAAACTCACCGGGATACTTTCGCATCAGCACTCCGGCACTCTGCATCATTACTGACCTGATAAACTTCTTCAATGCCTTGTTTTTCAATACATCTGCAATATAAATTGCACCAGGTTCGGCCAGGAATCCTGAGTAGGCAGCAGCTGCATGACCCAGATTGTGAATGTATGATTTGCGATCCACCCAGGCTTTCATATTTTCTTTTGGTGCCAGGCCTTCAACTTCAGGTATCGGGTTTTTGAAGGTTTTTTTATCAAGTATCAGCGTATTATATGGTTCTGCATAAACCAGTAAAGGATCCCTCTTCTGAACCTCCAGGGGCATTATAGGGACCATTTTACCAATGCTGGTTTCTATAAGCCCTACAAGTTCTTCAAGAGGATAATCATTACCCATGATCTTCTGCAGCTTGCCTCTGACATATTGATCCACATTACGCATATTTTCTGCAAGGATTATATCCAGAGGAAGAAAACCATGTTTCTTTTGCCTGAGCTGCAACCCTTTTGCCAGACTAGAGATGACCTGAGCCAAACCGCTCTGACCAACAGAAACAGCAACGATGTCAGCATCTGCTATTTCTTCTGCCACTTTTAATTCCTGCGTTGCCAGGATACCACGCAGATTGCTTATCTTAATTGTTGTGTCAGGGTGATCACTTTTAATGATCACATCATATTCATGCCGACGGTTAAGTTCAGTTATCAGTGTCTCGGAAATATCCACAAAAACAACTTCAAACCCCGATCTGGCAAACAATTGTCCGATAAAGGATCTGCCTATTTTCCCCGCACCGAATAACACAAGTCTTTTCATCATCAGAATGCTATTTATTGAAGATCACTTAGAGTAACTTCAAGTTCAAAAACTGAACTTTCTCCCGGCTGCAAAAAGGGCAGAATATTCTCTTCCCTGAGTACTTTTCTTGACTTTGAGTGAACATTCCCCGGTTCAATTCCCAGCACGTATTCACCGTATGCCATCATCTTCCATTGAGAAACATAAGGCAGCTGCCCGATATTAAATTTAATTGTAACAATAGTCCTTATTATTTTACTTCTGATAGTAATTATTGCTTCACTGTTATTATTTCCTTTCATAGAATGAAAGAAAACCTGTTCATTAAATGATAGTTGAGGTTTAATGAACTTTCTGAATTCCTTCAATCCCTGTGCTGCCTCCTGATCACGTGGGATTGTTTCAGACGGATCTATCTCCAGTTCAGTCTCTTCTGATAAAAGAGGATATCCAAAATTCATATGATAAAGTAATGTCAGCGGGCTGGGTTTGTTGCCAAAATTTGTAATCTTATCTTTTAAATGAATGATATTCTCTCCCAGTAATGAATAGATTTCCCGTTCCATTCTTAATTTGTTACCAAACAAATAACCTTCCTCCGTAATGCCTCTGACCTTTAAAATATAATTATTGTCTACCCAGCCGGAAAGGTCTGAAAACTGAGTGGCAGGAGTTGCAGAGATCCTGCCGTGCAGACCAAGCGTCTCATTTTCATCATTGCATGGAGGGCCAAGATAGGTCAGTCCGCATGTTGTTAGCAATCCTCCTCCGAAAGTGCGTAACCAGCCAATACCATCAGCTTCAAAGAATGAAGGATGAGTTTCCCCGTTACAGGTTATGTAAACGAGATTATTGGCTTTATAGGTGGCCATTGAAATATCCATTGCTCTGTCGGGCAACACAGTATACTGCAGACCACTTCCTGTGTTTATATCTGTAGCTCTCATCCCACGAGCCAATCCTTCGTTTAGAGTATAGTGCCGGCAACCTCCCAGTTGAGCAAGGTTCCCAACGTACTTTAAAGCATCTGACTTTGTCATAATGTCTCCTTGTTGTATGTTTCGACAGTTTTAAATATTATGATCCCCAGAATGACCGAAGTGTTGGATATAATTCTTTATATCGTTTAAAGACTCTTTCGTATATTTCCGCATTTTCAGGATCAGGGTTAAAGACTGTTCTTTCATATGTATTTTCTTTCAGCAGATACTCCACAGTCGAACCTTCCATTGCACTGCGAGCTATTAGAGATGCTCCATAGCAACCGGCTTCACCCACGTTGGGTACCAGAATCTTTTTATTAAGTACATCTGCTTTTAGCTGGGTCCAGGAATTATTCCGTATGCCACCACCTGTTGCAATAAAAGTATCTATTTTCATTCCCGATTTTTCCATAAGTTGCAGATTCAG
Organism: uncultured Rikenellaceae bacterium; assembly: GCA_964446825.1. Classification (GTDB taxonomy): domain Bacteria; phylum Bacteroidota; class Bacteroidia; order Bacteroidales; family VadinHA17; genus LD21. The sequence continues at coordinate 30,612 of CAYUQR010000007.1, forward strand.
TTTCATTTCAAACGATACCCCTTCAAGAAGTGCTCTTGTAATCTCCCCTTTTCCAGTTGTAAGCTGAAGTCCAAGAATCGCTCCCTTTGCCTTTGTGTCAAAATAGGGCGTTCCCGTGGCTGAAAAATAGGGCAGCACCAACAGATCTGTAGGTGTTGATGGCATAGCAGCCAGTAGTAACGTATAAGCATTCTGGTTCAACCTTGCTGCAGCATCTTTTTCCGGCTGTCCCAGTACATCACGCATCCACCGCAGGATATTGCCTCCTGTCAGACTATAAGCCACGCTGGTGTACTTTCCTTTAATGGTGTAATCATAACAGCACAGATTGTTGTGTTGCAATTCATCTGAAAAACTTGGTTTGTCAAGCATCGGACAGAAACATTCCACTGAGCCGGTAGCATACATGCACATACCAGTCTCAATAACCCCTGCGCCCAAAGCTGCACAAGGCTGGTCGTGACCTCCGGCAACAAGTGTAACAGGGTTTTTAAACCCCATTTTAATGCTCTGCTGCAATGGGATAATCCCTGTTATTTCGCCTGAAGATACAGGAGTGGCCAGTTTCTCAGCTGACAGTTCCACCTTATCGAGGATTGCCTTGCTCCACCTGTGATTAATCACATCAAAAAGCATGGTCCTGCCTGCCATTGACCAGCTTATCATTGGTTCCAGTCCGGTGCGGTAGTGAAATAGATCCTCAAAACACAGAAAATACCTGGTTTTCTCCCATATGTCCGGTTGATTTTCTTTTATCCATAAAATTTTGAAGAGTGAAAACAGAGGGTGTGGTGTGTGGCCCGTGATATGATAGACTTTTTCAATTCCAAAATCACTGCTCCACCTATCAGCAATTTTACTTGCTCTCGAATCAGATGATACCATAGCATTTCCGAGAGTATTACCATTCCTGTCGATAGGCGTAAATGCTTCCCCCTGGCTGGAAACGCTCATAGCAACTACAGGATCGAAAATCTTTGCATTAACCTCAGAAATAACATCAAAGCATTTACGGATAACCTCATCAGGATCAATCTCAGCCCATCCGGGACGCGGATTCAAAACAGGGTATTCCCGATATGCAGAGGCAAGTTCTTCGCCATTGGTGCTAAACACTACTGCTTTACAGCCTCCGGTACCTATATCTAATCCGAGGTAGCTCAACTTTGATGGTTCTAAATTTCCGTAATCTCATAACCAAGGTAACGGATACATGCTTCGCGTAACGCAATTGAAAAATGACCAGGACTTACACTTACATGATGCCTGTATCCATTGCAGCCTATCTGGTAAAGTTTTTCCTGCAGGTTATCAATTTGTACCACGCCACCGCATCCAAAAAAGCCATCCTGTATCGGATCTTTGGTAAACTTACCTTCCCCCATGTATAAAAACAGTTTGCCGTCCTGGGTTTTTAAACTTGCAAAAGTTATTTCATTTGGTGCTATACGTCCGACATTGCAGCCAAAGCCACATCCCGCACCAAATGACTTGGCGAACATAGGATGTTCTATAACCTCTCCTTTGGCTGTCATGAGACTCTGAGGTACAGGTCCGCAATGAAAAAGGATACATTTGTCCGGATCATCTCCGTAATTGTTATTCCAATCAAGACAGGTGGCCGGTTCACCAGATGCAAGATGCAATGCATACATTGTGATTGCATTGCATACATCCAGTTCACAGGCAGCAGGGATTCCACGGTCATTTATTTCACTTAAAAGAACACACGGGGCTACCCCAAACTCCTTTTCCATTTCTATCCAGCAACGAATGGCAAGAGTATCAAGACTGTATTCGCTTATGATCTCATCAATCACAACTCCAAAACGCACAAGGTTCTCAAAAGCCTTTTCAGGCACTTTCTCAAAATTTGTATAATGTTTCAGTTTTTCTGATTTTTCTTTAGCTGCTTTAGCTTTTATATCCAGCTTACGTACCCTGCTGAATACCTCTGACATATCAAGTGCTTCCGTTGTAATCCCGTATTTCTGTAATGCCAGCTCATCAAAACGAACCGTCTTGAAGGCCGTGGTCCTTGCACCAATTGCACCTACAGTCATTCTTTTCATCCCTATGACAATCCTGCACACCTGATCAAAGACGGAAATCTGCTGTTCGAATTCCTTTGAGAAAGGATGGACAGTATGTGGAGGAAAAACCGTGAAGGGCAACCTGTACTGATAAAATACATCCATGATAGAGAATTTTCCGCAGAATGAATCACGACGCTGCTGAAAATCCATCTTATCAAGCTCATCCGGATAGGCAAGAATAAAAATAGGTACCCTGGCATCTTGTAACGCAGCAGCTGCCCCGTTCTCATCCCCAAAGTTCGGAAGTACAAGTATTACGCCATCGAATTTACCCCTGTTTTCTTCCAGAAATTGCGCATATTTCCTGCCTTCTTCAGCAGTTTCTATTGCTCCATATCGGGTCAGGTTAATGTCCATCATCAGACTGTTGTACCTAAGTTTTTTAAGGGTCTCACTTACCTCCCTGCGTGCCACCTCTATCAATGATTCGGGAAAGAATCCCCTGTTACCAAAATAAAGTGCAAATGTTGAATTTTGCTTTTTCATACAATTTGTATTTTACTTGTCAATATTGTCGTAAATACGGCTTGCCGATCCGCTAATTTCGAGCTGGTTTCTTATTATATCGAGCATCTCATCATATACAGCATCCTGTGCTGCCTTTACTGAGATGTTCATCAACTTCTCATAGGGTTGACGGATTGCAGTGGCTATGTTGATTTTTGCAATGCCATGTTTAAACGACTGCATAAGATAATCCTTGGCAATACCCGTGCCTCCGTGCAGTACAAGAGGGACATGCACCATATCGGTTATCTTTTCCAGATGAGGAATGGCCAGCCTTGCTTCAATTTTTTTACCACTTCGTGCTGCACCTGATATTGCTCCATGAACGTTGCCTATTGCAACAGAAAGCCAATCTGTCCTTGTCTCCTGCACAAACCTGAAGGCTTCTTCAGGAGATGTGAATCCTTTGCCGGTCCGGAAAAGTTCTTCATATGGAGGCAGTGGCCCTGATTCATGTCCCATTACTGCTCCCAGTTCGGCTTCCACCGGTATGCCGGATTTATGAGACATTTCAACAACCTGCATGGTTTTTTCTATATTTTCTTCCAGTGAAAGTCTTGAACCATCAATCATTACCGAATCAAATCCCAATTCGAGCGCTTCAGCAATAATATCCATATAATCGGTACGCAGGTTATCTTCATCAATCACCGGAACATGGTCGAGATGCAGCCTTGTAAACCTGTGATCCTTTAACCTGTTGTATTCGTCACGGATATGCCGCATACTGCCCGACTTGAACTTTATCCATTCCAGGCGGGCAACCATGATGAAACCAAATGTTTTGGTATCAGATAATGCCCTTATAACCGGCTCCATCATTGGAATATATGGTATATTGAAGCCCGGAATGACAATTTCTTTCTTCCAGGCATTGCTTAATATCGTACCAGAATTTAAATAATCGTTTTTCATCTTATTTTACCAGGTTCTGTGAGTTATTACGAAGTTAAATTATAATATGCTGACTATGTTGCAACTTATTTGCCAATATCTGTACTATATTTACATGTAGCTTAGGTAGCAATAGTCAAAATGTTAATATTATGCAGATCACGTACGAAAAACTGGTAGTCGATGAAAACAGCCTGTTTCATTACCAGGAGTTTATACAACCAAGATTTACTTCTTCTTTTCATATGCATGACGAATTCGAACTTATTGTGATAATAAAAAGTCATGGGAAGCTATATCTGGGTAATAATGTGGTCAACTTCAACAATGGCGACCTGTTTCTCATAGCACCCGGATTGCCCCATTGTTTTTATAATACCAATGGTTACGAAAAAGGTGAAGAAATGGCTCATGCCTTTGTAATTATGTTCAGAAGAGACTTCCTGGGCAATGACTTTTTCAGCAAAACTGAGACAAGCCGGCTGAACCGGCTTATAAAAAAATCTGAATCAGGATTGCAAATTTTAAATTCCTCAAAATCAATAATTAACAAAATGTTAATGTTGAAAACCAAAAAGAACCTCGAAAAACTGAGTGATTTTATACTCATCTTAAATGAACTGGCCGGAAGGAAATGTATTGAACTTTCAAATTCTATTAATGGATTAAGAGTATCAAATTTAAGTGAATCAAAAATTGTAAATGATGTCTTCAAATATGTCGCTGAAAACTTCCAGGAGACTATTAAATTAGACACAGCAGCTTCAATAGCAAATATGCAAAAAGCAGCATTCTGCAGGTATTTTAAACGTAAGACAAAAAAAAGATTTTCAGAATTTGTCAATGAGATACGTATAACCCATGCACGAAAATTGCTTATTGAAACAGATGAGACAATTAAGGAAGTTGGATATGAATGCGGTTATGAGAGTAATTCATATTTCAATCGTCAGTTTAAGAATACATGTAACATGTCCCCATCATATTTTCGGGCACACATCAGGGATTATTGATATCATACCGACAGCAATTCTGATGAATGTTTTTGAATTTTTATTATTGCTGCAACGATATCTTCCATATCCTTTTTTGTACCCAGGAAGACTCTCTGTCCCAAAGATAATCCTGTTTCTTTACCTATTCTTTCATTCACCGGGCAAAGATTCTCTCTTCTGTATTTATCGAGTCGCTCTTTGGAAAAAACCTTCTGAAATGATCGCATGTTCAGGTAGGTTTCAATAAAAGGATCAAGATGAAGTGAAGAATCGATACCGTTTCCAAATTCAATTCCTTCAGCACGCATTGCTGCTCTGAATTTCGGTTTTGGCAATCCGTTAAAAAACTCCTTATCATATATCAGTTGATATTCGTAATACGACCGCCTGGTCTGACCAGAATATTTATTAGTTGGCCTGACTCCCTTAATTTCAGAAAGTAATTTTTCGAGGTACTGTGAATTTTCATCACGATGCGCACTCTGAGCCTCCAGACGGCGTATTTGTCCCAGCAAAGTAGCTGCAACAAACGGGGTTATCCGGAAATTAGATCCCGGGAAAGATCTTCTTTGTCCCCTTGGATCTCTTCCGTTATTTGTATATCCATCAACTTTTGCCATAATATTATCATCATTCCCTATCACTGCGCCTCCTTCCCCTGCGCAAAGAGTCTTTCCTTCCTGGAAACTGAAACATCCAAGGTCACCTATGGAGCCGAGCTTCTTACTCCTCCATTCACCCATGTGTGCCTGGCAGGCATCTTCAATAACCACCAGGTTATGCTTTTTTGCTATAGCAAGTATCTTATCCATATCTGCCGCCGCTCCTCCGATATGAACAGGAAGAATCGCTCTGGTATTTGGAGTTATCCGCTCTTCAATCAAATCGGCATTTATCATGAATGTATCAGGATCTGAATCAACAAAAACCGGTAATGCAAACAGGTTGAATGTAGTCTGGGCAGTAGCTATAAATGTATTGGTTTGTGTGATAACCTCATCACCCGGACCGATATCAAAAGCACGCTGTGCTGCCTCCAGCGCATCAGTTCCCGAGTTGGTAGCTGCACAATAGGCAGTCCCCATCAATTCTGCAAACTCTTTTTCAAACTGAACTGAGAGTTCTTTTGCGGAATTGCTGTATTCTGACCATTTTTTACTCTTAAAAGCATCAAGGTACATTTGTATATCCGAATCGTCATAGACAGGCCATGATACTTCAAGGCTGGAACCTTTTGGCCTTATCGGGCTTCCTCCAAGTATTGCAGGTTTGTCAGTATCCTGCATCAAGTGTGAATAAATGGAAGTCATCCCATTTGCTGCCAGAGCAGCACCTGCTGCCCCAATTGATGTCTGTTTCACAAACGTCCTTCGTGATAATGGTTTAGTTTTCATAATCTTTCCCTTTTATTATTCTTCTCTGAGATTTGCTTCAACATATAATATTAAGAAAAATAAATCTAAGGAGATGAAACAGAACATAAAAAAGAGCTCCATTCAATAAAAACCGGACAAATATCAAAGCCTCAGCCCGCAAAAAAAAGTATTAACTTTATAATCATGGAAAATGCAAAAGATAAAGGTATATGAGCATACAAATAACGAAACTTATAGGATTAGTTGCTATTGCTGTCGGCTCAATTACTGTTAACTGCCAGGCACAATCATATCAATCTGCTGCAGTTGTTACGAAGAGTAGTTTCCAATGGCCTGAAGGGAAGAAGATGGCGTTGAGCCTGACTTTTGACGATGCCCGTCTCTCTCAGATTGATAAAGGTATCCCGCTGCTTGATCAGTACAATATAAAAGCAACCTTTTACGTCTCTCCCGATAATATGATGAAAAAGCTGGAAGGCTGGAAAAAGGCATTATCAAACGGACACGAAATCGGCAATCATTCTCTGCGGCATCCCTGCACCGGCAATTTTGACTGGTCAAGGGACAAAGCGCTTGAAGATTATACTCCTGAAATTATGAGAAGAGAGCTCGATTCAGCCGGCAAATTAATTGAGAAGACTATTGGCATTTATCCTGTTTCTTTTGCATATCCCTGCGGACAGACCTTCACAGGCAGGGGAGCAGACACAAAAAGCTATGTTCCTGTTGTAGCTTTACTCTTTGAAACAGGGCGGGGCTGGCTTGACGAAGGCCCCAATAATCCTTTTTTCTGCGATATGTCACAACTGACCGGAATGGAACTCGATGGAAAGTCGTTTGAGGATATTAAGAAACTTATCGAGGATTCAAAAAGTAAAGGCGCATGGCTTGTCCTCGCAGGCCATGAAATGAATGACTCGGGAAACCAGACCTCACTGCTTACAACAATAGAAGCTATTTGCAGGTATGCATCAGATCCCTCCAATGGCATTTGGATCGATACTGTACATAATATTGCCTCTTATATAAAAGAAAAAAGAGGCGAAAGACCTATCAGCAAAATGTCACCAAAATAAATTATATATTTCAAATTTCACACCATCTTTGTCAAAGCTCTCTCAGTTTAACTAATTTTATTAAACCTGATTTTCGAAGTTCTTAACCATAAAATTTCAGACAATTCTAGTTTTGAATACTGGCATATCTTAATAAAGTATTTAGTAATTTTTATTTTAGCTATCAGGCTTTGAAGGTTTCTATAATTCAATATCGGCCAACAGGTAGCTATTTTAATGTAAATTATTCATACATTTGAATTTAGATAAATAGAATTCTGATGTATGCTCTTAAAACTCTGGCAATACAATATCTGAGGTTCATCATTACTGCATTCGGTATTGCTCTTTGTCTGATGTTGATGTTATTTCTTTTAGCTATTTATAATGGAGTATCGGATGCTTCAGTAAGGTATGTCAGAGAAAGTGATGCTGACATCTGGGTTTTACAGAGGCATGCAGCTAACTTACTCCGTGGCACATCACTTCTCTCAAACCGGCATGGTTTTATGATAAAAGAAGTTGAGGGAGTGAAATCAATTGCACCTATCCTTTTTTTTACGGCGACAGTTAATGTACCTTCTAATACTGCGTCGATGCATTTAGTGGGATATGATCCAAAGACGGGTAAAGGAGGTCCCCCTGAAATAACAGAGGGGGACACCCTCCAGAATAATAGCCAGATTATTCTTGATAATGCCTTTGCAGCCAAATACAAAATAAAAATTGGTTATAAACTGCCCATCAGAGATGATACTCTGACAGTTGCAGGATTAAGTAGTGGAACCAACCTGTTTGTTATTCAGTTCGCATTTATAACACTCAGTGAAGCAAGGAAACTTCTCGGATATCCTGCTATTTTATCCTGTTTCCAGGTTAAAGTCGAGCCCGGGTTCAATCCTTTGACAGTGGCTGAAAATATCAGATCTGTATCTCCTGATTTTGCAGTTTATGACAAGGCAACATTCCTGAAGAACAATATCCATGAAGCAGAGACAGGAGTCATGCCTTTGCTTTATGTTGTCGCTATGATTGGAGCAATTGTCCTGACTGCACTTCTGAGCCTGATACTGTCAGTATATGTACTGGAACAACAAAAGGACTATGCTATTATGAAGGCGCTAGGAGCTCCCTTAGGATTCCTTCCACGTATTATTATTCAGCAGTCACTGATTCTGGCTGGCAGCGGACTGATCATTGCTATTCTGTTATTCGCTCCGATGTTATTTGCAGTAAAAAAATTATCACCCACTATCTCAGCTGAATCATCTGTAAGCCAGGTATTAATAGTTGCTGCAGGTCTGCTGACAATAAGTCTTTTAAGCTCAATATTACCGCTAATGCGTCAGCGCCATATTTATCCTCTTGAAGTATTTAGATGAATCAGGACAACAATATATTTACTGCCGAACTGGTAGAGGTTACAAAAATATTTTCACGATCGGGAAATGAAACAGTTGCTTTAAACAGAGTATCATTTAAAGCTGAACGGGGTGAACTTGTTTTATTTCTCGGCCCAAGCGGAAGCGGGAAGACGACCCTGCTGACATTGCTGGCCGGTCTTCAGGAACCAAGCAGTGGAGAAGTCTATATTTTTGGGAAAAGGGTTCAGGATTATAGCCCATCTTCTCTTCAAAAAATAAGGGCGTCGCAGATGGGATTTATTTTTCAAACGTTTTGCCTTCTTGATTCGCTCAGGGTAATCGATAATGTTACCCTTGTAATGAAATTCGCCGGGATTCCTGAAAAATCAGCCAGGAGACATGCTGCAGAATGTCTTGAAAGATTTGGTATCGGTCACCTCTCAAATGCATTTCCGGGGAAACTCAGCCAGGGTGAAAAACAACGTGTTGCGGTTGCCCGTGCAATTGCTAACGGATCAAAAATGATATTGGCTGATGAGCCCACAGGCTCCCTGGCTACAGAACAGGGCATGGCTATTATTGAATTCCTTTATGATAGCGTTAAAAACGACGGGATTAGCGTGGTAATAACAAGTCATGATGACCGAATATCAAAGTATGCTGACCGCGTGCTGCATCTAAGGGACGGCATTTTGATTTAATATCCTAAAGGCAGGATAAGTCTATATAAGGAAGATTTTTTTGTATAGAGCCAGATACTGAAAGAGCCGGATCCGAGGAAAATAGAACAATATTTGATATAACACGCTTGTAAAAAAAACTTTCAGAGGCTTTCAATAAAGCATCATCAGAGGAACTTCCCCAGACCATAATCTGAAAACCATTTTTTCTAAATTCATTATATATGTACCTCAATAGTGCATTCATGATTCCCGGGTCACGGTTCCTGACTGCATAATCAATGATTATAAAATCCTTGAAACTCTCCCCCGGTTTTGGCAAAGGTGTAATATGAAAAAACAATGATAAGCTTTTGTAAATGGCCTTCGCAGAAGCAAATTGTTTTCCATAGCGATAAACTCTGGTCTGTTTAAATGCAGAACAGTCCCATGCCGCACATACTCCACATAGTTTCCCCTTTCGATCAAAAGCAAGATAATAGTTACTGATTGTTAATCCTGGACGCTTGCACAGATAATTTTGGAATGTAGTTTCATCATAATGGTTACCGAACAACCGTTCTTTATGCTCGATATTCAGAAGGGAAACTATTTCAGGTATGTCCTGTAAGTCAGCCTTTCGTATGAAATAATCCGGTGAATTCCTTACAGGCCATATAAGAATAATATTCCTGACATCCAGCTGATTGATAATTTGAGTGTAAGGAATATGTGGAAATGCAGGATTCGTGTAGCCTATATAATGGAGCGAAGGTCTGTTGCCTGCCAAAATAATTGCGTACCCGATACCTGGTTGACTACTGGTCTCTGTATAAAACTTCTCAGCTACTTTAAATGCAAATCCTTTCCCCCTCGCATCATGAGAAACATAAAAATCTCTCGCATGAAATACCGTTTCACACGATCCGTTTACCATTGCATTATGAAATCCTATCCCGAAGAATCCCTTTAATTCTTCGAGACGGAAAAATCCATAATAATACCATGGGTGGTATTTGATCTGAGGAAGCATGAAAAAATCAGGTTGCCTGTCGAAGCTGATTGTAAGATTGTCCGTATTAATCGGAGCTGACCGGAGAATGTTCAGTATTTCTGAGTTATAATCCCTGTCAATAAGTTCTATATGATAAAGATCCATATTATATCCTGGCAATTGGTACTATTGAATAGAAAGGATATCGGTCGAGAAGTACAAGGTCTTCACCCATATCATAATCGGCAACCAGTTCAGGGACAAAACCAGGAATTTTATGATTCATGTGAATATAGCGCATTATAATGCGGGCTCCTGGCATAGTCTTGTCTCTGATTAATCTGAACATATCCGCCATTGCTTCCTTTGACATCCAGTCACCGATATTTGAAATATGAATCTTGTTGAATTTGCCACAATCTTCAGCCTCAAGGATTTTTTCCACTGAGGTTTCCATATATTCAATATTGGTTATATTATTCTTCAAAATTCCATGGAATTCAGGTTGAAGAAACTCAGGCAATGCTTCGCGGAACAATATCCTGTTGAAAAAAGTAAATTGTAAAAAGTAATTTTCCCGGGAAAGCGTATTACAGCAAAAATTGCGAAAACGCTTAAAAAAGAATTCTCCTATATTCCTTGCCCCGCTATGCGTTAAGCCTGCAGGATCTATACCCCGGTTTTTATATATCCATGGATGAAATGCTGTCCTGAATAAACCCCTGACAAGCATTCCATTGATCTTTTTATCAAAAATTTCTTTTTGTTCTTCAATGGAATTGCACTCAAACAAACTGTAAAGATTTTTCCCCCCGGCAATAAAACGTCCCAGTCCTGCAATTTTAAGCATATACCTTTCAAATCGTCCATTGTTTATTACGCCTCCTTTTATAGCATCCAGATTTTTGGTCCAGAATTCTCTATCCTCCAATGATAAGGACACTGCTATCTTGTCTCTGAAAATTTCTTCACGTTTTCTTTCTTCCATGCTCATATAACCAAGAAATGAAGCTGCAATAAGAGGATCAACGTTTAGTGCTGCTATTTGTTTTATCCGGCATAACCTGATCTGATTTGAAGATACATCGGTTGCAATTATTTTTACATTATGCAGTGCAGCTATATTCAGAGGGATTTCTCCTGCACTAGCGATGCACAATAACAAATCACCTCCGGTAAGATTGAGTGCCTTACTTTCCGTAATCGCGTCCTCTTGTGACATACCATAATTAAAAAGGAAATCCATTGCTTACATCCTAGTGGTTTTAAAACTCTCCATGGTGCCGGTTTCCTGGAAAAAATTATATTTTTCTGCCAGCTGAGTTAATGCTTTAACTTCATCCGGAAGGATTCTGCCTTTCAAAGATCCCTTAAATTGCTCCAGCCCCAGCAGGATTGCTTCAGCAGCACAACAAAAAACAGTTCCCGGAGGAGAATAAGAGCTTATGACTGCATTTTTATCTTCTGCCAATGTTATATAAGCTGAGAAAGGTATTGTTGTAACATTAGGCAGCTTGTTTATTTCCGGAGAAACTGCTGATGGGACTGACAGATCTGATATCAAAACAGGCTTATATGATGCTATATGATGAGGGACAACCAGGGGATCACTTGTATTTGAGCATACGACAATGATATCAGCTTTTTTAATTTCATTTATATTTTCAGAAATTAATATTTTCATCTGTATTTTCTTTCTCTTTCCAAGGTTATTAATGAATTCATTAATACGTTTTTCGGAGCGTGAGATTAGGATCAGTTCAGAACAAATATCATTATGCTCGCATAATGTTTCTGTGATAACCTGTCCAATATTGCCTGTTGATCCAATCACTGCAATAATATTAGGCTTATTAAATTCCGGCATCAATTTCAGGGTGTTTTTAAGATGAACCAATCCCGATGCCGCTGTCAGCGTATTACCTGTAATTATTCTTGAACCGGGAGGTTCGTAAAGTGAAAGTCCATTGTTGCTAAGTATGGATGTAAAGCCGCCGAGACTGATTATCTTCGCTCCATTTTCAGCTGCAAGGTCGACTGCTTTCTGAATTTTTGTCACAATATGTTTTCGTTTCCCCGACTTGTGCAAAAATTCAAGCTCAGAAGAGTCTACCGGAATAACCCAGAAAGAAAAATGTATTTTCCCATGAAACAGGTTTAGTGCAATCATCTGAACAGGTTCCATCTCCATCAGTATTTGCATCCTGTTGAACATAATTCGCAGACCTGTGTCTGAAGCTCTTGAAAAGTCAGGTACAAGCATTCTTAATTCCCTTAAAGTATATGCAAAGTGCGCTATAAACGCAACTCTTGTTGCATTCGGTCCGGGAGATTCAAGATCTTGTCTGAAATTCACTTCGGGAACTGAAGTTTCCCTTTCCTCCGGGAAAAGGTCATCATCCATAAGAAATGAAAACAGGTCATACATCTTTTTATCATTGATAATCCGACATAATTCATCTAATGCCAGAGAAATTCCATCAGCTTCTTGTTTTGTCAGGTAAGCAGAAGGCTCTATTCTTAGAGTGTTGGAAGCTGAAATAGTTGGAAACATCCTGATATGATGATGATTTAATAGCCAGGCTGAGAAAAGATAGCACGCTTTCTCCTTTTGAAAAAGAATTCTTAAAATAATATTTCCTTCTGCACATTTTGGATCAAAGTAAACCGAAAGCATAAGTCCCTTGCCCAGGACGTCAGATATAACAATTGGATATTTTTTATGTACTTCTTCCAGATTGCTTTTCAGGTAATCGCCGATTTCCTGAACCTGCTGTTTCACTTTAAATGATTCGATTATATCAAGGGTTTTAAGTCCGGCTGTTGCAGCTAATTCACCGTTTCCAAAAGTGGAGGTATAATACTCGCTGAAATTATAACAGTATCTCGATTTGTCGATAAGTACCGCTGATATTTTTTCTACCCCTCCTCCAAGTGCCTTCCCGAAAAGGTAATAATGGGCATACCTGCATTCCGGTAAATTGCCTGTCCTGCCAAGACCACACTGGATTTCATCTGAAACCAGTGGGAATTCGTGCAATGATAACTCTTTAAGGAAGTCGTCGTTTACGATACGGACACCTCCTTCTCCCATTACAGGTTCAGCAAATGCGGCAATAACTGTGCTGATCTTAAACGGTGCGATATGAATTTCATGCTCTGCCTGTATAATTTTTTCTAAAGTGATTAGAGACTCATTTAATATATCGTGCAACTGATCAGGCCAGTTTTTATTCCTGTCGTCAATAAAAACTACTTCAATGTTTGCCAACCTGGAAAACCTGATTCGTTTTTTCTTATTACCCAGTATAGACCTGGCCCCTGTTGTATATCCATGAAAAGAATTGGATACTGCAATAATCCGGTTTCTTGTTTTATCAATTATCTTTTTATTCCTTTCCCAGACAAGAGCAACATTAATGTTTTTGTTGGCTCCATATACCTGATACTGTTGTTCTTTAGTTTTTTCAATTCTTCTCTCCCACTCAAAATATGCATGATGAATAGCTATCTCGACTGCTTCAGCACCGCTATTCCCAAAAACTACCCTGTAACTTCTTCCGGTTTCAGATCCGATAATAAGATTAAGTTTTTCTGCAAGAAGACTGGGACCCTCCTGAACGCTTAACTGGTTGCATATTGCTATCTTGTTTTTTGAGATAAAGCTTTTTACCTCATCGCAGATTTCCGGATTATTATGACCAAGTAAATTTGTACCGTAACCGCCTGTAACATCAAGTATCTCAACTTCCCTGCCATGCATATATGTAAATAGCGAATCCTTAAGGCCCCGATGATACTGATAATTTAGTTTAAGAGCCGACATTAATGTCCCGATCTGGGGACTGAGATATTGAGTGAATTTATATGCCCCATGGCTTAAAATATCAGTTGAGATAATACCTGAAGCATCTTTTCTGGAATCAGTTAAATTTCTGATAATCTCGCGATAATCTGTATTTATTAGTTTGATAGAAATTGTGCCCTTACCTGTCCTTGGAGGAGGTTTATTTAATATGGCTACTCTGCTTACATGCCTGTGTTGAAACTCAAATGGTTCAATGGCATTTATTAATCTGTTGTTAGTTTCTTCAATAATTCCACCGAATTTTTTCAATATCCCGTTATCATTAACAGGTCCGACCGGGGTTGAATTATCATTTATAAATAACAAAACGGAGAGGCCAGGAAAATTCATAATAGGGTAGAATTCGGCATGCAGAACACTATTTAACAGGCTGTTGTAATATTCCCGTATCAAAAATATTGGTATCTTGACACCAAAACTATCCTTAAAATAATCAAGGTTTGTCCTCCTAATATAGTAGAAAAAACTGTTCTCATCCAGAGATACAATATCGCCGGTATCGTAATACTTATCGGAATCAAGTTTATCTTCACCCAAACAATATTTATGGCCAAACAGCGACTTAATATAAAGTCTGTAATGATTCAGATCCTGTCCTGATTTTATTAACCCTATACTAACCCCCGGCAAAGGTATACCAAGCGGGATCCTGTTTTCACCGAAAACAGATTCCGGACAAAGCAATGTAGAAAATACCTGTTGTGTCTCAGTAGTTCCGAAAGCATTATGAAGATGTAATCCAGTAGCATTAAATACTTCATTCGCGGTATTAATATCATATGCTGCTCCGCTTGATACAAGTGTTTTGAAATTTTTGCTCAATACAGGCTTGATTTCTGGAAACACCCTGAAAAGTTCCAGAAAAGTATTATAAACTGCAGGTCCTCCTGTTATATGTTCGGGATTCATTTTCAGTAAAAAATATCTTACCGTCTCAGGTTTCGTAATGAACCATTCAGTAATAATGAGACAAACAGGACTCCCATTCCATAATGCATTTATCAGTGCCCTGATTCCCATTGTATGTGTCAGCAAGGGAGTAAACCCGATACCTCCAAGAATATTTTTGTTATAGAAACCTGCCTTCTCCCATGCAAGGCAATTCAAATAATAGGCTTCGTGAGTATAAACGACAAGACTTGATTTGCCAGATGTCCCTGATGTAGTTACAATCAGAACTTCATCACCCGGCAGGACACTTTCCCATTCATTATTTAACTGACTGTCTGCATTGCCGGCAATTTCAAGCGGTTCAAATAATGCTTCATCAATATTAAAATCTGCCAGACTATCCCAAATATCAATTTTTTTGACGGAAACCAGATTTTTTATTTTCCTGATCTCCGATTTTTCCTTATCATGTCCTTCCAGGCTCATCACTTCATTTTGGGGCAGGATAATATGTTTTGAATCAGTCAGGTCCATCCATTCAGAAAATTCCACTTCTTCTGAATACATAGGAAGGAATGTCCTACAACCTTTAACAGCTAAAGCAATAAAAAATAAGGCCGTAATCATTTCATTACAGCCACTGAATGTTAACAATATAACTGTCTGCCCCTTTAATATCTTTTTCTCCTCAAATGATATTAAGAGTTTACGGACAATACTCCGCAAATGATTGAGGCTTATTTCAATGTACTTATTTTCAAAATGACTTAGAATGATTTTGCTGCCTTCCTCTCTGCCATCAATCTGTTTAAAAAGGATATCTCCGATTGTTTTCATAGGAAATGAACTCTCATAAAGAGGATTTTCATAAACACGATCAAAGGATTTTTCCATAGAGATCCTTCAGGATGGTTAATCAAATTTCCTAAAAATTTAAACACACTGCAAATTTATCTGCAATCAATGCCCTTCAAGGAAACGACATTATTGTTATATATTCAGCAGTAGGGACGTTGCATGCAACGTCCCTACAACCATTAATCTTCACAAAACCCTTTAGGGATACCTGTTTTTAATAACTTGATGGGAAATGTGAAAAACACACTAAAAACATGAATCAGTTCATGTTACAATTTAATCTATATTTACATATCTTATCTTGATTCAGGGACGACCTTTGAATTATTTTACTTTGGGGAAATTAAATTGTGAGGAATGAATATACATTTTAAGCGGATCGTTATTTTTTGCTGTGCGCTTTGTCTTTTCAACCTGGCACTATTCTCACAGTCATATTCAAGTAAAAATAATTATACCGGTACCTGGCTAACATCTTCAAGCTGGATACCAACGTGGGCATTTCCCCAGACTAACTTTACTGGTGATGATATAATCCTTAATGGCTATATTATATCAAATAGTTCTCTTTCATTTTCAGATCATAGCACTCTGACGATTAACGATACACTGGTTATAGAAGGGGATTTAATGCTCGGCGATCATACTGAGCTGATAATTAATGACAACGGAATTCTTATTGTAAGGGGTAATCTGTTTATCGGTGATCACACTTTAATTAGTGCAAATGCTTATCTTGTTGTTACAGGCAATATTACTAAAACCCAAAACATAACTCATGGTTCTTTTACCAGCAATGACAATCCAATCAAGGTATTTATTGGCGGAACAATCACTCCGGCAACATTGACTCAGAACAATTCTAATTCCCCTATATTCAACTGCTCGGCGCCACCTACAATTCCATACCCTAATTCATCCTGCAGTTATGGAAACCTTACAGATTTTATGAATGATCCCCTGTATCCTTTTTTTCAAACTGCCTGTTCAATCGCCAAACCAACCATTACAGCCGGGGGACCGACCACTTTTTGTGCTGGGGGGAGCATTACCCTAACATCAAGTGCCGGAACAACTTATTTATGGTCAACCGGGGCAACAACCCCCAGTATAAATGTCACTTTATCCGGAAGTTATACAGTAAGAGTGACCAATGTTAACGGATGTCTTAGCGCAGTATCAGCACCTATTGTTGTTACAGTAAACGCCTTACCGGCAACTCCAGCCATAACATCAGGAGGACCGACAACCTTCTGCGATGGAGCTAATGTAACTCTCACTTCAAGTGTTGGTTCAACTTACTTATGGTCAACAGGTGCAACTACCTCAGGTATAAATGTCACAACATCAGGTAACTATTCAGTCAGAATTACAAATTCAAACGGGTGCCAGAGTGCTTCCTCTGCAGCTACAGCAGTTACAGTAAATGCATTACCTGCTGCGCCGACAATTACTGCTGGCGGGCCAACAACTTTCTGCTCAGGTGGCAGCGTAACCTTAACCTCAAGTCCTGGCTTGTCCTACCTATGGTCAACAGGTGAAACCACTTCATCTATAAATGTTACCACATCGGGTAATTATACTGTAAAAGTCACAAATGCCAACGGGTGTCAGAGTCCTCCCTCTGCAGCCACTATAGTTACTGTAAATGCCTTACCGGCAACACCTACCATCACTACCGACGGTCCAACATCCTTTTGCGAAGGGGGTAGCGTAAACCTGGCCTCAAGTGCCGGGTCAGCATATTTATGGTCAACAGGGGCAACAACACCAAGTATTAATGTTACCACATCGGGTAATTATACTGTCAGAGTTACAAATTTATTCGGTTGCCAGAGTGCCCAGTCAGTAGCCGTAATAGTGACCGTAAATGCTTTGCCGGCAACACCTGCCATAACGCCTGGCGGACCGACCACTTTCTGTGAAGGCAGCAATGTAACCCTGACATCAAGTGCAGGTTCTTCATATTTATGGTCAACCGGCGCAACTACACCAAGTATAAACACGTCTACAGCAGGTACTTATACAGTACGGATCACAGATCCAAACGGATGTCAGAGTTTAGCATCAGCCCCTGCAATTATCACGGTCAATGCTTTACCTTCTACACCTGTTATTATGGCCGATGGTCCTACTACATTCTGTGCAGGTGGCAGTGTAAACCTTACCTCAAGCATAGGAGCCACTTACCTGTGGTCTACGGGCGCCACAACACCTGCTTTGAATGTAACAACATCTGGGAGTTATTCTGTCAGGGTAACCAATGCTAACGGTTGCCAGAGTGCGGCGTCATCTGCCACAACAGTCACAGTGAATTCTTTGCCGTCAGCTCCGGTCATTGCAGCCGGAGGTCCGACCACATTTTGTGATGGGGGCAGTGTTGATCTGACCTCTAGCCCCGGTATAACCTATTTATGGTCAACAGGCGCAACCACACAAAATATAAATGCTGTCACTTCAGGCAGCTATACTGTAAGAATGACTAATGCAAACGGATGCCAGAGTTCATCATCAGTACCTGCTGTAGTTACAGTTAATGCTTTACCGGCAATCCCTGTCATTACATCTTCAGGCCCGACTACCTTCTGTGAAGGAGGCAGTGTTACTTTGACATCAAGTCCGGGCACAGATTATTTATGGTCAACAGGTGCATTTACACCCGGTATAATCGTTTCCGCAGCCGGAAGTTACACCGTACAGGTAACTGATGCAAATGGATGCCAGAGTGCGGCATCAGCACCTGTTGTAACAACAATTAATACTTTACCGGTCGTAAATGCAGGGACGGATGTCACTATACCTAATGGAACAAATACAACGATTGATGCCACAGTTAGCGGTGATGCACCATTTACTTACAGCTGGTCACCTGCCGGTCAGCTTGTAAATGCATTAATAGAAGACCCGACTACAGTAAATTTAGCAGCGACAACAATTTATACGCTTACTGCAACATCTGTAGCAACAGGATGTTCAAACACAAATACAGTAACCATATCAATAAGCGGAGGCCCTTTGAGTTCTCTCCCTACAGCAACACCCTCAACAGTATGCGCCGGCAAAAACGTTCAATTGCATGCAATAGCGGGCGGGGGATCGGGTTCTTATACATATACCTGGACATCAATACCTGCCGGATTTACCTCGTCAATTGCCAATCCATCAGTTAATCCTTTGGTAAGTACTACTTATAATGTAGCAGTTTTTGACGGATTTAATACTGTAAACTCACAGGTAAATGTAACAGTTAATACATTACCTTCAACGCCAACCATTACGGCTTCTGGTCCAACTACTTTCTGTACAGGGAGTAATGTCATTTTAACCTCAAGTCCGGGAGCAACTTATCTGTGGTCAACAGGTGAAACAAGCTCAGGCATTAGTGTCAGCACAACAGGTAGTTATACAGTACAGGTGATTGATGTAAATGGTTGCCAGAGTACCTTGTCATTGCCGGTACTTGTTACTGAAAATGCTCTGCCTTTAAAGCCAATAATAACAGCCGGCGGACCAACAACCTTTTGCGAAGGGGGAAGTGTTGCTTTGACTTCAGGTTCTGGAACAAGCTATTTATGGTCAACGGGAGAAACAAGTTCAAGTATAAATGTTGGTACATCAGGAAGTTATACAGTACAGGTTACCAATGCAAACGGGTGCCAGAGTGCACAATCTGCAGCCACAATAGTTACAGTAAACGCTTTACCTGCAACACCGGCAATTACAGCCACTGGTCCGACTACTTTCTGTGCAGGCGGCAGTGTTACTTTAAACTCAAGTCCGGGAATAACCTATTTATGGTCAACAGCTGAAACCAGCCCATCAATAACTGTTCCCTCTTCAGGAAGTTATATAGTCCAGGTTACAGATGCAAATGGGTGCCAAAGTGCACCTTCGGTACCTGTAATAGTTACTGAAAATGCATTGCCTGCAACCCCAATAATTTCAACCGGTGGTCCGACAACGTTTTGTGAAGGAGGCAGTGTTGTTTTAACTTCTACTCCGGGAACAATATATTTATGGTCAACAGGTGAAAGCACCCCTGGGATAACCGCTATCACTTCAGGTAGCTATACAGTTCAGGTGACCGATGCAAATAGTTGCCAGAGCGCTTTGTCCTTACCGGTAGTGGTTACTGAAAATGCTTTACCGGCAACGCCGACTATTATTTCCGATGGTCCGACGACCTTTTGTGAGGGGAACAGTGTTACGCTGACCTCAAGCCCTGGAATAACTTACTTATGGTCAACAAGTGAAACAAGCTCAAGCATTAATGTCAGTACAACAGGTAGTTATACTGTACAGGTGACCAATGCTTACGGATGCCAGAGTGCAGCATCTGTACCCATTATGGTAACTGAAAATGTTTTACCGGCTACGCCAGTTATTACACCTGGTGGCCCGACAACTTTTTGCACAGGTAGCAGTGTTACTATAACCTCGAGTCCTGAAGCAATGTATTTATGGTCGACAGGTGAAACCAATCCAGGTATTAATGTCAGTACAACAGGCAGTTATACTGTGCAGGTAACGGACATAAACGGTTGCCAGAGTGCCACATCTCTGCCTCTAATAGTTACCGAAAATGCTTTACCGGCAGCTCCTGTGATAATAGCCGGTGGTCCAACAACTTTTTGTGAAGGGGGCAGTGTTACGTTATCTTCAAGCCCGGGGGCATCTTACTTATGGTCATCAGGTTCTACAAACTCAAATATTACTGTCAGTACATCAGGCAGCTTTACTGTTCAGGTAACTGATGCAAACGGGTGCCAGAGTGTACCTTCAATACCAGTATCAGTTGTTGAAAATGCTTTGCCGGCTACTCCAACCATTATAGCCGGTGGTCCAACAACATTTTGTGAAGGAGGTAGTGTAACCCTGACCTCAAGTGTGGGAA
>CAYUQR010000007.1:51162-63253 GCA_964446825.1 uncultured Rikenellaceae bacterium
TGTGAAGGAGGTAGTGTAACCCTGACCTCAAGTGTGGGAACTACTTATTTATGGTCAACAGGGGCAACTTCGGCAGCTATTTACGTAACTTCATCAGGAAGTTATTCGGTGCAGGTAACCGATGCTAACGGGTGCCAGAGTGAACAATCATCATCAATTGATGCTGTTCTTGGTGTTAACCCGATTGCGATAGCAGGACCCGACCAGGAGCTTCAATATAAATTTGAAACTCAGATGAACGCAGAACTGGATCCGTCCGAAACCGGGGAATGGTCCCTGATTTCAGGTTCAGGGCGAATTACAAATATCAATTCACCTACAACAATGGTTACTGATCTGTCCGTTGGCGAAAACATATTTTCCTGGAAAGTTAATAACGGGAATTGTCAGAGCAGTTCGGAGGTTAAGATAATAGTAGATGATTTATTTGTACCCTCAGTAATTACACCGGACGGAGATGGTAAAAATGATTATTTTAAGATCAGTAACACAGATGTTAAGGTTGAGCTGATTATCTTTGATCGCTGGGGAAATGAAGAATACACAAATTTAAATTATTTAAATGACTGGAATGGACTAAATGACAAGGGAAAAGAATTGCCTTCCGATACTTATTTCTATATACTTAAAGTCGGAACTGGCAAAATAATTAAGGGATCTGTTTTTATTAAAAGATAAATGAACAGGATTATTCTTAGCATATTGGCAGTAATCTTCCCATTGCAGATGATGGGTCAGATGTTCCCCCTGTCAGACCATTATGTTGTAAATGCACTTGCAATAAATCCTGCTTTTGCTGGTTGCCAGGATGCATTGAGTCTAACCGTGTCGTACCGTGATCAATGGGTTGGATTCAGAGACGCGCCAAAAAGCTACGTTTTTTCTATACATGCACCGGTTTATAATGACAGGGTTGGACTTGGATTGCTGGTTGAAAACAACAGTATCGGTATATTTAAAGAAACCAGTTTTTTCGGAAATTATGCATACAGGATAGAACTTCAGGAGGGTAAACTGGCATTGGGATTAGGTTTTGGCGTGACTATCAATAACATAAAATGGAATGAGTTGTTAGCCGCGGATCCTAATGATGAACAACTCATGAATAATGCATCATCGTCTGTATTGCCAAATTTTAGTCTTGGTGCATATTATTATACAAAAAAATACTATGTTGGCTTTTCAATGCCACTCTTCTTAAGTTCAGAGCTTGATAAGAACACTGGTAAATATAAAATCGGCAACAACTTTTCAGGATCGAATTATTTCTTTTCAGGAGGATATGAATTGGGTGTAGGCTCACAGATTAAATTCCAGCCTTCCCTGTTAATTAAGTATCATCCTGGTATCCCTGTACAGATAGACTATAATGCACAAATAAATTTAAAAGACAGGTTTTGGGCGGGGATTGGGTACCGGAATAAGGATATGATGGCTGGAATACTCCAGTGTCAGTTGAACTATCAAATACGAATGGCTTATTCATATGATTATCATTTCGGAACCTTGGGAAAATATCTTAATGGTTCTCATGAGATCGTGTTAAACTATGTTTTTAAATATTCGCGGATAGTTAAAGGGCCCCGACAGTTTTAGCAGACAGAATTATGAGTAAATATTTTTATCTGAGTATTTTTTTTATTACAACCCATATTGCTGCAGTAATTGCCCAGGCTGACAGGTATATTGTAAAACCAGTATCATTCGATTCAAAAATATATAACGAATTTTCCCCTGTTTTTTATAAAGAAGGCATCGTATTTTGTTCCGATCTGAGAGACAATTCTCTGGTGGGTTATAATGATGACCAGAACAGTCTTTTCAAAATATTCTATGTAATCAGAAAAGGGAACTCTGGCTGGTCTCTTCCAAGAATACTGGCCAGGGAAGTCACTACCTCGTTTAATGACGGGCCGGCTACTTTCAATGAAAATGGTAATATAATGTATTATAACAGGAATAATACCATAGAAAATTCCATGAGAAATATCGCTGATACTAATAATAAACTCGGTATATATTCTGCAGAACTTATTGATGGTAAATGGACAAACATTAAACCTTTTAAATATAACAATTCTATTTATTCTTTTGTTACACCATCACTTACTCCTGATGGGAAAAGAATTTATTTTGCTTCAGATATGCCCGGGGGTATTGGCGGAATGGATCTGTACTACTGCGACATGCGTAATGATGGGTGGGATACTCCTGTGAATCTGGGTCCGGTTATTAATACGCAAAGAAATGAGTCCTTCCCTTTCGCCTGTAAATATGGGAAACTCTATTTTGCTTCAGACGGACATAAGGGGCTTGGCGGAAAAGACCTGTTCTATACCCAGGAGATAAATGGGGAATGGATAGAGCCTGTTCATCTCGATTCAGCAGTTAACTCTTCAGCTGATGATTTCGGGATCGTTCTGGATTCAACACTTGAGAACGGGTATTTTTCATCAAACCGTTTAAAAACTGACGATATATTCAGTTTCAGCGCAGCTCCGGTTGAATTTACGAATTGCGATAGCCTGAAGGAGAACAATTATTGTTTTACTTTTTATGATGAACATCAACGGCTTACAGACACTGTGCCGGTGGTCTATCAATGGGACTTTGGGAATGGTATATTGAGGATTGGCCCGGAAGTGCAGCATTGCTTCCCCGGTCCAGGACATTATTTGGTTAAGCTGAGCATCAAAGATGAATTAACCGGCAACACTATAGCAGAACAGGTTGAATACAAAGTGAATCTTGAGAATATCAACCAGGCTTATATCAATTCTTATAACGTAAGTATTGCTGATAAATCAATATCTTTCGAAGGAATAATAACAGATCTTAAGGGTATTAAGATTACGGACTTTTTTTGGGATTTTGGAGACGGTTTTAAACCAGGCGGACCCAATATGAGTACAACTTTTAAAAAGAAAGGGGTCTATACGGTCAGGTTAGGACTATTTGGTGAAAAAGATACTGCCGGGATTATTCCCAAAATATGTGTTATGAAGAAAATAAATATATATGACGACTTTGAGAAATTTACATTAAAAGGGGGGGGGAAAGATGCAGAATTAATTGAAAAAACTGATTCTGCATTAACCCTTGACAAAACATTACAAATAAGATCATATTTTATGGACAATCTGTCGGGACGTCAAAAAGGGAAAATTGAAGGGGTATTTAATAAATACGGAAATAAAACACTCCAATTTGATCAGAATGGCATTAAGCCTGCCTCTTTTAAATTTCTCGATGATATCATAACCCTTTTAAAAAATAATACTGAGATAAAGCTTGAGATTGTTCTGTATTCAGAGAAAAACGAAATGATTGATGGTAAAATGCTGCTGGCTGAAGAATGGGCGAGGGAATTGTCATTCTATTTTAAAAACAAGGGAACTGATATGAATTCATTTCACAGTAAAGGCTTTGTCCTTTCAGACCAGATGATTAATCCGTTTATTCCTGAAAACAAAACTATCAATGGAGAAATAGAATTTATATTTATGAATAAATAAAAAAGAAGCCTTGGCTAAATATGCGATTATCATATTATTTTTTCTGCACGCTTTCGCAAAAGCCTTTTCACAATCTGCCCCGGCAGCAGACGAGAATATCCCCTACCTCATGACTTTTGGAGGAAACGCTGACCCATCATGGGGCGACGATGACTCTCGTCAGATATTCTTTTGCCTCATTCCTTCATCACAGACGAATGCCGTATATATACGGGTATATGATCCAGATACAGGAGGGAGCCTTGATGAATTAAAGGGAGATTTCAATACAGTTGTAAACTTTTCAATATATGGAGGCATAGGTTGCTGGTCAGATACTGCAGCACAGAGTGTTCACCCCTCTGGAAATTACAAGAGCGGATACTTATTATCATCAAAATCATTTGGAGCAGACCCTAAATATGACAGGAAGTGGTATAGTTTTGGCCCTTTTAATCCCTCCGAGGGAGAGTATGCTGAAATACTCGGTGGACATGTCTTTAAAATCATTGCTCAGGGAGTATCGGGGGATGATGGTAATTTATACAGATACTTTCTTAGTACCAGCCCTGAAGAGAATATTCCGGTGGAAGGAGGTAACTTTTTCACCTATAAATATCATTTCAGGTTATCTGACGATCAAAATCGCGTTTGCCAAATATATCCTTATGTTGATGATAAAACGATCTCTGTTCAGGTTTCGGATTTTGACTGGGATAATGATGGAACTATCCGGATATTTTCTGTTTCCAAGAATGGCCTTTTTTGCAATGTTTCAGGAGAAAACAACTGGGCTATGAGCGAATTCCCGATTATGGCTGAAGAGAAGAATAGCACCATTGAGATCCAGTTCACAAAAAATAAATCCATACAGGTTAAAAACAATAATGTGGTAGTCACTATCAGGAATCAATATGGAGTTTCATTGCCATTTTATGTTGTTCCTATCGGTGGCATCCCTGTTTATTCTCCGAAAATACGGATGAAATGATTTGTAAGAAATACCTCACACTCATAAAATGTTGCTAATAGCAAAAATTCCTATTAAGACTCATTTGATCCGAAAAGGGCTATTGCTCCTTTTATGTACCTGGCTAACTGGCAAAGCAATCGCACAGGATTACAATTTTCATAACTTCAGTTCGGAAGATGGGTTAGCCCAGTCATATGTTTATTCAATAATTCAGGATGTTCATGGTTATTTATGGATTGGCACGGGAAATGGATTATCGAGATATAACGGATTTAAATTCGATTATTTTACAACAAGTGACTCATTGGCTGATAATTTTATAACCTGTGGTTTTAGAGATAAAGGATACCTGTTGTTTGGCCACATGAACGGGAAGTTATCAAAATTTGATGGTAAAAAGTTTCATGTTGTCCCTACCCCACAAACTAATTCAAGCCCCATTACACATTTTACAAAAAGTCCTGATGGAATAATATGGGCAAGTACCTATTCGGATGGTTTGCTGAAACTGGGTAATGAAAAAACAGTAACAGAACACTATTTATTTAAAGACCCGACAACAATTACAACATTTGAATTTCTTAATGATAATGAGTTGATTGCAGGTACAAATAAAGGTTTGTTTTATATCAAATTAAACAAACCAGGTGAAATTGAAATTGTCGGGACTGTCCAGGAGATTCCCGAATCTAAAGTGGTCAGCATATTTAAAATGAACGACAACTCCGGATATTATATTGCTACCGAAAGTGATGGCATTTTTCGACTTACATATGAGGCTAGTCTCTTTAAGGTATCAAAATTAACTGCAGATCAGGATTTTGACTTAACAAATATACAGGATCTTTTTGAAGACAGTGAGTCAAATTTATGGATAGCTTCAAAGGGCATTGGTTTGTTCAAAATAATCCATCCTAAGACAAAAGAAATAGCTAAGATCATCCATTTTAATAAAAGCACAGGATTTGTTACAAACAATGTAAAAACTGTTTATGAAGACCGTGAAGGGAATATCTGGAGTGGCAATTATGGTGAAGGATTAACACTGATTACACCTAAAACTTTTTCGGTATGGAAATTTAACAACCCATTATATGGCAATAACATATTTTCAATCTGTATCGATCAGTATTTCAGGTGGATAGGTACTGAAAACGGCTTGCTAAAAATGGATGTCTCATCGGGCAAAATTATCAAATTCTACAGCAAAGGCAGCGGTCTGCCCAAGGATACGGTCACTGCCATCTACTCCGAAAGCAGTAAAGAAATTTGGATCGGAACCGGAAAAAATGGTTTGTACAGAATGAATGTTAAGAATGAAAAAATTTACAGATACCCATATGCAAACGGAGTACTTGAAAAC
Organism: uncultured Rikenellaceae bacterium; assembly: GCA_964446825.1. Lineage (GTDB taxonomy): Bacteria > Bacteroidota > Bacteroidia > Bacteroidales > VadinHA17 > LD21. The sequence continues at coordinate 56,993 of CAYUQR010000007.1, forward strand.
TCGATAACCAATATCACCGGCAAAGAAGGTCAGTTGTGGATAGGTACACAAAAAGGCTTATTCAGTATTAATTCCGTTACAAATAAGATTCATTTATATTCAATTAACCAGGGCGGGTTACCGCATAATTTCATAAACTGCTTATATTTAGATAGTAAAAACAAGCTATGGGTCAGCACACTCGGGAATATGCTGGCCTTCATAATGGATGAGAAAGTCAATAAGATACCTGTAAATGCAAGAAGCGGAATTTTGACGCTGGGCCCCATCACTGAAGATAAAGATTCCAGGATCTGGATAGGGACAAAAGGAAGCGGTGTTTTTTTGATAGAATCGGATTCAATTGCCAATCTTACTGCCAGAGAAGGCCTGTTATCCAGTTATTGCTACTCGATTATTTGTGATGATAATAATAACATATGGATCGGTCACAAAGGTGGATTAAGCAGGATAAGGACCAGCGATTTTTCAATTAAACCCATCCAGCATATTGAAAATATAACTGATAGCTACAATTTCAATTCAAATTCAATAGCTAAAGATAGTAATGATAGAATCTGGTTTGGTTCAAATGAAGGCATTATTGAATATTCTCCACCAAAGGATTCTTCTCATTTTTTATCACCTGTATTAGGAATTACTTCCATTAAGATAAATGGTGAAGAAACAAATTACAGCAATAAAATCGTACTTTCTCCCGGTAATTACAAAATAAGTATTGATTATCTGGGGATCAGTTTAAAAGAGCCTGCACTTGTTACATATCAATACAAATTGGAAGGATATGATCAATGGTCAGAAATCACAAAAAACACAAACATAACTTACAGTCATTTAACCGAGGGGAATTATACATTCATATTAAAAACTTCCAGTGGAGATGGTGCCATATCAGAAAAACCTTTGACAATAAATTTTATCATTAATAAGCCGTTATGGAAAAAATGGTGGTTTTATCTGATTAATGTTTCTATACTGATCCTCCTTACTTATTCTTATGTTAAGAGACGCGAACATAAATTCCTGGTTGAGAAAAGAATTCTGGAAGAAAAAGTCCGGGAACGGACGTCTGAAATCCGGGCTCAGAAAAATGAAATTGAGCTGCAGAGGGATACGATTACCAAAAAGAATGCCAGTATAACTTCAAGCATTGAATATGCGAGCCACATACAGAATGCGGTTCTGCCTCCGTCAGATAACATTGATACATTATTCCCGGACAATTTTATCCTTGCAAAACCGAAAGATATTGTTAGCGGTGATTTTTACTGGCTGTCAGAAAAGGATAACAAAATTGTATTTACTGTGGTTGATTGTACCGGGCATGGAGTGCCGGGAGCTTTCATGAGCATTCTGGGAATTACTTTATTAAACGAAATAGTAAATATTCTTGGAATAACCAGACCGGATGCCATTGTCACAAGACTTCGGGAAAAAGTTATTCGCTCCCTTCAGCAAAACAGGGAAGCCGTTCTTACCTTTGATGGAATGGACTTAGCTCTGTGCGTCCTGGATAAAAATCAAAAAAAAGTTCAATATACAGGTGCGATGAATAATATTGTTTTTATCCGCAACGGGAACATAGAAATATTAAATGCAGATCGTTTTTCTGTTTCTTCTTCCTATGGTCCGCTTTTCCCTTTTACAATGAAAGAAATTGATTATCTGCCCGGAGACACTTTTTACCTGTTTTCTGATGGATATCAGGATCAGTTTGGCGGAGAATTCGATAAAAAATTTCTAAGTAAAAACTTTTACCTGACACTGCTGGAAATTCATAAATTGCCAATGTCAAACCAAAAGGAATTACTGGAGGAAAAAATAAATAAATGGATGGCAGATCATATACAAACTGATGATATAACTGTAATGGGAATTCGTTTATGAAAAAATCTTTATTGATCTTTATCGTGTTTATTATATTTGCATCTGCATATTCCCAGAAATCAGTTTCGGTTGTATCTGCAGTTGACCTTAACAGATACAAGGGCTTCTGGTATGAAATTGCACGTCTGCCTAATTTCTTTGAAAGAAAATTAAAATGTACTTCAGCCACATATACACTTCGTGATGATGGCAAAATAACGGTTGTCAACGAGGGTAATTATATTTCAGATCCTCAGAGAACCTCTTCGGTAAAAGGTGTTGCCTGGATTCCTGATAAAAATAGTCCGGCTAAACTTAAGGTGCAGTTTTTCTGGCCTTTTTCAGGTGACTACTGGATTATGTATCTGGATAAAGATTACAGGTATGTGCTTGTAGGAGAACCTGCATTGAAATATCTGTGGATCCTTTCCAGGGAAAAGACAATGGATGAAGAGACCTACAAAATGCTTTTGCAGAAAGCTGTCGATAGCGGATACAATGTTGATTCGATAATCAGGGTTGAACAGGACTGTGATTTACTATTATCTAATACTTTCCATTAAAAATCAAAAACATCCCTGCAGCAATAGCAGCACCAGCAAGAGGGCCTAAAATCGGGACCCACGAATATCTCCAGTCACTGTCGCGTTTGTTTGGTATTGGGAGAAAAAAGTGCATAATCCTAGGTCCAAGATCTCGTGCAGGATTAATTGCATAACCTGTCGGCCCTCCCAGAGAAAGGCCAATCCCGAGAACAACAAGTGCAACCGGGAGTGCGTTTAGTGCCCCTAATCCAACATCAGGCTTAGCCATAAACAGTACAGCCAGTGCCAGCACATATGTTCCTATTATCTCCGTAACAACATTATACCAGTAACTTCTGATATTTGGACCCGTGCAGAATACTGCAAGCTTTAAATCAGCGTCATCGGTAGCATCAAAATGTTTCTTATATGCCAGCCATGCCAGACCTGAACCGAACATAGCTCCAAGTAACTGGGCGCTCACGTACAACGGTAACAAAGCCAGGTCAAATTTATGTGCCAGAACGAGTGCCAGAGTAACAGCTGGATTTAGATGGGCGCCGCTAATAGGTGCTGCCACCAGAACACCTGTAAAAACACCTATTGCCCATCCGAAGGAAATTACAATCCAGCCACTGTTATTACCCTTGGTCTTGCTCAGGAGAACGTTGGCTACGACTCCACTTCCGAAGACAAGGATCATGGCTGTCCCGAAAAACTCAGCAAAAAATGCATTCATATTTTTAATTATTAATTAATTGTATAAATATTTGTATGTGCAGGGACGTTGCATGCAACGTCCCCCCAATTCAATTATATTATTTTTAATTGGAATCGTCGGCCCAGGCTTTTGCTGCATTTACTGCCCTGTGCCACCCCTTAATTAGTGATTGGATCTCATCGGCTTTTAATTGCGGAGAGAAAATGCGATCAACCTGCCACTGCTGCCTGACCTCTTTTATTCCGCTCCAGTAGCCTACAGCCAGCCCGGCAAGATAGGCAGCTCCCAGGCCGGTTGTTTCAGTTATCTTTGGACGAACAACCTTTGCCTGTAACAAATCTGACTGAAATTGCATAAGCTGGTTATTCACGGTCGCACCTCCGTCAACGCGCAACTCCCTTATATCAATGTCTGAATCTTTTTGCATTGCCTGCAGAACCTCAAGGGTCTGGTAGGCTATGCTGTCGAGAGCAGCACGGGCAATATGGGCAGAAGTTGAGCCCCTGGTTATACCTACAAGAGTACCTCTAGCGTGCTGATTCCAGTGTGGTGCACCCAACCCGGCAAAGGCAGGAACAAAATAAACTCCTTCGCTGTTTTTTACCTTTGCAGCCAGTTTCTCCACATCACCCGATTGCGTGATAATACCAAGACTGTCGCGAAGCCATTGAACAACAGCTCCGGCAATGAATATGCTACCCTCAAGAGCATATTGTGTATCATTACCAATTTTCCAGGCTATAGTTGTTAAAAGCCTGCTTTTTGATTCGATTGGCTTGTTTCCAATGTTCATCACCATAAAACATCCTGTCCCGTATGTGTTCTTAACCATCCCCGGTTCTATGCACATTTGTCCGAACAGTGCTGCCTGTTGATCTCCGGCAATACCCGCAACAGGTATTTGAGTTGAAAACTGACCTTCAGTATTTCCATATACCTCGCTCGACGATTTTACTTCAGGCAACATACCCGAGGGAATATTGAAAATTTCAAGCAGTTCTTCATCCCATTTAAGAGTATGAATATTAAACAGCATGGTCCTTGAAGCATTTGTAACATCTGTTACATGCAGCTTACCCCGTGTCAGATTCCAGATAAGCCATGAATCCACCGTTCCGAATGCAAGCTGACCTTCATCGGCCAGTTTTCTCGCACCTTTTACATTATCAAGGATCCATCTTATTTTAGTAGCGGAGAAATAAGCATCTATTATTAGTCCTGTTTTTTCAAGAATGATACGGCTGTGTCCATCCTTTTTCAGCTGATCACAAAAATCTGCTGTGCGCCGGTCCTGCCAGACAATTGCATTATGAACCGGCTTGCCTGTTTTTCTGTTCCAGACAACTGTAGTCTCGCGCTGATTGGTAATCCCGATAGCGGCAATATTTACACTCTCAATACCAGCTTTTGTAATAGCTTCGAGTGCCACTCCTGCCTGAGTTGACCATATTTCTTCAGGATCATGTTCAACCCATCCGGGTTTAGGGTAATGCTGTGTAAATTCCTTCTGGGCAGTAACCATCGGAAGACCATTCCTGTTGAATATAATCGCACGGGAACTTGTTGTTCCCTGGTCGAGTGCCAATATAAATTTTTCCATATATTGCTGATTATTAGTTGAATGTCGGATTTTTATAAATAGTTTCTAACTAATTGATTATATGCTTCGACCTGTTCATTCTTCCATTTCTGGTCATAACCAAATTCCTCAGCCATCAAAATTGCAATTTCTTCAGCGATCTCCGCACTTGCCCGTGCATTTAAAAATAATGCCCTTGTTCTTCTTGCTAGGATATCTTCAATAGTGACCGGCATCTCATTTCCGCAGATCCAGATTATTTCAGCCTTTGTATATGGAAGACGCTCATCAATTTTAGCCCCCAGTTCCGGCTTTTCGCTGATCATTTTCTCAATATCCGGCAACCCTTCTCCATAAATATGAAACCTGCCCCCAGGAATGCTCATGTCCAGGGAAGTAAGACAGAGGGCTGAGGTGATACATTTCCTTTTATTCAGGACACCGGCATTTATGCCTTTGTCAATCGTTTCTTCAGCCATTCGCCTGTAAGTTGTCCATTTCCCTCCAATAATTGTTAACAGACCTGAAGACGAAAGTGTTATCTTATGTCTTCTTGAAACTTCCTTTGTCGAGGCCGGATTATCAGGATTTGCAGCCAGGGGACGCAAGCCGGCAAATATACATAGTACATCTTCCCTGCGGGGAGGTTTTACAAGATATTTTTCAGCAGTATGCAAAATAAAACTTATTTCTTTTTCAAGCGCCACAGGTTCTAAACTCACTGTATTAAGAGGGGTATCTGTGGTACCAACTACAACTTCATCATACCATGGTATTGCAAACAGGACTCTCCCATCGTCAGTTTTTGGTATCATTATCGCCGAATCGCTCTGAAGAAAAGATTTTTCAAGAACAATATGGACACCCTGGCTTGGCTTTATCGTAGATCTTGCTGAAGGATTATCCATTCTGGCTATATCATCGGCGAATACACCCGTTGCATTTATTACCAGGTTTGCCCTGAGAGTAAAATTTTCATCCGAAACCATATCCCTGGCTTTTACCCCGTTTATCCCGCCCTTTTCATCCTTAAGAAGGCTGGTTACTTTACAATAATTAAGCACTATACCTTTGTTTTCAACACACGATCTGGCAAGGGCGAGGGCCATCCGTGAATCGTCAAATTGCCCGTCGTGATAAACAACCCCTCCTTTTAATCCTTCCTTCTTCAGCAGCGGTAGCCTGGTCAGAGTTTTTTCACGGTTAATGAAATAAGATTTGCCCATGCTTAACCTGCCGGCCATAAGATCATAAAATTTCAAACCTACTGTATACATGATAACATCCCATATAGTATAAACGGGAATTATAAATTCCTGATTGAATGTAAGATGAGGGGCATTCCTGAGCATTATCCCGCGTTCGTGCAATGCTTCCATAACCAACAGCAGGTCTCCCTGTGCCATATATCGTACGCCTCCATGCACCAGTTTTGTACTCCTCGAAGAAGTGGCTTTGGCAAAATCAGATTGTTCGAGCAGCAGGGTTTTATATCCCCTTGAAGCACCATCAAGAGCAACGCCCAACCCTGTTGCCCCTCCTCCGACAACAATTATATCCCATATTGTACC
>CAYUQR010000007.1:63353-80064 GCA_964446825.1 uncultured Rikenellaceae bacterium
CAACGCCCAACCCTGTTGCCCCTCCTCCGACAACAATTATATCCCATATTGTACCAGGTTGATTTTTTAATTCCCCGAGTAAAGACTGGCGGTTCATGTCTGTCTGATTTTGAATAATAATTATACGGAGAATTTTCGAAAAAACAAAAACCATTTCGAGGTTCCGATTTCGAGGTTCCGACTTCGGGCTTTCAACTTCGGTCTTTCTTTTTTAAAAATTTAATAACTTTATCCGTCTTTAAGTGTTCTCCAATTAATTAATTCAGTAATTATGAAAAAAGTAATCTTGTCGTTTGCAATAATATTCCTGGTCATATTTAATATTTCAGCCCAGTCAGGGAAGAAGGCATTGTTAATAATTGATATCCAGGATTTTTATTTCCCCGGAGGCAAGTCAGCGCTGGTAGAACCTGAAACAGCAGCTGCGAATGCCGCCCTGTTGCTTGCAGACTTCAGAGAGAAAAACCTACCTGTAATCTTTGTTCGCCATAATTACGAACCTGGCGGCAAAATAAACGATCTTGTAAAACCTTTACCTGCTGAAAAGATAATTTCCAAGGATGAAGTGAACTGTTTCCTGCATACAGATCTTGCTGATTATCTGAAAACAAATAATATAGACACACTTGTAATTTGTGGCATGCAGACTCATATGTGTGTCGAAGCGGCCACAAGAGCCGCAAGCGATCTGGGATTTAAATGCATCCTCATCCATGATGCGTGTGCCACGAAAGACCTGAAATTCGGAGATAAGATAATAAAAGCAGAAGACGTTCACTATTCAACCCTGAGCACACTGAAAAGCTACGCCCTTGTTGAAAGCACAAAGGAGTACTTAAAGAAATAATAGTTTTCGCCTGTTCAACTCACCAGGCCAGCTGTCAGATTTTAAATTTAAGACAGGACGGAGTCTCAATTTTGCATTCTCTATCTGTTGGAGCCGGCAGCCCTGTTTTTTCATCTATTTTGAAAAGAACAATGTTTCCGGATTTTTGATTTGCAACCAGGAGAAATTTACCCGAAGGATCGATCACAAAATTTCTTGGCCAGTCGCCTCCGCAGGGAGTTCGTCCTGCAACTGTCAGTTTGCCATCAGGCTCAATCTTAAAAGTAACAATGTCGTTTTCTCCCCTGTTTGAGCCATATAAATATTGACCATTATTCCCGATGTGAACATCAGCGCAAAAACTCTCTCCCTGAAATCCTTCCATTAAAGTTGATTGGGATTGAAGCAGCTTAAGCAAACCGTTTTCATCAACATCAAAGACTGAAATGGTGGAATTAAGTTCACATATCACATACAATTTTGTGCCTGTTGAATTGAAAACGAAATGTCTTGGTCCTGTTCCTTCCGGAAAAGTCACTACACCATCCTTAACCTGATTAAGCTGTCCTGAGACTTTATCAAAATCATAAACAACAACTCTGTCAAAACCAAGATCGGTCAGATAAACTTTTTTCCCTTCAGGGTCAAATGAAATCATGTGAGGATGGGATACTTTCCCCGAATCGCTTACAAAAAGTATTGTATCTGTCACATTTTCAGGCAATCCTTTATTATCCAGCCTGACAACAGCCACAGAGCTGCTGGAATAATTTGCCATCAGCAAAAAATCTTCATCCGGGGACAATGAAATAAAACATGGCCCCCCGTCAGGAACTACCAGGTCTTTGAGTTTTTCAATAGCTCCTGTCTGCTCATCATAACTTAAAGCGGTTACACCTCCCGCCTTCTCACCCTTGAAATCCATTACTTCATTGGCAGCATATATATAGTCGTATTTTTTTGAGATACAGAAATAGGAAGGATCCGGACCTGCATCAGATTCCGAAACAGTTTTAAAGTCCCCGGTCTGGAGATTCAGGTTATACAGATATAATCCATTAGATCCGCCAGTATCGGTGTATCTCCCGGCAAAAAGCCTTATAGCAGGTTTGCTGCATGAAGTCACTAATATCATGATTAGAAATAAAGTAAGAATTAACTGGTTTAGTTTTTTCATTTTGGCTAAGTTAAATTCAGGTGAATTAAATTTTTATACTTCAAAACTATCACATTCCCTGTAGGCCTGTATAACCCGTTCCTCACCTTCTTTGGATTTTATACTGACCCCATGCTCCATGCACAAAACACCTTCATAACCCCGGCTATAGATATATTTAAACACATTTTTGAAGTTAATCTCGCCTGTGGTTGGTTCATTACGGCCCGGGGTATCTCCAAGATGGAAAGCAGCTATTTCGCTCCAGGCTGCCTCAATATTTGGTATAAGGTTACCTTCGGTTATCTGCTGGTGATAAATATCGTCAACTATCTTGCAAACAGGTCTGTTAACAGCCCTGCAGATCTCATACGCCTGCGGAATCCTGTTCAGGAAGAGTCCAGGATGATCATGAAGAGTATTCAGAGGTTCAAGTACAATTATCAACCCTGCCGGTTCCATAATATCGCAGCAGTATCTCAGGTTATCAACCACATTTGCAGTCTGGTAATCGCGGTGTAATCTCTCGTCATATCTCCCGGGAACCACCAGTGCCCATTTTACACCGGTCCGTTTGGCCACTTCAACTCCTTCCTTCATCTTATTAATGAGCATATCGCGTACTTCAGGCTTATTCAGAACAAACGAAGTAACTGAAAAATCAGCGTACAATACGAAAGGTCCAAGTTCCATTCCCAGTCGATTCATTTCATTTGCTATTTTTACCTGATCCTCCACAGGTCGGCTCATAAGCCCGTTGTCGAACATGGCCCGGAAACCCATATCATGACAGAACCTTATATTATCAATTAAATCATCTCCTGCATGCTCATGAAACATTCCAAAGGGAGGAGCATACTTCAGCTTAAAAGGGGCAATTGCATCTGTTGTTTTTTGTGGTTTCATGGCAACAGAGGTACCAAAAACTGCAGGAGCAGCTAAAATAGCGGCTCCTGTAGCAGTGGCTTTTTTAATGAAATTTCGTCTTGAAAAATACATAGATCCAGTAATTTTTCAAATATTATTTATCCTCAGTCGTTTCAGGAACATAAGCAATACCCGGGAGAGGAACAGATTTGTCGATATCAACCGGACCCCAGTCAAATACTTTTGGTCCAAGTTTTAGGTCTGAGTTCATCATCTCATCGTACGTAGTCTCTTTCCCGGTATATGCTGATATACGGCCCATAATACCTATCATGGTGGAGATGGCAGTATTTTCTGCTTCATTTATAGGCTTCCCTGTACGGATAGCAGTTACAAGATCAATATGTTCCTGTACGTAAGGATCAACACTTACCTGTCCTGTGGATTTACCATCTTTATCGAGGGGATAGTCATATTTCCAGACCTCATTTCCTGTAAGATCAAGAATAGAGTTACGGCAATTTGATGACCCTTTTGTACCCTGTATATGTTCGGAAACATTATTCACACAGCCATCAATCTGGCGGCACATGCTATGGAAATGAATCCCGTTTTCAAATACAAAATCAACGCTGAAGTTATCATACTGGTCTCCTGTAACTCTGCGAAGTCTCGATCCGAAACCAACGGCTTTTACAGGATGCGATCCGGTAAACCAGTCCATTACATCGAGGTTATGGACATGTTGTTCTACAATGTGATCGCCTGATAACCATGTCCAGTTTACCCAGTTGCGTATCATATATTCCATTTCGCTCCATTTAGGATTCGGGTCCCGATGCCATAATTTGCCACCGTTCCAGTATACGTTACCTCCTGTAATCTCACCTACAGCACCTTCGGCAACCTGCTGCCAGGCCGCAATATAGTCGCGCTGATGACGACGCTGAGTTCCTGTAACAATACAAAGATCCATACCTTTAGCTTTCTGGGCAGTGGCCATAATTGACCTGGCACCCTGAGGGTCAACACATACAGGTTTTTCAGCAAATACGTGTTTTTTGGCCTGTATTGCAGCTTCCAGTATCTGGGGACGGAAGAAAGGTGGTGTGGCAGTAATGATTATATCAACTCCTGAATCGATAACTTTCTGGTAAGCATCGAAACCGACATAACAATTTTCCACAGGTACCTCCTGCCCTTTTTGTTTTAATATTTCACTTCTGCAGGAGTCAATACGGTCCTGGAAAGTGTCTCCCAATGATACAATCTGAAGGTTAGGGCCGGCACTCAGAAAATTAATCGCAGCACCTGTGCCACGTCCGCCGCAGCCTATCAGACCAGCCTTAAGAACAGGTCCGTCCGGTGCCTGGTCGAGCATTGCCGGTACAGCTACAACTTTCTTTGTTTCGCGGGCGCAACTGGTTATAATAGAAGGAGCAATTACACCTGCTACTCCTGCAACTGCTGCCTTGCCCAGGAATTTACGTCTAGAAATACTTGATTTTTTCATCTTACGTTAGTTTTATTATAACTGAAAGAAATTTAATTGTATAAGCAAATAATGGAATGTAACCAAATGTAAATATATACAGTTAAAAAAGCAAATATTTGACCCTCTTTAATCCTTTTTAACACAAGCAGAATGTCAATTTATAATGTGTTGCTCAATTTAAAATACATATTCGGAATCAGGATGGTAAATGATGCCAATTTTTATTACTTTTCGATCGAAATTATCAAAAATTACAACACAAAGTCGCACAAAGGGAAATAATCAGGAAATATTACAGACAGGAGATAAATGAAACAGCATCGTATATATTACTTGTATTTTATTATTGCGTTATTTTGCTTTTCCGGTTGCGGCAAAAAGCCACATGGTGATATTTCTTTAATGGATAATCTCCCTGTACTTGAACCTGATTATTCAGATGTTACCATACCTCCAAACATAGCTCCACTAAATTTTAATATTAAGGAACCAGGGAAGATCTCTTTTGTAAAATTTACTGCCGCCTCAGGGCCCGAAATTGACATCTATTCAAGATCAGGGGAAATTCGTATTCCTGAAAAAAGATGGAAGAAAATGTTAGAGAACAATAAGGGGAAAGAGTTTAAGATCGATATCTTTTCAAAGGATGACCAGGGGAACTGGTTTAAATATAAGACAATTACCAATAATATTGCATTGGAACCTGTTGATCCTTACCTTTATTACCGTTTGTTATATCCCGGATACGAGAGCTGGACTGAATTAAGTATTGACCGGCGTGATCTTGAAAGTTTTCATTCCCCGACGCTGATAGAAAACAGTGTCGTAGATGAAAATTGTGTTAACTGTCACTCTTTCAATAACACAGGCAAAAATGATGACTTCCTTTTTCATATGAGGGGAACCATGGGAGGTACTTATTTTTATTCCGGAGGGAAGTTCAAAAAAATAAACCTCAAGACAAAAGAAATGAAAAACGGCGCTGTCTATCCTCGGTGGCATCCTTCAGGAAAATTTGTTGCCTTTTCTTCAAATAAGATTATTCAGCGTTTTCACTCTGCCGATAATAAGAAAGTTGAAGTGAGTGACCTTGCCTCATCACTTGTACTTTATGATATAGATAAAAATGAAATAATGAACATCGATTTAGCCGATAAAGACAAATTTATGGATACGTATCCGGAATGGTCTCCTGACGGACTATATCTGTATTTCTGCAGGGCAGATCAGATAGGCGAAAACTATGATTATAAACAGATTAAATATAATCTTTACCGGGTTCCCTTTAATACTGAAAAGCGTTCTTTTGGTGAAGCAGAACTGGTCTTTGATGCCTCTTCGGAAAATAAGAGTGTATCATTTCCAAGGATTTCTCCTGATGGCAGGTTTCTGGTGATAACTGTTGCCGATTATGGTTGTTTCCCGATATGGCATAAAGAGGCTGATCTTTACTCCGTGGATCTGACGACATCGAAAGTAAACAAGCTCAGTCTTAACAGCGATTTTGCAGACAGCTATCACTCATGGTCGTCAAACAGCAGATGGCTGGTATTCAGCAGTAAGAGAGGTGACGGTCTCACAGCCAGGCCATATATTTCATATATTAAAGAAGACGGAACTTCTGATAAGCCATTTATTCTTCCACAGGAAGATCCGGAGTTTTACAACCAGTTCCCAAAAAGCTTCAATGTCCCTGAATTTTCGACAGAAAAAATTGATCTCAATCCCGGGGAGATACGGAATCTTGCCAAAACAGCAGCAATCCAGGCTAAGTGGCGTGAAAAATAAAAAAGAGTTTATTTAACTCATAATGAATAAAACAAAGTCCTATAACTCTCTCTCTCTTTCCTGGTTACCTTATTTCGTGTTTTTTACAGGAGTATTTATTTATTTCTGTTTTTTTGCTGATTATATATTTTTTTACCAGGAGAAATCTTCTCTTTTCATTTTTTCACATGATTTCCTGTCAGAAAACCTTCATCAGCCGGGAGGACCATTAATTTACGCGGGAAAATTTTTGACCACATTCTTTTATTATCCTTTTGCGGGGGCTCTTATTGTAGCGACTACACTTACACTTATCGTTTATCTGATTTCAAAGATCATTATAATATTAAATGGCACAAAGGCACAGCGGCTTAATGGCGCAATGGCTATGTCGTTTATTCCGGGTATTGCGCTGTTCTATCTTCAGACAGATTACAGGTTTTTGCTTTTTAACAGTCTTGGCATTCTTACTCAGTTGGCATTTTTATATTTGGTAATCAGATATTTAAAACATTTCAGGGGATGGCTTCCTGTGGTAATTTCTCCTCTCTGGTATTTTCTGACCGGCAGTTTTGCATGGATTTTCTTATTATTTCTGACGTTATATCTTGCATTTGTTATAGAGAAAAAAGGTTGGTCGAAAATCATTGTCTTATGGATACTAAATATTCTGACTTTTTACATATCAAAAGAATTTCTTTTCTTTCAATCCGGGAAAACCCTGCTGATCTTTCCTCTTACAGAATTAATTACCGGTTATCAGTCAATAATTTTCCTTTCTGTTGCTGTTTTTACAGCAATACTTCCCGTAATAACCAGAATAAAACTGTCCTCTCCGGCTAATTTGAAGATTTCAGCCCTGGCATTTAACCTTATAATAACATCCCTCCTGATAATTATTCTTGCTGCTGTTGGTTTTCAGAAGTCCGATAATAAAACAAAGCAGTACTTTCATGTTGAAAAACTATTTTATCAGGATAAATATAATGAAGTTATTGCTTACAATACAGAACATCATCCGACCAATATTTTAACTATCTTTTTAAATAATATTGCTCTCTGTGAAGAAGATAAGCTGGATGACATGCTGTTCGATTTTCCTCAGAGCCCCGATGGAAAAACTCTGTTCCTTAAATGGGAGATAGCCGGAGAGATTCTGAGACGGGGAGGTTATTTCTACTACACTATCGGGATGATCAATGAAGCACATCGCTGGGCTTTCGAGAATATGGTAATGACGGGATTTACACCGGAAGGATTAAAGATGCTGATCAAAACCGACCTTATAAATGGCAATTATAAGGTAGCCTCCATGTATACAGGAATTTTAAAAAAGACCCTTTTTTATAAAAAAGATGCTAAAGCGTTTGAAAAACTGCTGTTTAATGATGCTGCCGTAAATACCGACAAGGAACTTGGTGAAAAGAGGAAGATCAGGTTAAAATCTGACTTTTTCTCAATAACCGATGATCCTGTAGTAAATATCGACCTTATTCTCGGAAAGGATTCATTAAATAAGAAAGCATTTGAATATAAGGTAGCATATCTGTTGCTGAGGAAGGACTACCAGGGAATTGCAAAAGAATTACCGGATTTCGAAAAACTGGGATTTAAAAGTTTACCTGTAAATGTAGAAGAAGCAGTAATTGCCATTTCCATAGCAAATAAAGGCAGGTTACCCTATACGGGAAGTATCAGGATAAGCCAGGGCACCATTACCCGATGGCAACAGTATCTTTCTGTCCTTCAACAGTCCGGAAACAATGTAAGATCAGCCGAACCTACCCTAAGGAGAAGATTTGGAGATACTTTCTGGTACTGGGTGTTCTACAGGTAGGTTTTGACTCACAAAAAAATGGCAGGCAAAAATAATGCCTGCCATTTATATAACCACAGATTCTATCAGTAACTAGTACCCCGGGTTCTGAATAAGTTTAGTGTTTTTATTCATTTCATCCCTCATGAGCGGGAAGAAATAGCACTTATCATTCCATGCCCTTGATTCAACACCAATCAGCTCATTTGAATATATCGGATCGCCCCAAGTTGATCCATCGGCCTGACGATAATTTGTTGCCGTTGCAGTAAGGTATTTCACCTCGGCACGATGTGTGGGATGATATGCAGCAGGGCCAATTACCCAGCGACGAACATCCCAGAAGCGATGATCTTCAAATGCCAGTTCAACACGACGTTCATGCCGTACAATTGTACGTAATGAAGCCTGGTCGAGACCGGCAGCGATATCAGGCTGTCCGGCTCTTGTCCGGATCATATTGATATAGGTTCTGGCTTCAGCAAGGTTTGCAGCATCTCCTATTTCAATGCAAGCCTCAGCATAGTTCAGAAGAACTTCAGCATAACGGATGTGCCTGAAAGGAATATCCTGCTTAACAAACTGAGGATCCAGTGCTGGATCATTAAATTTACGAAGATAATATCCGCTTCTTCCACCGTTCCAGTTTTCAATCGGCCCTTCACGGGTATCAACACCCGGAACGAGCTGGGAAGTGCCATCCATGGCAAACACATGACCAACCTGAATTTTATCAAATGGATCAATCGGCTGAACGTCAGAAGGACGTTTTCTCCATGGACTTCCTTCATAAAGGATGGAAGCATAGAAACGGGCGTCACGCTTAGCATAAGGATTTGCAACTGTTGCAGAGTTATTCCAGTCAAAGCTGGAGCCATCTTTCATCTCATACTCATCAACCATATCTCCCAGGGGAGTATTGTTACCCCAGTTGTGATAACCATTGGGGCCGGAATATAAAGCCGGATTGTAATCCGACCAGCTCCTGCCGGTTTTGGTTGTAAAATATTGCAAAAGGATATCTTCACTTTCGTATCCGTATGAGAGAAAATATTTTACAAAATTAGTTGCAATCGAATCACCCGGTGCAGGGTTTGCAGCATACAGGCTGTACATATTCAAATCCATTACTGCTTTCGCAGCTGCTTTAGCATCAGTCCAGGCCTGAGCCTGACTTCCTGATGTATAACCAAGAAGTTCAGGATTAGAATAACCAGGGGCAAAAGTTGACATTTTCCAGTGCAGATCGCTTGCTGCATATAATAATGTTCTGGCTTTAAGAGCTAGAGCAGCTCCCTTGGTAGCATGACCACGGTCGGCTCCTGAAAATGAATCAGGAAGATACATTGCAGCAGAGTCGAGCTGACCAACAATATAGTCAATACACTCAGCATAGGTATTTCTTGCAATGTCATAATTCTCACCAAGACCATAAGGTTTGGTTATAATAGGCACACCGCCGTATAAAGCTACCAGGTAATGATAGGTATAAGCCCTCAGGAAGTAAACTTCACCGATTGTACGGGTCTTTAATGCCTGTCCTAATACATCAGTACCATAATTGACACCTTCAACTTTTGAGAAGAAGAGATTGCATGCTCTCACATTCTTATAAAGAGGTGCCCAGCGATAATGCAAAGTATTGGCAGTAGGGTCTGTGTTTCCCCAGTCGGTTCCCCAACCCATAAGACCATCGCTGGTCATAAGTGACTTGTTGAAGTCGAAAGCTCCCCAGTCAGGAGTGAAAGATGTCTCATCCACATAATCGGAAAGTCTTTCAATAGCGAACGGCCAGCCCAATGCATTATAATAAATATCATTGACAAAGGCCGCAGTAAGATTTGGGTCTACCCAAACATCAGCATCGGAATAAGCTCCCAGCGGCTTAGTATCAAGCATATCCTTACTGCAGGAAGTAACTATTCCGATTATTAAAATCACACTAAAATATAATAATTTTCTCATATTGCTTTAATTTTTAGAAAGTTAAAGTTACTCCAAGGTTTACAACTCTTTGAAGAGGATAGGATGTACCGGCATCAACTTCCGGGTCGATGAGATGAATTTTATCCAGAGTAATAAGGTTTTGTCCGCTCACATATACTCGAAGCTTTGAAATGCCGAGTTTTTCGTCAACTCCTGAGGGCAGTGTATAACCGATCTCCATGCTTTTTAACCTTACATAATCTGTAGAAAATTGCCAGAAAGTATTGCCCTGGTTTCTCCAGTATTCATTATCGCGGTTCCATGCGCGTGGCCATGTAGCATCGGTATTTGTGGGAGTCCAACGTTTATCAGCAAACTCCTTATAGTAGTTTCCGATATCGCCGGATTCAACTCCAAGATATACTATTGCTCCGGCAGCTCCCTGGAACAACAAGCTGACATCAAATTGCTTATAGTAAAGGTTTGCATTAAAACCACCAATGAACCTTGGCATGTTATTCCTGCTGTCACGAACCCTGTCAAGTCCGTCAATAACACCGTCTTTGTTTACATCCTCGAATATAATATCACCCGGCTGAGCTCCTGCCCAATGAGGATAAGCTGCAATAGCTGCTGGATCCTTGAAAATACCGATAGCTACGTAGTTTAAGCCTGCATTCATAGGTTTTCCCTGTGCCTTCTGGTATTCAGGTATCCCGGGAGTATCAAAGGTAAAGTCGATTTTGTTCTTTGCATAACTACCGTTTAGAGACAGGTCATAACCAAAATTACCTGAAATGCCATGGTAAGTAATAACATATTCAAATCCTCTGTTAGAGACTTTCCCAATGTTCTGAGGAGGAAGCGTCATTCCAGTAGTGGCAGGGACAATTGCAGATGCCTGCCACAGGATCCGTGAACGCAGATTATAGAAGAAATCAGCTTCCACCGTCAGTTTTTTATTCAACAGGGTTGCGTTAAATCCTATGTTGGACTGATTAGCTATTTCCCAGGTTACATCAGGGTTAGGAACAACGTTTTCATACAGCATCTTGTTGTTGACATTCTGCCCGTATACATAATCCTGGCTGTCGAAACTGTAGGTAGAAAGATATTGATATTCCTTCAATTGGTTATTGTAATAAACTCTGTCATTACCGGTCTGGCCCCACGATGCACGCAGCTTAAAGTCACTTATGAAGGCGATATTATCCTTCCAGAAATTCTCGTCAGAAATACGCCATCCCAATGATACGCCCGGGAAGAATCCAAATTGTTTTCCAGGTTTGAACATATAGGAACCATCATACCTCATTATTAACTCAACCAGGTACTTCTGACTGTAATCATAATTAATACGTCCAAAGTAGCTTAGACGGGCATTCTGGTCGGCCCAGCCATTATTTGTCATGTATGTATCAGCCGCACCTGCAAAAAGTTGTGGAATTGCAGAGGTAACATAATTCTTTCTGAAAGCAGTCAGATAGTCATTCTGGCCTTTTTGGCTTTCAGTTCCGAGCAATACTTTTAAGTTATTTCTTTCGCCTATAAGTGTTTCATATGTGGCATAGGCATTAAGAGTTAGCTTATTGCCATTATTAGAATATCCATCAGAATAATACTCTGTAAGCTGAGGAGCATCAAGCCCTCTTTTGCCTTTTACTGTAATTGGTGTGCCGCTTGCATCTCTCGTAACTCCGTCCCAGGTATATAGGTACCAGGGTGTCTGGAATACTTTGCGGTAATTAAAAGCTTTATCAATTGAACCATTAGCCTGCACAGACAGTCCTTTTACCCATGGAATCTTTACATTTAATTTCAGGTTACTATTCAGAACATATAGTTTGTTATCATCAGTTCCTGTAGCACTGGTAACTGTTACAGCCGGGTTAAAGCCATATTCGATATCAGGACCGGGATTTCCATCGGGCCAGTAAGCGGGCATATTCGGTTTACCTCTCATGAGCATACGAAAAATGTCACCCGCTCCAACAGTTGGAAAGTGCCTGTTTTCCTGGCGACCTGCAACGTCGAAAGCAATAGAGATATTATCTGAAATCTTACCATCGATGTTACTTCTGAAATCGTATTGCCTGAAATAAGTTGCACTGTTTTTGTAATAGGCATCCTCATATTTACTACCCAGTGAGAGATAGTATTTCATGCTCTCTGTACCACCGGAAACAGATAAATTTTCGTAATTCTGCTTCGACCATGGTTTGAACACGGACTTAAACCAGTCGGTATTCGGGTGTCCCCATGGGTCTGATCCGTCTTTAAACTTCTGAATATCATCTGTTGAAAACTGCTGGTTCATTCCGCCTGAAGGATTGGAATAATATGCAACCTCATTCAACATTGTTGCATAAGTTGCACCATCAGCCATTTTTGGAATGACGGTCGGCTGGTTATAACCAGAGTTCAAATTAAGTGTAATGGTAGGTTTACCAATAGTCCCACGCTTTGTAGTAACCAGTATAACACCGTTAGCAGCCTGGGTACCATAGATAGCTGCCGATGCGTCTTTCAGAACGGTGAAACTTTCAATGTCACTCGGATCCAGACGGTCGAGTGAACGATGAGGGATACCGTCAACAACTATAAGCGGAGAGTTATCACCCAGGGTATTGGCACCACGTATGGTAATTGTTGTGTTGTCATAACCCGGCTCACCACTCTTCTGTTGGGCGGTTATACCTGGTAAACGTCCAACCAGACTGTTTGTAAGGTTTGTTGTGGGTGACTGTTTAAGGTCAGCTCCATTAACAGAACTGACGGAACCGGTTAAGGTAGCTTTTTTCTGGGTACCATAACCAACCACAACAACTTCGCTAAGTTGAGATACTTCAGCGGCTAAAGCAACACTAATTGTTGTTTGCCCGGCCAATGGAATTTCCTGCGTAACATACCCGATAAATGAAAAAATCAGGGTAGCATTCGCATCATTAGCGTTAAGCGTAAATTTTCCATCTGCATCAGAAATAGCTCCGGCTGTTGTGCCTTTGACCTGGACATTAACACCAGGCATTGGCTGACCGGTTGATGCATCAGTAATGGTCCCTGTGACTTTTACCTGCTGCGGGGCAGCAATATTTGAGGCAGAGCCATTACCAGAAGGGTGTTCATCTGTAAATGAATAGGCAGGTAGAACCAATCCACAGAACAGAAGAATTGTTACAATTTTCATAGTTAGTTGTAACTTGTGAAAATTCACATTTGGCTTTAAGGGCCAAAAGTAGTTGGGAGTTTTTTTCATACTGTTACACTGTTAGTTAGTTAATAGTAGTTAGTAATAAAGATTTATGGTTATTATTGTGTTGAATTTTTTAACAGTAAACAATTAGTGTAATTTTTACACTAATTTTAATCAAAGAATAGTTATTTCTCGCCGTATTCAATCTGGTTTTGATTTAATATCTCGGTGCCTGTAAAAAGATCCCTTCTTTAAGGTGCAATTTAAGTAATGGGAAATTAAAAAACAAGTTTTTCGGATATTTTTTATGTATTAATGAACAGGATCAATATAAGCCTTTTACTTCATTGTATTATTACCGGTTTTTTCATCATACTCACAAACTACCCTGAAACCGACATTGAAACAATCAGAATACCACCATATACTTTTTGGCATCTGCGGATCAGTCTTTAACCAGGTCTGAGTGCTTGTATAATCGCGTGCTGCACTTCTGACAGCATCAGCTGAACTCAGAAATGACCCGCCCCTGATAACATGTTCGGTACCCTCCGGAGGACCTTTAGGATCCCTTACAATTCCAGGAGAATATTGTGAATATGCGTCAGCACGGTACCAGTCTGAACAGAATTCAGCCACATTACCTGCCAAATTTCTTAAACCAAATGGATTTGGTTTCACACGATCGGGGAGCTGGGTTTTAGTGGGACTATTACCTCTATATATAACATAGGTATTTATAACAGCAGTATCATTTTTTGAAAACCTTGCTCTCAAACCGGTCTTTTCAAATTTTCGCGGATCGCCAGGGAAAAAATAAGGACTTTCAGTGCCGGCTCTGCAGGCATATTCCCATTCTGCTTCAGTCGGAAGACGATAGGTTTTTCCTGTTACCTGCGACAACCAAAGGCAATAGGTTTCTGCTGCATGGAATGAAAATGATATTGCCGGCCGTTTACCCAATCCCCAGCCCTGGTCTGGTTGTCCGTAAGGTGGAGTAGCACCCGAAATTGCATCAGTAGATGATGTTTTTCTGTTTCTTAAGCCTTCGGTATCGGTGGACCGTCCCTCTGCAGCTGTCTGAACATAAAATGCAAGATATTCATCCCATGAAGTTTCAATCTCTGCCATAAAGAAACTGCTTACTTCAACTTCTTTCACCGGTCCCTCGTCTTCCTTTCTGAAAGGCTCATCGGAAGGGCTTCCCATTTTAAATGTACCCCCGGGAATTGCAATCATATTAAATGAGACTGACGATTTTGGAATATGCTCTGTAAAGTTTTTAAACCCGCCTACCTGCACAGGTTCGGTAAAAATCTCCTTAGGCGCGGAAGAAATTTTACCAAAGGAGGCATTACTTCCGTGAGTATAACCTTCTATATAATGTCCGGCATTTAAATGACAATTAATACAATTTAAGTCTTCTTTCTTTTTTGTCTGATTATAATAAAGGTGTGCTTCCGCACCTTCTTTGGAAAGCTTTGCCGGGAAAAGATTCTCATGGCAGCTGATACAGCTGCTTTCATAAACATAACCTCTCGCAACTTCTAGTCTTCCCCGGGCTTTCCAGTCAAATGACGCAGAATCTTTGGTCCGGTAACTCCACAAATCCCTTAAGCCGGTTGTCCCCTTTGCCCAAAGATAACCTTCACCTTTCGGTGGGAGATGACATTCCGCACAACCAACCCTGTAGCCCGACCGTGTTTCGTAATGCACAGATTTTTTCCATGAAGCATCTGCCATCGGATGAATATGACATGAAATACAGTAATCATTTGTCGAAGTAAGATGCAGTGCTTTACTTCCACCAAGTATAAGCAAAGCCCCGACAATAATACCTGGAATAAACCATAAAAGAAATCTCTTCATAAATTAAAGTTAGGCGGGTTCAAGGTAAAAAAATATCCAAAACAGATTACAGGCAAAAATCATTTTTATAAAAAAATAATAATTTGAAATAAATGGTGTTATTTTGGTAGGGACATGCCTGGGATGTCCCTACCTTACCAAATAAAAATAAAATGAAAAGAATATTATTTATTCTCGTTTGCATATCGATCAATCTTACATTGTTTTCGCATCCCTGGAAACCAGGCCATTATGTTATAATTGATACTGACGGTGGTATAGATGACATGAAAGCTATAACCATGCTTCTTGCATCTCCCGATATAAGGGTTCTGGCAATAACAGTTTCACCCGGAGCTCTTGATGCCGGTTCTGCTTATAAAAAAGTAAGAAGCCTGCTCAACTCATTTTATCATGAAGGGATACCTGTAGGTATCAACAGGATCAGCGATTTCAAATCTCCTGATTTCCAGGTTGCTTTCAATACTTCGTGGGGAGATGAGAATGGTCTTGATGAAAAGAATGCTCCGGATGCGATCAGCCTTATCTCTGAAATGCTGTCAACTGAATCTACACCTGTGAGCTTTATATGCCTTGGCGGTGTTTCAACCGCATCAGAAGCAATTAAAACCCTGCCTGTTTTTAAGCAACAGGTTAAGGAAATAATCTGGAGTTCCGATGGTCCTGATAATAAAGATGGATTTAATTTCAGTATAAATAAATCTGAATCCAACAGGCTTTTAAGGGGAGATATTCCTGTAAGAATGGTTAAAGGGACAGGAGATGAAATCTTCTATAATGACAGTCTGCTGTATAAGATATCCGGGATCCCGACAATATATGGTGGAAAAATTTCTGCATATTTCAAGTCAGACATAGCAAAGAATCATCCGTATGCGAAAGAAGGAAAGGATGAAATGGTCGTTCTTTACCTGCATTATCCCGATTTGTTTCTAACCGTTCCATCAGAAAAAAACAGTATATGCACTCCCCGGAATATAGATTCCCTGAGAATAAAATCGGTTCAGATACTTGCAGGTATGACTGTTGCAAAGAACCAGGTCATTAAAGAATTCCCCGCTGATCCTTCTTTCTATTTTACTGATATTGAGCCATTTGTAACAGATATCATTAACAGGTACGGCATGGATGAGTGGGTTTCAGGAGTAATAGCAAGTGAATTACACAGGCATCTTGGCGCATTTACCATTATAGGTGTGAAGATGGGGATCAGGGCAAGGGAATATTTTGATACAGGGGTGGATGAATTCAGTTTGATTTCATATGCAGGTTCCTCAACACCATTAAGCTGTATAAACGACGGACTTCAGGTAAGTACCGGAGCCACACCGGGGCATGGATTACTTACTGTTGATGACGATCCGCCAACTTCCCCATCGGCAGAATTCACATATATGAACCGGAAAATCAAGCTGACCCTGAAGCCTGAATTAACTGAAAAGATCAGCGCTGAACTAAAGCAGATAAACTTTATTTATGGCCTCGACAGCAATATCTACTGGGAACTGGTAAGAAAGAATTCAATTAAATACTGGCTGGATCTTGACCGGCACGATATCTTTACGATTGAAGAGATTCATTAAATATTCCTCTCCCCAAACCCCTCCCCCAGGAGGGAGGGGCTTTATTTATTATATTCATCGAAAAAGTCATTCCCCTTATCATCTGTGATAATGAAAGCAGGCATGTTTTCTACCCGTATCTTCCTTACAGCTTCCATACCCAGTTCTTCAAAATCGACTATTTCCACCGATTTAATATTTTCAGCCGCAAGGATTGCAGCAGGTCCTCCGATC
>CAYUQR010000007.1:80164-87933 GCA_964446825.1 uncultured Rikenellaceae bacterium
TATTTCCACCGATTTAATATTTTCAGCCGCAAGGATTGCAGCAGGTCCTCCGATCGACCCAAGGTAAAATCCCCCGTGTTTTTTGCATGCATTTATAACCTGCCTGCTGCGGTTTCCTTTTGCCAGCATTATAAGAGACCCTCCAAGGCCCTGGAAAAGATCTACATACGAATCCATTCGTCCTGCTGTTGTGGGACCAAAGCTGCCTGAAGGCATCCCGGCAGGCGTTTTTGCAGGTCCAGCATAATAAACCGAGTGATTTTTAAAATATTCAGGCATGGGTTTGCCTTCATCAATAAGTTTTTTAATACGTGCATGAGCAATATCCCTTGCAACAATCAGAGTTCCTGAAAGACTCAGCCGTGTCTTAACCGGATATTTGGTTAGTTCGGCAAGCACCTCTTTTATCGGGCGGTCAAGATTGATCTCAACAGGTTTTTCGAGTTCAGGGGCTTTTGCCGGCATGAACCTGGCAGGATTCTTTTCAAGCTGTTCAAGAAAAATACCCTTGTCAGTTATATACGCTTTTATATTCCTGTCGGCACTGCAGCTAACTCCAATACCAACAGGACACGAAGCGGCATGCCGTGGCATCCTGATGACCCTCACATCATGAACAAAATATTTCCCCCCAAACTGAGCTCCAACACCATATTCATGGCAGATCTTTTCAATTTTCTTTTCCCAATCAATATCGCGAAAAGCTCTTCCGCTTTCGTTTCCAGAAACCGGCAGATGGTCAAGATAGCCTGCTGAAGCTTCTTTGACTGCTTTAAGTGTTGCTTCGGCAGATGTACCACCAATCACCAGTGCAAGATGGTACGGGGGACAGGCCGACGTGCCTAAATCCCTTATCTTATCTTTAACAAATTTAATAAGCGAATCTTCATTTAATAATGATTTGCTCTGCTGATAAAGAAATGTTTTATTAGCGGAACCTCCCCCTTTTGTTATAAACAGAAATTCATACTTATTGCCTTCAGTGGCATAAATATCTATCTGCGCCGGCAGGTTGCTTCCCGTATTCTTTTCATCAAACATGGTAAGAGGAACTACCTGCGAATACCTGAGGTTCTTATTTTTGTAGGTTTCGTATATCCCTTTTGAAAGGTATTCAGCATCATTGCTCCCGGTGAAGACATTTTCACCCTTTTTGGCAATTGCTATTGCTGTACCCGTATCCTGGCACCATGGCAGATCTTCTTTCGAAGCAATAACAGTATTACGCAGCATCATATATGCTACAAACCGGTCATTATCTGTTGCTTCGGGATCATCAAGTATTTTTGACAGTTTCTCCAGGTGTGAAGTTCTGAGATAGAATGACAGATCTGAAACAGCTTCCCTGGCAAGAAGTTCAAGGCCTTCCGGATCTACTTTCAATATTTTTCTCCCGCCCTGGTCAATAACTTTAACATAATCTTTTGTAAGCTGCCTGTAACTTGTCGAGTCCTTCGCTATCTGAAAAGGTTTCTCATAAATAAACTCTGCCATGACTATTGTTATTTTATTGTCAATGAATTAAGTGCGAACAGATATAAAAATATCTAAATAACCATATATCAAATATAGTAACAATTAAACAAACAGAAGTGTTAAAATGACATGTATGATACTACAGAATTTCAGAGAAACTGAACTTCTCATTGGCCCTTATTCCTTTTGGAGTCATATGCAGATTGCAGCATTCCACAAAGTCGTCATGCTGAAAAACCAGAATATAGTTTTCGTCCAGAGCCTTTTGCAAAAGCCTTTCCTTTTCCTCAATTGTTTTAAGAGATTCAATATCATAGCTCATATTCCAGATCAGGGGAATATGTGCAACAGTAGGGATCAGGTCGCTGGTATATACAATTGTTGTATCCCTGTACTTTATAACAGGTATCATCAACCCGGGAGTATGTCCGTAGCACATCATTACTGAAAAATCCGGGAAGATTTCCCCCTCATCATCGACAAGGTTCAGGCGTCCGCTAAGACCTATAGGCAAAATATTTTCTTCAAGGAAAGCGTCAGCTTCCCGAAGGTTGTTTTTAACAGCCCACTCCCATTGCGTACGGCTTATATGGTATGTTGCCTCAGGAAAAGTCAGCTCAAAAGAACCGGTTTCTTTATTTATTTTTACCCCACCGCCACAGTGATCAGCATGAAGATGTGTTAGAAAAACATCGGTAATATCCTCAGGTCTGTAACCTCTGGCTGCAAGACCCCCGATAAGTCCTTCGCCTCCATGCAGATGAACATGGCTGAAAAATTTTTCATCCTGTTTATCACCCCATCCCGTATCAACGAGGATGATATGACCATCCGTCTCAATAATCAGCGACCTTAAAGTAAGAACTATCAGATTATCTTTATCAGAATTGCAGACTCTTGACCATAATGCTTTCGGAACCACTCCAAACATCGCGCCGCCATCAACCAGGAAGTTGGCTATATTAAAAAGCTTCATCTTCATTTTTAAAATTTTTATACAATTATAAGAATTTTAATACCTTTAAATTCAATTATAACAAGATATCAATATTTAACCTTCAAACTATGAAAAAAGTTCTGACATTATCATTCATTTTAACAATTTCATCTGCAATGATGGCTCAGACCGGGAAAGTTTACGATAATCTTTCCATGCCGAGCAAGATCTTAAAAATGGACCGTAAGTTTGCAGTCTATCTGCCTCCCGATTATGAAACATCACAGAGAAGCTATCCTGTCCTGTATCTTTTGCATGGTGCGGGTGACGATCAGACCGGATGGGTTCAGTTCGGTGAGGTGCTTACCATTGCCGATGCCGCAATCTTATCGGGAAATGCCACTGCAATGGTAATTGTAATGCCCGATGCCAATACAGGTAAAAGAGGCTATGTGAATGATGTGAAAGGGGAATGGAGATATGAAGATTTCTTCTTCCAGGAATTCATGCCATATATCGAAAGCACCTACAGGATAAAAGGTGAAAAAAGGTATCGTGCAGTAGCAGGTTTATCGATGGGCGGCGAAGGAACATTCATATATGCTCTTCATCATCCGGAATTGTTTTCTGCAGCATGTCCGCTCAGTGCAGCAACCGGACCGGCAAGCATTGAAGATCTGAAGAATTACAGGCTTTGGCAGGGTGTCGAAGGTATAACTGATTCCGATAAAGAGGCATATTTTAAAAAATACAGTGTACTGAACCTTATAGAGAACATGCCCGATGATCAGAAAAAGGCTGTCAGGTGGTATATTGATTGCGGAGATGACGATTTCCTGTATGAAGGAAATTCGCTGGTTCATATTGCTATGCGCAAAAAGGAGATACCCCATGAATACAGAACCCGCGATGGCAGCCATTCATGGGTCTATTGGAGAGCAGCCCTGCCGGAGGTTCTGAGCTTCGTGTCGATGGGATTTCACCAGTTCTGAATAATTACAATATCTAATATAACACTGTAGGGACCTTGCATGCAAGGACCCTACAGTGTTATATTATTATGAGACCTGGCCTTTCGGGTGGTAAGAAGGAACATCAGCCTCATGGCTATCCTGATCATCTGGTACGATAACCAGTCAGTAAACTGGAATAACCATGTTTTGCGTTTTATATACTCGTTGAATGTGACCTGACGACAATCTTTCTCAATAATCCCCAGGAGTAGTTTTTCAAACATTTCTGCAAATCCAGCATTAAGAATATCAGCATTGGTTTCCACACTTCCGTAATCGCTGAGGTGATTCATGTTATAACTACCTATTGTACTCCAGTTGCCATCAACAGTTGCAACTTTTGCATGCAGGTTTGATGGCAGGTATTCATATATCTTAATATTATTGCGCAGGATGAAATCATATAGAAAATTGGTAGCTCTTTTAAATACCGGAGCATCCGATTCAGCGGCCAGGATTATTTTTATATCAACACCCCGCCGGCTCGCATTCCTTAAAAGTCTCCTTTCATTTCTTCCCGGAAGAAAATAGCTCGCAAAAAATATCATCCTGTTCTGTGCATGTTTAATAGCGGAACGATAACTTTTCAATATCTCTATCTTATTACGATACCAGTTATTATGAATAACTTTCACCTTTACATCATCTTCGTATAAAACAGGATCATGAACTGTTTCATTCGAACGCTCTTTCTTTGAAATAAAAGTTCTGTTCCACAGCTTTTTCAGCATAAATAGGACATGGGCACATTCAGGTCCTTTCATTATGATTGCAAAATCGAGCCATTCTTTAAAATCAGGAGAACCATGATACCGGTTGGCAATATTCATTCCACCGATAACCGCGACCTCCCCGTCTGCAAGCAGAACCTTATGATGAAGTCTAAGGCTCATCTGAAAACCCTTTGTAATTAACCTCGGGGAAAACTTCCGGAACAGAACACCGGCTTCTTCAACCAAAGCTGTCAGCTCTTTCGAAAAACTGCTTCCCCCGTATGCGTCAAGAAGGAAATATACCCTAACTCCTCTTCCGGCTGCTCTTATCAAAGCATCTACAATCCTCCTCCCGGTTTCATCGTCATCAACAATGTAGGTTTGAAAATGAATATATTGTCTGGCTTCATCAATAATTTTTTCGCAGGCAGAAAAGAAATTCTCGCCGCTCCTCAGGAGTCCAATAGAATGTCCGTTTTTATAATCGTGCCTGGAAGTAATTTTCATATAATTATCGTACGTTCATATCCCTTATACAAATATATAACATTAAAAACAAGATAGCTACATTGGGTATTTTTACCTTAATTTGCCGGGATAAATCCTGTTTTATAATAAATGTTTTCCAAAACCTTGAGTTATTCACTACTTTTATAAGGAATTTCGCAAAGAATTATTGAAATGAACAGAAGAAAAATGATAGGAAATATTGCCGGGGCAGCTATGGTAACCGCAGCGACTCCATTAAAAAGCGTAATCGAAGGAATAAGTAAAATAGATGAACCTCTTAAAGGGAACATTCATCACTCGGTAAGTCAGTGGTGCTACAGCGACATCCCACTCGATGAATTTGCAAAAGCCTGCAAAGCCATGGGCATTGAATCTGTTGAACTGCTGGAAGAGAAAGACTGGGCCACAGTTATCAATGCAGGACTTAAATGCGCGGTGGGTTATGCAACTGACTGGGGTATTCCAAAAGGTTTTAACCGTATTGAAAATCATGAAAAACTAATTGCCGATTATGAGGCCATGATCCCGAAAGCATCGTCGGCAGGCGTGCCCAACCTGATATGTTTTTCAGGCAACCGCGAGGGACAGGATGACGAGGAAGGTATGATAAATTGTGCCAAAGGATTACGACAACTCATGCCCACTGCTGAAAAATACGGGGTAACAATAATAATGGAGCTGCTCAACAGCTACGGCCATAAAGATTACCAGTGCGACAAAACGCCCTGGGGAGCCGCGTTATGCGAGATGGTTGGTTCACAAAGATTTAAGCTCCTCTATGATATATACCATATGCAGATAATGGAAGGAAACATTATAGATACATTTATTAAATACAGTCCTTATATTGGTCATATCCATACCGGTGGCGTCCCTGGCAGACACGAGATTGATGATACTCAGGAATTATATTACCCGGCTATAATGCGTGCTGTTGTGAAAACAGGATACAAAGGATATGTAGGACAGGAATTTGTTCCTGCACAAAAAGATAAGCTGGCATCATTAAAAAAATGTATCCTGATATGTGATGTTTAAAATGAAAGTCCATTTTATTGCTGTTGGCGGGGCTGTGATGCATAACCTGGCAATAGCTCTCCATAAGAAAGGATATCAGGTAACAGGTTCAGATGATGAGATTTTTGAACCTTCCAGATCGCGGCTTAAAAGCTATGGACTTCTTCCGGAAAAGCCTGGATGGTACCCCGCGAAAATAAGCTCCGATATAAATACTGTTATCCTTGGAATGCATGCCAGGGCCGATAATCCTGAACTCATTAAAGCCCGTGAATCAGGACTAAAGATCATGTCATTCCCTGAGTATCTCTATGAACAGACCAAAAACAAGAAACGGATCGTTATTGCCGGAAGCCATGGGAAAACAACAACAACTGCAATGATAATGCATGTTTTCAGATGCCTGGATATTAAACTTGATTACATGGTCGGTTCAGTTATCGATGGCTTTGAAACAATGGTAGGATTGTCTGATGATACAGAGATAGCTGTTTTTGAAGGAGATGAATATCTGACATCGGCACTGGACAAAAGACCAAAATTTCATCTTTATATGCCCGATATTGCAGTGCTTAACGGGATCGCATGGGATCATATGAACGTTTTTCCAACTTTTGATAATTATATCGAACAATTTAAAATTTTCGTCGAAAAAATTTCACCGGGGGGTACATTGATATATTTTGATGATGATACTGAGGTAAAGAAAATTGCAATTACAACTGGAGATCATATCAAAAAGATCCCGTATAAGATACATGGTTATTTTCAGAATAAAACCGGATTCTATGGAGCTACACATAACCGTGTTATACCATTAAAAATTTTCGGAGAACATAATATGCAAAACCTTTCTGCTGCAAAAGAGACATGCCTGGCAGCAGGTGTTACTGAAGATAATTTCTACAGTTCAATTCAGAGTTTCGAAGGCACTTCAAAAAGACTGCAGAAACTTATTGAAAATGAAAAGGGTGTGGTCTATCTCGATTTTGCTCATTCTCCTTCGAAGGTAAAAGCAACAGTTGAAGCAATAGCAGCCCGATATCCCGGAAGAGAGGTAATAGCCTGCCTTGAATTACATACTTACTCAAGCCTGAACAGTGACTTCTTATTCCTTTACAAAGGTACAATGAACAGTGCCACTGCAGCATTTATCTATTTTAATCCTCATGCAATCGGGTTAAAGAAACTGGAACCCCTGTCCAAAAAGTTCGTCGAAAAGGCTTTTGCAGGCAATAATGTAAATGTTTACAACAATGCATGTGAATTGTTCTCTGATATAAAAGACAGGAGTTACTACAATCCGGTCTATCTTTTCATGAGTTCAGGCGATTTTGATGGTTTCCGTCTTAATAAGTTGATTGAATAAGCAATTCGTTCAGATCAGAGACCTTTTTTAGTCCAAAATATTTTGCAGATCAAAAAAAACATCTTTTCTTTGCATCCGCATTTTAAAGTTCTTTGCATGGTCCATTCGTCTAGTGGTTAGGACGTCAGGTTTTCATCCTGGTAACAGGGGTTCGATTCCCCTATGGACTACAATTTTTTTTTATAAATTTGAAGATAATTAATTACAGGCATGGCAAATCATAAGTCGTCAGAAAAAAGGATCAGGCAGACAGAGGCAAAAAAAGAAAGCAATAAGTATTATGCAAAAACTATGCGTAATTCTCTTAAAACTATTCGCTCAATCGCCAAAAAGGAGGAAGCCGCAGAAATGCTTCCCAAAATAACTTCCATGCTTGACAGGCTTGCAAAGAAGAACATTATTCACAAGAAAAAAGCCTCCAACCTGAAGTCGTCCATAGTAAAGCATATAAACAGCTTATAATACTACTCAAATTCTATATAAACGGGCTGTATCATTAAGGTATAGCCTTTTTTATTAAGACGCTGGACGCTAGACGCTAGGCTCTAGACGCTGGACGCTAGACGCTAGGCTCTAGGCTCTAGGCTCTGGACGCTAGACGCTAGGCTCTGGGCTCTGGACGCTAGACGCTAGGCGCTAGACGCTAGACGCTAGACGCTAGGCTCTAGGCTCTGGACGTTAGACTCTAGACTCTAGGCTCTGGACGTTAGACTCTAGACTCTAGGCTCTTGGTT
>CAYUQR010000008.1:0-50672 GCA_964446825.1 uncultured Rikenellaceae bacterium
AAGAGAATGGATTAGATGAAAATACATTTGTTATTTTTACTTCCGATAATGGACCCTGGTTAATTTTCAATGAATTCGGAGGAAGTGCCGGATTACTAAAGGGAGGTAAAGGAGGAACTGATGAAGGGGGCATGAGGGAACCCACAATTTTCTGGTGGCCCGGGAAAATTAAGCCGGGTGTTATTATGGATATGGGAACGACAATGGATATACTGCCAACTTTCTGCAGCCTGGCAGGCGCTAAACTTCCAAACGACAGAATTTATGATGGGTTCGATATAAGCCCGGTAATATTTGGTACGGGACCCGATCCCCGGGATGTTGTATTTTATTACCGGGGAACACAAGTTTATGCTATTCGAAAAGGTGCATATAAAGCCCATTTCATAACCCAACCCGAATACGGAACTGATGTTAAAACAATTCAAGATCCACCACTTCTGTATAATTTGAATGTTGATCCATCTGAGAAATATAATATTGCAGCTAAACATCCGGAAGTTATTGCTGAAATAAAAAAGATATTGCAGGAACATCTGTCAACATTAGTACCAGTTGAAAATCAACTTGAAAAGTGATTATAAAATAATAATTATATAATATCAATATAGTCTACTGACGAAGTTATGTGTAAAATATTTAACATTCACTAATCTCACATCAATACCTTTAATAACTGATAAAACAAAAATAATTGTACTTTATGCGTGGTCTCTTTTTATTATTGATACTACTCTTTCTGTCCGGATGTCGTCAGCGACATCCGGCTTCAATAATTCCTGTTACTAAAAAAACTTCAGTAAACACAAATATTGCTGATACTGTTCGGGCTATGATATATTTCCCCGGGGGTAAAATACGATTAGGTTCTCAACGACTGCCAAATGAATCTCCGGAATTTGATACCCTTGTCAAACCATTCTATATTGATAAATACCTGGTAACAGTTAAACAATTCCGGGAATTCGTGTCTGCAACAAATTTTGTTACCGATGCTGAAAAATTTGGTGACGCAGGAGTATGTGACATTTCTTCCGGAAATTGGAGTCTTTTAAAAGGAGCCTCCTGGCAATACCCTATGGGACCTGGCAAACCCAAAGCAGAGGACAATTATCCTGTCACCCAGGTTAGTTGGAACGATGCAAAAGCTTATTGTGACTGGGCAGGTCTGCGATTGCCAACCGAAGCAGAATGGGAGTTTGCTGCCCGTAATGGGAAAAACTCAGACGATTTATATAGCTGGGGCGACTCCTTAATATTAAATAAAAAATATAAAGCCAATGTATGGCAGGGAGGACGATTTGATGCTAATAATGCCGATGGATTTACTTATACATCACCAGTGGGCTTTTTCGGCTCTACTCCGAGTGGACTGACTGATATGGGAGGAAATGTCTGGCAATGGTGTTTTGATACTTACAGGTTATACAAAGGAAGTGAACAACCTTTCATTTACGATGTCAATGCCAAAGTGATTAGAGGAGGATCCTTTCTTTTCGATCAGGCAGAGGAATTAAGTTACACAGTATCGTTCCGTGGGTCAAATACATCAGAAACTTCTTTATTTAACATGGGATTCCGATGTGCAAAAGATGCAAAATAATGCCTATGCGTCATCAAGATATATACAGAGGTTTCCCCGCACAACAATTCTTGAATTTCTTACCACTTCCACAAGGACAGGGATCATTCCGTTCAGGAATTGATGGCTTGATTACCTGGTTCTCCCTGTTTTTGATCCAGGTCATAACATTCGCCGGTGCCCTTTTGTTCTTAAGTTCTTTTGCCATATATTCCATGAAGGGTTCTGCATGGTGGAAAAACATCTTGTAACCTTCACACAGATAATTCAAACCCGGTTTGCCATCGGGAGTAAGAAGAATTCTGTGTTTCGGACATTCACCATGACAGGCATAACGAACATCACAACGCAAACAATATGATGGAAGCTTGTTTCTCTTTGCTATCCCAAAATCGAATTGTGCTTGCGATTTTACCATGTCTATAATCGGTTTCTCAGTTATGTTGCCAAGAAAATACTCAGGATAGACAAAATGGTCGCAGGAATAAACATCCCCGTTATGCTCCATCACAAGACCATCTCCGCACGTTTCCGAAAAAACACATAACCCCGGCATCTCGCCAACATAATTAGCAAGGGTTGTATCGAAGATCTGGACATAATATCTGGCGACATCTTTTCTTACCCACTCATCAAAAATGGTAATAAGGAATTTGCCAAAATCCTTTCCGTTTACCGACCAGTTTGTAACTGAAGCATTTGCGCCAAAACCAGGATCCACGAGATTTAGAGATCCTTCTTCAGGATTGTTGGCAACTCTCTCAACAACTGGCAGAAATTGCATGAATCCACTTCCAATATTTTTTAGGAAATGGTATGTTTCAGATGCTGAATGTACATTATAGCTGTTAACACAACTGAGGGTATTAAATTCAACCTTATTTTTATGAAGAAGTTCAATACCTTTCATCACCATTTTAAAGGTTGGGCCACCTGAATTTGTTTTTCTATAGTGATTATGGTTTGCTTCATCACCATCAATGGATATACCTACAAGGATATTATTATCGGTAAAAAACCTGCACCAGTCATCATTTAGTCGTGTCCCATTAGTCTGAAATGCATTTTCAATTTTTTTGCCATCAGCATATTTTTTCTCAAGCTCCATTACCTTTTTGAAATAGTCAAGTCCCAGGAGCGTAGGCTCACCTCCTTGCCAGGTGAATGTCACAACAGGCACCTGCTGAGCTTCTATATATTGTTTAATAAAATTCTCCAAAAGCTCCTCGCCCAGCCTGAAGTCATTCTTTCCTGGAAAAAGTTTCTTCTTTTCCAGATAGTAGCAATAAGTGCAATTTAAATTACAAATTGATCCTGTGGGCTTGACCATTACATTGAAAGCATTTGGTCTCCTGAGTTTCAGGGCATCTGAAAAAAGAATATCCATCTGTCGATTTTGATTATGTGAAAATCAAAAATACTATAATAATTAAGAAATCAACTCCACGAAAGCTTATGATCGCTGTCCTGCACTAATTTATTATGGTCCAGCAGCCACCTTATCACCTTAATAACTTTGTCTTCAGTATAATCAATCATTAATACCAGTTCCTCTGCATCAGGGGTATTATCTTCCAGGATTGTCTTTATCTCATCCAGGATCAGGTCAAATTCATATTTGCTAAGGTCAAGCTCGTTTCTCTCCCTGCACACATCGCAGATACCACAACGATCAGATTCTTCCCCGAAATAATTCAGAAGAAAAACTGACCGGCAATGAGTATCTGAATCAGCATATTCTATCATCTTTTCGAGCCTTAACTCATATTTTTCTTTCACATTAATGTAATTATCAGGCGAAATCATCAGTGCTTTGCGTACCAGCCGCTCTTCCGTAAAAATTACAAGAGCCGTCTTTTTACCCGGTATATAACGTATTATGTTATAAGCAGATAACTTAACCAGATACTGATAAATAGTATCTCTCGTGGCTGCCGATTTCCTTGAAAGTGCCTCATCATTTATCGGAACAAATTCGGTGAACATACCTGTATAAGACCGGAGCAAAAGCTTTATAAACCCGTCAAATGATTCATTGGCTACCTGGAACTTATATAAATCATCGCGACTTACAATAAAATGTACCCTGGAAGGATTATTTATTTCTTCGGTAAATTCCATATAGCCTTCTCTCTGCAGGAACTGCAGACTATTGTATGTTTCAATTACAGGCAAACGATATTTCGAAACAAAATCAGCCATATTAAAATCGAAGACATTGTCCTTACCTGAGCCAAGTGGCACTTGGAGGTAATTGCACAAAGCCTCATAAATATCCTTGATCTTCTCAATTGGCGGAAATTTTTTTCTTATTGTGTCTGTAAGCCTGCTCTTATCAGCAGGGGAATATAAGAGCACTGCAAAAGCGGGCTTGCCGTCGCGGCCTGCTCTCCCGCTCTCCTGAAAATAGTTTTCAATTGAATCAGGTATATCCCAGTGTACCACGAATCGTACCTCTGCTTTATCAATACCCATTCCAAAAGCATTTGTGGCAACAATCACCCGGGTCTCTCCCACCGTCCACGATGCCTGCTTTTTATCCCTCAACTCATTGGTAAGTCCTGCATGATAAAAATCGGCACTTACTCCATTGGCCACAAGCATCTCCGCAACTTCCTTGCATCTCTTCCTGCTTCTGACATAGACTATCCCGCTTCCCCCGGCTTTCTTAAGGGTTTTAACAAGATAAGTACCCTTATCTTCTACTTTTCTTACCAGATATGAGATATTTTTTCTGTCAAAACTTGTTTTGAGAATATTTTTTCCCCTGAATGCCAGTTTGCTTATAATGTCTTCAATCACCGGGGGTGTAGCTGAAGCTGTGAGTGCAAGGAAAGGGACTTTCTCAGATATATAATCCCTCAATTCGGCAATCTTAAGATATGACGGCCTGAAGTCATAACCCCATTGTGATATGCAATGTGCTTCATCGATTGCCACCAGTGAAAGGTTCAACCTCCCGACCTTGCCCTGGAAAAGCCTCGTCGCGAGCCTCTCCGGGGAAACATATAGAAACTTATAATCTCCATATATACAATTCTCGAGTGCATTATCTATCTCCTCTCCCGACATACCTGAATGTATGGCTACAGATTTTATTTCCAGACTATTAAGACGTGCAACCTGATCCTTCATAAGGGCAATGAGCGGAGTTATAACAAGACATAATCCTTCCTTTGCCAGGGCAGGCACCTGGAAAGTTATGGATTTACCTCCGCCTGTTGGCATCAGACCCAGCGTATCCTTTCCTTCATCAATTGATCTTATTATCTCTTCCTGCAGGGGTCTGAAGGATGTATATCCCCAGTACCTCGTTAAAATTTCCCTGTATTGATCAAAATCCATATTCTTTTGCACTATTTACAAATGTAATAACTGTAATTCAATTTTTTAGAAGGTTAAAAGAAAGAGATGTATTACGGGTTCTGTTTTTTTTCGTAATTTGCGGCATCAAAAATTAAAAAACTCAGCAGATGTCATTTTTTGAAGATAAAATACTTTATGAAGGTTTAACTTTCGATGATGTTCTTCTGGTTCCTTCATATTCTGAGGTACTTCCAAGGGAGGTGGACCTCAGTACAATGTTCACCCGTAACATAAGGTTGAACACGCCTGTAGTATCAGCAGCCATGGATACTGTTACAGAAGCAGAGATGGCAATTGCTATTGCAAGAGAAGGAGGGATCGGAGTGATCCACAAAAACATGACTATTGAGAGACAGTCAGCTCAGGTAAAAAGAGTAAAAAGGGCAGAGAATGTCATGATATTTGATCCTATAACAATAAATCTTGATGCTACGGTAGGTGAAGCCATGAATTTAATGAGCGAATACAAGATAGGAGGAATTCCGGTTATTGATCAGAATGGTATTCTTAAGGGGATTGTTACAAACAGGGATTTGAGGTTTGAAAACAACCGTTTACGAAAGATAACTGAAGTGATGACAACCAATCTCATTACTACTGATCATCAGACTAACCTTGAATCAGCCGCAAGGATACTCCAAAAGCATAAGATCGAAAAGCTGCCAATGGTTGATGAAGCGGGAAAGCTGATCGGACTGATCACTTATAAGGACATAACGAAAACAAAAGACCGTCCCAACTCATGCAAAGATGATAAAGGAAGATTAAGAGTGGCCGGCGCGGTAGGGATTGCCTCTGATACCCTCGCAAGGGTTGAAACTCTTATCAATGCAAGTGTCGATGCAATATCGATAGATACTGCTCATGCACACACTAAGAGTGTTATCGGCATCCTTAAGGATATTAAAAGGAACTTCCCTTCAATTGATGTTATTGCAGGAAATATAGGTACAGCTGAAGCCTCCAGAAAACTTGCAGATGAAGGAGCTGATGCAGTTAAGGTGGGTATTGGTCCGGGTTCAATTTGCACAACCAGAATTATTGCCGGCGTAGGCATCCCCCAACTTTCTGCAATCTATAATGTTGCAAATGCTATCAAAGGTTCGGGAATTCCGGTAATAGCCGATGGCGGTATAAGGTATTCCGGCGATATAATTAAAGCCATTGCAGCCGGAGCTGATTCGATAATGGCGGGTTCATTGTTTGCAGGTGTTGAAGAATCACCGGGAGATACCATTATTTATAATGGCCGTAAATTCAAGGCATACAGGGGAATGGGATCAATTGAAGCTATGCAGCAGGGTTCAAAGGACCGTTATTTCCAGGACATCGAGGATGATATAAGGAAACTTGTTCCTGAAGGTATTGAAGCAAGGGTGCCTTTCAAAGGAAGTCTTGCGGAAGTGATTTACCAGATGACAGGCGGACTGAGGGCAGGAATGGGCTACCTGGGTGCCAAAAACATAAATATCCTGAAGAAAGAAGGGAAATTTGTAAGAATAACCAATTCAGGCGTAATAGAAAGTCATCCTCACGATGTTTCGATAACACGCGAGGCTCCAAATTATAGCAGAAAATCTATTGAATAACAGGTATCAGCTTTTCCTGATGAAGATCAGATCATCATTAATTATTTTGGTTTTTCTCCTGCCGGCTTTTTGCCAGGCACAGAACCTTAATAATAAAATATTATTGACTATTGACGATAATAAAGTAGAAGCCGGAGAATTTATAAGAATGTACAAAAAAAGTCTGGAGCCTGGAAAAGCATTGGATGTAAATGATTACCTGCAGCAATATATAATTTTTAAGCTTAAAGTAGCTGATGCCCTTAAAAAAGGCTATGATACAACCAGAGCATTCAGGACCGAACTTAAGGGGTACCGTAATCAGCTTGCGCAGGATTACCTGACTGATACACTGGTTAAGGAAAAGCTTCTTAAGAAGGCTTACCAGAGATCACTTATTGAAATAAATGCCTGGCATATCCTGATAGCCTTACCCTCGGACGCTTCCCGTGAAGATACACTGAAGGCCTGGAAAAAGGCAACAGATATCAGGGAACGGATCTTAAGAGGTGAATCTTTTGAACAGGTAGCACGTAGCACTTCCGACGACCCTTCAGTTAAAGTAAACGGAGGTAACCTGGGTTATTTTACTGTATTCCAGATGATAATGCCTTTTGAAGATGCGGCTTACTCAATGAAAAAGGGAGCAATATCGGAACCTGTCAGAACACCCTACGGATATCATATTATAAAAGTTGCTGATATACGACCATCAAAAGGGCGGA
Source organism: uncultured Rikenellaceae bacterium (assembly GCA_964446825.1). Classification (GTDB taxonomy): domain Bacteria; phylum Bacteroidota; class Bacteroidia; order Bacteroidales; family VadinHA17; genus LD21. The sequence continues at coordinate 7,242 of CAYUQR010000008.1, forward strand.
TATTGGTTGCTCATATTATGAAAGCTGTTCCGCCTGGAACTGATGAAGGAAAAGCTAAACAGGCAGAAGAGGAGATTGATACTATTTATAAAAAATTAAAGAATGGAGCGTCATTTGCCGACCTCGCAAGGAAATATTCCGATCACAAAGCATCTGCCGTTAAAGGCGGAGAGCTGAACTGGTTTGGAGCCGGCGAAATAATCAGCGATTTTTCTGAAGCTGCATTTTCAATCCGGGATACCGGGGAATATACCAAACCTGTGCGAACCGTTTATGGATGGCATATCATTAAACTGCTGGGTAAAAAAGAACCCGGTTCTTACAAAGACTCGCGATCGTACCTCGAAAGCAAGATCAATAAATCATATCTGAATTCCCTAAGCAAAAAATCCTTCATCGAAAAGCTGAAAAAAGAATATAATTTCATGATAAATAAGATCGCGTATAACTGGTTCATAACGAATACTGACACACTTATTATTCAGGGAATAGAGAAATATAACCGTACAAATATTCCTGAAACAGATTTATATTCATTTGCCGATCAGCATATTACAACAGACGACTTTGCAAACTACATTGAGAGAAGAGGTTCCATAAAAACTACAAAGGATTCCGTTGCTTTCATAAACCATTTTATTGAAGAAAATGCTTATGATAACATACTGGCTTATGAGAATTCAATTCTCGAAAAAAAATATCCTGAATTCAGATATCTTATGAATGAGTTCCACGACGGGATTCTCCTGTTTGATATATCAGGTAAAAAAGTATGGAACAGGGTTACTGATGATTCCCTTGGGTTGCATCAGTTTTATAATGATCACAGAAACAACTACCTTACCAGGGAAGGTATTGAAGCTAAAATTTATACATTAAAATCGCCCGGAAGGCAAAAGGAATTATTATCCGCATACAAAAAATATTCAAAAAAGAAGGATCCGGATAAACTTCTTTCAGAAAAATTTAACAACAATAACGATACTTTACTCTTTATAGAAGAGAGTAAATGGTACAAAGGAGACGATGGTGAATTAGATAAATTAAATTGGGTTACAGGTTCACAATCATTCTCCAGGAACGGTTACCCGGCTATAATCCTTATAAATAAAATATTGGATCCTGAACCTGAAGAGTTTGATAAGATAAAAGGGGAAATAATGACAGACTATCAGGATTTCCTTGAGAGCGAATGGGAAAGACAATTAAAGGAAAATTATACCGTTTTGATTGATAATTCAGTTCTTGACGAAGTCAGGAAGAAATTAAACAATGAATAAAACAGTTTTAATATTATTATTGGTATTTCTTTTACCGGGTTGTAAAAACACTAATAACACTGTTAAAAGAATCCCGCTTGCCGAAGTCGGCAAGGTAATTCTCTATTACGATGAGGTACCACAGCTTATTCAGCGTGGGATAAACAATACTGACAGTGCCGGGACCATACAGAATTATATTAACAAATGGGCAAAACGGCGGCTGCTTCTCCAAAAAGCCGAAGAGAATTTGTCTCCTGAATTGAGAACTGAAATTGCCCAGGAACTTGAAGAAACAAGAGCAAATCTGGTTATTTACCAATATCAGCGTCAGATGATGCTTCAGAAAATGGACACAGTTATTTCTGACACTGAACTGGAAAAATATTATTCAACCAATCAATCGAGTTTCCTGCTTACCTCAAATATTGTTAAAGCACTTTTTATTAAGCTCCCTGTTGAAACACCCGAAATAAACAGGATAAAAACCCTGGCCCGTTCAAATGAACAAAAAGATCTTCAACAACTTGAAAGCTATTGTTTCCAGTTCGCTGAAAAATTTGATGACTTCAATGAGGAATGGGTGCCCATGGACAGGCTGGTGGTTGAATTACCTGACGATATTGAGAATCAGGAAAACTTCCTTAAAAGAAATACATTTTATGAAACAAGCGATTCCTCTTCGGTATACCTGATCTCCATCAGGGATTACAAGTTACGATCAACTCTGGCACCGTTTGAATATGTAAAAAATGATATAAAAAGAATAATCTGGAATTCAAGGAGATTGGAATTCATCCAATCGCTTGAAAACGGAATTTATAATGAAGCACTAAAAGAAAACAGTTTTAAGATATATTAATGAAGATGAAAAGAAAATTGCAATTTTGCCTCGTTCTGATAACTCTGTTAATTCCGGGCTTTGTAACCATACATGCTCAAAAACTGGTAGAGTCGATTGCCGCCGTTGTAGGAAACGAGGTTATTTATTTATCTGATCTTGAGAACACGGTTGCCGATCTCAGACGGAGCGGCAACAGGTCCCCTGTTGATGAACTCAGGTGTAACGTACTCCGGCAGATGCTCGTTTCTAAACTTTTTATGGACCAGGCAAGAATTGATAGTATCGCTGTTACTGATGATGTGGTTGAAGGTGATCTTAATATGCGCATGAATGATGCAATAAGAACTGCAGGCAGCGAAGAGGCACTTGTAAGCTATTTTAAAAAGAGCATGCTTGAAATACGCCGCGATATTAAGAAAACACTTCTTGAGCAGGAGGTTGTAAGAGAGGTTCAGAACAATATAGCCAAGAATATAACAGTTACACCTGCTGCTTTAAAAAAGTACTATGCTTCCCTCTCAAAAGACAGCATACCTGTAATTCCTGCAAGGTACGAGTTAAGCATAATTCAGATCGATCCTCCTGAAAGCGAAGAAAACAAAGCAGAAGCCCGCCAGAAATTACTTGATATAAGGAGCCAGATACTCGCCGGAAAAAGTTTTAATGTTCTTGCAATTATGTATTCTGAAGATCCCGAGTCTGCAAAAAACGGAGGAGAAATCGGATTCCGTGTAAGAGGTGAACTTGAAAAACCTTATGCTGACGCAGCATTCAGTCTTACTAAAAATACGGTATCCAAAATCGTGGAAACAAAATACGGATTTCATATCATTCAACTCATTGACCGTAAAGGAGATCTGGTAAATACACGCCATATACTGATAAGACCGAAAGTTAAACCTGAACAGGCTGCCCAGGCTATGTCTAAACTTGACAGCCTTGCTAATCTTATAAGAAAGGACAGCCTGAAATTTTCAACTGCCGCTTTAAGATTCTCAACCCATAAAGACAGCAGAATAAACGGGGGCAAATATGTGAGTTCGAATCCTTCCGAACGTGTTACATGGTTCACCCTGGATGAATTAAATCCTGAAATGTATCTGAAACTCAGGGATATGAAAGTAGGTGAAATATCGGATGCCTTCAGGACAACAGATGAGAACAATAACGAAGTTTTCAGAATAGTAAGACTCGATAATGAAATGCCTGCACATACCGCAAACCTGAAAGACGATTATCAGACCATCTACAATGCAGCCTTATCTGAAGAAAGGATGAAGGTTTTCGAAAAATGGATCAAACATAAAATATCCATCACATATATTAAAATAAGTGATGAATTTAAATCGTGTGACTTTCTGAAAGACGGATGGCTAAAATAAAAATATTTCCCCATCATAATAATTCACCTGATATAAGATATCTGGCCTATCTGTTTATTATCTTGTTGTTAACACCTGTTCTTCAGTCGCAGGAGGTCAAAAGGACGGAAAAGAAAAAAATAGAACTGATATATGCTGATGAGGATCAGATTGTTAAGGATAAAATTACCGGCCAGGACATTCACCGGTTCCTCGGTCAGGTTCATCTTAAGCATAATGAAATTATCATGTGGTGCGACAGCGCACACTTTTCACCTGATAAGAACCAGGTAACAGCATTCAGCAGGATACATATTGAACAGGGAGACAGTCTTAATCTTTTTGGTAATTATCTTTTTTATGATGGGAAGAGTGAGTTGGCATTTGTTAAAGGAAACGTTGAACTTATTGACAAAGACACACATCTTTTTACTGATTCCATAAACTACGACGTAAGAAACAAAGTTGCACGTTACACAAGAAGAGGCCGGATAATTAATGCAAAAAATACTTTAACAAGTATTATCGGCATTTATTATGTTGAAGATAATCTTTTCCATTTCAAGGACAGTGTAAAAATTGTTAATCCGGATTATGTAATGACAGCGGATACAATGGATTACAACACTAAAACAGAGACCTCATATTTTACAGGACCTACAGAAGTTAAAGGTGACAGCATATACCTTTATTGTGAAAAGGGCTGGTATGACACTAAAAATGACATTACTTCCATCTGGAAGAAAGCCATGATAGACAACAAAAAACAGATTATTCATGGCGACTCGCTTTATTTTAATAACAATACCGGCTATGGTGAATCGTTCAGGAATGTAATAATTGAGGACACAACCAACAGTATGATAGTCAAAGGCGACTATGCCTGGTATTATAAACAGCCTGAACAGTTTATGGTTACTAAAAAAGCCATGTTCATCCAGTTTTCTAAAAATGATTCTCTTTTTCTTCACTCCGATACAATAAGGGCTGTTGCTGTGTCAGATACTTCTGCAAAAGAATACCGGATAATAAAAGCTTACTACGGATGCCGAATATTCAGCCAAAATGTCCAGGCGAAATGTGATTCTCTCGCCTATTCATCCCGTGACTCTGTTGTAAGACTATATTCTTCGCCGGTAATCTGGTCGGATGAAAACCAGCTAACATCAGATTCGATGGCTCTTTTTACAAAAAACAGGCAGGCAGACAGGCTGGAGCTATACAATACTGCTTTTGTAACAAGCGAGGTAGATACTTTCAGGTATAACCAGACCAAAGGCAGATCACTTACCGGTTATTTCAAAAATAATGAGCTTTTTAAGATCGACATTAATGGAAACGGTGAAGTGATTTACTACCTTCTTGATAATGAGAATGTTGCCGGAAGAAACCAGACCAAGTGTGCGAATATTGAGATATATGTTGAGAAGAATAAAATTTCTGAAATATATGAGTTTGGAAACCCTGAAGGATTTATTGATCCTCCGTCAATACAATTACCTGACACGATACGGCTGGCAGGATTTATGTGGCTCGATACCCTGCGTCCAAAAAAGAAATCTGATATTTTCAGGAAATAAAAAGAGGCTGATCAAATAAGAATCAGCCTCCTTTTAATATTCATCTTCATTGAAAAAGAAATCATCTTTACTTGGATAATCGGGCCATATATCTTCTATGCTTTCATAAATATCTCCTTCATCCTCAATTTCCTGCAGATTTTCAATAACTTCCATCGGGGCACCTGACCTAATGGCGAAATCTATAAGCTCATCCTTTGTGGCAGGCCATGGAGCATCCTCAAGTTTTGATGCTAATTCAAGTGTCCAATACATATTTTCCTGAATAAGTTAAGCTTTAACAAAGTTTGCAAATATAAATATTATTTTACTTAAAAAACAATACCTTTTTTAAGATTTTAAGCATGTTATGCAAACCACTTAACTTCCTCATTTCCAAGTTCTAAATTGATTTTTCTGGCTAATACGAATAAATAGTCGGAAAGTCTGTTGAGAAATTTGGAGACAATTTCGGGTGTTTTTTCAGACTCATTTAACCTCAAGACAGATCTTTCTGCTCTTCTGCATACGCATCGTGCTATATGACAATAAGATACGAGGACGTTTCCCCCCGGAAGAATAAAATTGCCAAGAACGGGCAGGGTTTCCTCCATTCCGTCAATAGCTTTTTCAATTACAGATATACAATCTGCATCGGGTAATATTTCAATACTCCTGGTATTTGTACTGTCGTATGCAAGAGCCGCAGCACTCCTCATCAGCTGGTTCTGAATATAGAGAAGCAGATCTTTCCGGTTCATATTTTCATGATGGTCCCTTAAAAGTCCGATCCATGCAATGAGTTCATCAACAGAGCCATATGCCTCAACACGCAAAGATTGCTTGGGAACCCTCCTGCCGCCGGATAAAGAAGTGGTGCCATCGTCACCTGTAAGGGTATAGATTTTCATAGTAAAAAATGAAAAAATCCTGTGAACCGGATAAGTGTAAAAATTATGCTTTTACATATTTTTCATTAGGATAATCCTGGGCAATCTCACCGTCAAACAACCTTATTATACGTGCAGCATGCCTTGCAATATCCTCCTCATGAGTAACTACGATTACAGTATTTCCCAGTTTATGAATTGCATCAAGCAATCCCATAATATCTAAAGAGGTCTTACTGTCGAGGTTTCCGGTTGGTTCATCCGCAAGAATAATAGATGGTTTGTTAACCAGGGCACGGGCTATGGCTACCCTCTGACGCTGGCCACCCGATAATTCATTAGGTTTATGAGTCATCCTGTCAGCCAGTCCAACATTTTCAAGTGATTCTACTGCAACTTTTTCCCTGTCAACTTTAGGGACTCCGGCATATATTAATGGCAAAGTAACATTTTCCAGTGCCGTATAACGCGGCAACAGGTTAAATGTCTGAAAGATAAAACCTATCTCTTTGTTCCTTATCTCAGCAAGATAATCATCTTCCATCTTGCTTACATCGACACCATTGAGTACATATGAACCGCTGGTTGCCGTATCGAGGCAACCGATAAGGTTCATCAGAGTCGATTTCCCTGAACCCGATGGTCCCATTACTGCAACATATTCATTCCTCTCAATATTAAGGGAAATTGATCTCAAAGCCCTAACAATAACCGACCCGATCTGATAATTTTTAACAATATTCGTGATTTCAATTACTTTGTCCATAATGCTTTAATTTGAGTTTTCGAAATTAGACTAAATTAGTCGAATAATGAATAATAAATTCTTAATTTTTGTTAATATCTGATTATATAGTCATTGCGATTTATACCTTCTCTGAAAAAAACAATCCCCATCCTGTTTATATCAATAGTTGCTGTAACCATTTCAAATTTTTTTATTTCATTCCAGGCCTCTTTCATCCCTGTTGAACTGTAAATATCGTCAATTATAATAACTGTTTTACTGTCCGAGACAGATGCCATCTTTTTAAAATAATCAATTACAGGTTCCTTCCTGTGATTTCCATCAATAAAAACCATTCCCGGTTTAATTCCTCTTTCAATAATCTCAGGCATAATATCTTCAAAAGGTCCGGTAAACATTTTAATATTGGGAATACCGGCATCGCGAAAATTTTTCTTTGCAATCTCTGATGTCAAAGGGCAGCCTTCCATTGTAAAAACCACACTTTCAGGAGACCCTGCTGCCATATAAAGTGTACTCATGCCCAGTGAAGTCCCGAACTCAACAATTGCCGGCTTACCGAATTCCGCAGCCAGATTTGAAAGCAGTAAACCATATTTCTTTGGTACTGTTGCATATCTGGTAATATCTGACACTCTCCTGGTATTTGTTTTTAGCTTCCTTGAACCTGAACCAAGATCTGTAACATGAATTATTCTGTGGTCAGAGTTCATTCTTTTTCTGACATCTTCAATATTTTTGACAATGCCGAAATCAGTTTTATTCCGAAAAACCCTCGTTACAAGATCAAAAACAAACGGACTATGTATTCCATGTCCCTTTCTATGCCGCGAAAACAGAATATATTTTAGATATTCAAATATAGCCAAAAAATTCATTTCAGTATCAGCAAATTTATTAGGACAGGTTTTCAAAAATAGTTATTTTCGGATAGATTTTTCAGGAATTTTTCACCTGTTCACATGAAGAACCCAAAATGATCCAACAGGGATTTCTCGATACTGACATAACTTACTTACCGGGTGTTGGTCCAAAAAGGGCAGAACTCCTGAATAAGGAGCTTAAAATTTTCTCTTTCCGCGATCTGCTTTACTATTTTCCATATAAATATATCGACAGGACAAGGTTTTATAAAATTGCGGAACTCGATCCTGACCTTCCATACATTCAGATAAAAGGCATTATTAAAGGGTATTATACCGAAGGGCATGGACAAGGGAAACGGCTTGTTGCTGATTTTCAGGATGAAACAGGTACCATAAAGCTGGTATGGTTCAAAGGGGGAAAATGGATAACAGGAAGCTACTCTCCGGGAGTTGAGTTCATTGTCTTTGGAAAGCCGGGAGTGTTCAATGGCATGATCAACATAATCCATCCTGAAATTGAAGCGGTGGAAAAGATGGCAGAAAGACTGAATTCAGCGCTTCAGGCACAATACAGTACAACGGAAAAACTGAAAAACCAGTTTGTTACATCTAAAACAATAAGTAAGCTGACCGGCAATCTTCTAAAACAACTTAAGATAAGAATCCCGGAGACATTACCTCCATACCTTACTTCCCGATATAAGCTAATGGAACTTCATGACGCTCTTCATAAGATCCATTTCCCGGCAAATCCTGATGAACTGGAAAGATCAAGGTACAGGCTGAAATTCGAAGAGTTGTTTTATATTCAGCTGAACCTTCTGAGATTCAAATTGAATCGCAATCTGAAGTACAAAGGTTTTGTATTTTCCAGTGTTGGTGAGAATTTCAACAATTTCTACTTTAATAACCTTCCGTTCAAACTTACTGAAGCTCAGAAGCGCGTTATGAAAGAGATAAGGAAGGATCTGGGCTCAGGAAAACAGATGAACAGGCTTCTTCAGGGTGATGTTGGAAGCGGAAAAACACTGGTAGCACTTATGAGTATGCTTATTGCAATCGACAACGGTTACCAGGCCTGCATCATGGCACCTACTGAGATCCTTGCTAACCAGCATTTTCAGACTATCAGCAAACTGCTCGAAGGACTTGATATCAAAATTCATCTCCTTACTGGCTCCTCAAAAAAAACTTCACGGAAATCAATTGCGGAATCACTTCAGGACAGCTCCCTGAACATACTTATCGGTACGCATGCACTTCTTGAAGAGAATGTTCAGTTCAGTAACCTGGGACTGGTGATCATTGATGAACAGCACAGGTTCGGAGTTGAACAGAGAGCACGGCTCTGGCAAAAGAACTTTAATCCTCCTCACGTCCTTGTTATGACTGCAACTCCAATTCCAAGAACACTGGCAATGACCCTGTATGGCGATCTCGATGTCTCTGTAATAGATGAATTGCCACCTGGTAGAGTTCCTGTAAAAACAATGCATTTTACTGATTCAGAAAGGAATAAAGTATTCGGATTCATAAGGAACCAGATTTCTGAAGGGCGTCAGATTTATGTCGTTTACCCTCTTATAAAAGAATCGGAAAAAATGGATTATAAAAATCTTGAGGATGGTTGGGATACAATAGCAAGAGTTTTCCCTGCGCCTGAATATTGTGTCTCCATTGTCCACGGAAAGATGACTCCTGCCGAGAAGGATATGTCGATGAAACTGTTCAAGAACGGTAGCGCTCATATCCTTATCGCAACAACAGTTATTGAAGTAGGGGTAGATATTCCTAATGCCACAGTAATGGTAATAGAAAGCGCTGAACGATTCGGGCTTTCGCAGCTTCACCAGCTAAGAGGCCGGGTGGGAAGAGGTGCCGACCAGTCATATTGCATCCTGATGAGCTCCGATAAATTATCCAGAGAAGCAGCTAAACGAATAGATGTGATGATAAAAACAAGCGATGGGTTTGAAATAGCAGAAACAGATCTTCAGCTAAGGGGACCCGGAGATATCGAGGGGACTCAGCAGAGCGGCATACCTTTTGACCTGAAGATAGCTAATCTGGGACGCGATGGGCAATTAATTGAATACGTAAGGAATATTGCAGAGAATATTATTGAAAAAGATCCCTTACTGGAAGAAAACCATCACCAGGTATTCAGAAATGAACTGAAGCGCCTGTTTAGCCAGCAGCAATCGTGGAGCAACATAAGCTAACCACTTTTATTATTTAAAATCAGAATAAATTAATTCAATACATTAAAAACTGATAAAAAGCAGGTTTCAATCAGCTGTTAGTTATAAATTTGCGGATTAAAATTTTAGAGAGAAAAATGGACAGTACAGTTAGTACAGGTAGTATTAAACATGAAGGGACAGTGCTGAAGATTGACAAGAAATCTGTATTTGTCTGTATTTCATCAGTATCTGCCTGTTCCGGTTGCCAGGCAGAAGGCTCCTGTTCCATGTCGGGCATGGAGGAAAAAATAATCGAAGTTTCAGGTAGCTTTAATTTGAAACCCGGCGACAAAGTTACAGTACTAATGAAACAATCGATGGGTTATGCAGCTTTGTTATTAGGTTACCTTCTGCCTCTGATTTCAGTTATAGCAGTACTTATCATTGCAGAGTTACTGAAAATGAAGGAATTATTCGCCGGGCTGATTTCAATTTCAATTTTGATTCCATATTACCTGATGCTCTTCATATTCAGAAAGCGGGTTAATAAAAAATTTACTTTTTCGTTAAAATCATAACCCATGAGCCCCACGATACTGATAACAATTATTAGTTTGAGTCTTCTTGCACTGATATCGGCTGTTATACTCTACTTCGTTGCGCAGAAGTTTAAAATATTTGAAGATCCCAGGATAGATGAAATACAGGCAATACTTCCGGCCGCCAATTGCGGTGGCTGTGGATTTGCAGGTTGCAGAAATTTTGCCGAGACGCTTGTGAATGCTGATACCTTTGATGGTCTGAATTGCCCGGTAGGCGGAGCTGAAGTTATGGATGCGGCAGCACAGATTCTTGGAAAAGAAGCTGTTGCTTTTGATCCTCTTATAGCTGTGCTCTTATGCAACGGCTTACCTGAATATCGTCCAAGAACATCCAGATATGACGGGGTGGCCGATTGCCGGATATCCAATAATCTCTATATGGGCGAGACTGACTGCAGCTATGGTTGCCTGGGAAACGGGGATTGTGTAAGAGCATGCACTTTCGATGCCATGTATATGGATCAGGCTTCCGGATTACCTGTTATAGTTGATGATAAATGTATAGCCTGCGGTGCATGTGTGAAAGCCTGTCCCAGGAATCTCATCGAGCTGCGGAAAAAGGCAAAAAAAGACCGAAAGATTTACGTGGCATGTTCAAACTGTGACAAGGGAGCACCGGCAAGAAGGGCATGTAAAGTTGCATGTATAGCCTGTAATAAATGCGTCAGGGTTTGTGAATACGGGGCAATAACAATTGAAAATAACCTGGCATATATCGATGCAAAAAAATGTACATTCTGCAGGAAATGTGTCACAGAATGTCCTACCAATTCGATTATCGAGCTTAATTTTCCCCCAAGAAGGACAAAAGCAGAAGTACAGGCAGAAGAAGTTAATGGATAATTAAACATAATATAAAGCATAACACTGTGTTAAAAACATTTCCGATCGGAGGTATCCATCCACCAGAAAATAAGTTAACAGCTGATAAGGCAATAAAATATCTTACTGTACCTGAAAGTGTTACTATACCTGTCTCCCAGCATATAGGTGCCCCGGCAGAAGTTATTGTAAACAAGGGTGATGATGTTAAAGCAGGCCAGGTTATAGCTAAAGGCAGGGGGTTCGTTTCGTCAAACATTCATTCTTCGGTATCAGGAAAAGTAAATAAAATAGATAATGTTATCGACTCCACAGGATACAGGCATCCGGCTGTTTACATTGATGTTGTTGGGGATGAATGGAGTGAAACGATAGACAGAAGCAACAAAATAATAACAGAAATAGCACTTTCAAAGGAAGAGATTATTAATAGATGTTTCGAATCAGGAATTGTGGGACTTGGTGGTGCTACTTTTCCTTCACATGTTAAACTTTCAATTCCGGCAGGAAAAAAGTGTAACATTCTTATTATTAATGGGGTTGAATGTGAACCTTATCTCACCTCCGATCACCGTCTTATGCTCGAGAGAGGTGAAGAAATTCTTATTGGAATTTCAGTTATCATGAAAGCCCTCGGGGTTGAAAAAGCAATGATTGGCATAGAAAACAATAAACCCGATGCAATCAGTCACATGACAAATCTTGCCTCAGAGTTGCATGGAATTTCGGTACATGCGCTTAAAGTCAAGTACCCACAGGGGGCAGAAAAACAGCTTATTAAGGCACTCATTGACCGCGAAGTACCGGCAGGTCAGCTCCCTGTAGATGTCGGGGCGGTAGTCAATAATGTGGGAACAGCTTTTGCCGTATACGAAGCAGTACAGAAGAACAAGCCTTTGTTCGAAAGAGTTGTAACGATAAGCGGTAAGTCATTGTCGCAGCCTGGAAACTATTTTGTCAGAACCGGCACTCCGGTCAGAAACCTTGTTGAAGCGGCAGGTGGTCTGCCTGACGATACAGGTAAAATTATAAACGGGGGACCGATGATGGGAAAAGCTGTGAACAGCATTGATGTTCCAATAGCAAAAGGTACATCAGGTATACTTATTTTTCCCCGCGATGAATCAGAAAGACCGGCTGTAGGTCCGTGTATCAGGTGTGGCAAATGCATTTCAGCCTGCGCCATGAACCTTGAACCCTTCCTCCTGATGACACTTTCGGAGAAAGGCTTGTTCGAAAGAGCTGAAAATGAACGGATAACTGACTGTATGGAATGTGGATCATGCAGTTATACCTGCCCGGCTAAAAGGCCCCTGCTCGACTATATAAGGCTTGGAAAATCCACTGTTATCAGGATGGCTCGTGAACGGAATCTTAAATAACAGCTACGCATTAATAACATGAGTAATCTACTTAATATATCACCTTCACCTCATATACATGACAGGGAAACGACCAGAAAGCTGATGTATGGCGTTGTTCTGGCACTTATGCCCGCTTTATTTATCTCGGTCTTCTATTTTGGAATTGGTGCTTTGATCGTAACTGCAACTTCTGTGGCCTCCTGTATTATTTTTGAATATCTTATTCAGAGATTCATCCTGAAGAAGCCTGTTTCCGTTACCGACGGATCAGCCCTGGTAACCGGCATTCTTCTCGCTTTCAACCTGCCATCAAATATTCCCATTCATATTATTGTTATCGGCAGCTTTGTGGCCATAGGAATTGCAAAGATGACATTCGGCGGACTGGGAAATAACCCTTTTAACCCGGCATTGGTCGGCCGCGTCTTTATGCTTATTTCATTCCCTGTTCAGATGACCAGATGGCCCGTTCCGGAAGGATTTAAAACCGGGTATACCGATGCCGTAACCGGAGCAACACCTCTGGCAATAATCAAAGAAGGCATTAAAAACGGTGAATCATTATCCCGGCTGATGGAGAAAATACCCACTGCATTTAATATGTTTATGGGAAAAATGGGAGGATCGATGGGAGAAGTTGCTGCCTTTGCCCTTCTGCTTGGATTTGCATATATGCTTTATAAAAAGATTATTACATGGCACATACCTGTTTCTATAATAGGTACTGTAGCAATATTTACAACAATTCTCTGGCTGATTAATCCTGAAACAAATGCAAACCCCATGTTCCATATCCTTGCCGGAGGTGTTCTTCTTGGTGCAATTTTCATGGCAACGGATTATGTAACTTCCCCTATGAATCCAAAGGCTATGATAATATATGGTATTGGCATCGGCTTTTTAACAGTCATTATAAGGGTTTACGGAGCCTATCCCGAAGGAGTGTCCTTTGCGATATTAATAATGAATGCTTTTGTACCGCTTATGAATGCATATATTAAACCGAAAAGGTTCGGAGAGGAGGTAAAATATGGCTAAGACAGAATCAACTTTCCGTAACATGGTACTGTCGCTTACGTTAATTTCGCTGGGAGCTGCAACATGCCTTGGATTTGTTTATGAATTTACAAAGAAACCAATTGAGTTGTCAAACCTTAATAAAAAACTTGACGCTATTAAGCTGGTTGTACCTGAATTCACCAATAATCCCAATAGTGAGATGTTCAAATTGTCAACAGGTGAGGGAGACAGTCTTGAAATATATCCGGCTAAAAAAGGAGATGTCGTTGTAGGCTATGCTGTAAATACCTATTCAAAAAAAGGATTCGCCGGGAAAATCACTTTAATGGCCGGTTTCAAACCCGATGGCACCATCCTGAACATCAAAGTACTCGAACAGAAGGAAACTCCCGGACTGGGAACAAAAATGACAGAGCCGGCCTTTAAAGATCAGTTTACTGACAAAGATCCTGCTCAGTTTAATCTGAAAGTCAAAAAAGATGGCGGCTCTGTGGATGCCATTACTGCAGCCACTATAAGTTCAAGGGCATTTTGCGATGCAGTGCAGCGTGCCTACCGTACCTTACAAAAAGGAGGTTTAAAATGAATCAAATGCAAAACTTTACCAAGGGATTCATACGAGAGAATCCTATTCTGGTGCTCATACTGGGCACCTGTCCTACCCTTGCAACTACATCATCTTCGCTGAATGGCATGGGAATGGGTATTGCAACCACTTTTGTACTGGTCGGTTCTAATGTTGTTGTATCATTATTATCAAATGTTATTCCCGATAAAGTAAGGATTCCTGCTTTTATAGTTATCATTGCCTCCTTTGTTACTATTGTGGATCTGCTTATGCAGGCGTATGTTCCCGGCCTTTATGTCAAACTGGGAATTTTCATTCCGCTGATTGTGGTTAACTGCATTGTATTGGGACGTGCTGAAGCATTTGCCAGTAAAAACAGTGTTTTCTCTTCGCTTATAGACGGACTTGGAATGGGACTTGGTTTTACAATGGCTCTGGGAGTGCTCGGAGCAATTCGCGAAATAATTGGCAGCGGTGCTATTTTTGGTTATAAGTTTATTAAGGGAGACGGGATACTGGTTTTCATTCTTGCTCCCGGCGCCTTCATAGCCCTCGGTTACCTTATAGCTCTCATTAACCGGATCAAAAGAAATTAATTAAAAATCACATGGAATACATCCTGATTATAATATCGGCTATTTTTATAAATAATGTTGTGCTTGCGCAATTCCTTGGAATTTGCCCCTTTCTCGGAGTATCAAACAAGGTAAATACAGCTCTTGGCATGTCCGGGGCCGTAACCTTTGTCATTGTGCTGGCTACAATGGTAACATACCTGATACAGACATATGTATTAAACAAGCTTGGTATAGGCTTCATGCAGACAATTACATTTATCCTTGTTATTGCTGCACTGGTTCAGATGGTGGAGATAATTCTTAAAAAAGTCAGTCAGCCCTTATACCAGGCACTTGGAATTTTCCTGCCGCTTATAACAACAAATTGTGCAGTGCTCGGGGTGGCGATCCTGGTTATTAAAAAAGAATACAACCTTCTGGAAGGAGTTATATATGCAGCCTCCACAGCAATAGGTTTCGGACTCGCACTGATAATTCTTGCCGGCATAAGGGAACAACTTGAGCTTGCTGATATTCCCAAAGGAATGAAAGGTGTACCTGTTTCGCTGGTAATTGCAGGCATTCTCGCACTGGCATTCATGGGATTTACAGGGATAGTAAAATAATTAATCTGATGGTCGATTATTACAAAATTTTAGGCCTGTCTTCTGATCCTACCAAAGATGAAATTAAAAAGGCATACAGGAAACTGGCCCGTCAATTTCATCCTGATATTAATCCGGCACCTGATGCAAAAGATCATTTCATACTAATCACTGAGGCTTACGAGTTTCTCATTGCCAACCATCACAGGATAAAAGTGGATGAAACGGCATTTAATCAGGCAATGGAAGACTGGCGCTTATACCGGCAGGACCGTTCGAGAAAAAGAGCAAATGCATATGCCCGTACATCATACAGCAAATTTAAAAACACCAGACTTTATAAAACTACCAGGATATTCGATAAAACAACTATTATTTTCAGCTTTATTATTTCAATAATGGTCCTGGTTTATACTGTCTACGGTTATATATTCAGATTAAGGCATCCTGTACCAGGAACGGAAAATCCATCTGTTTTTATGTTCATAATGCTGATATTACTCGGAATGGTTTTCTTCCTCGTTTCTTTTATTTACCTTAAAGCATACCAGGAGAGCTCAAAGAAAAATAACAGAAAGTAAGATTATTTGATCTTAATAAAATTGAAGGGAACATCTAGAATTGATGAGAAGTATTCTCCTCTTTCAAGAATATCTTCATCACCAACTTCATAGTACCAGTTGAAAATATACTTTTTGTGTTTCAATGATACGTAGGTTATCTTTTGTAACAGATGAATAAACACCTTGGCACTGGCACTGTTAAAATACTCAAGATGCATGTCTACAGAAGTTACTTCCGCAGGATTTCTTATATATTCCGATACCCATTCTTCAACGGGCGTGAATATATTTGCTACATTCTCATGAATTGATCTGCCCTTGATACGAACTACTCCATCAGGACTCAAAAAAATCTCAGGTGTATTTTTTGTTGGTGCTATCCTCAACTCCTCCATATCAAATAATTTACCACTAATTTAAGAATTTTATAATAAATAGTCTACTCATTATTCTAATCTCTCTAAAAAAGAGTCAGTAAAATTACTCACCTAATATTATAATTCAGCAACCAATGATTTTAATTTCCATCAATATCTTGCAAGCGGAGTTATTTCCTGGCCTGAAAATTCTCCCCTGAGATATTTATAATAACCTGTAATTCCAATCATTGCGGCATTATCTGTTGTATACCTGAATTCCGGAATAAATAAATTCCATTTTAGCTTTTCAGCTTCCTCCTCCATGCCTTTTCTTAAGCCTGAATTAGCTGATACGCCACCGGCTATCCCTATCTCTGTTATCCCTGTTTGCACTGAAGCTTTAACTAATTTGCCGATAAGAATATTTACAATGACATTTTGAAGCGATGCGCACAGGTCAGCCTTATTGTTTTCAATAAAATCGGGGTCATCCTTAATTTTGTCCCTCAAAAAGTAGAGAAAACTGGTTTTCAGTCCACTGAAGCTGAAGTCAAGTCCTTTAACAAAGGGTTTGGCAAATTTGAAAGCATTTTTGTTTCCTTCTTTTGCCAGTTTATCTATCAGAGGTCCTGCAGGATATGTGAAGCCCATAACTTTCCCGCATTTATCAAATGCCTCACCTGCAGCATCATCAATAGTATTTCCGATGACCTCCATCTCGAGATGGCTTTTCATAACAATAATTCGTGTATGGCCTCCGGAAACCAGTAAACACAGGAATGGAAATTTCGGCAGCCTGTTCTCTCTGTTCTTCTCAAGAATAAAATGAGCCAGAACATGTGCCTGAAGATGATTTACTTCTATTAATGGAATACCAAGGGCAAGCGCAAAACCTTTTGCAAAAGACGTCCCCACAAGTAATGATCCCAAAAGTCCGGGACCTCTGGTGAAGGCAACAGCATTTATATCTTCATTTTTTATTCCTGCTTCGGTAACAGCCATATGAGTTACCGGCACAATATTGGCCTGATGAGCCCGGGAAGCAAGTTCCGGAACTACTCCGCCATATGCCATGTGTATTTCCTGGTTTGCAATGAGGTTGGATAAAATATAACCATCCCTTATAACTGCCACGGAGGTGTCATCGCATGAAGATTCTATTGCTAAGATTGTAACTGCCATTAATACTTTGTTTTTCGGTATATTTTAGGTTATTTTGACTATTGATTTTTTAAACCTCCTGAATGGTCAAAATTATTAAAAAATCGATTAAGTATTTTATTATTGTAGCTGGGATAATTATTATGCCCCCTACCCTGCTATATCTCGTTTTGCAGGTTCCTGAAGTACAGACTCTGATTGTACAAAGAATAACAAGTCACCTTTCAGATGAAATAAAATCAACCATAACAGTAGGCAAGGTCGAATTTAAGTTCTTTAACAGGCTTGTAGTCAGCGATATGCTTATTAAAGACAAGAATAACGATACTCTGATCTATACACAGAGAATCACAGCCGGTATCAGGGGAGTTGATTTTAAGAGGAAATCCTTCAGGATGGGAAGAGTGAGCATTATTAAACCCGATGTAGCCATTATTACTGATTCCACAGGAGTAACAAACCTTTCATGGTTTCTTGATTTACTCAAGACTCCTTCCGATACAACCAGCAAGTCAGGTGGCAAAATCAGCATCGATCAGATTGATGTTCGTGATGCGGGGTTCTCCCTTATAAACAGTAACGCACTGCAAAATAAACCGGGCATTGACTTTAACAACCTTAAGCTTACAGCTGTGAATGGAATTATTGAAGACTTAAAGATTAAGAATGATTCCACAATCTTTAATATTTACAATCTTGCATTTAAGGAGAAGAGCGGGTTCTTTATAAACAGGATGTCAGGTTCTGTTTTACTATCAAAGCAGGAGTTTCTCTTTAAATCGGTCAGTTTAAACAGCGACAGCAGCATAATAAATATCGGAAGAATAGGTTTGAAAGCCGATTCATCAGATTCCTTTAAGAGATTTACAGATGAGGTAAATCTTGATATAGTACTTGAAAAGTCCCTTATAACATCATCGGATCTGAGGTATTTTATCCCCTCATTAAATGGTTATAGTGAATCTGTCTGGCTTTCGGGGAAAATAATGGGTACAATATCGGAACTCAGGGGCCGCGATATAAATCTGTCATACAGGGATTCCACTACCCTCAGTTGCGATTTTGACCTGTCAGGGCTGCCAAAGATTGATAATGCATATATTTATATTGGCGTTAACGATCTTAAAACCAATGTAAAAGATATTGAAAAAATAAGGATTCCCGGGAATGGAAATATTGTTTTGCCGGAGGTTCTTCATAAGCTGGGAAATATTTCGTTTGATGGTAATTTTACCGGGTTCATTACCGATTTTGTTACTTATGGCGAATTCAGGACCAGTCAGGGTAACATCAGAACAGATATTTCTCTCCGTCCTGAAGCATCGAAAAGGTATAAAATAAAAGGACTTCTTACCTGCAGGGGGATTGACCTGGGAAGCTTAACCGGAAAGACTGATTTACTGGGAAAGGTCAGTATGAAGGCAAATGTCGATGGATATGCATATTCCCTGAATAAATTTGCAGGTAACCTTACCGGGAATATAGATAGTATTGAGATTAACAGGTACAAATACAGAAACGTAAGCCTGAATGGCTTTTTTACCGAAAAAACCTGGGACGGAAGTATTAAAGTTGCTGACAAAAATATTAAAATGGATTTTCTTGGCCTGTTTAATTTCAAAAACGAATTACCTGAATTTGACTTTACCTTAAACCTTGCTGAGGCAAACCTGTATAAGCTGAATTTTGACAAAGCAGACACATCTTCCTCACTAACCCTGTTACTTACTTCTAATTTTAAAGGTAACAGTATAGATAACCTCGATGGTGAAATAAAACTTCTTAATTCAAACTTCATAAAACACAACAAGAACTTTGAACTATACGATTTCTCAATAAAAACTTTCAGCGAAAATAACAGACCCGTTTTAAGCCTTCGTACTGATTTTGTGGATGCCGATATCAAAGGTTATTATAATTTTGCGACAATTGGGGATCTTATTAAAAACACTCTCTCAAAACTTATGCCGTCTCAATTCCCTGAAACAGGAAAGCATAATGGTCTCATAAATAATGATTTCACGTTTGATATCAATTTCAGGAATACAGATAAGATCAATGACTTTTTCAAGACGGGTATCCTCTTAGCTGATAAAAGTACAATTTCCGGGTCAGTTTTCCCCGACAGTGTAATAACTATTGAAGGAATGGCAAAATCCCTTACTATCAAGAACAATATTTTCCACGATTTTACTTTTAATTTGAATATCGCAGATTCCGTAATGGATGCTGAAATAAAAAGTTCAACTCTTTCTTTGCTTGAACAATCTGAATTAAAAGATTTTTTTGCAGACCTTAAGACTAAACCAGATAATTTTATATTTACAGTTGACTGGAATAACAGAGATAAAGACCTCGACAAAGGACTCTTCATTGCTAGGGGTTCTATTGCAAAGAACACTCATGAAAAAAGTAATGCAATACTGACAGTTGATATCGATTCCACACATATTATTTCTAATAACAACCTGTGGAAGATCAGTAACTCTTCTATTGTAGTCGATTCAAATTCAATACAAATAAACAGACTACTGATCAATAATAATGATCACTTCTATAAGATTGAGGGTATAGTCTCAGAAAACCCTTCCGACACATTGCATCTTGAATTTGAGGGAATAGACGTCTCACCCCTGAACTACTTTGCCCAGAGAAATAATAATGATCCGAACAAGATTCCTCTTAACATAAGCGGATTGTTAAACGGAAAGGTCCTGCTTACCAATGTTTACCATGACCTTTTACTGGAAAGCAACTTAAATGTGGAAAATTTTTCAATTCTCTCAAGCAATTACGGAGATATTCTGATCCGGTCTGACTGGGATAAAGATGAAAAAGTAATAAATATCAATGCCTCAAATAATTTAGACGGAGTAAAAATGTTCGATGTAGCAGGAAATTACAATCCTGCTCAGAAAGAAATAGACCTTTCTGCCAGGGCTGTAAAATTACCAGTCGGTTTTCTTAATCCTTTACTTAAGGTGTTTGCTTCAGGCATAAAAGGATCGGCATCGGGCAGTATTAAATTACATGGAGATGCTGATAATATTTTTCTTACTGGCAGGATGATGATGGAAAATACATCACTTAAGGTAAACTATCTTCAGACAGTTTATAAAATAAACGACACCATAAGGTTTGATAATGAGGGCATAAAATTTAATAATATTAAAATTACCGACCCCAGAGGGAATAATGCGACTCTTTCCGGAGCGGTTTATCATAAGAACTTCCAGATTTTCAATGCCGATCTTGTAATCAATATAAATTCTAAGAACTTCCTGGTTCTAAACACACAGGCCAAGGACAATCCCATGTTCTACGGCACTGTTTATGCTTCCGGTGTTACAAAAATAAAAAGCGGTCCGAGTACTCTTTCTTTTGACATATCAGCAAAAACAGGCGAAAATTCTAAATTCTTTATACCTCTTAGTAACAGTCTTTCGGTTTCGGATAATTCATTTATAAGTTTTGTCGACTCAACAAAAAATAAGGAAGGTTATCATTCTTTAGTGTCTGTCGATCATATCCCGCCTCCGTCAAAACAACTCGGTATGGATATTAACATTGATCTTGAAGTTACACCTGATGCAGAGGTTCAGATAATTTTTGATTCAAAAGTCGGGGATAAAATAACAGGTAGTGGTTCGGGGATGTTAAATATAACCCTTAACCCCAGAGGAGAATTTAAAATATCAGGTGATTATATAATTGAGAACGGCGATTATTTGTTTACTGCAGGCAATCTCCTTAACAAGAAATTCATTGTTGATAACGGGGGAAGAATAATGTTCAATGGTGATATTGATAATGCAGAAATTGAACTGAAAGCTATTTATAAAAACCTGGAAGCTTCGCTTTCTCCTATACTTGGGGATACATATAGTAAAAGAGTACGGGTTGAACCTCAGCTGTACCTTTCAGGCAAGCTTTTCAATCCGATTGTTAAATTCGATATTATTCTGCCTAATTCCGATGAGGAAACAAAAACATTGGTGAGGAATGCCATTACATCAGAGGAAGAATTAAACCGTCAGTTTGTGTATCTTCTTGTTATGAATAGCTTTTATTACGCCGGTTCCGCAACCTCTACAGGTACTTCAGCCATGGCAGTTACCACAACTGAAATGATTTCAACCCAGCTGAGCAACTGGTTATCGCAGATAAGTAACGATTTTGACCTTGGCTTTGTCTACAGACCCGGAAGCAGTAATAATAATCTTGATATTAATCCCCAGGAACTGCAGGTTGCCTTGTCAACTCAGCTTCTGAATGATAAAGTTATTCTAAATGGGAACCTTGACGTTATGGGCACATCAGCAGCTTCAAGTAACACAGGTCAGATAATGGGCGATTTTGATGCAGAGATCAAACTTACTGAAAGGCTGCGGTTAAAAGTGTTTAACAGGGTTAACGATATTTATACCGGTCTGGGACCCTATACCCAGGGTATAGGTATATTGTTCACTAAAGATTTTAATAAATTATCTGACCTCTTTAAAAAGAAAGTCAAATCTGATATGAAGAAAGAGGATGAACCATCAGTAAAAAAGAAATAAACCTTAATAACCTCATATAATCTCCTGTCAGTTAATAAAAATTTTGACATTGTTATTAACACCGGATAATAGAACCCTCTATAATTACGTTTTTTAATATCTTCGCACGATAAAGAACCTTGAAGATATTGTTATAAATATTTGATAATTATTAAACAAAAAGAAGAATATGGCATTTTTACAGTTAATTATGCAGGAAGGTGTCGTTCCTGTTGACAAAGCAGGTGAAATTAAACTTACCTTGCTTGACCTTGCTATGAAAGGAGGCTGGGTTATGATTCCCATTATACTCCTGTCATTTGTTGCGGCTTATATCTTTATTGAAAGATATTATGTAATCAGAAAAGCCACAAAAGAAGACATTAATTTCATGAACAGGATCAAGGACTATATCCATGATGGTAAGATAGATGCCTCTCTTGCGCTCTGCAGATCGACTGACAGTCCGTCGGCGCGTATGGTTGAAAAAGGGATTTCAAGACTTGGAAGACCTTTGCAGGATATCAGTACTGCAATTGAGACTGTAGGTAAACTGGAAATATCCAAACTGGAAAAAGGATTCCCCACATTGGCCACAATAACAGGAGCAGAACCAATGCTGGGTTTTCTTGGTACAGTTATTGGAATGGTGAAATCATTCTATGCCATGTCGCAGGCGGGCAATAACATTGATGTCTCAATGATGTCGGGCGGTATTTATACTGCTCTTATTACAACAGTAGCCGGATTAATTGTTGGTATTATTGGCTACTTCGCCTATAACACCCTGGTAGTGAGAGTTGAAAGGGTGGTATTTAATTTAGAGGCCACCCTCACTGAATTTATGGATATTTTAAATGAACCTGTAAAATCTGAACTCTAAGATGGCAATTTCCCAAAGAAACAAGATCAGTATCAATTTCAGTTCTACAGGTATGACTGACGTTGTCTTTAACCTGCTTATCTTTTTCATGTTAACGTCAACACTGGTTCATCCTACAGCACTGAAACTGTTGCTTCCAAAAGGAAGTACACAGACATCGGCTAAACCTCAGACAACGGTTTCAATAACAAGCGATCAGAGGTATTACGTTGAGCAACAACCAGTCAGCATAGATGACCTGGAGGCTATCCTGAAGCAAAAGCTTGGAAATAAGCCCGATACGTATATTTCATTGCATGCAGATAAGAGTGTGCCGTTTGAAAGTGTGGTTAAGGTATTGAATATTGCTCAGGCAAATAATTATAAACTGATAATTGCAACCTCGCCCAAATAACGACCTTTACAGGTTCCCTTCCGAACGAGGCAAGGGAATAGCCGGTACTGTAATAATCCACCTGGTTTTATTACTGTTACTGGTTCTTGTTGGCTTTTCGATGCCGCCTCCACCCGAAACAGAAGAGGGCATTCTGGTTAATTTCGGAACCGGCGAAACAGGAAGCGGACTTATTGAACCATCACCACCAGTGGTTGAGAAAACTATTTCAGCTCCCCCACCTCTGAAATCGGCGGAAAAGCAGGCCGAAGATGCCTTACTTACCCAGAATTCAGAGGAGGCTCCGGAGGTTAAAAAAGTAGATCCCGAGGCTTTGAAGAAAAAACGTGAAAAGATTGAGGCTGACAGGAAAATAAAAGAACAGCTTGAAGCTGATAGGAAAAAGAAAGTTGAGGAAGAAATTGAAAGAAAAAGAGTTGAAGCTGAACAACAACGACAGACCGATATTATTAACCGTACAAAAAATGCCCTGGCTAACTCGAAAAATGCAGGTACCAATTCAACCAGTGAAGGGGTGACCGGAGGACCCGGGAACCAGGGTGCAAAAACAGGTTCAGTTGATTCAAATGTAAGAGGTGATGGAAGCGGACTCGGGGACAAGGGAATTTCTTATGATTTAAAGGGAAGAGGGTTTCAGGCACTCCCCCTCCCTAAATACGAAATCCAGGTTGGGGGCAGGGTTGTTGTTGAAGTCAGCGTTGACAGGGATGGTAAAGTGATCCAGGCAATACCCGGACAAAAAGGATCAACAACACTCGATGAATATCTTCTCAGGGTTGCAAAAGAAGCTGCCCTGAAGGCCAGGTTTGAATCAAAACCCGATGCCCCTAATATTCAGAAAGGCACAATTACCTATAATTTTATTTTGAAATGACGTTATTTCGTTATTGCGGTATTGCGTTATTACGTTATGATGTTATTAAAAATTAGTGTAGGGTATTGTCGCGACAATACCCTACATTGTTAGATATAGGTGCATTAATGTTATTGAAGCCTGTCGAATAATTCCCTGATTGCTGTATTGAGATTATCGATCAGGTTATTATCTTTAATAATATAATCATCTATCCCTTTGCGCGCAAGTTCCAGCACAATTTCTCCCTTATCCTGTCCGGATAACATGATGACTGGAATATCGGGCATTATTTCTTTTAATTTATCGAATACCTCCATTCCATTCATTACCTCATGCTCACTATTAGAAAAAAAATAATCGAGAATTATCAGGTCAGGTTTTTTGTTCAGAGCAGCAAGGCAATCTTCTCCATTTTCATAAGCCTCAACCCGGTAGCCCTCTGAAGCAAACCGTTTAACAACCAGCATGTTAATAAATGAATCGTCATCAACTACAAAAATAAGTTTCGGCTTATTCATCAATTAAATCGTTTTAATGCGTCTTTACAAAGTTATAATAAAAATCAAATATTCCTCTCTCGTTAAACATTGTTAATAATTTCACAAAGTTATTAACAACTTTTTTAGGAATGATGATTTGATAACTATTTATTATAACCTATATTTGGCATCCTAGGCTTTCTTATGATTCGTTTGGCCATGCTCATAAAATAATAAGGAAAGCTTTAATAAAAACGGGAAATAATAATACTTATTCTTAACTCCAAAAACTAACAAAAATCAGACAAAATGAAACAAATCACTAAATTTATCATGTTAGCAATCCTATTGATTGCCTTCTCAGTCAGTACATTTGCTCAGGTATCTGCAACTGCAACAGCCACAGCTCTGGTACTTGAGCCACTTACAATTAGCGCTACCACACAGCTTGACTTTGGCTCCTTTGCAGCCACTACAGGGGCAGATGTAATAGTTGCCCAGAATAACACAAGGAGTGTTTCAGGAGCTGGTGTTTTCCTTATAGGCGGAACTCCGACTGCAGCAGTATTTACCATTACTGGTGAAGCAGGTAGAAATATTGATGTCACGCTGCCGACCCTACCTATTACGCTAACCGGATCTGTAAGTGGAACGATGGATATTACCGCTATTTCAAGTAGTATTCCTGCCGGAACCAATGCTATTCCCGTTGGAGGTACAACTACTTTGCAAATGGGCGCAACACTTACTGTAGGTACAGCACAGGCAGCCGGTACTTACACAAATAATACTGATCTTACTGTAACGATAAATTACAACTAATAGGATAAGTAAGAATAACAACTGAAAAGTGCTTAAAATAAGGCTAGTTAAAATATTTATCAGCCTGGCTATTTTATCATCTTTAGTAATAAAGATACATGCCCAGGTCTCATCGCCAGTTAGTGCGACCGGGCATGTATTGGCCGAAATAATACCGGTATTTAGTGCCAGTGAGACTTCTCAGCTTAATTTCGGAAGGTTTTCTCCCGGTCCTCAGGGTGGCGAGATCATACTTACTCCCGGGAGTACAATTTCTGTACTGGGAAGTGTGTTTAAAGGCCCGGGAACCGCAAATGCCGCCAGTTTTTATGTCACCGGTGAAGTTGATGCTGCATATTCAATCACATTACCCTCAGATCCTATAGTCATTAGACATTTATCAGATGCAAAAACAATGCAGGTTAAGGATTGGGTATCGGTACCATCTCCGGGTATCGGAGCCGGCAAGCTTCAAAACGGTTTTCAGGAAGTGTATGTCGGAGCCACACTTGAGGTAGGCACGCTTACTGATAATCCGGTTGGAATATATACAGGATCTTATACAATTACATTTGACTTCAATTAATGGACTACTTAAAATTATAATTAAATGTCCTTACCCAAATTAAACAGAAACCCAAAATTTGCTGATTCCACAAAGATGAAGTCGATTTGTATAGTTCTTTCAGCTTTAGCTGGAATCTTATTTTTTTTTGCTGCAGATCTTAATGCTCAGGGAAATCTTCTGATAACTCCCAGAAGAATAGTCTTCGATGGTTCAAAAAGATCAATTGATCTTAACCTTGCAAATACGGGACAGGATACGGCCACATATGCTATTTCCCTTGTTGAGATCAGAATGAAAGACGATGGAGGTTTTGAAATCATAACCGATCCTGATCCTGGTCAGCGGTTTGCCGACAAGTATATAAGATTCTTTCCAAGATCGGTCACTCTCGGACCCAATGAAGCACAGGTTGTTAAAGTACAAGTAACAAGATCAAACGATCTTACCGATGGAGAATACCGCTCTCACTTTTACTTCAGATCAGTTCCTAAAGCCAGGCCATTGGGGGAAAAAGAAGCGGCACAGGATACAACGTCAATTTCAGTCAGACTTACTCCGATATTCGGAATAACCATACCTGTTATAATAAGGGTAGGAGAATCCACAACCAGAATTACCATGACAGATCTGTCATTCAAGACTGTGAATGATACCATTCCAAGATTCAGCTTTGTTTTCAACAGAACAGGAAACATGTCTGTTTATGGAGATATTACGGTAGACTACATCTCAACCCAGGGAAAGATTACCCGCGTTGGCGTTGCAAACGGGGTGGCAGTTTATACACCTAACTCTCTCAGAAAGTTTCAGTTTAATCTAAACATAGTCCCCGGGGTGGACTTCAGGTCAGGAACATTGCGAGTCATCTACTCGGCGCCTTCTGACGTCAAACCATTAAGATATGCAGAGGCAGAATTGAACCTGAAGTGACATTTGTGTTGAGAATGCATTTTAGATGCATTGAACAATCTAAGTTATGATAAATAGAATCCTGATATGTAAGATAGGTTTCATAGCCGTTGTCTCTTTTTTAACGACAATTCATCTGATTGCTGCGGATCGTTATTCTGTTGCAACTGGCAATTGGAATGCAACCACAACATGGTCGGCAACTTCAGGGGGAGTGTCAGGTGCAAGTGTACCTGTTGCCGGAGATAATGTTTTTATTGAAGGTGGATACACCGTGAATGTTAACGTCGCATCAGCCTGCACAAATTTATCTGTAGCCAACGGGGCAATATTAAATATCGGAGGATTTAATTTTACTATAAACGGTACAACGGCATTAAATGGAACAATCAATCATACTAGCACTACCGGGACAAAAACATTTATTGGGCTTGTAACCCTTAATGTTACTGGTATTTGGAATAACAATACTGTTAATGAAGCAATTACGATAAACGGTGGAATTGCAAACAATGGTACTTTTAATGCAGGAACAGGTATCTATACGTTTGACACAAACAATCAGGCATTAACCGGAATATTTTCAATACCAAGAGTGACTGTTACCGGTGTAACTCTTACTAATAACGGAACATTATCCGTTGGGACAGTACTTGGAGGAACAGGAGAACTGACCCAGGGCATTAACTCAACACTAAATCTGGGAGGAACTTCTGCAATTATCACCCTTTCAGCAACGAACAGCGGAAATACGATAAATTTCTCAGGTGCAGCTCAGACAGTGAATGTAAGTTCATATTACAATCTTACTATTTCCGGTAGCGGTAATAAAACAATGGCTGGAAATGTTACGGTGGGGGGAACTCTTACCCTTAATTCAGGAGCATTATCCATTGCCTCAAATACTCTTACTTTATCTGATGGAGCAAGTCTTGGTTATGGAGCCGGTTCGTTGACCGGAGGAGTAACCTCTAACCTGACAATCGGAACGGGGGCAGACATTACACTGAATGCCGTTGCAGGCGGACTAAATAATTTCACAACAAGCAGGAATATAATAGTTGGCGCAAATTTATCACTAAATGGGACTCTTACTATTGCAGCCGGTACTTTTACTGTTGGTGGAAATATAATCACACTTAACGGGCCAGCTATTGCCGGTACACCTGCAAACTTAATAACAACCGCCGCATCCAGTCTTGTTTTTGGAGGGACATCAGCCGGCGTTCTTATACCAACCAGTGTCGTTGCTTTAAATGGCCTTTCAATAACAAATACAAATATAGTCACCTTGCAAAGTTCACTTACTTTGAGCGGAACTTTCAATCCTGCCGGAGGGGGTTTGTCTATTGGAGCAAACACACTAACGCTTAATGGTATAATAAATTGCGGAACTCTTGTCGGAGGTGCAACTTCCAATATTATTATTGGTGCCGGAGCTGCAACAAGCTTGCCGGGGGTGACATTAAATAATCTTACTACCAACAGAGGAGTTACGATGTGTGGCAACGTTACAGTCGGGGGAACTCTTACCCTTAATTCAGGTGCTTTGTCAATTGCAGCTAATACACTTACTCTGTCAGATACCGGAATTCTTTCCTATGCAGGAGGTTCATTAACCGGAGGTGCAAACTCCAACCTGACAATTGGAATCGGTGCAGATATAACATTAAATGCAGTGGCAGGCGGATTAAATAATTTCATAATAAGCAGGAATATAACAATTGGGGCAAATTTATCACTAAACGGGACTCTTACTCTGACTGCAGGGACTTTCACTGTAGGTCCCAGGATACTCACTCTTAATGGACCACCAATTACCGGAACACCCGGTAACTTATCAGTTGTAGCTACATCAAGTTTATCTTTTGGCGGCTCCTCTGCCGGAGTATTTATTCCGGCAAGTGTTACAAATCTGGCCAATCTTACAATAAACAATGCGAATGGTGTTACAATGGACAGTAACATTACACTTGCATCTGCTGGAGTTTTAACTCTTACCAGCGGGATTTTACAGGCCGGAACAAATTATCTGAAAATCACTAACACCAATCCTGCGACAGCAATAGCCTGGACACCTGGATCTTTTGTGAATGTCACCACAGGATATGTTGAAACGACTTTATCGGCAAATCTGGTTGGAACAGGTAATAATTATTTATTTCCAATAGGAGAAGGAGGATCTTTTAAAGGAATTAATATAAGAGATGTAAATACCGGTGTTACCGGTCCGGTTCTCAGGGCGTCGGTAAATGCCACAGGTGCGTTAACTGGCGATGGAACAACACTTAGTGCAGTGTACCCTCGGTATTGGGCTTTAATAAATACCAACGGCGGAAATTTAACGAGTGCAAAGATAGAATTATATGAAAGTGGACTGGATTTTTCAAAGACGATTGGTATGTCATCTGTTGTTTCCGGAAATTATACGGCCATTGGTGGATCCAGTAATACATCTTCAATAGTATCACCAACAGTCCTTAATCCTGGCCCATATTTCTGTATTGGTGCAAGCATACAGCATATTTATTATTCTTACCAGGCCGGAGACTGGAACACACCAGGCACATGGACATCGAACCCAAGCGGCACAATTCAAATTGGCGCTACTG
Organism: uncultured Rikenellaceae bacterium; assembly: GCA_964446825.1. Lineage (GTDB taxonomy): Bacteria > Bacteroidota > Bacteroidia > Bacteroidales > VadinHA17 > LD21. The sequence goes on from CAYUQR010000008.1 coordinate 36,613, forward strand.
TGCCCGGGGATAATGATAAAGTTATAATCCTGTCGGGTCGTACCGTTTCTTTGCCAGCCAATATTTCCACCCTGTCACTTGACATTACTATTAACGACGGCGGTTTTCTTGATCAGAATATTTACGGATTCACAAATGGCATTTATGCTCTTCGGGGAGGAGGTACACTTAAGTTGTCATCTGCCAGTTTTCCGACGCCTGTCATAATAAATACTTTCGTCACATCGGAAGGAGGAACAACAGAATATGATGCAGGTATAATCATGCCCGTTACACAGACTACCTATTATCACCTTACTATTAAAACAACAGGAACCGTAATTCAGAAAAACAATATCACACTTAATGGTAATCTTTATGTCAAACAGGGAACTTTCCAGATAAATGATGCAACTGCCCAGAGGCTGAAGCTTATTATTAATGGTAATGTTACCGTCGATAACGGGGCTGCCATTACTGTAGGTACAGGAGTTACAAACACAGTTACCAGCCCTCTCAGTATCAACGGTACGACAGGAGGTTTCATTAATTATTATGAACTGCATTCACACAGGGTACAGGTTTATGGTGACTTCAACAACAACGGTACAGTAAAATTTACAAATCTTGCCTACCCGGTTTACAACAGTTTCCCCCCATTGGTGAATGGACCGACCACAGGGTTTGCTACAATATATTTTAATGGACTTTCTGACAGGAGTTTAAAATGCAATGGTCAGACAGATTTTTATAATCTCGTTCTTGATAAAGGAACAGATCAGACATTCAGGCTTACAATCTATTCCTCTGCGTATAATAATTTCAGGCTATTTGGGGCAAATACCTCAGCAGGAGATAATACAGCCCCTGCAACAAGCGCAAATCCAAATCTGAAAAAGTCACTGTGGGTACGAAACGGTTCTCTCATATTGCAGGGGCTGACTGTTATACCCTCGCTCTCAGAAGGAGCAACAGCAGGCTCCCCTTCAAGCGATTTTACCATACCTTTACAGGCTGCAATGATACTTGATGGAGCAGGTGTAATTGTTCTGTCGACAGCTGATGATTACAGGGAGGTTAACGGGGCATATGGAGTTGCGGCTCCCGATAATTCAACAATGGGTATCAATGCTGCTTCAGGGAACAGTGGTCTGTCTGTACTTGGTAAATTGCAAATAAACGATGGTTACCTTTCAACCCGTGAATCAGGCGGCATACTTTACTGGTCTTACGCACCTGGTCAGTTTATATTAAATGGTGGAACCCTGGATACAAAGCAGTTTCATTCTTCATCACTGGCAAACAGCTTAATATCATATACACAGACTGGAGGAACATTGTTGCTGAGAGGACGCTTCCAGAGAACAACAACTACATTTACACCTGCAGGACTAGTCAGTGCAACTTTGAACAATGTGCGTTCTGTGGGAAGTATTGATGCTGCTGCGGGTTCATTCAGCATAACCAATAGCGGCGGTGTAAATGGATTTGCAATGTCAGGTGGAACCATAAGGATATTCGATGTATGTGGTACTGCGGCTCCGACTTATGCCTTCCAGGTGCTCTGCGCATCTTCCGACATAAGTGTAAGTGGAGGAACAGTTGAGATATTGCCGACTACAGGTTCCATACCTGCAAATGATGCTGATTACCTTATATATTCGACAGCTCCCCTGGGAAACCTTCTTATAGACAGGGCAAGCGGGTCAACTGCAGTACTGCTCAATACCTTACCAATAACAGTTATCGGCAACCTTAATATAACATCAGGTATACTTACAGCCAATAATCTCGATGTTACTGTTGGAGGTGATCTGACAATTGCAAGTGGAACAACCTATACTGCCGGTAATAACACCACTACTCTTAATGGTAACGCGGTCCAGAATTTCTTTTTATATGCGAATCAGACTCTTAACAACCTCACATTAAACAAATCCGCCGGCATAGCTGTTAATTTTGCCGGTACTTCGGGAACCATTGTAAATATTGCCGGTAATCTGAGTCTTATTTTTGGTACTCTTAATGATAATGGTAACACTATTAATGTTGCGGGAAGTCTTTATAATTCCGGCACCACAGCCGGTACGGGGAAGATAAACCTTAATGGGACCAATCTACAAACCATTGATGGTGTTGGCATTTACGGGAACATTGAGCTTAACAACACAAATGCAGCTGTTGCCCCGGTTTCACTTCTTGCAGGTATAACGGTCAACGGTACCCTCACTTTCTCGCAAAATAAGATCTTCAATATTAGTACCTTTAACCTTCAGCTAAATGGATCAGCAACAATAGCTAACGGAGGTGCCCTGAGGTATATCCAGTGCGAAGGAAATAATGGCGACGGAGGTGTTACCAAGGTTTTTTCAGCACCCGGCGATTTCCTGTTCCCGATCGGTGTAACAAATTATACTCCTGCAACGCTCACACTTAACGGTGCTCCAACTGCTTACGGTTCAATCACTGTCATTCCGGTCAATTATGCTCATCCCAACGTTACTGTTTCGGGAAGGTGTCTTTCGTATTACTGGAGGGTCCTTTCTTCAGGATTCACACTTGGGACAGCCAATCTGACGCACAGTTATACATACGACCAGAGTAATGTGGTTACTGGTGCCGGAATTACTGAAACTGAGTATGTCCCTGCACGGTTTAACACGGTAAACAGGACATGGAGCAAAGGTACATCAAGCGATATAGACACAGCCACCAATGCACTCGGTGATCCGAATCCCGGTGCTTTTCTGAAGAATGTAGCATTTATTGATGGTGATTATACAGCCGGTGATGATAACCCGATAGATCCGTTCGGCACACCTTCAATTTATTATTCGAGACAATCCGGTTTATGGAGTAATGTAAATACCTGGTCCTTAACGAGTCATACTGTAGATAATCCGCCAGCTGTTCCTCCCGGTACTAACGATATTGTCATCATAGGCGGAAATGACAGCATATATCTTGCTACCAGCAATAATACTTCCAACACAGGATCTGTCAGTTGTGCAACGCTTCAAATTGAGAAGGGTTCAGCCCTTGATGTCGGATATAACCCCAGTTCTGTCTTCGGAAGAGTAACAACCCATCCAAACGGAAACGGGAATTTCAGGGTTACCACCAACTACACCAGTCCGTCAACCTATGAGTTCCCCTCAGGAGATTTCTCCGATTATAATGTGAATATGGGAACCACTGAACTTTACACAACAAATCCAGCTGCCGGAGGAACATACTATCTTCCATCAAATATTTCGAGTTACGGAAACCTTATACTTTCTCCACTTGGAGGTTCCAATGTAATTTTTGGTAATCTGAATATTATTATCTATGGCAACCTTATAACAAGAGGTCAGAATGCCGATTCATGGTTCCTGCCAGCATGGGGAACGGCTTATCCTGGTTCGGTTGCAACCGTTCCAAAAACAATAACAATTAACGGAAATCTGGATATTCAGGGCGGAGCTCTTATATGGTATAGTAGCGGGACCATTGCCCAGAATTTTGTGATCGGAGGCGATGTTAAAGTTTCAACACTTTCCGGATTATACGTATACAGTGGAGCCACTAACCAGACAATAACCATAGGCGGCAGCCTGATAAACAATGCCAACGGTCTCACAAATTCTCCCTCCACAACTCAGGCCAAGGCGGACTTTACCTATATACCGGTAACTTTCAACGGCCCCAATTCAGCAAGCATTTCAAGTACAACAGGTTCCCCCCTTACTATCTTCAATTCTGTCACTGTAAATAAAGGTACATCGCAGGCTACAACACTTACCTGTGATATAGCCGGGACACTTACCACACCAGCTAATGCCTGGCTCACTCTGAAAAACGGGACATTCAGGTATATTCGTACCAACCCTGCCACTGATTTTACAATTTCCACAACCACTCCTTTCAATATTCCGGCAACTGCAGGGTTGTATATCAATCTACCGAGCAACACCGGAAACAGGAATATTCTTATTGGTGCTGCTCCAAACAATAATGGAGACCTGCTACTACAGGGTACCCTGACGATTGTGAATGGGAATGTATATGTAGGGCGTATTACCGGGACAGATAACTTCAACAATGATATCGAGTATTCTGCCAGTGGAACTTCAACTATTGATGTTCAGGGAGGTCTTTTATTTGTGAATGGACAGATAAGACGTAATCCTTCAAATGCCAGTGGAATTCTCAAGTACAGGCAATCAGGCGGTACAGTAACCGTAAACGGACAGGCTTATGTCAACACCAATGCCAGGTTTGAGGTTGTGAATATGGGAAGCGTATTCAAAATGACAAATGGAACCCTTACCATTGTCCGTGGCAATGGTTCCACAACCACACCATCATCCTTATTCGGCGACCTTTATCTCAGGCCGGATTCCAGTTCGGTAACAGGGGGCACTATAATATTCTCAAATACAGGAGTCGGGGCACCTCAAAACTATTTTATCGATGCAACGATTCCATTATATAACCTCACCATCACAGGATTATCAGTTGCAAATTATGCAGCATTAAGGGTACTTGCCAGTCCACTTACACTTAACGGCAACATGATTATTAATGCCAACAGTGTATTGAATTCAAACAATGTCAACATAACCTTTAACGGGAACTTCACAAATACATCAGGAGCCACCGGTTATATGGCCGGTTCAAACACAACTACATTCAGTGTCACAAACGGATCTTCGTACGCCGGGGTACAGAGTCTTTCAGGTACAACCAGCTTCTATGACCTTATAGTAAATCCTGGCACGTCGCTTACTCTAAATAGTTCAATCGCGGTTAATGATAATTTGACAATAGGTTCGGGGAGCCTCATTTGCTTGGGGAATGCAGTAAACCTGAATGGGAACCTGATCAATAACAGCAGTTATACTGACAATAACTCAGCAGGAAGTGGCATTATTCTGAACGGAACCAGTTCACAGCATATTTCAGGAACAGGTTCTTTTGCAAGACTTACATTGAATAACTCATCCGGAGGAGTAACCGAAAACGATATTACACTTCAGGAAGATCTCGCTATGACAACCGGGATCCTGAATATTCAGAAAAACGTGTTTACTCTCGGATTGGGAGCTAATATTTCAGGAGGCCCATTCAGTGCAACCAAAATGATCATCACCGATGGAGTCTTCAGTACCGGAGGGCTCAGAAAATTTTTTAATACGGGAGCAACAGCTGCATTCACTTACCCTCTTGGTACTTCCGGTAAATATACCCCTGCTGTTCTTACAATAACCGCAAACAGCACTGTTGGCTATGTCCAGGTTAACGGCGTTAACAGTACGCATCCGGGAGTTATTGACCCGGCGAATGCCCTTAAATATTACTGGCAGGTTTTAAGCTCAGGTGTAACAAACCTGGCCGGCAGCATGGTGACTAGTTATATTCAGACAGATGTTGCCGGCTCGCAGGAGAACAGCTATATAGCGGCACGGCTGATTGTTCCCGGTACCACCTGGGTCAAAACTGCCGGAGCAGACCCGGTTCTGAATACTGTTACATACAATTTCATTGCGTCAAACAATCTCGGCGGAGAATACACTGCCGGTATAACCACGGCATTCCCGAATAATGTGCCGGAATACACCAGTAATGCAGATGGCAACTGGTCAAATAATCTGCTATGGACCCAAACCGGTGGTGATTTCTATCCATGCCCTGTTGGTGGGCCCAATGGCTTTATTGTGACCATCAACAATGTTGTCACTCTTGACGCAAATAATTGCACCGCATATCGCACAACCATCAATGACAGGTTAAAGGTTGTTTCACCATACTTTGGACATAATCTCGGAACTGTAGACGGTAACGGAACTTTATACCTTGAAAACGGATCGTTCCCTGCAGGAGTATACACTACATTCCTGTCATGCGCAAACAGTTGCACTTTGGAGTATGGAGGAACAGGAACATATACAATAATAGCCGATCTTTTCGATAATATTCCAATACTATATTTTACAGGAACAGGAACAAGAGTTCTTCCCAATAAGAATCTTACGATCTGTACCCAGCTGAAAATTGACGGTCCGACTGTAGACAACAGTGTCTATAATAAAAAGCTGACGATTCTCGGTGCAATGGAAAGGTACAATACCGGAATATTCATGTCCGGAACCGGATCGGGAGCCACAGTTTCATTTGCCGGATCTTCAGCACAGACGGTAGGCGCAGCTCTTGGTGATTTTACGGGAACAAGTGCATTTAATAACCTTGAAATCAACAATGCTTCAGGGCTTACTGTTAACACCGGCGGTGGTATAGAGGTAAAAAATAACCTGCTGCTCACCAGCGGACTTATCACAACAAGTTCGACTGGATCACTGTCTATTTCAAATAATATAATAAACTGCGTGACTCCGGCAGGAGGCAGCACAACATCTTTCGTAAGCGGCCCGCTTATTAAGAAAATAAACCAGTATGATAATTTCCTTTTCCCGATTGGTACTTACCAACCTGGCATTGGAAATATCCTGGGAAATAAGCTTAATATCTCTTCAATACAGTCAGGTCCGTCATTTTGGATAGCCGAATACAATAATCCAAACCCTACATCTTCAAGCTTTACCTCTCCCCTGATGGCTGTAAGTGAACAGGAATTCTGGACAGTAATAGTCGCAGCAGGGACACAGTCTCTTGTAAATATAAACTGGACCCCGACCAGTGATATTACGCCGCTTGTATCAGGCGGATTGTCTAACATGCGACTCTCAAAATACAATACGGGCACAGGCAACTGGGTGGAAATAGCTACTACGGCAGCAGGGGATGACTATAATGGCATAACGACATCAAGCAGCCTGTTGAGCTCAATCGGATCGGACGATTACACTTTAGCATCTGTTGCCAACCTGAGGCCAAAAGCGAAATTCTCACCTTCGGGTCCGGTTTGCGGGGCAGAAGGAATACCTGTAACATTCACAGCCCCAGGCCCTATACCATTTGATTATGTCCTAAATTATACGGTAAACGGTGCAGCACAAACACCTGTGACAATAACTCCGGGAATGATCCCTTATTTTCTGCCCACTACCACAATCGGTGTTTATGTACTTACCGGATTTACCTATAATAGTGGTGCAGGAACAGGAAGTGTCGATATAACTCCAATTACTGTTTCCGCAACACCTACCACCTCAGATGCCGGCCCTGATCAGGCATTATGTGGAATCACCACGGCTGTGCTTGCCGGGAATACACCTGTAGTAGGCACAGGATTATGGACGATCGTTGATGGTGCAGGCGGCAATATTATAACTCCGACAAGTCCGACAAGCCAGTTTATCGGTTTGAACGGAGTGGTCTATACATTAAGATGGACTATCAGTAACGGTTCATGCCAGTCGTCAGATGATGTTGTTATAAATTTTACTGTGCAGCCAAATCCTCCCACAGCAGCATCACCTCAGAGTTTGTGTGCGTCAAGCGGACCCACCATAGCAAGCCTTGCTGCGACACCTCCGCCAGGCTGTACAGTCGACTGGTACAGTACATCAACGGGGGGTACTCCTTTAGCTTCGGGAACAATCCTGTTGAATGGTACAACCTATTATGCCGAGTCAAAGGCAGGTACATGCATCAGTCTCACCCGGACTCCGGTCCTGGTAACCCTATTACCGGACAACACTATAACACTGACCTCTGCTCCCGGCTCTGATAATCAGACTACTTGTTTAAATTCTCCTATTACAAATATCACATATTCCACGACAGGTGCAACCGGAGCAACCGTAACTGATCTGCCTGTTGGAGTAAATGGACTATGGGCAGCCAATGTTGTTACAATCAGCGGCGTACCGGCAACTTCAGGTATATTCAACTACACCGTTACCCTGACAGGCGGCTGCGGAGCGGTAACCGCGGCTGGCTCTGCTACAATAACATCAGACGTTATCTGGACAGGAGCAATCGACACTGACTGGAATAATGCCAGCAACTGGTCGTGCAACAGTGTACCCGATGCCCAGATGACAGTTGAGATATCAAATGTTCCCAATAAACCTGTTCTGAGTTCAGGTTCGGTTGGATATGTAAATGACCTTATCATTGACAATGGTTCTTCACTTACTGTTACCGGCAATACAATTCAGATCGCAGGTACAATCACTAATAACGGAACATTCACTGCTACAGCCGGAACAATTGCAATGAACGGATCTATAGCTCAGTCAATTGGAGCAAATGTCTTTGCCGGCAACACTGTTAAGGATTTGAATATCAATAATCCTTCAGGTGTCACGTTACAGGGTCCACTTAATATTACAGGAATTGTTACTGCACAAAGCGGCGACCTCTCTTCCGGAGGCAATCTGACTCTTGTGTCATCAGCCGGACAAACTGCACTCATTAATGGTTCCGGAACCGGCAATGTAACCGGAAATGTCACCATGCAACGATATCTTCCTTCCGGATTCGGCTACAAGTATTTAAGTTCCCCGTTCCAGGCAGCTACGGTCAATGAGCTCGCCGATGATATAACCCTTGGCTCTTTTACTTTTTATAAATACGTTGAAAGTCTTACAACCTCAGGCTGGGTAAGTTACAACACACCGACAACAAACCTCCTTATTCCATTGCAGGGTTATGCAGTTAATTTTGGTGCTGTAAATGCTCCCAATACGTTCGATATTACCGGTGTGGTAAACAATGGAAATCTTTCGGTTACCCTGTATAATCATAACAATTCCATTACAAATGGTTTTAACTTGGTAGGAAATCCATACCCATCCCCTATCGATTGGAATGCTCCAGGATGGACAAAAACTTATATAGATAATGCTCTTTATTACTTTAAAGCCAGTACTACTGACCAATATGGAGGTACCTACAGTACATATATAAATGGAGAATCAAGTGATGGTGTTGTAAACAATATCATTCCGTCCATGCAGGGATTTTTTGTTAAGGTATCTGACGGCAGTTATCCCGTAACAGCTATCTTGGGAACGGATAACAGTGTCAGAATAACTGACCTTACTCATTCTTTTACAAAATCGGTTGGAGGCAATCGGGTACCGTTTCTGAGACTCACTGCATGCTTTTCAGACGACCCGGCATCATCAGATCCCGTCGTTATATATTTTGATGAAAAGGCAGCTCCTGATTTTGACAACCAGATGGATGCACTCAAATTGCTGAATACTGATCTTTCAGTCGTAAACTTGTATTCCATTAATCCGGATGGAACGCACCTTTCCATAAGATCATTGCCACCGATCTCCGATGATTTCTGTCAGGTACCGCTGGGACTGAAGCTTAACAGGGCCGGAAATATTATTTTCAAGATCAGAGATATTGATAATACACTAACCGGTATGAAAATTTATTTGTCTGATATAATCGCAGGCAAAGAGCAGGACCTGCTCCCCGATAGGGAATACAATATCGATCTGGGTATAGGAAAATATGATGACAGGTTTTTTCTCAATTTTTCAAATTTAACTACACAAATTCCAGATGTTGGTATATCTGCTGATCTTTTTAACATTTATTGTGTAAGTGGGATAATTAAGGCTGAAATAAACAGATTGCATGGCGGATACGGCACAATAAGAATTTACAATCTAACCGGACAGATTCTGTTTCTCGAAAAGGTGTATGAAACAGGTTTTCATGAATTCAAGCCAGGTGTTAAGGATGGGATTTATATCGTTTCATTTATAAGCGGTACCGAGAGAATTTCAAAAAAGATATTTATAAAGAATTGATGAATTTAATTAAATTATCACGATTTGACATAAAACGGTATTGTCTGATTATAATACCGATTATTTTAATGCTCACATTTCCCCCTGACTTAATGGCACAGGAACCTCCTCCCCGACCCGTTGATGTAACTGTAATGCAAAACCTGGGTTTTGGTGCATTCTCCCATGGTGCTTCGGGAGGAACAGTAACGGTTAATACTGACGGTTCACGCGTTGCTACAGGTGATGTTATACTCCTGAGTCTTGTTTATTCATTTACAGCAGCCAGTTACAAGCTGATTGCCAACCCCGGTACAGTGATCTCAATAGTAAACGGTGCTGATGTTATTTTACCAGGAAGCAATGGGGGATCTATGACGCTTCACATTGGCAGTTCTGATCCGGTGTCACCATTTGTAATACCAAATGGTTCACCACCATTTACATTATTAAATATAGGCGGAACACTGACTGTTGGCAATTCTGCTTCCAACCCACCAGGCAGCTACAGTGGCTCGTTTGATATAACATTTATTCAGGAATAATTAACTGTAAAAAAACGAGACTAAAGAATAATGACCGTCAGAAAAGCATACTCCAAATTAGTATTGTCAAATCGTATGCACTTAATTCTGACAGGTTTTTATACTTTTATTGCCATCCTTTCTTCAATATTGATTCCCGGCAAGCTATACGCCCAGGAATACCCTGAATATGATGAAATTTCAATTTTTATAAATGTCCCGCTTTTAGGAGGTGGCGAAATTGCATCTGTAATAAAAGGACAGGAGCTGTTTCTTCCTGTTACTGACCTTTTTGATTTTCTAAAGATCAGAAATGTCCCTTCTCCCGGGCTGGAAACAATTTCTGGTTTTTTTATCAGTCCTGATGCAAAATATGTTATCTCGCGAACAGATAATCAGATCCGTTACCAGGATAAGATATTTACTCTTGAACCTGGCGACCTGATACGCACAGAATCCAATCTTTACCTCAGAGCCTCCTGGTTCGGAAAAGTGTTCGGTCTCGATTGTGTATTTAACTTCCGAACCCTGTCAGCGACAATTAAAAGCAAGCTTGAATTGCCACTGATCAGGGAAATGCGGCAGGAGGAGATGAGAAAAAATATCACCCGCCTTAAAGGAGAAATTAAAGCTGACACAACCATTGGACGCACTTATCCATTATTTAAATTTGGTATGGCCGACTGGTCGGCAATTGGAACCGAGGAGATAAATGGCAACTCCGAAACAAGGCTTAACCTTGCACTCGGAGCAATGATTGCGGGTGGAGAAGCAAATGCTTCATTATATTATAACAGCAGTGACCCTTTTTCTGAGAAACAGCAAAATTATTACTGGCGGTATGTGAATAATAATTTCACCCCGTTGAGACAAATAATGGCAGGGAAGATTTCTGTTAATGCAATATCTTCTATTTATAATCCTGTAATAGGGCTACAGTTTACTAATACACCAACAACATACAGGCGTTCCTTCGGCTCCTACACGCTTAGTGACAGAACTGAGCCAGACTGGATAGTTGAACTCTATGTCAATAATGTCCTGGTGGATTATGTCAAAGCCGATGCATCAGGATTTTTTACCTTTGAGGTCCCTCTGGTTTATGGCAATTCAATTGTCAGACTTAAGTTTTACGGGCCATGGGGAGAAGAAAAGACAAGAGAGCAGAATATAACTATCCCCTTTAATTTTCTGCCAAAAAACACTCTCGAATATACTGTAAGCGCTGGTATAGTTGAAGATGCCGCTGGCAGCAAATATTCCCGGGCCAATATTAACTACGGCTTGACAAGGAGCCTGACCCTGGGAGGAGGCATTGAGTATCTGTCATCGGTACAGTCAGGACCAGCCATGCCATATCTGAATGTTTCACTAAGAATTACCAACAACCTTTTACTTTCGAGCCAATATACATACGGGGTAAGAGCCAAAGGTACTCTTACTTACAGGTTACCTTCAAACATGCAGCTTGATCTCAACTATACGTGGTACGACAAAGATCAGAAAGCTATAAGTTACAACTACAGGGAGGAGAGAAAAGCGGTATTGTCAGTTCCTATGCGAATTGGTAAGATCTCAGCTTATCAAAGGTTTTCAGTCTATCAGATAGTCCTTCCTGCGACTAAATATACCACAGGTGAATGGCTTTTATCCGGATCACTTTTTGGTGTGAACACAAACCTAACTACATATGGTCTGTTTCTGGATAAGAGCAGCCCTTACATATATAGCAATCTTTCAATATCATATCGTCTTCCTGGTGGTTTTGTCTTTATGCCCCAGGCACAGTATTCTTTTTCACAAAAAGAGCTTATCTCTGCAAGAGTGGCAGTTGAAAAACACTTTCTGGAGCATGCCTTCCTGAATCTGTCATACGAGCAACTTTTCAGCAGCAATCTTAAGATGGCTGAGCTCGGATTCCGCTACGATTTTTCTTTTGCTCAGACTGGAGCATCAGTAAGGCAATCCAACAATAAGACAACCCTTGTTCAGTATGCCAGGGGAAGCCTGATAAATGACAAAAAGACAAAGTACCTTGGTGCCTATAACCGTACCAATGTTGGTAAAGGAGGCATTACCATTTTACCATTCCTTGATCTGAATTCCAATGGCAGGAAAGATCCCGGGGAACCAAATGCTAATGGCTTAAATCTGAGGGCAAACGGAGGACGAGTTGAGAAGAGCGAACGTGACTCAACTATAAGGATACTTGGCCTGGAACCATATACCACATGTTATATAGAACTCGATCCTAACAGTTTTGACAATATTTCGTGGCGTCTGCAAAAACCAACTTTAAATGTTGAAGTCGATCCAAATATTTTGAAACTTATTGAGATCCCGATTTCGGTGGTTGGAGAGGCAACAGGAACAATAAAAATTGAAAAGGAGGGTGAAAAGCGAGGTATTGGACGCATCATAGTAAGTTTCTTCTATGCAAATATGAGGTCTGCCGGAAAAACGCTTTCGGAAGATGATGGCTACTTCAGTTATTTCGGATTGACTCCGGGCAGATATTCAGTCATGATAGATACAGGTCAGTTAAATAAACTGAACATGATCTCAGAACCGGAAACTTTATCGTTTGAAGTTAAAACCGGAACTGAAGGAGAAATCATAAACGGACTCGATTTTATTGTCAGGAGCAAGCCTGATACTTCCAGGATTAAAGCTCCCGTACCTGAAAAACCGACTGTAAAAAAAGATACTACTGTGATGATCATACATGAGGTTACCCAGGAGCTTGTCACCATAACTGAAGACAGTTATGCTATACAACTGGGCGCATTTAAGAGCAAGTCAAATGCTGAGGCTATGCGTCGTAAGCTCCAGAAACAGTTAAATAAAAAAGTTGATATTGTAATTGAGGGTGACTTTTATAAAGTTCGTATAAACGATCTGAAAGATCGCAAGGAAGTCGATGAAAACATAGCTATTTTACAGAAAAACGGAATAAATGAACTGTGGGTAATCAGTCTTAAAGCGAAGAAACAGCAATGGGTTATCAATGAAAGACAGGATACTATTAGCACTATAACAGAAAAAACAATCCCGGAATATGGCCCTGAAATTACTATTCAGTTAGGTGCCTTCCGCGTTAGATCAAATGCTCTGGCCCTTCTTCAACATCTTAAAGCCAGGTATGGAAGCAGGTTAAAAATGGTCTTTGATGGTAATTTTTATAAAATCAGGCTTACAGGAAGCCCATTACTGGAACAGTCTGTTCTGGATGAGATGAATAAACAAGCTCCCTCTCTGGGCAAACTGAAATTCAAGGATATCTGGGTAGTACCGCCTGAGCTGGCAACGGAGAATTTACCTGAGGTACGTGAACCTGAACCACCAATCAATCCGGTTGAATGGAACCAGGAAGTGCCTGCTGTGGGGAAACCAGGAGGACCAGCCGGTTTGACCGAGAATAAAATCACAGGTTCTTCCATGCCTTCTGAACCCACTGTTTATCTTCAGGTTGCAGTCTATCACAAGAAAGCAGATGCTTTACGTGCACAGAGAAAGATCAGGTCCAAACTGAACCTGCAGGTTGAGATTATACAGCAGTGGGATTACTATCATGTGGTAATAAAAGGATTCTATACCAGGGAAGAGACCTATAAATACTATCCGGAACTTGCCGGATTAGGTTTCCCGGGTGTTACCCTGTTTGAAAAAAAATAATAAACGGATTACATTGAAAAAAGTGGAAATGATTTCATCATATCCACTACCTTATCACCAACTCTTCTTATGACAGCCTGATTTTCAATATCTGAAATAACTTCATCAATCAGGTCCACTATTATTCCCATATGTTCTTCCTTAAGACCTCTGGTGGTGATAGCAGGTGTTCCTACTCTTA
>CAYUQR010000008.1:50772-51923 GCA_964446825.1 uncultured Rikenellaceae bacterium
CCCATATGTTCTTCCTTAAGACCTCTGGTGGTGATAGCAGGTGTTCCTACTCTTAAGCCCGAAGTCAGGAACGGCGAACGGCTGTCAAAAGGCACCATGTTCTTATTTACAGTTATATGTGAAAGCACAAGAGTATTTTCGACTTTCTTGCCTGATATTTCAGGGAATTTGGTTCGGAGATCAATAAGCATAAGATGATTATCCGTACCATCTGAAATCACTTTATAACCTTTATTAACAAAAGCCTTTGCCATAAGTTCAGCATTCTTCTTTACCCGTACCTGGTATTCCCTGAACTCAGGCATAAGCGCTTCTCCGAAAGAAACAGCCTTTGAAGCTATAACGTGTTCCAGTGGCCCTCCCTGTATTCCGGGGAAAACAGCTGAATTAAGGAGAGAAGACATCATTCTGACCTCTCCTTTTGTTGTAGTAATTCCCCATGGATTAACAAAATCCTTCCCCATTAGAATAACACCGCCCCTTGGTCCCCGAAGGGTCTTATGAGTAGTTGAAGTTACAATATGAGCAAATTTAAGCGGATTCTCCAGCAGCCCAGCAGCTATCAGGCCGGCCGGGTGAGCCATATCCACCATCAGGATGGCTCCGGACATGTCGGCAATTTTTCTCATCCTTTCATAATCCCATTCACGGGAATAGGCTGATGCCCCTCCAATTATCATTTTAGGTTTCTCCCTCAGCGCAATCTCTTCCATTTTATCATAATCGACCAACCCCGTCTCTTCCTTAACACCGTAAGCAACAGGCCTGTACCACATACCCGATGAGTTGACCGGGGAACCATGAGAAAGGTGTCCTCCATGTGCAAGGTTGAGTCCCATAAAAGTATCACCCGGCTTAAGTACAGTCATGAATACTGCCATATTTGCCTGTGCCCCGGAATGAGGCTGAACATTTGCATATTCGGCATTAAAAAGTTGCCTGAGCCTGTCGATAGCTAACTGTTCTGACTGATCAACTATTTCACATCCACCATAATACCTGTGGCCAGGGTATCCTTCTGCATATTTATTTGTCATTACGGATCCCATTGCCTCCAATACCTGTGGACTAACAAAGTTCTCGGAAGCAATTAATTCTATACCGTTTACCTGACGCTTACGCTCCTTTTCAATAAGATCAAAAATCACAGT
>CAYUQR010000008.1:52023-79063 GCA_964446825.1 uncultured Rikenellaceae bacterium
TCATTACTCGTCAGTAAACTCGACCAGTAATTCACGATAAGTGGCATAAATCCTTGATTTGGAAAGGAACCCGACATAATACCCGTTATCAAGAACCGGTAAATTCCATGCTCCTGTTTTTCTAAATGTCTCCATCACCGTTTCTATATTTTCCTTCTTATCAATATAAGAAGGAGGAATGGTCATCAGGTCCCTGACAAATGTCGTTTCGTACAGTTCATGCTGGAACATTATCTCCCTGACATCATCCAGAGACACAACTCCCTCCAGGACATTATATTCATCAACAACAGGGAACAGGTTTCTTTTTGATTTTGATATTACCCTTATAAGATCTCCAAGCTTATCACCCGATTTTACTGTTAAAAGATCCGTCTCAATTTCCTTCTTCCAGTCCATAAAAGTCAACACAGCTTTATCTTTATCATGTGTTATAAGCTCTCCCCTTTGTGCAAGCTGTACATGATAAATTGAATGTTTTTGAAATGTTCGTGTGGTTATATATGCTACTGTTGAGGTAATAATAAGAGGAATAAGAAGGTTGTAACCTCCGGTTATTTCAGCAATAAGGAATATAGCAGTAAGCGGAGCATGCATCACTCCTGCCATCATCCCTGCCATTCCTACAAGAACAAACCTGTTATCAGGCAGGTTGAAATTTACAAATTTCTTCAGCAGACTGGCAACAAAATAACCATTTACACCACCCAGAAATAATGACGGAGCAAATATACCACCTACCCCTCCGGCACCATTTGTTGAACTGCTTGCGAAAACTTTAAGAAGTATAAGTCCGGCCATGAAAAGGGATATCACAACGAACTGATCGGAGAATTGATGGAAAATACTGCTACCAAAAACAATTTCAGCATTTCCCTGCAACAGCGACATTATTGTATCATAACCCTCACCATAAAGAGGAGGGAAAAGATAAATAAGGCCTCCCAGCACTATCCCTCCCAGTGCCAGTCTCAGGTATACATTCTTTATTTTTTCATAATTTCCTTCAAGATAAAGCGTCATCTTTGAAAAGTAAAGAGAGATTATACCTGAAATAACTCCAAGTAATAAATACCATGGGATATTTGAAATATTGAACGACTCTGCTACATTAAAACTAAGCAGGACTTTATCGCCCATAAGAAAATAAGCAACGGTAGCTGCAGTAACCGAGGAGATCAGCAGTGGTATTATGGACGAGATTGTAAGGTCGAGCATCAAAATCTCCAGGGTAAATACAATACCGGTAACCGGAGCTTTAAAAATTCCTGAGATGGCACCTGCGGCACCACAACCAACCAGGAGTGTAATATTTTTATAATTCAGCTTAAAAAATCTTCCAATAGCCGATCCTATTGATGCTCCAGTCAATACAATTGGGGCTTCAGCACCTACCGAACCTCCAAAGCCGATAGTAAATGTGCTGGCAATAATAGAGCTCCACATGTTATGAGCTTTCAGATAACTTCGTTTTTTTGAAATTGCAAAAAGAATCCTGCTTATGCCATGTCCTATCTTGTCTTTTACAACAAGCCTTACAAATAAAAGGGTCAGCAGCATGCCAATCAACGGATAAGCCAGGTAGAGAAAACCGCCTGATTCATTCGTTATTGAGCCGGTAAGTAAATGTTGTGTATAATGGATTGTATTCTTGAGCAATGCAGCAGCCAGGGCACTTAGCAAACCAATAACCAGGCTGAGAAAATAAACCAGTCTGACCTGATCGATGCCCATAAGATTATTATGAAATATCTTCCTGAAAAACTGATTTCTGAACATAATGTTGCAAATATAAAAACAATACTAATCCTTCACTGTTTTTTACTTAAGTTTGTCTTCTTGTAAATTATTCCTAATGATTAAGCACAGCAGATTCTCACTCGATAACGGATTACGGGTTTTGGTACATGAAGATAAATCGACTCCCCTGGTTGCCATGAATCTGCTTTATGATGTTGGCTCCAGGGACGAAGACCCTGAAATGACAGGTTTTGCACACCTCTTTGAACACCTTATGTTCGGGGGATCGGTTAATATTCCTGAATATGACCTGCCTCTCCAGATGGTGGGAGGAGAGAATAATGCATTCACAAACAATGATATCACAAATTATTATCTTACCATTCCTTCTGAAAATATTGAAACAGCTTTCTGGCTTGAATCGGACAGGATGCTTGGTCTGGATTTTTCCCAGAAGAATCTCGAAACCCAGAAAAATGTTGTGATTGAAGAATTTAACCAGCGATACCTTAATCAGCCATATGGCGATGCAATTCTGAAGCTAAAATCCCTTGCTTATAAAGTTCATCCTTACCGCTGGCCAACTATCGGAATGGATATATCACATATTGAAAAGGCAGAACTCAAGCAGGTTAAAAAATTCTACTACTCGCATTATTGCCCTAATAATGCTGTACTAAGCCTTACAGGAAATATCAGTCACGATACAGCTTTCAATCTTACCAGGAAATGGTTTGGCCCGATTGAAAAGAGAGAAGTAAAAGAGCGAAGTCTTCCTGTTGAGCCGATGCAGAATGAAGAGAGAAGACTAACTATTGAAAAAGATGTTCCGGCTGATGCCCTTTATAAAGTCTGGCACATTGGCCCGCGAATGAGCGATGATTATTATACACTAGACCTCATTACCGATCTTCTTGCGGGAGGAGATTCCGGAAGACTAAATACAAAACTGGTAAGGGAAATGAAATTGTTCAGCGAAATAAATGCCTATATAACTTCAGATATTGATCCGGGGTTGATCATAATCCATGGCAGACTAATGAAAGATGTTGATATGCGTTATGCTGACG
Source organism: uncultured Rikenellaceae bacterium (assembly GCA_964446825.1). Taxonomy (GTDB): domain Bacteria; phylum Bacteroidota; class Bacteroidia; order Bacteroidales; family VadinHA17; genus LD21. The sequence goes on from CAYUQR010000008.1 coordinate 54,834, forward strand.
AAGCTGTTAATGAAGTGGTTAATAACCTTAAAAATGGGAAAGGGCTTAAAGATGAAATGGAGAAAGTGAAAAATAAGTTTGAAGCATCCACAGTATTCTCATATACAAGTATTCTTAACAAAGCAGTCAACCTTTCAATTTATGAACTTCTTGGGAATCCTGAATTAATAAATAACGAAGTGGATAGTTATAGAAAAGTAAATAAGGAGAAAGTCGTTGAAACGTCAGGGAGATATCTTATCAGCTCAAATTGCAGCACAATATATTACAAATCAACCAGGAAAGATAAATGATGGACAATCTTCAAAGAATACAGCCACCCGTGTTTCCGGTTGAAAAAGTAATTATTCCTGAAACTAAAATGATAAGGCTTAATAATAATGTACCTGTATACCTGATAGAAGCCGGGACTGAAGATATTATGAGGCTGGAGTTTACTTTCAGGGCAGGTCAGGTAAAAGAAAATTTTCCGCTTTTAGCCTCAACAACCAATATGATGCTTACCGAGGGTTCACAGAATTATACATCGGAAGAACTTAACAGGACGCTCGATTATTACGGAGCATTCCTGAACCTTTCGTGCGATAAGGATCGTGCCGGAATGGTAATATTTCTGCTAAACAAACATGTAAAAAAAATCCTGGAACTTAGCAGGGAAATCCTTTTTCGTCCCATATTCCCTGACAATGAATTCCATTCCCTGATGAAGAAAAGACTTCGATGGTTCCTGGTCAACAGGGAAAAGGTGCAGAACCTTGCCATGGATCAGTTTCTTGAATCAATTTTTGGGAAAACACACCCTTACGGGCAACAGGTTACCGAAACCGACTTTAGCAACCTCTCTCCCGCCCTGTTGAATGATTTCCATTCGGAATATTATACTATTGATAATATGGCTATCATTATTTCCGGGAAAATAGCTGAAAACACAATCGATATCCTCAATTATTCTATTGGAGATATCTCTTCACCTAAAAATCATCCAGACCTTAGTTCAAAAAAACCTGAAGGCAGCCTGGAAAAGAAAATTCATATTATCAAACCAGGAGCCGTTCAGTCAGCAATCAGAATTGGATCTGCAACTATAAATAAAAGACATCACGACTACCCTGGGCTAAAGATACTGGATTCAATACTTGGTGGATACTTCGGGTCGAGACTGATGAAAAATATAAGAGAAGAAAAAGGTTATACATATGGAATAAGCTCCGGAGTATCCTCTCTTGACCTGACAGGATACAAAGTCATCTCTACGGATGTCAGACCTAAAAATTGTCAGAATGTCCTAAATGAGATCTACAAGGAAATAAAGTTGTTACAAAACGAGCCTGTGAAAAAATCTGAAATGGAACTTGTAAGAAACTATATGACAGGTGAAATGTTAAGAATGTTCGACGGTCCTTTTGCACTTGCGGAGAGCTTCAGATCTGCATGGGAATTCGGGCTTGATAATAGTTATTATTACAGGCTAGCCGAGAAAATAAGATCTATCGACCCATATGAAATAACTGAACTGGCTCGTACGTATTATAATATAGATGGACTTTATGAAGTAACGGTAGGACAGCGATGAAAAAATCATATTTTTATCTCATCCTGATTGTTCTGAGCTTGTGGGCTAACAAAGTTAACTCCCAGGTCAATTGCGTGACTGATCCTCCTTTTCCACCTGTCCTTATATCAGTCTCCGTTCAGCCTGAGACTGGTTTTACGATACTGAACTGGACTCTAAGCCCATCTCCTGACATAGCAGCTTACATCATATATTCATATAAGAATGGTGACGGATTGCCGATTGATACATTATGGGATCCGAATGTAACAAGTTATACAGTGACAACAGAATTTTCCAAGTATTTTAGCGTATCTTATGTTGTAGCTGCAATGCAATTGCCCAGATGTACCAGTATATTATCTAATGTTCTCACTACTATATATGTGTCTGCTGCTATTGATACATGTAGCAGTAAGATCGCAATTTTATGGAACAAGTATGATCCACCTGATCCAACGAAAGTAGAAAGTTACTCAGTACTTTATTCAATAAACGACGGAGCTTTTAACGAACTGGTAAATGTGAATGCCGATTCGGTCAGTTATACCTTTGAAAATTTTGCAACCGGCCAGGAATATTGCTTTTATATCAGGGCAAACCTTGATGACGGATCATTCAGTACCTCAAATACCGATACCCTTATTACCTTAATGCAAAAGCCTCCTGGCTGGATCAATGCAGATTATGCAACTGTAAGTGAACAAAATGATATTTCACTATCGTTCAGTATAGATCCGGTAACAGATATTAAAACATTCAGTCTTGAAAGGAAAACCGGACCTTCAGGATTATTCCAGCAGTTATCTCTGTTTAACTCTGTTTCAGGGTCTCTGAATTATACTGATGAAAATGCAGACACAGGAAAAATTAATTATTACCGGCTTTCTGCACTTAATAACTGCAATATCCCGGTTACTGTTTCAAATATATGCTCCAATATAGTTCTTTCCCTGGCCAGGGACGGTGATAAGCTGACTTTTTCCTGGAATCCGTATGAGGAATGGCAGGGCACTGTTTCATCCTATAAGCTTTTCATAAACACAGGCAGAGGGTTTGAAGAAAAATCAGTCATTTTTCCAACCGATACCACCACAACACTTGGATACAAAGAAATAATGTATGAAGTATCGGGAGGGGAAGTCTGCTTTTTTGTGAGCGCTTCCGAAACGGACAATCCCCATGGAATTAATGGTGAAAGTCGTTCTTCCTCAGTTTGTACTGAACCTACTGAAATAGTTACAGTCCCTAATGTATTTACCCCCGATAATGACCTGGTAAATGATCTTTTCAGACCTGTATTGTCATTCACACCCGTTGATTACCACCTGGTGATCAGTGACAGGAATAGTAACGTACTCTTTGATTCAAAAGATTATCTTGAAGAATGGGATGGTTCACGAAAAGGAGATCCTCAGCCGCAGGGAGTATATCTATGGTTTCTTAAAGTGGTTTCTCCTTCCGGAAATATTATTTCAAAGACAGGAACAATAACAATTATCAGGAACAGGTAGAAAGCAAGAGAAACTTGTGCTTTACAGGCAGACAAAACCACAAAGAGTATTTAAATGAATTTTCTACGGAAAGCTTCTCAGCAAACTTCTGTTTTAGTAACAACATTTGTTGGGAAAGGTTATCTTTGTAACTTATATAATAAGTTGCTGCATAGCTAATTTATGGGGAACAAGGATATTTTTGATGAAGAGGATAAGAATCGTATTCAGACTGCATACGATAGTCTGGTTAATAACCTTATAAGGTGCAGCAAACCCGATGACAGAGCTCTGATTGACAATGCCTTTAAGATTGCCAACGAGGCTCACTGGAACATGAGGAGAAAATCGGGTGAACCATATATAATTCATCCTATTTCAGTTGCTAAAATTGTTAACCAGGAGATCGGACTTGGTGCCAAATCCATAGCAGTTGCACTTCTTCATGATGTTGTGGAAGACACCGAATATTCTCTCGAGGACGTTGAAAGAGATTTCGGATCAAAGATAGCTTCGCTAATCGACGGACTCACAAAAATTTCGGGTACCTATAATAAGGAGAATTCATCTTCATTGCAGGCCGAAAACTTCAGGAAAATGCTTCTGACTCTCTCGGACGATCTCAGGGTCATTCTCATAAAGATAGCCGATCGTTTGCATAACATGCGGACCCTCGATTCAATGCCTGAACATAAAAAAATGAAAGTTGCGGGGGAGACAATCTTTCTTTATGCCCCGCTTGCACATCGTCTCGGATTGTACGCAATAAAAAGTGAACTGGAAGACCTGAGTTTCAAATTCAGGCAACCGCAGATATATGAAGAAATTGCAGCCAAGTTAAAACACAGCGAGAAGAAGAATGTTGCCCTGATAAACAAATTCGCTCTGCCGATAATTGAGAAACTCACTGAAGCGGGGTTTAAATTTGACATAAGTGGAAGACCAAAGTCAATTTTTTCCATCTGGAAAAAAATGCAGGCAAAGAATGTGCCTTTTGAAGAGATCTATGATGTACTTGCAGTAAGGATAGTATTTGAATCAATGGCTGGTATCGCGGAAAAGACACAGTGCTGGAATATCTACTCGATAATTACTGATTCGTATCTGCCTAAACCCGACAGACTTCGCGACTGGGTTAGCAGACCAAAACCAAATGGCTATGAAGCATTGCATGTAACCGTTATGGGACCTGAGGGCCAGTGGGTAGAGGTTCAGATAAGGAGCAAACGCATGGATGAGATTGCCGAAAGAGGTTATGCTGCACACTGGAAATACAAGGGAGATGAATCACAGGAAAGCGAACTCGACAAATGGATAAAAAAGATTCGTATCATGCTTGAGAACCCGAGGGAAGATCCTATCGAGTTTCTCGACGAATTTAAAATGAACCTTTTTTCTTCCGAAATAATGGTTTTCACTCCTAAAGGAACACTTGTAAGCCTTCCGAAGGGGGCCTCTGCTCTCGATTTTGCCTACGAAATACATACTGAAATAGGGAATAAAGCCATTGGAGCTAAAATTAATTATAAGCTCAATCCGATAAACGCAATTCTTATGAGCGGCGACCAGGTTGAGATAATTACATCAGATATAGCTAAACCAGAAAAAGAGTGGCTCTCATTTGTCAGAACTTCCAAAGCCAAAGATGCTATAAAAAATGCTTTGAGAGCTGAGTCGAAAGATAGTATTCAGAATGGAATGGAGATCCTCGACTCAAAACTTAAAGATTTAGGGATGACTGTTAACGCGGTAATTCTAAAAAAGCTCCTTCTCGCATATGACGGTGTTAATAAGGATGAATTGTATTCCGGGATTGGCCTGGGAAGAATCAACCTTGATAATCTTAAAAAGATTTTGAAGAAAAGTCCTTCCAAAAATGTTATAAAATATTGGGAACTCAAATTAATAGGTTCTAAAAAAGATAAGAAGGAGGCCGATATAGTACAGGAGAAAATTGACAATAGTGTCCCGTATCTGCTGAGAGAAAATGTAGCAAATGCAGAACAGTCATATGAGATAGCCAAATGTTGTAACCCAATTCCGGGAGATGAGGTTATCGGATATCATTCGCCGGAGGGGGCAATTGTTATTCATAAACCAAAATGCCCGACAGCCATCAGAATAATGTCAAACGAGGGCAATCGTATTATTGCCGTTAAATGGACCATACACAAACTTGTATCCTTCCTTGCCAGAATAAGTATGACAGGTATCGACAGGATAGGACTTGTAAATGATATCACTACAATAATCTCGGCAGAGCTTAAAGTAAACATGACCAATATTAATATTTCAGTTAAAAATGGTATTTTTGAAGGAACAATCGACTTATACGTTCATCACACAAAAGACCTTAATAACCTCATACTTAAAATCTCAAATATAAATGGAATTGAAAATGTTAAGAGAGTTGAAGATTTCTCTTAATAATTTTTAAACCGTATTATTCCTGAAAATCCGTTGAAAATACCTAATTTTGTTATTATTTTAAATTAGTCCAAATATGCTTAGTGATGATACCAAGATAACTGTTAAAAAGATATTCACTGAATATCTCGAAAAGAAAGGGCATAGAAAGACACCTGAGAGATATGCTATCCTTGATGAGATATACTCGCGGTCAGGTCATTTTGACATTGAGTCACTCTATATTTTTATGAAAAATAAAAACTACAGGGTGAGCAGGGCTACATTATATAATACTATTGAATTATTACTCGACTGCAATCTTGTTATTAAACATCAGTTTGGCAAGAATATTGCCCAGTTTGAAAGGGCATATCAGTGTGGCCAGCATGATCATCTGATTGATATTGAGACAGGTAAAGTCATTGAATTCTGCGACCCCAGGATACATGAGATCATCAATACAGCAAGTGAATTATACAGCTTCACCCCTCAGTACCACTCTTTATATATTTATGGTTCAACTAAAAAGGAAAAGGAATAAAAATTTAAAATCATAATTTTGATTTTGATTTATTTCCAACATTTCTTACCTTTCAGATTGTGTATCAAGCGTATTAGATCATTTTTAAAACAACAATCATGAAAAGTAAAATAACTTATTGCGGCAGGATCATAAAGTATCTTCTGATTACCTTGTTTTTAATGTCTTTTTTAGCGGATAAAATTAACGCGCAGCAAAATATTACCGGTGAGGTATCGAAAACATACCAGATCACACTTAAGGATGGATCTGTTTTTACCGGCAAAATAGTATCAATTACTGATATTGAGATTATTATCCAATCCGCGACTATTGGCGAGGTTAGGCTTAAAAAAGAGAATATAAAAACCATGGCGCCAATCTCATCCATCGATGAGAAGAAGTCCGGAATCTGGTTCGCTAATCCGAATCCTTCCAGATATCTGCTGGGAAGCTCTGCCATTCCCATGGAAAAGCATACCGGATACTATCAAAACACTTGGATCTTCTTCAACTCCTTCGCTTATTCTTTTACAAATAATTTCAGTGTCTCGGGTGGTTTTGAAATTTTCTCACTGCTTGCTAAAGGTGATGGACCCTATGCATTTTATATTAATCCCAAGGTTTCGTTTAAAGTAGCTGATAATTTCTATGCCGGGGGATCTGTCTTATATGCTAATACAATAAAAACAGTTGATGAATTCGGAGGTCTTGGTACATTAAATATTTTTTGTACATATGGAAATAATAATAATAACATCACCGGAGCTCTTGGTTGGGGTTGGGCAGATGGTGAGTTCAGTTCCAAACCTTTGATATCCATAAGCGGGATGGTGAGGGTATCCAAGCGAATTGCCCTTGTCAGTGAGAACTGGATTTCTCCGGGAATAGGTTCAGATGGCAGTTATTACGGAATATTTTCTTATGGCATAAGATTCCTGGGAGAAAAAACAGCAATCGACCTTGCATTTGTGAATAATAAAGAGATTGCTGAAGGCTTAGCGATCGGATTCCCATGGCTCGATTTTGTAATTAACTTTTAAACAGTAAGTTGTATAAAAAGAAAACAGGTAAAAGAAGGTCCGAAACAGGGCCTTTTTTTATTTCGAAACTATAACAGACAAAGGTCAGTGTATGATTATTTTTTGTATCTTGTTAAACGTTTTTTGATTATCAGATAGTTTTATAACATGAACATTGACATACTATTAGGTCTTCAGTGGGGCGATGAGGGTAAAGGGAAAATTGTTGATGCTTTAAGTCCGGTTTACGATGTAATAGCCCGTTTCCAGGGCGGACCTAATGCCGGACATTCTCTCGAGTTCAATAATATTAAACACATTCTGCATCTTATTCCTTCAGGAATATTTCATGCTGATAAAATAAACATTATAGGTAATGGAGTGGTGGTTGATCCTGCTGTTTTCAAAAAAGAAATAGAGGAACTGGGACCTCCCGTCAGCGAACTTACAAAACGACTGATAATATCAACCAGGGCGAACCTTATTCTTCCAAGCCACAGGATTCTTGATGCAGCCTACGAATGTCATAAAGGAGTTACCAAAATAGGATCCACACTTAAAGGTATTGGTCCGGCTTATACTGATAAAACCAGTCGTAGCGGACTAAGGGTTGGAGATATCCTGCGGAAAGACTTCCACGAGAGATATAACGAACATCTTAATAACCATCTGGAAATACTTAGAAACTACGATTTCAAATTTGACCTTAAAGAGTACGAGAAGGGCTGGTTTGAAGGAATTGAAATACTCAAAAAATTCCCAATTGTCAATACCGAGTATCTTATTAATGAGTTCATCTCAAATGGTAAAAAGGTTCTTGCTGAAGGTGCACAGGGTACAATGCTTGATATCGATTTCGGATCATATCCGTTTGTAACATCTTCCAATACTATCAGCGCTGGAGCATGCACAGGATTAGGAATCTCTCCAAAAATGACAGGCGAAATTTTCGGCATTTTCAAAGCCTATTGCACAAGGGTAGGAAGCGGTCCCTTCCCGACCGAACTTCGTGACGAAACCGGAGACATTTTACGAAATACCGGCCGTGAATTCGGATCAACAACCGGTCGTCCGCGTCGTTGCGGATGGCTCGATCTTCCGGCTTTGAAGTACTCAATAATGATAAATGGGATCACACAGCTTTTCATGACCAAAGCAGATGTAATGTCAGGCTTTGAAACCATAAAAGTATGCACCTCCTATTGGGTCGACGGTAAAGAGTGTCTTGAAATACCTTTTTTCAACGATTCTCTAATTGAGCCGGCTTATGCCGATTTGCAAGGCTGGAATGAAAATATAACCGGAATAAAGGAGTTTAATAAATTACCCCGGGCACTCAAAAATTATATAGAGTTTATAGAAAAAGAAACCGGAGTTCCGGTAACCATTGTTTCTGTGGGGCCTGACAGAAAAGAAACCATATTCCGCAGCTAAAAAATTTATAACTGTATCCCGCAATCAATCATTTGTGGAGGGTGTCCCAAAAGTCGAAATCCATTAACCACAAAGGACTTATGAGAAACTCTCACTTTTTTATATACATCCAGGCATCAACCTCTATATTAGCCTGAAACTCTTTCAGACGTGAGAAAGCCTGTTTGAAATTATCATATGCTTCGGCAGATACAAGTTCAAACCTGCTGCCTTCCATTTTAATAATATTGGTATTATATCCCTTTTTCCCGTAATCTTCAGCAAGCCTTCTTGCATATTCCGGCGTAATAAAACTACCAACTATAATATTATATTTACTAGTCACAGCTTTTTGTTCTACACCAAGCTTGCGCAAAGAATCAGCTCTTGCATTTTCTTCGGCCATTAACCTTGCCTGAGCATTTCTGATCGAATCGGCAACCCTGATACTGTCCTGCCGGGCATGCCAAACAGCCATTGTATCGGCTTTTCTGCCAAATAATCCTCTGCCTTTAAAGTATTTACATGATGGCAGAACAACCAGGAGAGCAACTAAAATAATAGCTGATAAATGTCTCATAATAAAATAGTTAAAAGGTTAATAAGAAAATTATTTAAATCTAAATTAATACTTAATTATCAAAGATACAAATAATTAAAAATCTAAACAAATGATATAATTGTATCTGAAGAAGGTTTAAATATTATGGATTTTGTATATTAGGCTATTAAATAATTACCATACTAATTAAATCATCTTCAATGAAATCATTAATCCAGTTCTTCGAGGAAAGCGTGGAAACGTACAGCAGTAATGTTTATTTATGGGAGAAGCCAAATGATAAATATGAAGGTACTACCTACGGTGAAACAAGAAAACAGGTATATGAATTTGCAGCAGGACTTATTAAGCTTGGAATAAAAAAAGGCGACAGGATCAGCCTGATATCAGAAGGTCGGAATAGTTGGGTTATTGGTGAGCTTGGAATTCTATATACAGGAGCAATGAATGTTCCTCTATCAGTGAAACTGAACCCTGATGAAATAAAATTCAGGATCAACCATTCAGGATCGAGGATGATTATGGCTTCTTCCATCCAGGCTCAGAAGTTGAAAGATATTATTAAGGAATGTTCAACCATTGAGAAAATTATTCACTTTGATACTCAGGAAGAATATGCTGCTAATGAAATACATTTCAATGAAGTCAGAAAAATCGGAAGAGAATGGCTCGAAGTACCTGAAAACTTAACAAAGTTCGAAAAGTTATATAAGAGCATCACTCCTTCTGATTTTGCAAATATTTGTTATACATCTGGCACTACTGCCGATCCCAAGGGAATCATTCTCTCGCATGGTAACTATGTTACTAATGTTTACCAGGCTTATAGTCTTATGGATATACCCTCATTCTATAAGACTCTCCTTATTCTACCGTGGGATCATTCATTCGGACATACCTGTGGAATTTTTGCCTTTATGGGAAAAGGAGCAAGCATTGCTTCAGTTAAAATAGGAAAAACTCCGATGGAGACTTTAAGAAATCTCCCCATTTGCCTTAAAGAGATCAAACCAAACCTCCTGATGAGTGTACCCGCAATAGCAAAGAATTTCAGAAAAAACATTGAAAAAGGTATAAAAGAGAAGGGAAAGGTAATTGAAATCCTGTTTAATAATGCACTAAAAATAGCATACTCTTATAACAAGGAGGGCTGGAATAAAGGCAGGGGATTGCAAAGAATTAAAAAACCGATTTTAAGATTGTATGATAAGATACTGTTCAGCAAAATACGCGAAGGATATGGCGGAGAACTGGATTATTTTGTCGGAGGAGGAGCATTGCTTGATATTGAGTTGCAAAGGTTTTTTTATGCCCTTGGAATTCCTATGTATCAGGGATATGGTTTAACCGAAGCCTCTCCTGTTATTTCATCAAATTCTACCAGCAGACATAAACTGGGATCATCAGGTGCACTTGTAAATAACATGGATCTTAAGATCTGTGACGATGATGGAAATGAGGTGCCAACCGGTCAAAAAGGTGAGATAGTTATAAAAGGCGGTAATGTCATGATTGGTTATTGGAAAAATGAGGCAGCTACAAAAGATACAATCAGAAACGGATGGCTCTATACCGGTGATATGGGGTATATGTCAGAAGATGGATTTCTCTATGTAATGGGCCGTTTTAAAAGTCTTCTTATTGCTGATGACGGTGAAAAATTCAGCCCTGAGGGTATCGAAGAAGCAATTACAGAGCAATCGAAATATATAGAGCAATGCATGCTCTATAATAACCAGAAACCCTATACAATTGCACTTATTGTACCCAACCAGCATGCTCTGAAGCTTTACCTCGAGGAAAAAAACCTTACGGCAGATTCTGATGAAGGCAAACGCACAGTGATATATCTGATTGAAAATGAAGTCAATGAATACAGATCTAATGGTAAATACGGCAATATGTTCCCACAGCGATGGCTGCCTGTTGCTATCGGTATTCTTGAACAAAGCTTCACGGAAGACAACGGACTCATGAATTCAACAATGAAAATTGTCAGGGGTAAAATCATGGAGAAGTACAGCGATCTGATCGACTACCTGTATACACTTGATGCCAAAATAGTTACCAATGAGAGAAACATCGAAGAGGTCGAAAAAATGAAGCTTGGCTGACAATGTATAATTCATCTTTATATCAATTTATATGAAAAAATTATCCTCCGGATTAATAATCCTGGCATTTATTTTAAGTGTATCATGTACACTCAATAATAAGGTGGAATGGAAACTTGCTGAAAATCCAATTCTTACAAAATGGTCAAATGATGTTGATCCTTTAAAACCATGGCTTAATTATCCCCGGCCTGATCTGGCAAGGACCAGCTGGGTTAGCCTTAACGGATTATGGGATTATGCAATAACTGCAAAGGATATCAAACCTGAAAAATGGGATGGCAAAATACTTGTTCCATATCCGGTAGAATCAGCCCTTTCAGGAGTAAAAAGGAGAGTCTCGGAAAATGAGAGCCTGTGGTATAAGAGTTCATTTAAAGTGCCTAATGTCTGGAAGAAAAAACATATCCTGCTGAACTTTGAAGCCTGCGACTTTGAAACTATTGTTTGGGTAGACGGTAAAGAGGCAGGAAAACATCGCGGTGGATATGATCCTTTTACATTCGATATAACAACATCACTTGGAAGTAACAAGATACATGAATTAATTGTGCGTATCTGGGATCCTACTGATAAAGGCACACAACCAAGAGGAAAGCAGGTTTCTGCACCTGGCAGCATATGGTACACTCCCACAACAGGAATATGGCAAACAGTATGGATCGAACCAGTAAATGAATCATATATTTCATCCTTCAGAACCGTCACTAACGCAGATGAAGGAACGATCGCCTTTAAAACTGATGTCAAAAATGCAGGAACAAACACACTTACCTTCACAGTAAGAAAAGAAGGTAAAATAATTGCGCATGAAAGCGGAAAGTGTGACCAGGAAATATCTCTTAAGATCAGTGATCCTGTACTTTGGTCTCCTGAAAATCCGTTCCTGTATGATATTAACATCGAACTAAAAAAAGGCACAAAAACAATAGATAAAGTGAATTCTTATACAGGGATCAGAAAAATATCAACAGGAAAAACGGAAGATGGTTTTACCAGGATGCTTCTAAATAACAAATTCATTTATCAGAGGGGGCCTCTTGACCAGGGATTCTGGCCTGACGGTATTTATACACCTCCTACTGAAGAAGCTATGGTTTATGACCTGAAAATGACAAAAAAAATGGGGTTCAATTTGCTTCGGAAACATGTAAAGGTTGAGAACAGAATCTTTTATTACTGGTGCGATAAACTTGGTTTACTTGTATGGCAGGATATGCCAAGTGGTGATAAGTCAATAAGCGGGGATCAGCCTGATATAGAGAAGTCGAAAGAAGCAACTGACCAGTACGAATTTGAATTAAAACGGATGATCGAAACTAAATATAACCATCCCTCCATAATAATGTGGGTACCATTTAACGAAGGATGGGGTCAGTTTGAGACAGCCAGGATCACACAGTTGATTTCAGATTACGATCCTACAAGACTTGTTAACAGTGCTTCAGGCTGGACCGACAGAGGGACAGGAAATGTTAATGATATCCATCATTACCCCGAGCCTGCCTGTCCTCCTGCAGAAGAAAAAAGGGCCATTGTCCTGGGGGAATTTGGCGGACTCGGATTGCCGCTTCAGGGCCATACATGGGAACAAAAGAACTGGGGATACAGGAACATGCAGGATACTCTTCAGTTACTTTTAAAATATGAATCATACCTCGACCAGGTCTACAGGTTTGTTAAGGAAAAAGGTCTGAGTGCCAGTATTTATACACAGACAACTGATGTTGAGACAGAGACAAACGGACTTATGACATACGACAGGAAGATTAATAAAATGGGGACAGAAAATGTATTCAGGGCAAATAATGATATGGTACCTCCCTCACTTGCGTCAGATATCAGAACATTTAAAGAAAATTATACGGCAGAACTGACAAATTACAGACCAGGAGGTAATATTTTCTATACAACCGATGGCAGCGAACCGGGTGAAAATTCGAAACTTTATTCAGTTCCTCTGATATTATCACAGACAACCACCATTAAAGCATTCACAAAATGGGATGACGGCGAAAGCAGGGTAATAACTTACCTTATTGAAAAAGAAGAAGCTAATAACTGATATTAAATTCTGTTTCTGATTATATCTGAGAGAATCTGCGTGATCTGCGGGAAATTATTTTTTTGTTTCCCGCTGATTGCGCAGATTTACGCAGATCTGAATTCTACATTACCAAACGGCTTTTGAAAGGAAGAAAGGTCATAAAATCGGCATGATGCACTATATATGCCTCGGTTGTTCTTTTAACAAGGTCACCCTCATGAGCATGCGCGGCAATTATATGGCAAATTTCCGGCGGTATACCGCATTCCTCAGCCAGCGATACCCCCGAAAACGGGTGCCTGAGGTACTGTCCGTATTTACCCTGTACAGCCTTGCCATCGTTATCAAGCTCATATTCAAGTAATTTCCCAACATCGGCAAGAATAGCTCCAGATATCAGAACATTCATATTAACGGGAAGGTCGGTTTTGAAAAATTCATTCATCTTTTCTCCGCTTGCCCGGGCAACATGAACAACACAACGTTTATGAGCCATGAAACTTACTTTTAGATCGGGACCGCACAGAAGTGTAAAAGGGATCTTATCCAGGTCGTCTGGCGTAAGAACACTTCTCTCAAGAGCAAGCTCCCATGTTTTTGCTGTTTTCTCCCTTAGAGGGATGTCATTTATCCAATCCAGTTCCGGCCATAATTTATGAACCTTTTCATTCATCGTTAATAGTTTTGATTATTATAGTTTTGCTATTATTGCGTCGGTCATCTCGGAAGTTGAAGCGGCTCCATGCTGCACCACCTCAGGGCTTCCTGCCATCTTCATCATATCGTAAGTCCTAACCTTTCCTTCTTCTATTACCCCGGCAATTGCTTCCCTGATCTTTGCTGACTTTTTTCGCTCTTCAATATAATCGAGCATCATACATGCCGATTCAATCATTGCAACAGGGTTTACAATCGGAACCTCATAATCGGCATATTTCGGAGCTGATCCATGTGTTGGTTCAAACACAGCAACACCGTCTGATGAAAACTGAGCACTGCATGCAAATCCCAATCCGCCAATCAAGCCTGCAAACGCGTCGGAAGCAATATCTCCAAACATATTCCCTGCCACAATTACAGAATAGTCCTCAGGGTTTTTTGTAAGCCACATCATCTGTGCATCGATGTTCGTGTTCATCAGTTTAATTTCAGGAAAAGAGCTCTTCTGAATTTCTTTGGCCAGTTTCCACATCAGACCCGAAGTTTCTCTTATCACATTTGGCTTCTCGCACACTGTAACTGACTTGTATCCATACTTCCGTGCATGTTCAAAGGCTGCATCCAGAATTCTGATTGTTGCTTTCCTGGTAAATATTCTTGTAGATATTGAAAGCTCTTCGACCGGAACATCTCCAAAGTTTTTAATGAACTTCTTATGTGTCATCAAGGCCTGGTAAACCTGCTCAGGAGGATTGGTCCATTCAACTCCTGAATACAATCCCTCCGTATTCTGACGAAAAATAACCACATCTATCATAGGTTCATCAACTGTATCTCCTTTGCTTCGCCTGATAAAATTAAGAGGATTTCCCTTGTACGATTTACAGGGTCTTACGCAAATATCCAGGTTAAAATGTTGCCTCAATCCAACTATAGGGCTTGAGTATGTATATCCCTTGTCCTGAAGGCCTGGAGAAAGTTCCGCTTTCGCTTCATCATTTGGCTTTGATGTTATTGCCCCAAAGAGAGCTATTTTATGCTTTGCAATAAGATCTATGGTCCTTTGCGGCAACGGATTACCTTCCTTGCACCAGAAGTCCCAACCAATATCTCCGTGTACATAATCTGCTTCAAAACCTGCCGCATTAAGTACCCTGATAGCCTGTTGAAGTACAATTCTACCTATCCCGTCACCTGGTAAAGTGACAATAACCGGTTTTGCCATATCTTGAAAATTTTAGAATATATTCTGATTAATCTATTTGTAAAAATAGTCAAATTTTGATAGTCCTGATAATGAACTAATATTTAACAATTAACTCGTTAAGATGAAAAAAAAATACTACTTTTGCTGCCTGTTAGGGACTATATTACTATTTATGAGTGTTTTGAGTGAATTGAATCCGGAGTCAATCTGGATGTACTTTGAAGAAATTTGTAAGATACCACGTCTTTCAAAAAGTGAGGGAAAAATAAGACAATATCTGCTTGAGTTTGCCAGAAAAAACAAACTGGAATCCAGGGAAGATGAAGTTGGAAATATATTGATCATCAAACCGGCAACACCCGGTATGGAGAACAGGAAAACTGTTGTTCTTCAGAGTCATATGGATATGGTTGGTGAAAAGAATGCCGATTATCCGCATAATTGGGACTCTGATCCTATAATACCTGTTATTAAAGGTGAATGGGTAACTGCTACAGGCACTACCCTTGGAGCCGATGACGGTATTGGCATTGCTGCCCAGATGGCTATCCTTACTGATAAGGATCTTAAAGCAGGCCAAATTGAATGTCTTTTTACTGTCGACGAAGAGTCGGGCATGACCGGAGCAATAAATCTTAAACCAGGGTTTTTCTCTGGAAAAACATTACTTAATCTCGACTCGGAAGATGAGGGAATCCTGTTTATTGGATGTGCCGGTGGTATTGATACTGTTGGAACAATAAAATACACCATTCAACCTGTAGGCAATGGTTCCTGCGCTTTGGAAATCTCTATCACAGGACTTCATGGCGGCCATTCAGGAGATGAGATACATAAGGGCTATGGTAATGCCGTGAAGCTAATGAACAGGCTCCTCTGGAATATCTCAAATCAATATAACATCTCCCTGGCTAATCTTGACGGAGGGAACCTTAGGAATGCGATACCAAGAGAAGCGTTTTCAACAATTGTCGTTAATAAGAATGATTGTGACCAGATCAAAAACCATATTGCAAATTTCCAGGAAACTCTCCGCGATGAATACGGAGATCTGGAAAAGGATCTGAAATTATTTGTCGGGGAAACAAACCTCCCAACTTTTGTGATTGATAAAGAGACTCAGACCAGGTTGATAAGTGTTCTTAATTGTTGCCCCCACGGTGTTATTGCCTGGTCAAAGGAGATGGATGATCTGGTTGAAACTTCGACAAACCTTGCCTCAGCAAAATTCAGCGAAAATAACACTGTTAAAATCATCACAACCCAGAGAAGCTCTGTTGAATCAGCAAAACATGATGCGGGGGCAATGGTTGAATCATGCCTTAAGCTGGCGGGAGCAGACGTAGTGCATTCCGACGGTTACCCCGGATGGAAACCCAATCTTACATCAGAAATACTAAAGATTACACTTAACTCTTACAGGAAACTCTTTAATAAAGAGCCACAGGTAAGGGCTATTCATGCAGGCCTTGAGTGTGGATTATTATATGAAAAGTTCAAAGGTATTGATATGATATCTTTCGGCCCGACTATAAGGGGAGCACATACGCCTGAAGAAATGATTGAGATAAAAACAGCCAGAATGTTCTGGGACCTTCTTATAGATGTTATTAAATACATCCCATCCAAATAAAGAAAAATAAATATTCGATTCCGCATCAACAGCTATTGCTATTCGTATTCGAGAAATTCATCTTTGCCTGCGCCGCATACCGGACAAATATAATCAGCAGGCAGATCGGCGAACTCTGTGCCTGGTTCAATACCTCCGGCAGGATCGCCCTCCCCGGGATCATATAAATAGCCGCATATAGTACACTTATATCTTTTCATGCCAAATAATTTTAAAACCTTATTTTTCTTACAACATCAATAACAGTTCCATCTACCCACTTAACAGCCGCAACTATATCTTCTTCAAATTCAGGCTTCTGTGGTTTACCGCATATTCGCTCTGCCTCATCCTTAAGCTCCTTTAGTGTTTTTAAAGGCAGACCACTCCCTTTAAGGTTTTCGATCAGATCGTTGCGCAAAGGATTAATTGCTATCCCTCTTTCAGTAATTATAACATCAATTAGTTCTCCGGGACCGCACAAGGTGGTCACTTCATCAACTATAACCGGGATCCTGTCGCGAAAAAGGGGAATTGGAAGAATAACATTACGGGCATGAAGGCAGTTCTGCCACCCGCCTATACCGTGAAGAAGATAACCATCGGAGTGAGTAACTACATTACCATTGAAATTCAGATCAACCTCTGTAGCCCCAAGTATCATAATATCCATCATGCTTGTAAGGTTACCCTTTGAATGATAGTTGTAAGCGTTAAATACCGGGTACTGTATATGGTTTGCGTTTCTTTCAATAGAACTTACTGATTCCAGATCAAATGCCTGCGCGTCAAGTATATATCCCATCTGACCCTCTTCCAGCATCTTAACCATATACCTGGTGCTTCCTCCAAAACCAAATTTCGATTTCCATCCTCTCTCCTTTAATATCTGATGCAGAAATACTGCTATTGCAAGTGATGTACCTCCGGCACCTGCCTGCATGGTGACCCCATCTCTCAGGATACCCGATTTTTCAAGAAAGGAAGCCGTCAATTCTGCAATTAAAAGTCTGTCAGGACTTTTTGTAATCTGAGTTGTGCCTGAGACTATTTTTTCAGGGATCCCTATCTTATCCACAACAACTACATAATCAACATAGTTTCCCTCAATCTCCATTGGGAAGCATGGAAGATCAACAAGATTATCAGTTACAACTATTACCCTCGACGCATACAAGTAATCTGCTTTGGCATAACCTAATACACCGCAGGCAGAAGAGCCGCCTGTCCCTTTTGCATTGCCATATGAATCAGCAGAAGGCGCTGCAAGTACTGCAATATCTATCTTCACTTCGCCATCCTGGATAGCTTGAACCCGTCCTCCGTGTGATCTTAGAACTGCAGTACCTTTCATCCTGCCTTCGGAAACATACCTGCCAAGAGGACCATTCATGCTTCCTTCTATCCTGTTAATGGTTCCATCTTCCAGGTAATCAATAACCAAATCATTACATGGAAATGATGCTGAAGGGAACCATACAAGATCCCTCACTCCCATAGATGATGCCAGTTCAAAAACTTTATTGCTGATCAGGTCACCATCTCTCAGATGATGATGGGTTGAAATGGTCATACCATCGCAAAGGCCACATTTACGAAGAGCCTCCTCAAGGGAACTGACCACTTTATTTCCGTTTTCAGGATAATCAGAACAGGTAGGAATGGGTGGAGCATATTTCCTGCCAGAAGGCCTGTGCTTTCCAACTCCTTTAAATGGGATTACAGGCTGGCCGTTGATCTCGAGCGGGACAGACCTGCCGGCAGCATTTATTACTGTTTTGATAGCCATATCATTTCATTAAGTTTCTAATAGCTCTATAATTGAATTTCATCTGCCCAGTCAGCTGACAGAACTCCCATACGAACTGCAAGATCTATCGATTTCTGCGCACGTTTAACTACGGGCGGATCAATCATTTTTGATCCAAGAGCAACTACACCCACACCCTTGTGCTCAGCCGCTTTAAAAGCAAGCACAATTTTCTTCGACTTCTCAATTTCAGCTTCATCAGGAGCATATCCCTGGCGTATAATGCTAACCTGCCTTGGATGGATGCATCCCATTCCCTCAAATCCAAGAGTTTTTGATTGCATAACATTTGCTTTTAATGCATCCATATCTGCTACATCCGAAAATACAGAATCGATTGGCTGTATACCGGCTGCCTTTGCAGCTACAACAATCCTCGACCTTGCATAAAATGATTCTTTGCCCTCCAGAGTCCTGGGAACT
This sequence comes from uncultured Rikenellaceae bacterium, assembly GCA_964446825.1. Classification (GTDB taxonomy): domain Bacteria; phylum Bacteroidota; class Bacteroidia; order Bacteroidales; family VadinHA17; genus LD21. The sequence continues at coordinate 73,678 of CAYUQR010000008.1, forward strand.
CCCAGGTCGGCTGTATAATCTTCAAGTCCTATAGCAATTGCAACGACATTTTCTGACGACTTCGCAATCTCAAAAGAGTTTTCAACACCTAATGCACTTTCAATAATAGGCATGAGGAAAACCTGGTTTTTGAGGTTCTTACTTTTTCTTATACCTGATATTTCCTTCTCCACCTTTTTTATATCATCTGCACTTTCACATTTTGGTATCAGGATAAGATTCACATTATGAGGAAGAACTGAATGCAAGTCTTTTATCCCGACAGGACCCTGGTTAATTCTTACCATCCTTTCTGATCCGCAGAAATCAACCTGGCGTAATGCGTTTCTTACAAGAATTCTGGCTTCATCTTTTTTTTCAGGAGCAACTGAATCCTCTAGATCAAGAATTATCCCATCGGCTGAATGAAGTCCTGCATTGATCATAAGGGCAGGATTATTACCGGGCAGGTATAATCTCGAAAACCTGAACCTGTCACGTAAGGTGGAATAACTGTTATCACTTATAAATTCAGGCAGATACTCAAGATCAGTATCAATAAGTTTTTTAATTGCCGCTTCAATCCGTGCAGCTATAACAAAGGGAAGAGCACCGGAATCATTGATCTTTACGGAGGCATCTTTCACGCTAAAGAATGCAAGAACTTCATTTGAAAGTTTTATTATGGATTCTCCATAAAGCGATTTCACCTTTGAAACCAGATCAATAGACATGCCTCCCTGGTTTCTGAGTTCAAGTGTTATTTCACAATCTGACCTTACTTTTGGTCCGTAATTACCTGTAATAACAATGCGTGATTTCATTTTACACTCTGATTTTTAAGGTTATACAAACCTACTGAATTTTTCAGATATGTTTGTCTTCGCAAAGCTCAATTAATACACCAGCTGTTGTTTTGGGATGAAGAAAAGCAATTTCAAGGTCTTCAGCTCCTTTTCGGGGATGATTATCAATTAATTGAACTCCAATTTTTGCAGCATGAGCTAGTTGTTCCTCAATACTTTTAACAGCGAAAGCAATATGATGTATTCCTTCTCCTTTTTTCTCAATGAATTTGCCAACCGGACCTTCCGGATCAGTTGACTCTAAAAGCTCCAATTTGGTCTCGCCAACTTTTAAAAAAGCAGTTCGTACTTTCTGGTCAGGAACATTTTCAATTTTATAACACTTTAGACCTAATACCTTTTCGTAAAAACTTATTGCATTTTCGAGGTTCCTGACTGCAATACCTATATGCTCTATATGTGATGTCTTCTCCATTTACCTGTATATTAGAGTTTGCATGGATGAATTATATATTTCCATACAACAAATTTAGTTTATTGCCGGAACAGAGATGAGACAAATGTCATATTTCCAGGATTTTTTCCTGCTAAATACCTATTAATACAAGGGTGATCAGAATGGGAATTCCACAGGTTTCTTTATATCAGATTGCTCATTCTCAGGCTTTTTAGCTGCCATATGAACTGGATTTCCATCAACAAATATTGCTTTATAAGGAACAGTAGGACATGCAAATTCGCAGTGTCCACACCCTATGCAGATATCTTCAGTAACCTCTGGTATTACAAGATTTCCTTCGTACGGAATCATATGAGCAGCTTTTGTAGGACAGGCTTCAGAGCAAGCTCCGCATGCTGTTTTTTCTGTTTTCACTATACAGTTGTCCTTAATAAATTTTGCTTTGCCAAGCTGGGTAAGTTTTTTAGCCTCTAAAACCAAAGGATGTAATGCATTGGTAGGACATATCTCTGTACATACAGTACAGTTATAGGTACAGAAACTCTTATGATAATTCATTACAGGCTGCATCATTCCGACCAGTCCATATTGCTTAAATGCCGGTTCCAATACTCTGTTAGGACAGGCGTTTATGCACAATGCGCAGGCCGTGCAGTCCTTATTAAAGGCTGTAATCGACACTCCACCCGGAGGGCATACAGGAGAGGTCTTGTTTTCTTTTACAGTCGAGTCTTTCTTGGGTTTGGGGGCTGTTTTTTCCTGGGCGCTGGAAGTGCGCGATAATCCGAACAACAATAGTATTGAACCGATGATTATCTTTCGCTTATTTTCGTCAGTTTCATGAACCTTCTTTTTAAAGCTGACCAATCCGTACGAAATAGCATTGTCCTGACAGATGTTAATACAATTAAAACAATCGACACACCGGGTAACATCAACATCGGGTTTCAGAAAGTCAATACAGGAGGATTTGCACCTTACAGCACACCTACCACAACGTGTACAGGCTTCCTCATCGAATTTTATTCTTAGAATTGAAATTTTTGATATCAGTCCGAAAAGTGTTCCTACAGGACAGACTGCGTTACAGTAAAGCCTTCCTTTTGTGAATGACAGCACACCTACCAGTATGAAAAAAGCTGCCGGAATTGAATAGACTCCCAGTGGAAATCCCTTTACAGTAATCTTATTCAGGGTATAGATATCAAATCGGCCAAGTATGCCGGCAAGAAAATTGTTTATTAATATAATCACCGGCTTGGCAAAAAATGTCATAAACCGGCCAAATATACTATACGGGTCAAGCAGGGTAATCATATATAGACCCCATATCATTGTGAATATAAGCGTAATAGCAAGAAGAGCATACCTCATAATTGTATATGGCTTTTTGTAACCATATCGTCTGAACTTCTTTTTAAACCTGCCCCCTATCCTGCTGAACAGATCCTGCCCGATACCAAGAGGACATAAAAAAGAACAGTATGTACGTCCTGTTAAGACGGTAAGGGCTATAATAAACAGGAACCCGCCTGCAGCAAGTGTCTCAAGTCCGTAAAATTTTATAGCTGAAGGGATAAACTGTAAATAGAGTAATATATTGATGTATTTAGCTGGTATTATATATCTGAAATCTACAAAGACCAGGAAAAAACAAATAAAAAGAATTGTTGAAAAAATGATTCGGATTGTTCTTAGAGCATGAGACCTCATCAGGAATTACATTTTAATTCTTTTAATATTAAGGGAATCCAGGTTCATGTTACCAAGACCCATCTTATGGGCCATGGGGATATATTCAACTGTATTGATCTCAACTCCCAGCATCCTTGCTGCGGCAGCATCTCCAGCCACCCAGTCGGTTGTAAGGATCTGTGATTTCATTTGTACAACATCCTCTTTTGACACTCCCTGAGGACCATGTTTAACCATAACATTATAACAATCAATCACGTTCAGGGCAGGTTTCTTCTCATACAAAGCATAGTCGGCAATACACTGGTTCAGGTTATTAGAATGCCAGTATCCCCGATCCCACACAATACCCATATTATTTTTAAGACAACAGGTCATCCGCGTTGAATTATGATTCTTTAGTACCGGTACATTTATAAATACATCCGTTTCCAACAATAACTGATGTACCTTGGCTTTCTGAAGCTTTATGCCTCCAGGAATTTCAATCTGGTGATAATAGCTTTCCGAATTAGCCGGCACTACTTTTGCTCCTGCTGACTTTGCAGCTTTTTCAATCCCGGAATTCTTATAGCAATTAACCCAGTTATCGCAGGTATGGTCAAATACATAAACCTCTTTTGCGCCTGCTTTGAAACAATGTTCTATTATTCTTTTTACGAGCAGAGGATTTGTATTCGCAGCAAGCTCAGGTATTACATCCCATCCGATATTAGGTTTTATAAGTACTTTCTGTCCTTTCTGTATATAAGTGCCCATCCCTCCCAGTTCCTGTATCCCGAGGTCAAACATTGCATCAGGCTCTCCCCCCATTACAGCTACCATATCATACTTACTTGTTGTAGGTTCTGAAGCCCAAAGCTGGCTGTATCCGCCCAAACTTAAAGCCGCACCTGCAGCCAATCCTGCTCCTGCTGATGTTTTAATAAAGTCCCTTCTTTTCATAATCTTACTTTACTGGTTTATTTTACTTTTCGTTTTAAGTTCCGAAAAATACAATTTTTTTTTATTATTTGGTAACGAATGTAAATAGTATATTAGCATCTGTCAATTTTGATAGTGTGTATTTAAGGAGCATATTAACAATCTCCACTCTAAGTTGTTTATTAATTTAAGATGTCTTATAATTCTGCTATGTATGAAAATTATCTCTTATGATTGCTTCTCCGGGATAAGCGGAGATATGAATCTTGGTGCTATGATTGATCTTGGTGTAGATAAAACATATCTTATCAGTGAGCTGAAAAAACTCAACCTTGAAGGCTGGGAACTGGTGGTGGAAAAAGATCAGCGTCATGGTATCAGTGGCACAAAAGTCACAGTTAAACAGACCAGGCATGAACACGCACACAGGCATCTTGCAGATATTGAAAAAATAATTGATGATTCGGGTCTGGACAATGAGACCAGGCAACTAAGCAAAAAGATTTTTATGAAGATAGCGCTTGCTGAAGCATCAGTTCATGGAGTACCGATAGAGAAAATACATTTTCATGAAGTTGGAGCAGTCGATTCAATAATTGATGTAGTCGGAGCTGGAATTTGTTACAATGCCCTGGAAGTAGATGGAGTACACGTTTCAACAATAGAGCTCGGAGGTGGATTTGTCAGATGTGAACACGGGAATCTTCCTGTTCCGGCACCTGCCACTGCTGAGATAATAAAAGGTCTTCCGGTTAAGAAAGGAGGCGTTGATTTCGAAGCCACAACTCCTACTGGTGCAGCAATATTAGCTGCGCTTGTAACAAATTCAGAATCCGGACTGAAAATAAAAATTGAAAAAACAGCTTACGGAGTCGGACAAAAAGACAATCAGTCTGTTCCTAATCTGCTGAGAGTATTTCTGGGAGAAACAGAGCCAAATTCAGGCTCAGGACACGAGGCACTACATCTTGAATGCAATATTGATGATATGAACCCGGAGTTTTTTGAATTCATTTCCGACAAACTCTTTGAAGCCGGTGCATCGGATGTTTTTCTTTCAAATATCATAATGAAAAAAGGCAGACCCGGAATTGTTCTTAATGTCATATGCGAGACAGAAGCAGCAGATTCTGTAAAGAACATTATCTTCACTGAATCTACTTCACTGGGAATCAGAACATTTCAGTTTAAAAAGGACACTCTTGTCAGAAAATTCGATACCATTAATACTATCTATGGAGATGTAAAAGTAAAACGGTCATTTTTCAGGGAAAAGGAGGTATCGTTTAAACCGGAATACGATGATTGCAGAAGAATTGCCGAGGAGAAAGGGATTCCGCTCAAAGAGGTGTATGGGAATGTAATGGCAGAACTTGTAAGGAGGTAGACGCTGGACGCTAGACGCTAGACGCTAGACACTAGACATTAGGCTGAAGGCTCCTGATTCCCCTGGAGGGGATAGGGGTGGGTTAAGGTTAAGGTTAAGGTTAAGCCTGTAGCCTGTTTTTTATAGTTAAAAGTA
>CAYUQR010000009.1:0-8097 GCA_964446825.1 uncultured Rikenellaceae bacterium
TTTGGGCGAGCAAAAAATGAACATATAATTTCCTATTTTTGCATTTCTGTTTTATGAATTAATTACATTTTAAATAACAATGGATATTCCTTCAAAGTACGAGCCGGGGAAAGCAGAAAGTAAATGGTATAAATACTGGATGGATCATAAGTTCTTTAAAAGTACTCCTGATAATAGAGAACCTTATACTATCGTTATTCCTCCTCCTAATGTAACGGGTGTTCTGCACATGGGTCATATGCTTAACAATACCATACAGGATGTTCTGGTACGGAGGGCGCGGATGCAGGGGAAAAATGCCTGCTGGGTCCCGGGTACCGACCATGCTTCTATTGCTACTGAAGCAAAGGTTGTTGCGAAGCTCAAGGACGAAGGAATTGAAAAACGCGATCTTACCAGGGAGGCATTCCTCGACCATGCATGGGAATGGACTCATAAGCACGGGGGTATTATACTTGAACAGTTGAAACGGCTTGGCGCCTCATGCGATTGGGACCGCACTCTCTTTACCATGGATGCAAAACGTTACGATTCGGTCATTAAAGTTTTTGTCGATCTTTTCAATAAAGGGCTTATTTACAGGGGAGTGAGAATGGTTAACTGGGATCCCCAGGCAATGACTGCCGTGTCGGATGAAGAGGTCAATTATACCGATGAAAAATCGAAGCTTTATTATGTCAGGTACAGGATAGTCGGAGAGGATGGATATGTAATGGTAGCAACCACGCGACCGGAGACCATTCTTGGTGATACTGCAGTTTGTGCCAACCCTGATGATGACCGATACAAATACATGAAAGGCAAAAAGGTAATAGTTCCAATGGCTAACCGCGAGGTCCCTTTCATTTTTGACAGTTATGTTGACCCTGAATTTGGAACAGGATGTCTTAAGATTACACCTGCCCATGATATCAATGACTATGAGATTGGCCTCAGGCATAATCTCCCTTCCATCGATGTGTTTAATCCTGATGGCACTATCAGCAGCATGGCAGGTATGTTTGAAGGTGTTGACAGGTTTAAGGCAAAGGACCTGGCTGAAAAGGAGCTTCAAAAAAGCGGGAACCTTGTCAGGGTTGAGAATTACAATAATAAGATAGGCCGTTCGGAACGGACAAATGCAGTTATTGAACCACGACTTTCCCTTCAGTGGTTTATGAAGATGAAAGAACTGTCGTTGCCTGCCCTTGATGCTGTTTTAAATGATGAAGTCCGACTCCACCCTGCCAAGTTTAAAAACCTCTACCGCCACTGGATGGAGAATGTACGCGACTGGTGTATAAGCAGACAGCTTTGGTGGGGGCACAGGATCCCCGCATGGTATTACAATAATACCGATTTTGTTGTGGCAGAAAATATTTCTGACGCTCTTGAGCTGGCCAGAAAGAAAAGCGGAAACCACTCTTTAAGCGAAAATGATCTTAAACAGGATGATGATGTTCTGGATACATGGTTCTCTTCATGGCTTTGGCCGATAACATCATTTGATGGCATTAATGATCCGGATAATGATGATATGAAATACTATTACCCTACAAATGACCTGATTACTGCTCCTGAGATACTTTTCTTCTGGGTTGCACGTATGATCATTGCCGGTTATGAATTCCGTGGAGAAAAACCATTTAATAATGTATATCTTACTGGTCTTGTCAGGGACCAGCAGCGAAGAAAGATGTCCAAATCACTGGGTAATTCACCGGAACCGCTCAACCTTATAGATAAGTATGGAGCTGATGGTGTAAGGGTTGGAATGCTATTATGTTCACCGGCAGGGAATGACCTGCTATATGACGACAGCCTGCCTGAACAGGGACGTAATTTTGCCAATAAAATCTGGAATGCTTTCAGGCTTGTAAAAAACTGGAAAGTGGATGAGAATATCTCTCAGCCTGACTCATCTGAAGTCGCCGTTAAATGGATGAATGAAGTATTGAAGCTTGCAACCGGCGAGATTGATTCGAACTTCAGAAAATTCAGATTATCAGAAGCCTTGATGATAACCTATAAATTATTCTGGGATGATTTCTCGGGATGGTACCTCGAGATCATTAAACCTGAATACCAGAAACATATTGACAGAGTTACCTACGACGCTACTGTCATAATTTTTGATAAACTGCTGAGACTGATACACCCTTTTATGCCATTTATCACAGAAGAAATATGGCAGCTGATTATTGACAGAAAAGAGGGAGACAGCATCATGGTGTCGGCGATACCAACTGATAAGAAGTACAACAGGGACCTGGTGACTGGTTTTGAAACTGTCAGGGAGACAGTAAGCTCTGTCCGAACAGTCAGAAAAGACAAAGGGATCCCAAATAAGGAGAAAATTGAATTGATTATACGATCTGCCGGAAATAATTTTGATAATGAACTCCTGCCGGTTATAATCAAGCTTTGTAATCTTTCAAAAGTGTCATTTATCTCGGAGAAACCTGATGGAGCTGCATCTTTTATGGTTGGGACAATTGAATTTTACATTCCGCTTGATGGTAAGATGGATGTTGAAGGAGAAATTACCAGGATTGAGACGGAGTTAGCATATCACAAAGGATTCCTGGCTACAGTGATGAAAAAACTGGGAAATGAACGCTTTGTAAAGAATGCCCCTTCTAATGTTCTGGACCTGGAAAGAAAGAAAAAGAGCGATGCTGAATCAAAAATAAAATCGTTGGAGGAGGCTCTCAGCTCTCTGACAAACCCCCCCCAACCCCTCTAAAGGGGGACTAATATCATAATTTATGACTACCGTTTACAATTATTTTATAGCGTAAGACTGCAAGACTGCAAGACCGCAAGACCGCAAGACATTCCTTAAGGCATCAGCTTCCTGATAAAATAATTCTGTCCCACAGGCACCAGTTCCCAGTCATTATTAAGAATAAGGTGCCATCCTTCACCGGTGATCCGTTTTTTATCGGCTCTAAATCCTTTTGCAGTGACACGGAGATATTTATAATTATTAGCAACAAGACATCCGCCTTTTTCAACAGTAAGCTTGCCCCAGTTATCTGATACTCTCAGAGAATTATAGAGAGTACCCAGTGTATCAAGAGAGTGGATATCTTCGGGTTCAAAATCGAAATAAGGACTTTCAAGTTCAATAAAGACTACAGGTTTTTCAGTAAAAGTGCTGATCTGTTTATTGATATTTTCTTTAATATCTGACAGTCTTTTTTCTTCTTCTTTATTTATTTCATCAAAATCATAATTTACTGCCAGGCTACCGGCCACATCCCTGCAAACAGCAGGAAGTTCTATATTGTATATGAGCCTGACTTCATTTCCCAGGTCAAAATTATCAGTTTTAATATTCTTAAAATCAAAGCCTTTATCATAAAGCAATGCTGCATAAAGGGCTCCGTGAATAAAACCGTATGACCTTGAATATGATTGCATTGAATAAATTCTGTCGAGGAATTCAAAGAGTCTTGATCTGAATTCCTCCGGCGAATTGGTGCAAAGAAGAGTATATGTGAAAGTTGTAAGGCCCTCATAAGTTTCGAACCGGGTTTCATCTGCTGCGTATTTATGATAAAATTCCCTGTTTGCCCCCCTGAATATAAGTGCATCCCTGATTGACAGCAGCTGATCGTCCCCGGTTGAAGTAAGGGCCTTCCTGAGAGCTTTCCATTCAAGTTTTATCCATAGTCGCGCCTCTTTTTCATCCATGTTACTGGTAATGTAACCGGTGGAAACAAATCCTTCCTCTTCCTGGAAAAGATGGAACAAACTGTGAATTGCCCTGGTTTTTATCCTGTAGTCATCTTCCTGGGACGGCAATGGTGCCATCGCAAAACGAGCTTCTCCAAACTTTACAGGTGCGTTATTTATGATCAGCTCTTTTGGATACAGTCCGGTATATATACCCTCTTTCCCTTTCAGAAGGCCTTCATTATCAGGCTGATTCGCAACAATTCTGCGGGTTGAGCGGTCCACAAACATTAGCGGGCCATAGAGGTTTTTCCCCCATAACTTTCCATTATCCCGGTTGCAAATATTTTCAATAATATTGAAATATTGTGCAGCCTTACCAGGTGTAAAGTATGTAACTGTCTTTTCTGTCTTGCAACCAATCAAAAGCAGGAAGATTGGGAAAAATATCCATTTTTTCATTCTGGCTGGATTGTCGGCCCGAAAGTAATGAAAAAAAATGCAAAAAGTCAAATATTACAAGAATAGCCTCAGGATAATCTTCATGAGTAATAATATGACAAACAACATCATCAACCTTAAGTTATTTATATATTTTAGCGGACTCAATTTTAAAATTTATAACTGATGACAAGTCATAACGACATCCATCTTAATCAGAATGAACTGGTTCAGTATCTGAAAAAGCCGGCTAATGAATTTACCCGTGAGGACATAATAAAATTTATAGAAGCAAAGGGTATAACTATGCTGAATTTCAGATATGTGGCTGACGATGGAAAACTTAAAACCTTGAACTTTGTTCCATTCAGCAGGGACCATCTTGAATCAATACTTACAGCCGGAGAAAGAGTTGACGGATCAAGCCTCTTTTCATTTATGGATTCATGCTCAAGCGATCTGTATGTTATCCCCCGATACCGAACAGCATTTGTAAATCCTTTTACCGAGCCGCCCACCCTTGATATACTTTGTTCATTTTACAATAATGACGGTAAACCACTTGAGAGTGCCCCTGAGTATATTCTGAGAAAAGCATATTCACGTTTTATCGAAAAAACCGGATTCAGGATGAAAGCTTTTGGAGAACTTGAATACTATATTAAATCGCAGCGCGACGAACTCTATCCTCTTACCGATCAGAAAGGATACCATCAATCAGCTCCCTTTGCAAAGTTCGAAGACTTGAGGATCAATGCCCTTGAACTTTGTGCAAAAGCGGGATGCAGAATTAAATATGGACATTCGGAGGTTGGAAGTTTTTCAAAAGATGGTGAAGATTTTGAACAACATGAAATAGAATTCCTCCCTGTCGAGATAGATGAAGCCGTTGACCAGCTTCTTATAGCCAAATGGATTTTGAGAATACTGGGATCTGAATATGGCGTGGAGATAAGTTTTGCACCGAAGATTACTGTTGGAGAAGCCGGTTCGGGAATGCATATCCATATGATGCTGGAGAAGGATGGAGTTAACCAGATGGTTGAATGCGGGAAATTGAGTAATGTGGCAAAAAAGATGATAACAGGTGTTCTTGATCTCTCAAAGGCCCTTACAGCTTTTGGTAACACAATCCCGACATCTTATCTTCGTCTTGTGCCACACCAGGAGGCTCCGACGAATATTTGCTGGGGCGACAGGAACAGATCTGTCCTGATGCGTGTGCCGCTTGGATGGAATGGTGCTATGGACATGATAAAGGATGCCAACCCGGCCGATTTGACCATGTTTGATAATATGCCGTCTAAACAGACAGTAGAACTGAGGTCACCTGATGGATCAGCTGATATTTATAAACTGTTTGCCGGTCTGGTCATTGCCGTGGAACACGGCCTTGAAGCAGGGAACAGCCTTGAAAGGGCAGAAGAACTCTATGTCAATTATGACATCTTTAAAGGAAATGGTAAAGAGAAAACGAAAAAACTTGAATCATTGCCATCATCATGCTGGGAATCGGCTGAATGTCTTGAGGCACAAAGAGAATACTTTGAAAGAGACGGGGTTTTCCCATCGGGTGTAATTGACAATGTTATTGCAAGGCTTAAATCGTATAATGATAAAGGTCTCAGTGAGAAGTTATATAACAGGAATGAAGAAATAAGTAAACTGATCAGACAGTATCTTCATTTCAGCTGACAACAGGCGTGCTTTCAGTTCTTTCATCCCTGGCTGCCTTTATACTGATATTCAGCTCAAAACCGATCAGTATAGCTATGGAATTGAGATATAGCCAGAGAAGTATGACCATTAGTGTTCCAATTGAACCATAAAGTTTATTGTACTGCCCGAAATTATTTACATATGCCGAAAATCCAAGGGATGTCAGAATGAATAAAAGTGTTGCAAGAGTCGACCCTGGTGAGAAAAACCTGAAATATGTTCTTTTGGCAGGCGCAAGATAATATAGGAAGGAAATTGCAAGAAAAAGAAGCGGAACTATCAATAGCCACTTTAAAAATGTAAGTATATAAATTACAAGGTTCCTTTCAATAAAATGAAGAACTACAAGCCTGTTTACTAACATTTTACCGAATAATACCAGGAAACCTGCAGTTGAGATCATCAGGATCACAATAAGTAAAAGGACAACGGATATTTTTCTCTGGTTAACCCACGACCTGGTTTTAAAAGAATGAGCCGATACGACAAAGGCATGAATAACTGCATGTATTCCGTTAGTTGAAAATACAATAGTTGCCAGGAACATAAAAAGAAGGAGTCCTCCACTTTTGTGTGTAACAACATCTATTATAGTTGTCTCGAGGAAATTAAAAGCATTGGCAGGCAGAATATTTTCGAAAAGCCTTATAAGTTCTTCCTGGAAGTTCGGGATAGGAATAAATGGAATGAGAGTGAACAGGAAAATTGATGCCGGCAACAGGGCTATCAGTAGATTAAATGCTATAGATGACGCCCTTGTTACAAGTACTCCCTTGCGAAATCCCTTAATGACAAATGCGATTACCTGTGTAATAGGTACCCCGTCAAAACCTGGTAAAACAAGTTTCTTTATTCTGTGTGCGCCTTTAACGAGAGTAATCTCTTTAAAATTCATCAGCTAAATGGCTTTAAGGCTCATATCCAAACTCTTTATGTGATGGGTCAGTTCACCGACAGATATAAAATCAACGCCACATTCTGCATACGATCTTATGGTCGCAAGTGTTATACCTCCTGATGATTCTGTTTCATAACGTCCTGATATAATTTTGACTGCGGTAATTGTATCCGCAATACTGAAATTATCAAGCATAATACGATCTACCCCACCTGCTGATACTATTTTATTCACATCGTCGAGGTTTCTCGCTTCAATTTCCACTCTCAGATTCAGATTATTCTTCTTAAGGTATTCCCTGGTTTTAAAAATTGCTTCCTCAATCCCCCCTGCAAAATCAATATGATTATCCTTCAACATGATCATATCGAAAAGACCCATCCTGTGATTCATCCCACCACCTATTCTTACCGCTTCTTTTTCGAAATAACGGAAGCCGGGAGTTGTTTTACGCGTATCAAGAATCCTGGTCTCCAGTCCTTTAAGCTGCCTGGTATATTCATGCGTTCTGGTTGCGATACCGCTCATTCTTTGCATGATGTTGAGAAGCAGGCGTTCCGACTTCAGAATTGATTGTTTTTTCCCATATACATAGAAGGCAATATCTCCGGGACTAATTGCTGTCCCGTCTTCTAAAAGTACTTCAATTACAAGATCTTTATCAATTATCGGATAAAATTCCCTTGCAATATCAATTCCTGCCAGAATACCATTATCCTTAATAAGTAATTTTGCCTTACCACTTGCCTCCTCAGGAATACATGCAAGCGATGAATGATCGCCATCTCCAAGGTCCTCGGAGAGACTTCTGGAGATGAACTCCTTCAGGATCCTATTTTCCATTGTCAGATTCAATGCGGATCTGGTGAATCAAAAGATTCTGGCCAACTTTCTTAAGAAGAAAATATACCCTGAAATCTCCTTTCTCTGTTTTAAGATTGCCAATAGCATACTGAGCATCATTCTTTGCACCCTGATGACGGATTGTAAAATCCTTTGTCTGATGCTCGGTAAAAAAATCCTTCAGAATTGACTCTGCAACATTCTTTTTATAAAAATCTTCTTTATCCAGAAGAAGAAGTTCAATAGTAGAATTCATATACTTTGACAATTCTGCAGCATTCCCGGCTTTAAAGGCAATTGAAATTTCACCGGGTATGTTCGCCTGATCCTGTGCCGTGACCACAAGACTGCTGAATGATATCAACAATACCGGTATTATATACAAAGATTTCATTTCAATTCAGTTTAATTATTGCCGACAGTTTTAATCAGTACAATACAAATTTAATATAATTTGTTTAAGAAATCTCCCAACCTGGATATCAATGTCAATTTAGATGGAATTTTAATAGAAGTCTGAAGTCCGAAGTCGGAAG
>CAYUQR010000009.1:8197-77330 GCA_964446825.1 uncultured Rikenellaceae bacterium
ATCAATGTCAATTTAGATGGAATTTTAATAGAAGTCTGAAGTCCGAAGTCGGAAGCAGAAAACCGGAAGAAAAAATTGTTTCAGGATCCACGGCTCCCCCTTCTTTGCGAAGCAGAGAAGGGGGCTGGGGGGATGAGTTCATGAAGTCCGAAGTCGGAAGTACGAAGAGTAATTAAATTAATAGCTTTAAATTGCTATTTTTGTGAATGTCGGGGTGTCAGACAAAAATTATACAAAAGCCATTATGAAAATAGCTATTTTGCAGACTGGTAAAACAACTGACAGGCATATTTCAGAAGTGGCTGATATGTATAAAGGTCGAATAAAGAAATATTCAATATTTGAGATCATTACACTTCCTGATTTGAAGAATACAAAAAATTTGTCGGTTCAGGAGCAAAACCTGAAAGAAGGCAGAAAGATTTTGAAGTCGCTGAGATCTGAGGATTATGTGATCTTGCTTGATGAGAGAGGAAAAGAGTTGAGGACAGTGGAGTTTTCTGCATGGATTGAAAAGATATTCATGCTCCCAGGGAAACGCATAGTTTTTGTTATTGGCGGCCCGTGGGGTTTTTCCGATGAGGTATATGGCAGGGCAGATTTTAAAATGTCTCTTTCAAAGATGACATTTCCCCACCAGCTGGTACGATTATTGTTTCTTGAACAGCTATACAGGGCATTTACCATTATAAAAGGAGAACCCTATCACCATGAATAAAACTGAAATTCCAGGTTATGAAAAGTAAAAGCTTCCGGATTCTTCTGATCATACTTACTGTTGTGCTGGTATTGATGGCATTGGCAGCAGAATCGGTTTATTTCAGCGATTTTGAATATCGTTTCAGAACGAGGATGTTCAACAAAACCCTGAACGAAAAAGAAAGGATCCTTGATGACTGCCTGAATAAGATGAAACCGGTTCTTGCAAAAGATAACCATCATGGTTTGCTCCCTGAAAACAGTCTCTATACGGTTGCAGAAAAAAACAAAATATCCATACTTGAATTCTTTGACGGCAATCTGGTTTTCTGGACAGATAATGACTTCAACGTACCTCCCTTCCTCGAAGACACACTATTTACCAGGCCACTGATTTTTCTGCAGAATGGCTGGTTCTTAACCAGGACTATCCGTGAGGGAAACGAAAACCTTATTGGATTGCTGAGGATACGCACTGAATACAGTTTTGAAAATGATATAATAAAGAGCGGATTTGAAAAGGAATTCAAATTACCGGGAAATGTCGGATTGAGCACCAGCGAAGGTGCATCGGAATTTCATATCCATAACATAAACGGTAAATTTCTTTTTTCACTCGTTTTCCCTGTGGAAAAGGAAAATACATATTTTATCCTGATCCCTGTTTGTTTATGGATCGGAGTATTTGTAATGATTATCCTATTGATTCTTGAGGTTGTTAAATTTCTGGCAAAAAGAAATAAAGGAAGGCTTGCCGTTGGTTTTGTCCTGCTGGTCTTCACAATAATATACCTCCTGGTCCTTTTCTCAGGCAAGCCATCGGTATTCCTTCAGACAGAACTCTTTTCACCTTACAGATTCTCTCTAAACGGCGCTATTCCATCGCTGGGCCACCTTTTTTTGCTTAGTATTCTCGCAGCCGTTTTTTCAGGTGTTTTTTTCCGACTTTATCCGTTGAGTGAACGACAGGTTAAAAGCGGTGCCCGTAATTATCTTTTCCTTACTGCCATACTGATTGCCGGGGCACTCCTTATAAGCATGTTCCACGAGATCTTCAGTCAGCTTATTTCCACTTCAACTATCAACTTTGAAACCTATAAGGTGCTTGATCTCAGCCTTTTCAGTATCACAGGATTTGTCTCGGCATTCTTCTTATTGCTGGTGCCGGTATTTTTTCTTATGAAAACATTTCAGTGTGTAAAAAAATATTCTGTACCTGTAATATTGTTTTCCATTTTATCCTCCACCGCCGTCATTGTGTTGATATGGCATCGCGACAGCACCACTCTGATACCTTTAGCGTTGTTTTATTTTTTGCTGACATGTGGCATATGGATAACGGGAAAAATGAATATCGGTGCATTCAATATGACAGTTATTTTCTCCCTTATATTTGGCCTTTACTCTCTCTATTTTATCATGGTACTATCCGAAAAGAAAACAACTGAAAACATTAAAATACAGGCTGTTTCATTATCAACTGAAAATGATCCTGAAGCTGAACAACTCCTGCTTGATATGTGGCCCGAAATTTCAAAAGATAATGTTCTTAAGGGAATGATGGAATCAAGAACATTTAACAGGGATTGGGAGGATTACAACAGGATACGGGACTATCTTCACGATACATATTTTAATGGTTACTGGGAAAATTTCAATTTAAAAATAGTATTATGCCGTAATGATGAACCTTTAAATGTTGGCCCGGGTAATGAGATATTTGAAAACTGTTTTGATTTTTTTAATGACAAAATAAAACTTGACGGGCACAGGCTTACTGGTACAGATTTCTATTTTCTCGATAACCAGAGTGGCCGTTCGCAATACCTTGGAAAATTTGTTTATCCTAATAGAAGAAACATAGAACACGGGCTATTCATTGAGCTTTACAGTGATGTTAATATTTTTCAGCCGGGCTATTCTGCCCTCCTGCTTGACAAAAAATTCCAGAACTACGCCGGGTTGAAGGATTATTCGTTTGCAAAATATATAAACGGGGAGATTGTGTTAAGAACCGGGGACTTTGCATATAATAAAAGTGATGCGGAATATATTGATAAGATCAAGGATTACAGGATCTTTAAAACTGATGGATTTAAACATGTTCTTTACAAGAATGGCAATGCAACAGTAATTATCAGCAGACCTGTTCTGACAGCAGGAGATATAGTTATATCATTTGCTTACCTTTTTGCATTTATACTCCTTTTTTCGAACATGTTCTTCCTGATCATCAGGCGCCCGGTTGTAAGAAATCTGAACTTATTTAATTTTCGTCAGAAACTTCAGCTTTCATTTATTGTAATCCTTTTGTTTTCTTTTATACTTATAGGCGTTGTTGTGGCTTCGCTGACCATAAACCAGTACAAGCTGAAGCATACTGAAAACATTAAAGAAAAACTCAACTCCGTTTATCTTGAACTTGACAATAAGCTTTCAATGGAGAAAAATCTGTCAGTTGACTGGCGTAACAATAATTATTCATCGTTAAATGACCTGCTGATAAGTCTCTCAAATATTTTCAACACCGATATTAACCTGTATGACCTTAAAGGATTTCTGATAGCCACTTCACGACCAGAGATCTTTAATCGTAACCTTACCAGCACAAGGATTAATAATATAGCGCTAAATAACCTGGCCTACCTTAACAAAAGTGAATATTATCATAAGGAGAAGATTGGCAACCTGGAATATTTATCGGCATATGTCCCGTTCTTCAACACGGAGGGGAAAGTACTGGCTTATCTTAACCTTCCTTATTTCAGAATGCAGAGTGTTCTGGCAAAGGAGATATCGAACCTGATTGTTGCTTTTATCAATTTCACTCTTTTGCTTGTAGTAATTACAATGAGCCTTGCAGTTTTCATAAGTGGCAGACTTACCGCACCGCTGTCGATGCTTAGCGAAGGGCTGGCATCAGTTGGAGTCGGGAAGAAAAGTGAACATCTTTCTTACATGGGACATGATGAAATAGGTGAACTGGTACGACAGTATAACATAATGGTAGATGAGATTGAAGAAAGCGCCCAAAAACTGGCAAATTCAGAAAGGGAATATGCCTGGAGGGAAATGGCAAAACAGATTGCCCACGAAATAAAAAATCCTCTCACTCCAATGAAACTTAATGTGCAACAGCTTTTAAAATCGTGGAATGATAAAGTACCCGGATTTGAAAAGAAACTGGAACGGTTTACAAAGAACCAGATCGAATATATTGACAACCTTTCTTCCATTGCTTCTGCATTTTCAGCTTTTGCAAAAATGCCGGGAACAAATGCAGTGGAGGTAAACCTGATAGAACAGGTAAAAACATCACTCGAACTGTTTAAGAATACCGACAATATTACTTTTAGGGTAAAATGGCCACACGAAAGCAAGGTGATTGTTTTTGCTGACAGGGAACAGCTTAACGGAGTCTTTTCCAACCTTATAAAAAATGGCATACAATCCATTCCTCCGGGAAGGGAAGGGATCATAAAGGTGAACATGGAAGTACGCAGCGACAGGGTGATAGTAGCTATAGCCGACAACGGTACAGGAATTTCAGAAGATCTCCAGAAGAAACTGTTCACTCCCAATTTTACCACCAAGTCATCGGGCATGGGACTGGGTTTGTCGATTGTCAGGAAATACATTGAAAATTCAAACGGCAAGATCTGGTTTGAATCGGAAGCCGATAAGGGAGCTGTATTTTATGTAGAATTACCTCTGAAATATACTGTGGAAAAACCGGGATGAAGTTCGGATTTTAGCTCACTTTAAATAGCGATTTTTTAGAATAATTCAATTTAATAGTTATATTAGCAGTTCTGATATTCAACTGATGACCGGCAATTTTTTGAGTTATAACAAAAGACTTATTCTTGGCCTGCTGATATTTATTGGCCTAAGCGGTAATATTGTTTTTTCTCAGGAGAGCCTGTCAGGGAATATCAATCAGCCTCATTCACATGTTGTTACTATCAACGCTGACAGGGTCACTGTGGACGATGCAACAGGTTTCAGTGCCAATGATACAATCCTGATGATCCAGATGCAGGGGGTTACAATAAATATTGATCCAGGGTTCTATGGTGGTTTTATCGGCATTCTGGGGGTACCCGGGTTGCATGAGTTTCTGATCGTTCAATCTGTAAATACTGGGATAAACGAGATAATTTTCAGAAATAATATTATAAATTCATATAATTTGCTTGGTAATATCCAGGTAGTGAGGGTACCATATTACAACAGTGCCACTGTTACAGGGAAGCTTTCCTGCGATCCCTGGGACCCTGGTACAAAGTCAGGCGGTGTTCTTGCAATGATTATAGGGCGAACACTTAAGCTTAATGCAGATATTGATGTTTCCGATTTAGGATTCACCGGGGGTAAAGATACGATTGGAGTCGGGATATGTCTGATGGACAATCAACCGCTTTTTGGTCTGGAATATTATCCGTGGAGTTTTACCAATGCAGGTTACAAGGGAGAAGGTGTCGCTAATTTCACACAATATAGTCAGCCGCTCATACCAAATTATACAAAAGGACTTGGCCCGAACTGGAACGGAGGTGGCGGAGGTAACGGAAGGTATTCAGGAGGTGGCGGCGGAGCAAATGGCGGGAAAGGAGGTACCGGCGGATATGAAGACCAGTCAATCTGCGGTGCTCCGTGGATTGGTGGTTCAGGAGGCAACCAGGCAGTTCATCCTAGCTTGCCGGACAGAATTTTTTTTGGTGGCGGCG
The DNA here is from genome assembly GCA_964446825.1 of uncultured Rikenellaceae bacterium. Lineage (GTDB taxonomy): Bacteria > Bacteroidota > Bacteroidia > Bacteroidales > VadinHA17 > LD21. The sequence continues at coordinate 13,627 of CAYUQR010000009.1, forward strand.
GTGGTGCGTCAACTACCTCTCCAACCGGAAGTTCTTCCCAGGGAGGCAATGGGGGAGGAATTGTAATAATTGTTGCTGATACTTTAATGGGTAACGGAGGTAATATTATTGCCAATGGAGAGAAGGGTGGTAGTGATACCGGACTGGGGGGATCCGGGGGAGGAGGAGCCGGAGGATCAATAGCATTATATATTAAAAGCTATGGGTCTTCACCGATGAAATTTTCAGCCCAGGGAGGAAATGGAGGTGATAATCCCGGTAACTTTGGAGATGGAGGCGGAGGCGGAGGCGGTCTTTTATTTATAAGTTCCGCTTTAACCGGAAATGTAGCTGATTCTTTAGAAGGAGGAAAAGCAGGCAATTACCCCGCCTCAACGGCAAGTGACGGCATTATCGGAGAAAAAAGACCGAATTTTATGGCCGTTCTGAACGGCTTCCTGTATAACTCAATAAGATCATCAGTTACCGGCGACCAGGTTGATTCCATATGTTCAAATGTACCACCGCCAAAAATTACAGGTACGGCTCCGGTAGGGGGAACAATGCCATATACATATAAATGGGAAAAAAGTTCTGATGCAGCTTTCACAACGCCAATAGTACTGACAAATGATGCAGATCCCACTAATTATACACCTACTGTTACTGAGGCTGCAACTGTCTGGTTCAGAAGAATAATTACAGATTCTTCTTTGCCAACAGCAATGGTCGATACCAGCAAAGCCGTGCAAATAATTGTTCAGCCTCAGATACTTAATAACCTGATTGTCGCCGATCCTGATACTATTTGTTTTGGCAGCGACCCACAGATCATCAGGCAGGGCATTCCAGATCTTGTCGTTCCTTCTGCAACATATCTGAAATATATCTGGCAGGATAGCATAATTGGTGGTGCATGGGGAATAGCGCTGGCGCCGGAAACTGAAAAGGAATATGATCCCAATCCGACCGGTGGATTAACTGTGAAAACCTGGTACAGGCGCACAGTGATATCGGGAAGATGTAAAGACAAAACAGCAATAGACTCAATAGAAATACTTCCTAAACTTACAAATAACGCTTTCTCTCAATTATTTGATACGATTTGTTTCGGCGGAAATACTAACCTCAATACAATAGCAGGACTAACAGGCGGTTTATCAACTGACTACCGCTACAAATGGGAGCAAAGTAATACCGGCTCTGCCGGTACCTGGACCGCTATTGTGGGCGAAACGAATAATGTATTTGATCCGGATGCCTCAGTATCACTGCCTGTAGGTGATCATTTCTACAGGAGGATAATCTTTTCGGGGGAACAGGATGCTTGCAAGGATACCACTCCCAGAGCCGCAAGAAAAGTATGGCCGATAATAACCACTAATGTTATCCAGGCTGATCAGACTATAGGTTACGACAGCATACCATTAAAACTTGTACAAACTGTTGTACCCGCCGGAGGAGCAGGGATATCAACATACAAATATTCATGGATTAAAGATACTCTTGGGCTGCCTTCAGCCCCGGGCCCTAATCCGACAAATCAAAGTGATTATCAACCACCAAACCTTAAATGGACTGTATCGTTCAGGAGAATAATAAACTCCTCTGCATGTACAAATACGAGTAATCCGGTGATGATAACCGTTGATTCACTTATAATAAACACCATATCCCTTGGGAATGCGGCCCTGGATACAATTTATACCGGCCAGGTTTCTTCCCAGGTAAACGGTTCACAACCTGCCGGAGGAAGCGCTGCCGACGGTTATTCTTTTAAATGGTACAAATCAACTGCAGCACTGCCTGGCACTAATGCCTGGACAGAAGTTACCGGCATTGAAACTCAGTATGATCCCGGCATTCTTACCCAATCAACATGGTTCAGGAGGGATGTCAGTTCACCTGCCGTGAATCCCAGGGCAACTACACAGAGTAATTATGTACGGGTAACAGTTCTTCCCAGCCTTGTTAATGTTAATATTTCGGCAAACCAGGCGGTATGTTCGGGAAGCCGGCCCCTGAGACTGAACGGGAATGTGGCCCTTGCAGGTGGTGATGGGAAATACAGGTTTACATGGCAGGACAGCACTTCCGGTCATGACTGGCAGGATATAGTTAGTTTTGTTAAAGTTGACTCGGCAAATTACAAACCACTTGCTCTTACCTCTGATGGGGGTTACAGGCGGATTGTCTATTCGGGCAAAAATGATTGCGGTGTTGAGGTTTCAAATATTGTTAAAATAACTGTTAACCCGCTTCCGGGTACTCCTGATGCAGGCCCCGACCAGGGTATTTCATCTATTGGTTTGACGGCAAAGATGAATGCTACTCCTCCATTGATAGGAGAAACAGGAATGTGGGAAGTCCTGGAGCCAAATTCAGCCACAACTGACAATATTTCAGATTATAACACAATAGTTAGAAATCTGGCACTGGGAGCTAATTACTTTTTATGGACAGTAACTACCGACATAGGAAACTGTAAGCTTTCAGATTCAGTAAGGATAATATTAAGCAAAGATTTTGAACCCAGCGCATTTTCACCTAATGGTGATGGGATAAATGATCAGTTTGTAATTGAAGGTCTGAACCTGACCGAACCGAATAGCGCTGAACTGACAATTGTCAATAGCTCAGGTACAGAGGTATTTTCAACTTCAAACTTCAACGGAGAAACATGGACAGACTGGAATGGTAAAAATTCAAAAGGGGTCGATCTGTCTGAAGGCACATATTACTATCTTCTTAAGGTTATTACAAAAGACCCTGGTGATAATAAAGACAGGGTTGATAAGAGAAAAGGTTTTATTATTCTGAAAAGACGGTGATTAAAAGTTTGTTTAAATTGATTCTGGATATCCGGCTTATGAATAAAATTAAGCTAAAATTATTATTGCTGTTTTTGTCTTTTATAATGGTTGTTCCGGGGAAAGCCGTTCCGGATTCCACATCGATAAATCTTGGATATCCGGTATACAGTCAGTATCTTCAGAATGGGATGGTAATAAATCCGGCATATACAGGGTCAAGAGGCGCCCTGAGTGCATTTTTATCCTACAGATTGCAATGGATAGGCATATCGGGGTCGCCGGTATTCCAGTCTGTCTCCTTAAACACACCTATGAAGAATGACAAGGTTGCACTAGGGATATTAGCTCAGTTTATGCAATTCGGATACACCAAATCAACAAGCATATATACCAGTTATGCTTATCGTATCAAATTAGCTAAGGGAAAGCTCTCTTTCGGACTGAAAGCAGGGGCCGATATGTCAAACACCGTATATCCCGATAATGATCAGGAAAGGTTTCTCACCACTTCCAACGATCCTGTTTTTGTTAACGACAAGCCTTATGTCCTTCCAAATGTGGGGGCAGGTATTTATTATTTCAGCGATAAACTGTTTGCAGGGATCTCTGTTCCTGCCTTTTTGAGTTACAGAAAAAACTCATCCGGTTCAGTGGAACCATATCATAGTTTCAATGAATATGATCTGATCTTTTCAGCAGGAGGGCTTATCACCTTTTCACAGTTCTTCAAATTCAAACCCTCTGTTATGCTTGATTATTCTTTGCAGGAGGCAAAAAAACTTACACGGCTCGATTTAAGCGGGAATTTTATTCTGGCTGATCTGGTGTGGGTAGGTGGTTCCTGGAGAACCACTGAACAGGTTGCCGTGGGTATTCTCCAGGTACAGATGAACCCGCAGCTTATGTTCGGATTCTCTTATGATTATCCGACCGGGAGGATGCATACGTATTCAAGCGGATCGAGTGAATTTATATTAAGATACGAATTCGGTTATAAGGTTAGCGCAGCTAATCCTCGCTATTTTTAGATTATGGGGAACAGATTGTTTTATATCATAACATTTGTTTTTATTGAGCTGGTAGGTTCATTTTGTATGTATGCACAGCAACAGCCATCTGTATATAAGGTGATAAAAATGTCATTTAATACGGGAAATTTCAGCGAAATATCTCCAGTGATGGTTAAAGATGGTATTTTATTTTGCTCAAGCAGGCGTTTCAGCGGTTTGAAAGACCGGACTACCTTTGATAATCGTCGTCTTTATAATATATATCTTGTAGAGAGTAAAGACTCAACAGATTGGAGAAAACCAGTTGAACTGACCAGTCAGCGCAGTACGTTTTTTAATAACGGACCTTTATGTATTGCTCCTGACGGCAATACAGTCTATTTCACAAGTGAGGTGGAAACTGGGAAAGCAGCTACCAGAAGAAACTTTAAAAACCACAGCGGGATATTTATAGCCGACATGTCAGGTACCAGTCTTAATAATATACGTCCATTTAAATACAATGATCCGCAGTACGATCTTGGCCAGCCATCAATAAGCGCCGATGGAAAGTATCTTTATTTTGCATCAGATATGCCAGGCGGACAGGGCAAATCTGATCTTTACTATTGTGAGCTGGTTAACGGTGAATGGTCTGCGCCAGTGAACCTTGGCCCTGTTGTTAATTCGGCTGATGCGGAAAACTACCCTTATATATCCCTCTCGGGCAGACTCTATTTCTCTTCAGACCGTACCGGTGGAATAGGGATGCTTGATATCTATTATACATCGTTGAATTATGGAAAATGGGAAGCCCCGGAACTGCTGCCTGAGCCAATAAATTCAGCTTATGACGATTTTGCATTTGTTGCTGCAGGCGATCAGCAAACAGGATATTTCTCATCAAGCCGCAGCGGAAATGATGATATATATAAATTTGTATCGACAATAATAAGAAAAGCAAAATGCGACACCCTGGCGGAAAATAGTTATTGTTACAGATTCGTTGAAGAGAATGCAGCCAAATTTGATACACTGCCGTTCAGATATGAATGGAGATTTGGGGACGGGGAGAAAGGGATTGGTGCGGTTGTTGAACACTGTTTTAAAGAACCTGGCACTTACCAGGTGCACCTCGACGTGGTGAACCTTATTACAAAAGAGATAATGTACAATGAAAAATCAGAGATACTTGAGTTAATAGCAATTGAACAGCCTTATATTTCAGCACCTGATAAGATTGAAACGGGCAAAATGATTAAAATGAGTGCTGACAGCACCAACCTCCCCGGGTGGGATATTGCTCAATATTACTGGAATTTCGGGGATCAGACAATAGCGGTAGGTAAGGAAGTAGATAAGAATTATATGAAACCGGGAACATATAATATTCAGCTTATAGTTACAACCAGACCCGAAGCAGGAGGTATGACAAGGGAAGCATGCATTTCAAAAAATATTATTGTTTTGCAAAAGCCCTGATATGGAAATTAACTATATTTGAGATTAATGAAATTGAAAAAACCTTCATACAGACTTTTTATTTTTATCTTATTTCTGGGATTACCAATAGCTGCAAATCTGAGGGGACAGCCGGTCCCTGGAAAGGATGAAAATATTCCTTTCCTTGTAACCTTTGGGAAAGAGGGTAAGACATCATGGGGTGATGCCAATTTTTATGAGATATTTTTCTTTACCATCCCGAAAGATTATAAACAACCATTTTACATAAGGGTTTTTGATCCCGATTGCGGAGGTGAGAACGATGAGATCCAGGGTGAATTTAATACTAAGACTCTTTTTTCTGTCTTTGGGGGCAAAGGCGTCGACCCCGAAAAGAATGAGGAATCGAAGGGATTGTTAAAAGGCCTGAACTATAAAATGGGCAACTTGCTGGCATCTAAAGTATTTGGAAGTGAAGCCAGGTACGATAACAAATATTTTACCTTCGGGCCATTCAACCCCTCTGAAGGAGATTTTAATGAAAAATGGAACAGTAATATTTTCAAAATTGTATGTGAAGGTATTAGCGGAGACGATGGTAATCTTTACAGGTATTTTCTGAGCAGCGATCCGAAAAATAATATTCCGATTGAAGGAGCCAATGCATTCACATATTCATATACCTTTCGTATGTGGAATGATTTCAGGAGTGTGGCACATATATATCCGTACGTTGATACTGGTATAGTCTATATAAAACAGACAAATTTCGACTGGGATTTTGATGGTAGTATAATGGTGGTTTCCAAGTATAAACAGGGGATCACAGTTCCTATCTCAGGAGAAAATAACTGGATTTCGTCTAAAATCCCTATCGAACAGGCAGAGATTGGAGCTTCTCTCGATTTTCAGTTTCATAAAAGACAGGGGGAGCTGGTTAAAAATAATAATGTTGTAATTACACTTGAAAACCAGAGAGGAGACGGACTTAAGTTCTTCAGCTCACCGATTGGAGGAGTACCTATTTACCAGCCAAGGATAAGAGTCGATAAATTACCTCCTAAAAAGAATTAAGCTTAACCTGAAATGAAGTTATATAATGCTTTAAAATTATCAGGCAGTACCCTCTGGTGCTTGCTTTTATTTTCTAGTATATTAAATGGCCAGACCTACAGTTTTAAGAACTATGGAGCCGAGAATAATATCCCGAATGGTTTTGTATATACTATTAATCAGTCTGATGATGGATATCTCTGGGTAGGAACAGGGAACGGCATTGCCAGGTTTGACGGTTTCAGGTTTTATAATGTTTCTTTTCCCGATTCTTCAAACGGGCGTTACCCAAATGTAAGTCTGAAAGATAAAAACGGGACACTCTGGTATGGTTGCAGCGATGGTTCTGTATTCTATTCAAAAAACAATAGCCTGATCCCTGTTCCTTTGTTAAATTCAAAGAGTATCAGCGACTTAATTGAAGGACCTGACGGCCTTATTTATGTTTTTCCTCAGGGTAAAGCTATTTTTAATATTAATCCCGGGAAACCGACTGAGATACGCAGATTTGCTCTTTCAGTTGATCCTGTAATGTTCTCAGCTTCATTCTCTCCGGGCGGGAATTTACTTTTAGGTACCCAGGGTGATGTTCTGGTGTGCAGACTCAGAAACGATTCCGTATTAGTTGATAATGTTGTGGAAGGATTTGACTATTCAGCCGTAACGGCTATTCATCAGACCAGCGATAGTGCAAGGTTCATTCTGGGAACTGATGACAACGGTTTGTTTCAATTGATTCTTTCTTCAGATGGGAATAGTCTGACACGCCTGCAAAATTACCCCCAGTGGGAATCACTTAATGTTCAGTCAATTTATGAAGATTCAGAAAATAATTTTTGGGTTTCAACTTTTGGCTCCGGAGTTATACAGATTCAGTTTTCAGATAATTTCGAAAAAATAACATCAGTTCATAATTATAATACTGAGTCAGGATTAAATGGTAATGATGTGAAATCAGTCTTTCAGGATATGGAAGGGAATTACTGGGTAGGATTATATGGTGAGGGTATTTCAATATTGTCATCCTACGCATTCAGTTATTATACACCCGGGAAGGACAGACAGGAAAACGATATTATATTTATTTGTAAGTACAATGATATGTATCTTCTCGGGACTCCTGCAGGATTCCATCTTTTCGATCCTGTGAAAGGCAGGTCCGTATCATTTACAAGCCTTGCAGGCCAGGTAGGAAAGGCTGACATTACTTCGTATTATATGGACAGCGATAAAAACCTCTGGATCGGAACAGGAGGAAACGGATTGTTTGTCAGAAATGCCTTAGGTGAGTTGAAGCTTTTCAAAAGATCCGGTGATTCAGGAGCTGACCAGATACAGGATATTACTATGGATAATAAAAATATCTGGTTATCCACAACCAATGGAGTTGTAGTTCTTGACAGAGCAACAGGTGCAACAAGGAAGATTTTTGATACTAATAGCGGATTACCTTACAGTAGTATTAATAAAATATTACTGACCAGCGAAGGAACTGCATACATTGCTACAGAGAGCGACCGGCTTTATTCAATAGACAGCGATTTTAATATTAATAATAGTGAAGCCGTAATGTACGGCAGCTACAAAAATAAAATTCTTTCGATAGTACAGGACAAAGATGGAGGTATATGGGTAGCTACGCAGGGTAATGGTATTTTTAAATTTCAGAATGATTCCATCTCCTCAATTAGTAAGTCAAATGATTTAATGTCAAATTACTGTTACAGTATACTGGCTGATTCTGAAAACAATATCTGGATTGGTCATTCCAAAGGATTTTCACGATTCAACACGTCAACAGGAGTTATTAAGGATTTTGGCACTGAATATGCAAAAGATGGCATCTGTAACCCTGATGCTATGATTGAATCTCCTGATAAGAAGATACTTATTGGCACAACTGAGGGCCTGGTTATTTATGACAGGATGAAAGACAGACAGAAAGCTATTCCTCCATTTACTAATATTAACTATCTCATTATTAATGATGTAGTGTATCCTTATCGGTCTTCATATACGCTGCCTTACAGGAAGTACAGGATATTGGTTAACTACACCGGTATAAATTTCAGCGATCCTGGGAAAGTATATTACAGTACTTATCTTGAGAATTTTGACCCTGACTACAGTAAACTGTCTGCATCAAGAGAGGTTCTTTACAGCCTTGGAGACGGTGATTATAAGTTCAACCTGATATCGGTGAATGAAGAGGGCTTGTCACAGGATCATCCGATTACATTCAATCTTCTTATTAAACGTCCGTTTTGGAGAACATGGTGGGCCATTCTGATCTGGATTGCTTTATTAACAGGTATTTTGATATTTATTATCAGGCAGAGGGATAAGTCACAGAAAAAAATCCAGTTGTACCTTGAGAAAGAACTTGATGCGAGAACAAAGGTTGTAATGAAACAGAAAGGAGAAATTGAATTGCAAAATATAGAAATCACAGATAGTATTAATTATGCCAAGCGTATTCAGACGAGTATCCTTCCTGACATCAACAAGCTAAAGGAGACATTTAAAGATGCCTTTATAATGTTCCACCCGCGCGATATTGTCAGTGGTGATTTTTACTGGTTTGATCATCTTGAAGATGACAAGTTTATACTGGTATGCGCTGATTCCACAGGGCATGGTGTGCCTGGGGCATTCATGTCAATGATCGGGTCAACTCTTCTGCAGGATATAGTGACACGGAAAAGAATTTCAAAACCCTCTGAAATTCTCACACTGCTTGATAAACAGATTTTTTCCACTCTTAATCAGAATGTGGAACTTGGGGTTTCAAATGATGGAATGGATATGGTTGTTTGTGAGTTTAGTATTAAAACACGCCATATCCGGTTCGCTTCTGCTATGCGCCCGGTGATAATTGTTCTTGATGGTGAACCTTATTATATAAAGGGTAACAGGTCGTCGGTCGGAGGAGAATCTGTAATAGAGAAATATTTTGACGACCAGGAGTACTACCTGAGTGAAGGGGATACTATTTACCTCTTCTCTGATGGTCTTCCCGACCAGTTTGGAGGCGTGGACGGTAAGAAAATGAAGATAGCAAGACTTAAGAAGATAATAGAACAGATTTCAAGATTGCCGATGGTTGAGCAAAAGGAAGCTTTGTCAAAATTTTACTTTGAATGGAAAGGTAATTATGAACAGGTAGACGATATCCTGTTCATGGGAGTGAAGGTCTGATTCCCCTATTTTGTGTAAATGCCATTAACAGCAACAATTATTTCGCTTGTTGAAGCTACATTGCTTTCATTTTCAGCTCTGTCTTTAATATAAAAATCATACCTTATCGTATCGGCAGGATCATAGAAAAGGTAAAGGAACGTTACGGAGACAGTACCCTTCAGAATCTTATTCTGTCCCAGTCTTTCAAGGTATGGTATCCTGTACGACGAAGGTTTTAGCGGGTCATTATCGGGAGCCTGTATCATAACACCTCCTGTTTTCCTGTAAAGAGTAAAGAAAAGGTTCGTTGTATCGGTCTGATAATCTGTAGGAGCGGTCAGACCAAGATCTCCGTCTCCGTCTTCAAAATAGAATTTGAGTCTGCCTCCCTTGGCACTGTTTCCAAGAATATCAATCGTATCAAAAATGGCGAAACTCCTAAACTCAATATAAGGTGTTGCAGGTAATTGCTGTATCTTCTTGCAGGAACCTGCTATTGCTGTTATAAGAAGAATTATGCCGAAATATGTTAATTTATTCATGGTTTTGAGGTAATAAGTTATAATTCTACAAAAACCACACCAAATTTGATCATTTTTTTCGAAAAAATATCCTGATAGGGACGCCTGAAAAATCAAAAAGTTCCCTCATCCTGTTCTCAAGGTACCTTTTATATGGGTCCTTTACGTATTGAGGGAGATTGCAAAAAAAAGCGAATGCCGGTGTATAAACAGGTAACTGAGTAACGTACTTGATTTTAACATATTTTCCTTTCAAAGAAGGAGGTGCATTGTTTTTTATAATCTCAAGCATCACTTCATTTAATTCAGAAGTGCTTATTTTTCTGTTTCTGTTTTGATTAACCTGCTCAATTAATTCCAGAATTTTATGTATTCTCTGCTTATTTGTAGCTGAAATAAAAAGAATAGGGTAATCAGTGAAAGGAGCTGTTTTTTCCCTGATATCCTTTTCAAAAAGAATTGTAGTATTATTCTCTTTTTCAATGAGATCCCACTTATTGACAAGAATAATCATTCCTTTATTATTCTTCTGTATCAGCGATATAATATTAAGATCCTGCGCCTCTATTCCACGTGTGGCATCTATAAGAAGAAGACAAATATCTGAACTCTCTATTGTTCTGACGGCTCTCATTACTGAATAAAACTCGATATCTTCACTTACTTTGCTTTTTTTTCTCAATCCGGCAGTATCTACAAGAAGAAAGTCATGTTGAAATTTGTTATACCTGGTATATATTGAATCGCGTGTTGTTCCTGCAACCGGGGTGACAATATTTCTTTCCTCGCCCAGAAGGGAATTTACAAGAGAAGATTTTCCTACGTTAGGTCGACCAACAATAGCAATCCTTGGAAGATCAGGAGTAAGCGGCGGTTCTTCTGCAGGCAGGCTTTTTACAACCTCATCAAGAAGTTCTCCCGTACCGCTTCCATTCATGGAACTCAACGGGAAATAGTCTCCAAGTCCGAGATTGTAAAACTCGGTAGCATCTAAAAGTCTTTCCCCGTTGTCAACCTTATTTACCACAAGCAAAACCTTCTTATTTACCCGCCTGAGGAGCGAAGCTACAGATGTATCCAGATCATGAATGCCGATTGTGACATCGACCATAAACAAAATGATGTCGGCTTCTTCAATAGCCAGTAGAACCTGCTTATTAATCTCTTCTTCAAAAATATCATCAGAGTTTCTTACATATCCTCCGGTATCGATAACTGAGAAGTCAATACCATTCCAGTTCGACACTCCATAGTTGCGATCACGGGTAACCCCGCTTACCTCGTCCACAATGGCCTCCCTTGATTCGGTTAGCCTGTTGAAGAGTGTCGATTTGCCAACATTGGGTCTGCCAACTATAGCAACTATTCTACTCATAACAGTTATTAATATTTGTTTTTATCTGTAACCAAATCTTTTCAGCACCAATGGTTTATCTCTCCAGTCCTTAGTTACTTTAACATATAATTCAAGAAACACTTTCTTCTGGAAGAAATCTTCCATATCGTGTCTGGCCTCTGTCCCCACCCTTTTTAACATCGATCCCTTATGGCCTATTATTATTCCTTTCTGACTATCGCGGGTAACATGAATGAGGGCTCTTATTTTTATAATGTCTTTCTCTTCTTTAAAGCTTTCAATTTCTATTTCAACAGAATAAGGAATCTCTTTTTTATAGTTAACCAGTATTTTTTCACGTATTATCTCTGAGGCGAAGAACCGTTCATATTTATCGGTTAGCTGGTCTTTCGGGAAAAAAGGAGGATTTTCAGGAAGCTTGTCCAGTATCGAATTCAGCAGAGAATCGAGGTTGAAGTTTTTAAGGGCTGAAAGCGGCACTATTGGAGAATCAGGGAAAGCTGTATGCCACGATTCAACAATTTTTTCAAGCTCATCCTGGTTTGTAAGGTCGATCTTGTTTACAGCTACGATTACATGGATTCCTGACTTTTTTATTTTATCGATATACTCCCCTTCGTTGGCTGAACGTTCAGTAACATCTGTTATATAAAGGATCATGTCAGCGTCGGACAAAGCTGTGTTTACAAAGTTCATCATTGTCTCCTGAAGCTTATACATGGGTCTAAGTATACCGGGGGTGTCGGAATAGACTATCTGAAAATCCTCTCCGTTAACTATCCCCATTATCCTGTGCCGGGTAGTCTGAGCCTTGGATGTAATTATTGAAAGCTTTTCGCCCACAAGGGCATTCATTATAGTCGATTTACCGACATTGGGGTTGCCCAGTATATTTACAAAACCTGATCTGTGACCCATAGCTCTTTTCTAAAATATACCACGTTTAAGCATACTCACCTCTTTATCGGCAAGAAATCTCCATTTCCCCCGCTGTACATTCTTTTTGGTCAGTCCTGCAAAATATACCCTGTCGAGTTTTTTAACCTTATAACCGAGTGTTTCAAACATCCTGCGGATTACCCTGTTCTGTCCTGAATGAAGTTCAATGCCTATCTGGCTTTTGTCCTCGGCATCAGCATATGATACAGCATCGGCAATAACTGTAATGCCATCAAGTTCAATGCCTTCTGTAAACCTGAACAGATCGTTCTTTGTTACTGCTTTATCGAGAAAGACATGATAAATCTTTTTCCGTTTATATTTTGGATGGGTGAGTTTTCCGGCAAGGTCGCCATCGTTGGTTAGCAGAAGAACGCCTGTTGTTGCTTTGTCCAGCCGTCCAACCGGGTAAACCCTTTCAGGGCATCTGTCACCAATCAGTTCAAGTACTGTATGCTCGGCATGTGGATCCTCTACGGTTGTTACATAGTCTTTAGGCTTATTCATTAGTATATAAACCTTTTTCTCGGAAGAGAGCTTTTTATTTTTAAATCGTACAACATCGTCATAAGTGACCTTTGTTCCCATATCTGTTATAAGATGACCGTTGACGGTTATCAATCCGTTTTTAATATGCTCATCAGCATCCCTCCTCGAACATAATCCGCTGTTGGCTATAAACCTGTTAAGCCTTATTTGAGTAAGCTCCTGATTTTTGCCCTTTAAAGCCGCTTTCCCCTGCCTGGCAATAACTTCCCCTGATGGTCGCCGGTTTATTACTTTACCTCCATGTTTTTCATATTTCCCTCGTTTTCTTCCCCCGGGCTTTCTGTTCTCCATATCAATTAATTATCAGGGTGCAAAGGTACAATTAATTAGTGATATTATGATTTGGTGATTTTTTTGCACCTTTGTGATTATGAAAATCTAAAAAATAATGGCACTGATAAAATCTATCTCAGGTATAAGAGGAACTATCGGAGGCAAACCCGGAGAAAACCTCACCCCGGTTGATATTGTGAAGTTCACTGCAGCATTCGGTGCATGGGCAGGGTTAAGGCTAAAAAAGCACCCCCTGAGCTTTGTTGTAGGTCGGGATGCAAGGAAATCGGGGGGGATGGTTAACACCCTGGTAATTACTACACTGAGAAGCCTTGGAATCAATGTGACCGACCTGGGGATGGCGACAACACCAACTGTTGAATTGGCAGTAACAGGCCTTAATGCTGACGGGGGGATAATAATTACTGCCAGCCATAATCCTGCCGAATGGAATGCCCTCAAACTACTTAATGAAAAAGGGGAGTTCCTCTCATCATCAGACGGCATGCAGGTAATAGAGTTAGCTGAAAGCGAGGATTTTACATTTGCTTCAAATGATTTCACCGGGTTTCTTGAGCATGATAAAACATGGGGGGGAAAGCATATAGATAAGATTATCGGACTCGACCTGGTGACTGTAAGGGATATTAAATCGGCCGGTTTTACTGTTGCCATAGATTGTATCAACTCGGTTGGCGGAATAATCCTTCCGGATTTATTAAATGCTCTGGGCATTAAAAAGATAATTGAACTGAACACTCTTCCAGACGGGAACTTTGCGCATAATCCTGAACCTCTGCCTGAAAATCTGAAAGATATATCAGAACTGGTTATTAAATCAAAAGCAGATATTGGCTTTGTTGTCGATCCTGATGTTGACAGACTGGCTATTGTATGTGAAGATGGAACCATGTTCGGGGAAGAGTACACCCTTGTGGCGGTATCTGATTATATACTTAAAAATAAGCCGGGAAGCACTGTATCAAACCTGTCATCCACAAGAGCTTTAAAAGATATAACTGAGAGCCATGGTTGCAAACATTACTCCTCAGCAGTAGGAGAAGTAAATGTAGTGGAGGAAATGAAAAAAAGAGATGCAATTATAGGGGGAGAAGGAAATGGAGGAGTAATTTATCCTGAACTTCATTATGGTCGCGATGCCCTGGCAGGTATAGCACTGTTCCTTTCTCACCTGGCCAGAAGTGGGCAGAAATGTTCAGAGCTCAGGAGAACTTATCCTGACTATGTTATTGCCAAAAAGAAACTTGCTCTTTCTCCTGAGACTAAGTTCAGCCATATTGTGAAGTCAGTTAAGACTCATTTCCGTGATCATTCAGTGGATGAAAGAGATGGCTTATGGATTGATTATCAGGGCGGTTGGGTGCAGATAAGAAAATCAAATACGGAACCTATAATACGAATATATGCTGAAGGCAGAACGGCACAGGATGCTGAAGATCTTGCAAATAAGGTTATCGAAACTGTTAAAAAATCCTAATTATTATTATATTTCACATACACTTTGGAATAAATCGGGAGTAATTGATGTCATAAATTCAAAAGGCAAAAAGTAATGATGTTAAATATTGTTAATGACTAAAAAAGGGAAACCCTTTTTAATACTTTTGTGCCTTATTCTGGGATCTAGTAATTATTACTAAATAAGATGAACAGGGCATGTTACGAAATATAAAATATTTGAATAAAAAATTACTTGCATCCGAACTGCATAATACCAATAAAATAAAATTCTATTTATGATGAAAAGAACAATTATTATTACAGCAATTGTTGCAGTGGTGGCAATCATCGCTCTGATCATTATTAACAGGGCAAATTCTAAGAAGGATATCGCTAATCTTTATACTGAGGCACAAAAAGGGCAATTTCAAATTATTGTTAATACAACAGGGGAATTGCAGGCAAGAGAATCAACAGACATTACCGGTCCGGAAATGGCCCAGATGAGAAGTATAAGAGCAATGGATATTAAAATTACGGATATGGTACCGGAAGGTACAGAGGTTAAAAAGGGTGATTATGTTGCTACTCTTGACAGGACTGCATTTGATAACAGCCTGAAAGATGAACTTGACAGGCTTACTACATATGAAACTAATCTGGAAATGAAACAGCTTGATACAGCTGTTACTCTGAGTAACCTGAGGGATAATATTAAAAATCTCAGATTTTCGGTTGAAGAGGCTGCAATAACGCTGCAGCAATCTAAATATGAACCGCCAACAACCATCCGCCAGGCTGAAATTGCCCTTGATAAGGCTAACCGTTCTCTTGACCAGTCAATCAGGGGTTACTCACTCCGTGTTGAACAGGCGAAGTCTGATATGCGTACAAATAAAACACAACTTTCTGAACAGCGTCAGAAAGTGAATGACCTTCAGACAGTATTATCAAAGTTTATTATTAGTGCTCCGTCCGATGGTATGATAATATACAAACGAGATCGTATGGGAACAAAGCGAAAAGTAGGGTCTTCAATAAGTCCGTGGGATAATGTGGTTGCCACATTACCAGATATGTCATCCATGCTGTCAAAAACTTATGTAAATGAAATTGATGTCAGTAAAGTGATGCCCGGTCAGAAGGTTGAGATTGAAGTGGATGCTTTCCCTGAAAAGAAATATACAGGCGAAGTTACAAGTGTTGCAAATATTGGCGAGCAGTTGCCAAACGCTGATGCCAAAGTATTTGAAGTACTTATTGAAGTAAACGAATCTGATCCTATATTGAGACCGTCAATGACAACAGGAAATAAGATCATAACAAAAACAATTGATAATGTCACCTACATTCCTCTTGAAAGTGTTCAGACAGGCCCTGACAGTATTCCCTTTGTTTACATGAAAAACGGTACCAAGCAGATTGTTGTTCTCGGAGAATCTAACGAAAACAATGTTATTATTGAACAGGGAGTTAAACCAGGCACTCAGGTTTATCTCAGTACACCTGAGAAACCGGAAAATTTCAAACTTGAAGGTACAGAATTGATTTCGGTAATAAAAGAGCGTGAGAAAGCCAAAAAGGAAGAAGAAGACAGGATCAGACAGGAAGCAGCAAAGGCAAAAGAACGGGAAGGCGGCATGACGGGAAGAGGCGGGATGAACATAACACCTGAGATGAGGCAGCGATTTCAGAATATGAGAAACTCAGGTCAGGGAGTGCCAAGAGATACCGCCGCTAT
The DNA here is from genome assembly GCA_964446825.1 of uncultured Rikenellaceae bacterium. Lineage (GTDB taxonomy): Bacteria > Bacteroidota > Bacteroidia > Bacteroidales > VadinHA17 > LD21. The sequence continues at coordinate 29,925 of CAYUQR010000009.1, forward strand.
CCGACGTAATACGAATAATCCCAACAGACAACCGGGAGCTCCGCGCGACACAGCGGCCAGAAGAAGAACAATTTCACAACCTGGCCAGCAGGGTGGCTCACAGAGCATGCCTCCAAACCAATCTCCAGTTAGAAATTAATCATTAAACAGAAATATAATGTTCAAATTTATCTTAAGATATTTTCACGATATTGAAATTGCTGTTGAATCTATTATCTCCAATAAGCTCAAATCGATGCTTACAGCCCTCGGGATAATATTTGGCGTTGCTGCCGTTATAGCCATGCTCGCTATCGGGAAAGGAGCCAAACAGGAAATAATGGAACAGATGAAGATGGTAGGGGTGAATAATATCCTTATTAACCCTGTAATACCTGATAAATCTACTTCAAACGAGGAAGGTGAAAAACAACAGAAGAAGTTTTCCAGAGGATTAAATCTTCTTGATGTTGATGCAATACGTGAAACAATCCCTTCAGTGAAGAGAATAAGTCCCGAAATTTCATTTAACTCTACCGCTATGTTGAACGGCGTTAAGTACACTGCAAAACTGGTTGGAGTCTCAAATGACTATTTCTACCTCTATAACCTTCCTCTGGTGGCAGGCGCTTTCTTCAATACCTACCAGGAAGAAAATGGGATACAGGTATGTATTATCGGAGCTAATATCAGGGCTAAATTCTTCAGCAAAATTGACCCTCTGGGGCAGTATATTAAATTTAACGGGATATGGCTGAAAGTAATCGGCGTTCTGCAGAAAACTAATGTCAGCCTTACCGGGTTTGAAGAAAAAGGGGTTAATGTGTATAATGATAATATCTATATCCCTATAAATACACTGTTGTTAAGGTATCAGAACCGTGCACTTTTAAATACTAAACTTGTTTCGGAGGCAACTTCAGTTCAGTTTTTCGGAGGACCCGGAATGGCAAGGGTAGTATCGAGCAGCTCAGATGCATCAAGTGATGTAGAGACCAACTATAATCAGCTCGACAGGATTGTTGTTCAGGTAAATGAAACAGAACAGCTTGCCCCTACAACAGAGATACTTAGCCGCATGCTTACAAGAAGGCACACCGGTGTGAAAGACTTTGAGATTACCGTCCCGGAATTGTTGCTTAAACAACAACAGAGGACCAAGGACATATTCAATATTGTTCTTGGAGCAATTGCCAGTATTTCATTGATTGTCGGTGGAATAGGCATCATGAATATTATGTTTGCATCGGTTATGGAAAGGATTAAAGAAATAGGCACCAGAATGGCTATAGGCGCGAAGAAAATGGATATCGTAGTTCAATTTCTGGCTGAAGCAGTTCTTATAAGTGTTACAGGTGGTTTTATTGGTGTGTTTTTTGGCGTGATAATGGCGAAACTGATAGAACAGATAGCAGGGATAATGACAGTTGTCTCCTTCTTCTCAGTTTTTATTGCCTTTGGAGTATCTGCCGCAGTAGGGGTAATTTTTGGCTACTCCCCTGCAAAAAGGGCTTCCGAGAAAGACCCGATCGAATCATTGAGATATGAATAAACTTTTAGAAATGAAGAAATTATTTTTATTTTCCATTGTTACTGTGCTTCTATCTGTTACTAATGTTATTAATGCACAGGAAGTTAAAAATCTTACTTTTGACGAAGTTATGAAGCTGGCCGAAGAGCAGTCAACTAATGCTCTCATCGCCAAGCACAGATTCCGTTCAAGCTACTGGCAATACAGATCATTTAAGGCACAATATCTTCCCTCACTTACCCTGTCAGGGACAACGCCCGACTTCAGTAACGGGCTGGATAAAGTTTATAATTCTCAAACTGACCAGTATGAGTACAGAGCAACAAACACAATAAGCAACCTTGGAACTTTATCTCTTTCTCAGAATATAGGGCCAACCGGAACTGTAATCGGAGTGAGATCGGATCTTACTTTATTCAGGGATATAGCGAATAATATTCCGACTAATTATATAACTAATCCTGTAAGTGTTTATATTACTCAACCAATAAGGACCTATAATACCTTAAAATGGCAAAAGAAAATCGAACCTGTAAAATATGAAGCTGCCCAGAAAACTTATCTTTCAGATATTGAGGCCGTTCATGCCAGGGCTGTGATGAATTTCTTTTCTCTTGCCCTTGCCCAGATAAATAAGCAGATAGCTGAAATGAATTTTTCCAATGCTGATACTCTTTACAGGATTGCGCAGGGCAGATACCAGCTGGGTACAATAGCAGAGGATGAGCTTTTGCAGATGCAGCTCTCGTGGCTTAACGCGGAAACCGCGAGAAAACAGGCTGACATGAATTTGCGCGATCGGGAAATCAGGCTTAGATCATTCCTTGGATATAATGAGAATGTAAGAATTGAGCTAATTCTTCCCAGTGAAGTACCCGATTTGCAGGTTAATATGAAGGAGGTTCTTGATCTGGCCCTTGCGAATAATCCGGATATACTGAATCAGCAGATAAATGTGCTTAATGCCCAGAGCAATGAAGCACAGGCAAGAGCTTCAAAAGGACTTAATGCCAGCCTCACGGCATCTCTTGGTTATTCTCAGCAGTCTCCTGACTTTGCGGAAGCTTATAATAAATTAAGTAATTCCCAGAGAGTCAGGATTGGGTTTACAATGCCTCTTCTCGACTGGGGCCTTGGAAAAGGAAGATATCAGACTGCCAAGTCAAGTCTGGAACTGGCACAGGTTCAGGCTAAACAGGCTCTAATTGACTTCCAGCAGAATCTGTTTCTTGATGTGGAACAATTCAACCTTCAGAAAAATCAGGTTGCGATAGCTGCAAAATCCGATACAGTGGCAATGAAAAGATATGAAGTTACAAAACAACGATTCCTAATTGGCAAGATTGCAGTACTTGAACTGAACGATGCGGATAGCAGAAAAGACCAGAACAGGCGGGCATATGTTCAGTCTTTGCAGGATTACTGGACTTATTTCTATAACATGCGTAGTCTTACTCTCTTCGACTTCATTAACAGAAAACCGCTGGAAGCTGATTATGAGAATCTTGTTCAGTAGTTTAACTTATCTGCTTTTCCTGACTTCTAATTCATCTTGTTAATAATGGAGTGTTTTGTAATTTTTTTTTATATTTGCGCCTCAATTGAGAAGATTAAGAAAATATTATCGAAATAATTCCAAAAGTACAGACAAATGCAGAATAAAGCAGCAATCATCATCCTGGCAATTGCATTAGGGTTGGTATCTATTTACCAGCTTTCTTTTACATTTGCTACCTATAAAGTTACAAAAGATGCTAAAACGTATGCAAAAGGAAGCCTGGTTAAAGAAACTAACTACCTCGATTCAATTTCGACTTTACCCAAAGATAAATGGAGTTTCCTCGGCTATACATTCAAAGAGTGTCAGAAAAAAGAGCTGAACCTCGGCCTCGACCTTAAAGGAGGGATGAATGTGATCCTTGAGGTATCTGTTGAAGATATTTTAAAAGCACTTTCCAATTACAATCCCGATAAGACTTTCAATGCTGCCCTGGCCAGGGCAAAGGAGATGCAGAAGCAGAGTCAGGCTGATTACCTTACTCTTTTTGGCAGGGCTTTCCAGGAAATAGATCCCAACGCCAGGCTTTCATCTGTTTTTGGCACTGTTGACCTGAAGGATAAGATAAATTTCAATTCAACAAACGAACAGGTTCTGAAAGTACTTAAAACCGAAGTTGATGGTGCAATCAGCAATGCATTCAATATTCTCCGTACCAGAATTGACCGTTTTGGTGTTGTGCAGCCTAATATCACTAACCTTTCCACAAAAGGAAGAATCCTTATTGAACTTCCCGGTCAGACTAACCCTAAAAGAGTCAGGGAACTGCTTTCGGGAACTGCTAACCTGGAATTCTGGGAAACATACGAAAACAGTGAGATCATAGGTTATCTTTCGCAAGCCAATAATCTTTTAAAAGAGATACTGGCGAACACTGAGAAAGCTAAAACAGAGGAAGAAAAACCATCCGAAAAATTAGCCGTTGCAGACACTTCAAAGAAGGATCAGTCACTTCTTGACCTGATAGGGAAGGATACGACAAAAGCTCCGGAAGCCACAACTCGTGAGGCTTTCACCCTCCAGAATCCTCTTTTTGGGATTCTCAGTCCCAGGGTTAATGCGGAAGGGCAACCATTGCCTTCAAGTATGGTTGGACTCGCAAGTTCAAAAGATACTGCAAAGGTTGACGCTTACCTGAAAATGAAGGCGATCAAGGTTCTGTTCCCACGAGATCTTAAATTTTTATGGAGCCAGAATCCATATAAGTATGATCCTACAAAATCATTATATGAACTTCATGCGATTAAGATAACGACCCGCGACGGACGTCCTCCTCTTGACGGAGATGTAATTACTTCAGCCAGAACTTCCTCGGGTCTTACAGGATCGGAAGTAAAAGTTGATATGACTATGAATTCGGAAGGCGCCAAGACATGGGCACGAATGACACGTGAAAATATCGGTCGTTGTATTGCTGTTGTTCTCGATGGGTATGTTCGTTCATACCCCAGGGTACAGAATGAGATTACAGGCGGTAGTACGGAAATTACAGGCGATTTCACTATAGAGGAAGCAGACGACCTTGCAAATATTCTTAAATCAGGTAAACTGCCTGCTCCGGCTAGGATAATTTCTGATACAGTTGTTGGACCAACTCTCGGGAAAGAGGCTATTCATTCTGGCTTTGTATCATTTATGATAGCTTTTGTCCTCGTCCTGGCATTTATGATCTTCTATTACAGTAAGAGTGCAGGAGCTATTGCAAACATTGCTCTTGTAGCAAACGTTTTCCTCCTTTTCGGGGTACTGGCCTCACTTAATGCGGTACTGACATTGCCCGGAATAGCGGGTATAGTTCTTACAATGGGTATGGCGGTTGACGCCAACGTTCTTATATTTGAGCGTATAAGGGAGGAACTCAGAGCCGGGAAAGGAGTTAAGCTTGCTGTGGCTGACGGATATAAACATGCTTATTCAGCAATTATCGACTCTAACGTTACAACCCTGCTTACAGGTATTGTGCTCTATGTATTTGGAACGGGACCAATCAAAGGCTTTGCAACCACACTTGTAATAGGTATTCTGACATCACTATTCACTGCAATATTCATTACAAGAATAATCTATGAAGCTCTTCTTAAAAGAAATAGAGATCTTCATTTTTCCATTAAAATCACGGCGAACCTTTTCAAAAACACAAAAATAGACTTCATTGGTCTCAGGAAATATTTCTACGTGCTTTCAGGAGCCATTCTTCTGGCAGGTGTTGTATCATTATTTGTGAGAGGACTTAATCCGGGTATCGATTTTACGGGAGGTCGCACTTATGTTATAAGGTTTGATAATCCTGTTAAGACCGAAGATATAGCTGCGAGACTCACTCCGGAATTTGGAGAGCTCCCTCAGGTTGTAACTTACGGAAACGTAAACCAGGTAAAGATAACCACCAAATACAAGATTAATGAATCGGGTGTTGACGATGAAGTTGAAACAAAATTATATGATGGTTTAAAGGATGTTGTCGGCGGGAATATAAGCAAAGAGGATTTCCTGAGTAAATACAGGGTCAGTTCTGAAACAGTTGGCCCTATTGTGGCAGCCGATATTAAGATCAACGCATTCTATGCAGTTGGGATTGCACTTATTCTTATTTTCTTCTATATTTTCCTGCGATTCCGGTACTGGCAGTATGGCTTTGGAGCTGTTATGTCATTATTCCACGATGTTCTGCTTGTTATTGGTGTATACTCCATTTTTTGGGGTATTATGCCTTTCTCTATGGAAATAGACCAGGCATTTATAGCGGCAATACTTACAGTTGTCGGATTTTCCGTGAACGATACGGTTATTGTCTTCGACAGGCTCAGGGAGTATATTCCACTATATCGGAAACGTCCTATGAAAGAGGTTCTAAATATGGCTATCAATGCAACACTCAGCAGAACAATAAACACAACACTAACCGTTGTTCTTACAATAGTTGCAATGTTCATTTTTGGAGGGGCTGTAATACGCGGTTTCATGTTTGCCCTGTTGGTCGGTATTGGAACAGGTGTTTACTCATCTGTCTTCGTGGCAACTGCATTAATGTACGATACCTCGCCCAAAGGGAACGCTGATGAAGATCCAAGATCAAAAAAGAAGGCATAGTGCAGAAGAGGAATAATTGACATTTATATGAATATTAGGGACATGTACCAGCATGTCCCTATTTTATTTTAATGCGACTTAAAATTCTGGGAATATCATTAAACTTTTCTAACTTTGTCAATTGTAAATGAAGGAACATATATTACATTTTTTTTATGAGCGGACAGGAAATATTTGTAATCATCATTGTTGCCCTTCTTCTTTTTGGCGCTGAGAAGCTCCCGGACATTGCAAAAGGGCTGGGAAAGGGGATGCGTGATTTTAGAAAGGCCACTGATGAGATCAGGAGAGAGATTGAGACAAGCACCAGGGATATTCGCCAGGATCTGAATGAGGTTACTGATACAATAAAAAAAGATGTGACCAGCTATGCGGAAAAAATCAATAAGGATATGAATGAGGTATCTGACTCAATAAAGAATGATATGAATGATGTTACCTCAGAAGTAAGAAGAAATATGGTTGAGGTAAAAGATACTCTTAGCAAAGACGCTCAGGAAGCTGCTGATAACCTTAATAAGAGTACAGATGATACTTCCCACAAAGATGCTCAGGAAGCGGCCGATAACCCCAACAAGAGCACAGATGATACTTCCGGCGGCAATAATTAACAGGTGAACAAACCAGATGGTGCATTATGATCAGAACATCCGGTATTACTAAAGCATACGGAGACCTTAAGGTTCTGAAGGGGATCGATTTATTGATCAATGACAAAGAAGTGGTTGCAATCGTGGGAGCAAGCGGAGCCGGAAAAACAACTCTCCTGCAGATAATTGGAACACTTGACCGGCCCGACAACGGAACAATCCTGTATAATGATTCCGATATAAGCAGATTGAAAGGACGATCTCTCGCATCTTTCAGAAATAATAACATTGGATTTGTGTTTCAGTTCCACCAGCTTCTCCCTGAATTTACGGCACTTGAGAATGTTTGTATCCCTGCATATATTGCGGGTAAGAGTAAAATTGAAGCCGAAAAAAAGGCATCAGAGTTGCTTGGATTTCTGAGTCTTTCAGAAAGGCTCGATCATAAACCTTCTGAGCTTAGCGGAGGGGAACAGCAGCGGGTAGCCGTAGCCCGTGCATTAATTAACAATCCTTCGGTCATTCTTGCTGATGAACCATCAGGTAACCTCGATACCGAGAACAAGAATGAACTTCATAAGCTTTTCTTTAAATTACGCGACACCTTTGGTCAGACAATTGTCATAGTAACTCACGACCGCCAGCTTGCCGCAATGTCGGACAGGATACTTCAGATAAAAGACGGCCTTATTGTTAATGAGTCGTAAAGGATCATATAACGGGCTGTCGTTCGATGAAGTTAAAATTTTTCTGGAAGAAAAATTTCTTCAGTATAATAATACTTCTTTTATCACCTGCGATCCGATATCAATTCCACACAAATTTACTGATCGCCTCGACAGGGAAGTGTCGGGTTTTCTGACGGCAGCCATCTCTTGGGGCAGGAGGGATCTGATCCTGCGTAGCAGCAATTTATTACTTGAATCGATGGATCACAGCCCTTATGAGTTTGTTATTTCAGCCAGCGAGTATGAGATTAACAGGCTTTCGCATTTTGTTCACCGTACTTTTAATGGAACAGATTGTATTTATTTCATTAAAGGGCTCAGGCAGGTTTACTCCGAAAACAACAGTATGGAAGATATAATTCTTTTTGGGATGAAAGAAACAGGATCAATAAGAGATGGTATTTCACATCTCCGAAATGTATTCTTTTCTGCTCCCCATCCTAAGAGAACTGAGAAGCACTTTGCTGATGTCAGAGGGGGCGCTGCCGGAAAAAGATTAAACATGTTTCTCAGATGGATGGTCCGGAAGGATAATTTCGGTGTTGATTTCGGAATGTGGAACAGAATTGACCCGGCATCACTTTTCATTCCCCTCGACCTGCATTCCGGTAACACAGCTCGCCGACTCGGTCTGTTGAAAAGGAAGATAAATGACTGGAAAGCAGTAGAGGAACTTACCGGGGTCCTTCGCGAATTTGATGCGTCAGATCCGGTGAAATATGATTTTGCACTTTTCGGACTTGGAGTTAATGAACATTTCTGACTATGGCAAACAGCTATTTTACTTTCAAAGAATTCACAATTTTTCAGGACAGATCTTCCTTTAAAGTGGGTACAGATGGTGTTTTGCTCGGAGCAGTTGCTGATGTTGCAGGCAGAAAAAAAATACTCGACATAGGCACCGGCACAGGACTTATTGCAATTATGCTGGCGCAGAGGAGCAAGGCTGATATTTTGGCTATTGAACCTGACAGGGACTCATTCCTTCAGGCAAGCCATAACATAAGTCTCTGCAAATGGAGTAAGAGGATAAAAATTGAACAGGCGGACCTTCAGGACTTTAATACTGATGAAAGAAAATTTGACCTTATCGTTACAAACCCTCCCTTTTTCAATGATTCATTACGAAATCCTGATCCCCGTAAATCTGCGGTCCGACATGATGTTGAACTGACCAGAGCCGAAATTCTGGATGGAGTGTTGAGGCTTCTGGATCGCGAAGGGCTCTTTCAGCTTATAATGCCTTATGTTGAAGGTAATATATTTATTGCTGAAGCTTCACAATACGGATTTTATTGTAATTCTATACTGAAGATAAGGCCTTTGCCAACTTCAGATATCAGACGAATGATACTTTCCTTCAGCAGAACCCGGCATAAACTTTCAGAAAAATTCCTTACTATCGAACGTGGAAAACGACATGAATTCACAGAAGAATATGTCCACCTCACAAAGGATTTCTACCTGAAGTTCTGATCATTTCACTTTCAGGTAATCCGTACTCCTCCTTCATTTCAATGCCAAGCTTTTTCAGTTCGTCAAGTACTGGATTATAAATTTCAGGTACCACGGGCCTGAAAACACCTGATAGTTTTATTTTCTTTTCAAGTATCAGTTTAACAGCAATTGCAGCTGGCAGGGCCACTGTACGTGCAACAGACGTATTGGTAGCCGGTGAGCCGAAATCGATCATAGAAGACTTTATCACCTCACTTTTTCCATCGGGATATGCAGCAAGAAAAATATGTTGCAACAATACCATATCGCGTTCTTTTTTCCCGAGTAACATCTTCTTTATCATCGTTCCGGCAGTGACCTTAAAAGGCGAGTTGGCGTTTTCCTCAATCTTTTCTTCACTAAAAAAACCCAGGAAATCAAGTGATTTTATGGCTGCGGATGCCTCATCTATTCCAAGTTTGAGAGCGATCTTCTTTTGAAGACCGCTCTTGTCGCTGCCGGCCCTTTCAGCAAGAAAATCAACAAGACTTTTTCCCATGTAATCGGCGGGTGTATCGTCGAGCATGTTAAGGCTTTTCATTGCATCGAGAGTCTCACACCACCCTTTGAATCGAAATGTTCCCCGGTACATTGTGCCGGTTTCAGGTATTTTATAGATGTCTATATAACTTATCGAGTCCCTGTTGGGATAGACTTCCAGCTCCCCTATGCCTGGAAAACTATGATTGAATCTGTCTTTAAAAAGATTAACAGGTTCAATATATATCTTTTTCCCTTTTTTAAGGTACTGGGCACTGTTACGGCTTGCAAGGACTACCCCCTCAGGACTCCAGGAGAATTTGTAATTCATAGGGTTATCTGCTGCTTCTGGTGCGGGCAGTGCACCGCATAATGAATAAAACTCCTTAACAGCCCCTCCTTTGTTGTGAATGTGGTCGATAATTCTCATTGCCGACATATGATCAATCCCTGGGTCCAGTCCGATCTCATTCAGTAAAATTACCCCTGCATTCTTAGCTTCTGCATCCAGGTCAGACATCTCTTTCTGAACATATGATGTAGTCACCAGTGGTTTGCCATGACGAATGCAGACTCTGGCAACCTCGGTATGATGTCTGTATGGAAGAAGACTCACAGCAATATCATACTCCACAATAAGTTTCTCAAGTGTCTGTTTGTCATCAATCGACCAGCCAAGTGATGTTCCATGGGCGTGTCCGTTAATAAGGGCATCGGCCTTTTCTTTAGTCCTGGAGGCTACCATAACCCTGAAGCCATTTTCAAGCAGGAAATCAACCATTGGTTTTACAACCAGCCCTGCGCCGAGAATAAGAACTTTTTTCATACTTTGTTTTTTGAATTTTTATTCAGACCAAGGTAGAGAAACGCTTTCATAGATTCTATGATATTTCTTAGGTATAATTAAATTCAAAAACACTTTCATTAAATTTTCCGGGAATGTATCTTTGTTCAGAATGATCTGATTGTTCAGGAGCCGGAATTTATAATACTATTCAAATGACTGATTTTCCGAAGTATGTTGAAACACCGCTGATGAAGCAGTATTATAATATCAAGACTAAACACCCTGATGCAATACTCCTTTTCAGAGTTGGTGATTTTTATGAGACATTCGGTGAAGATGCAATCAGAACTTCAGAGATATTGGGCATTACACTGACACGCAGGGCTAATGGTTCAGCTCAATTTGTTGAACTGGCAGGATTTCCGTATCATGCACTTGATACCTATCTGCCACGACTGGTAAGAGCAGGTCAGAGAGTGGCTATATGTGAACAACTGGAAGACCCCAGGCTCACGAAAAAAATTGTCAAAAGAGGAATAATTGAGCTTGTAACACCGGGCGTCTCTCTGAACGAAAACGTACTTAATCATAAAGAGAACAATTTTCTGGCTGCTGTACATATTGATAAAAAAATAGCCGGAGTAGCATTTCTGGACATATCAACTGGTGAGTTCCTTACATCGGAAGGGTCAATTGAGTATATCGATCAGATGCTTAATAATTTTCAGCCTAAGGAAGTGTTGTTCGAAAAAGGAAAGAAGGAACTCTTTTTTGAATATTTCGGTCAGAAATTCTATACTTTTAAACTGGATGACTGGATATTTACGAATGATGCTGCAAAAGACAGGTTGCTCAAACAGTTCGAAACAAGTTCATTGAAAGGGTTTGGTGTACAAAATCTTTCATACGGGATTATTGCTGCAGGTGCCATTCTTTATTATCTTGATATTACACAGCACGAACAACTAGGGCATATTACCAGGCTGTCGCGGATTGAAGAAAACAGGTATGTCTGGCTTGATAAATTCACAATTAAGAACCTTGAGTTATTTCATTCTCCTTATGAAGGAGCAAAAACTCTTATTGATGTAATGGATCGCACAATCTCCCCGATGGGAGGCAGGCTTCTAAAAAGATGGATATCGCTTCCCCTGAAGGATATTCAACCTGTAAATGAAAGGCTTGATATTGTTCAGTATTTGGTCGATAACAGTTCATCAGGAGACGAAATTGCCGGGCTGATAAGGCAGATAGGAGATCTTGAACGACTAATATCCAAAGTTGCTGTTAACAGGATCAATCCCCGTGAAGTTGTCCAGCTCAAAAGAGCTCTTAATGCAATTGAACCGCTCAGGGAACTGTGCAATAAAAGTGATTGTTTTCCGCTGATTCAGCTTGCAGAGCAAATGAATCCGTGCAGGCTGATAGCTGAACGGATTGATAAAGAACTGAATAATGACCCTCCGGTCCAACTAAACAGGGGAAACGTAATTGCCCTGGGAATATCTGATGAACTTGATGAACTCAGGACAATACTTTACAGCGGTAAAGATTATCTGGCGGATTTGCAGGCACGGGAAAGTGAAAGAACCGGGATCACTTCACTTAAGATCAGTTTTAACAATGTATTCGGTTATTATATTGAAGTCAGGAATACTCACAAAGATAAGGTGCCTCCGGAATGGATCCGCAAACAGACACTTGTAAGCGCTGAACGCTATATAACCGAGGAACTGAAGGAATACGAAAGCAAGATTCTCGGCGCAGAAGAGAAGATAATATCACTTGAAACAAAACTGTTTACCGACCTGGTACTTGCCATTATTGAATACATCCCTCCAATTCAGTTAGATTCTTCGCTTATTGCAAAGCTTGATTGCCTTCAGGCGTTTGCCGTTATTTCGGTTGAAAACAGTTATGTAAGACCGGTACTCAACGATACAATGAAACTCGAAATAATTGACGGACGTCACCCCGTTATTGAAATGCAATTACCTGCCGGAGAATCATATGTGCCAAACGATCTTACTCTTGATACGGAGGACCAGCAGATTATAATACTTACCGGTCCAAATATGTCGGGTAAATCTGCCCTTTTAAGGCAAACGGCGCTGATAGTACTTATGGCACAGATAGGTTGCTTTGTCCCTGCGAAAGATGTCACGTTAGGAATGGTTGATAAGATTTTTACCAGGGTAGGTGCATCTGATAATATCAGCCTGGGTGAATCAACTTTCATGGTTGAGATGAATGAAACAGCCAGCATCCTGAATAATCTTTCAGATAGAAGTCTCATATTGCTCGATGAGATCGGGAGGGGAACCAGCACTTATGACGGCATATCGATTGCCTGGGCGATGGTGGAATACCTGCATGAGAACAAGCTCAGAGCCAAAACCTTGTTTGCTACTCATTATCATGAGCTTAACGAAATGGAGAGTTCTTTTTCCCGGGTAAAAAACTATAATGTTTCTATCAAAGAGCTGAACGACAAGGTTATCTTTCTGAGAAAGCTCAAGCGAGGAGGAAGCGAACATAGTTTTGGTATACATGTTGCCAGAATGGCTGGCATGCCAAGAAGTGTCGTAAGCCGTGCCGATGAAATACTGAAAGATCTGGAACAAAGTCATGATCAGCAGGTACCGGCAAAGCCAATTGGCGATATTGCAGGTCACAGGGAAGGTATGCAACTAAGTATTTTTCAGTTAGACGATCCCGTGCTTAAGCAGATACGTGATGAAATACTTGAAATAGATATAGATAATCTTACACCCGTTGAGGCTTTAAATAAACTATACAGCATCAAAAAATATCTTAAATAGCCTCTCTTCAAAAAAATTAATGTATATTGAAGAAAGCAAATTAATTTTTCATGGTAACAATTACATTACCAATATTAGGCCAGAAGAAAACGATAGAGCAGGTCATATCCATCGTTAAAACAGACATTAAATGAAGATACTTATTGTGGAAGATGAACCTAAAGTTGCTGCCTTTATTAAACATGGACTTGAGGAATATCATTATGAAGCAGATGTCGTTTACGACGGGAAAAGTGCTGAAAAACTGGCTATTCAATATCCTTATGATCTTTTTATTGTTGATATAGTAATCCCCTATATTAATGGTCTGGATTTATGCAGAATCCTTAAAGAGAAGAAGCCTGATATCCCGGTGCTGATGCTTACAGCATTAGGTACTACTGAAGATAAGCTTCTTGGATTTGATGCCGGGGCAAATGACTACCTGGTAAAACCATTTGAGTTCCGGGAACTTCTTGCCCGGGTTAAAGTTCTGTTGAAAACACCGGGTCTGAAACACGATACGATGAGCCGGATAGTGGTTGCGGATCTGGAGCTCGATCTTGATAAAAAGCTAGCCAGGAGAGGGGGTCATACTATTGAGCTGACTGCCAAAGAGTTCTTGTTACTGGAGTATTTTATGAGAAACAGCGGTCGGGTATTATCGAGAAATAATATTGCTGAAAAGGTCTGGGACATAAATTATGATTTTAGTACAAATGTAGTTGATGTTTATGTTAACTTCCTGAGAAAAAAAATAGACAAAGGCTTTGACAAAAAACTTATTAACACTCGTATAGGGCTTGGTTACATTTTTGGAGATATCTAGGATGCAGATTCGTGCCAGACTGACACTCCAGTTCCTTCTTATGGGAGGGATTGTTATGGTTATTGCTTCGGCTGCAATATATTTTTCTTCAGCCAGTTTTCGAAAAGATGACTTCAGCACAAGGCTCGAAAATAAGGCAAGGATAACATCTAAACTTCTTATAGAAGTAAAGGAAATAGATGCTGACCTGCTAAGACGGATAGAAAAGGATAACCCTGTTAATCTGCCTAAGGAGAAGATAATCATTTATAATTATGAGAACCGGATTCTATATAGTTCGGATGAAGAAAAGGTTCTTAAAATCGATGATGCTTTGCTTGATAAAATCAGGCTTGAAGGCAGAATCCGGTTCAGGCAGGGAGAATATGAGGTATTAGGTCTCTTGTATACTGAAAAGTATGACCGGTTCGTCGTTATTGCAGCAGCAACTGATATTGTTGGATACCTGAAACTCAGGAACCTTAGAATAATTCTTTTTGTAGTATCATTTTTCAGTCTGATACTCTTTTCGTTTGCAGGATGGTTTTATGCCGGCAGGGCATTGGCCCCCATATCAAGTGTTGTGGAGCAGGTTGAAGATATTTCCATAGCAAGCCTGAACCTTCGTGTTGATGAGGGAAACGGGACAGATGAAATTGCTATCCTGGCCAGAACCTTTAACAAGATGCTCGAGCGTCTGGAAGTTGCTTTCAAAACTCAAAAAGATTTCATTTCAAATGCATCACATGAGCTCAGGACTCCGCTGACATCCATCAATGGGCAATTGGAAGTACTTCTTATGAAAGACAGATCTTCGTCGGAATACAAGAAAGCAATAACTTCGGTTCTTGAAGATATCCGTAACATTATAGATCTTTCCAATCGCCTGTTATTGCTTGCCCAAACAAGTTCCGAAACTACAGGGAATATGTTTAAAAGAGTACAGATTGATGAGATAATATGGCAGGCTACGGATGAACTTAAACGATATAACAGGAATTATAATATCAGCATATCAATGGATGATTCACTGACTGATGCAAACCAGATGACAATTTTCGGGGATGATTATTTGCTGAAGACAGCAATTTCAAATATAGTGGAAAATGCATGCAAATACTCGGATGATAATTCAGTAAGTATAAGCCTTGAATGTTCTTCAGGCTGGATTATAATAAGCTTCATCGATCATGGAATTGGTATTAATACAGCCGACCTGAAGCATGTATATGAACCCTTTCACAGAGGGAGCAATGCAAAAACTATTCCCGGACATGGTATTGGCCTTTCGCTTGTTAACAGTATAATAAAGAACCATAATGGCATCATAAGTCTTATTTCAACTATTGGTAAAGGCACCAGGGTTATTTTAAAATTGCCTGTTTATAATCCTTAAGGCTATCACCATTTACCATGGTCGGAGAAGTATTTCGGTGTCATTCCGGATTTTAATCTCTTTTTAATCTCCTTTTAATTTGTTCTTAATGCCAGTGTAGTATAATTGTCATTGCACCCTAAAAAATAAATGTAATGGAAGAAAGTAAAGAACAAAACAAGCTTGTGATTTATATTGGTGCAGTAATTATTGCGCTTCTGCTTGTTGGTTTAGTTATTGCTGTTAGTTCAAATTTAAAGAATAAGAAGAATCTGAATGCCGAAAAACTAACATCTGAAAAACTTTTATCGGAGAAATTACAGGTCCAAAAAGAACTCGATGGTACTAAAGCAGATTTCGCTGCACTTCAACAAAAAAATGATGCAAATGAAAAGTTGCTGGCGGAGACAAATAAGAAGATCGAGGAAAATAGGAGAAAGATAAATTCTCTTGCAGGTGAAAATCGGTCATTAAGTGAAAGTAAAAAGGAATTGGAAGATCTGCAGAAAGTAAAGGCCGAAATTGAAAAAGAGTCACAGCAGTTAAAATCTGACTATGACAAATTACTGGCTAAAAGCAATGATCTTCAAAGTTCATTGGCCGCGATGCAGGCAGAAAATAATAAACTTACTGCTCAGCTCGACAGCGCTATGATGTATAAAGTTGATAATTACCTTGTAACTGCAACAAGAGGAAAAACAAATCAAAAAATAGTTGCCAGTGCAATGTGTACAAAGAAACTTAATGTAGCATTTGACGTACCCAATAACCTTACTGAAGCAATAAGCTTCAAGATTGTAACGCCTTCAGGATCAACAATAAATCCTGATGATAAATCTATGTCGTGGTACTTTGTTCAGAAACCAACAAACTTAACTGCAAGCTTATCCGGCTATCCGGGTGTTTTGGAGGCATCAAGACAAGTTGTATTAACTTACGCTAAAAAGGAAAAACTTGCAAAAGGTATATACAAAATCCAGATACTTTGCAAAGGGAATGTAATAGGTAATTGCAGAATTCAGCTCAAATAGGAAACCTTTTCTTTTTTAATACTTTGATTTTATGTGAAGTCCGCTGATTGTAGCGGACTTCTTTTTTAGAACATTATTGCTCCCCGGATTGTTGATATTTTTATTAAGTTGAAAAACCTGTAGCTCAAAAAACTAAATCCTATGACCTATTACATTATACTGGCTCTTTGCATTATAGTAATTCTGGCCTATATATTTGATATTACAAGTAAATATTCAAAAATTCCTGGTATTATTTTGCTTATTATTCTTGGTATGGGGATCCAGATGATAAGTAAGACGGTTAGTTTTGAAATACCTAACCTCAGACCACTTCTTCCGGTGATAGGTACTTTGGGCCTCGTTATGATAATAATGGAAGCCAGCCTCGATCTTAAACTTGAGAAAAGAAAGAAGAGCATGATAATTAAATCCATATCATCAGCTTTAGTGTTATTCGTACTCTTTTCTTCAGGCTTATCATATATTCTTGTTTATATTTTCGACTATCCGGTCAGGGATGCTCTTTTAAATAGTATTCCAATGGGTATAATAAGTAGTTCGGTTGCAATACCTTCATCTATTCTTCTACCCACGGATGATAAAGAATTTATTGTTTATGAGAGCTCGTTCTCAGATATTTTTGGAATAATCCTGTTTGATTTTATACTTACAAGCCAGTCAAATATTGGACTGGGAATACTGAATTTTGCTTTGAGCACTGTCATTACACTGGTCATTGCTATTATAACATCTTCAATACTTGCCTTTTTGCTTTTTAAGATAAAATACCATGTCACTTATGTTATTATTATGACTTCTGTTGTTCTTATGTATATGCTCGCACAATTATCACACCTGCCTGCTCTGCTGCTCGTCCTGACTTTTGGAATGGTGTTGACTAACAATCAGTTTCTTGAACATACTTTCGTAAATAAAGTTTTCAACTTCACAAAATTCAGAAATGATCTGGAATCATTCAAAAAAATACTGATTGAACTCACATTCCTGGTGAGATCATTTTTCTTTATAATGTTTGGTTACTATACAAAAATTGACGGGCTTCTTGATTACCATAATATTATAGCAGGATTGTTAATTACAGCCGGTATTTTTTTGCTTAGAATGATTTTTCTTAAACTTGTACTGAAAATGCCGGTTGTCCCTCTGTTGTTTTTTTCACCACGGGGATTAATTACGATTCTATTGTTTATCAGTATTCCAATGTCATCAAAGGTGCCCATTATAAGTGAAGAGGTCATAACCCTGGTAATCTTGATGACAATCTTTTTAATGATGTTAGGGAATATATTTTATAAGAGAAAATATGAACCTGTTACAGATTTGCATAACGAAAAAAAGGGCCCCATATTCCCGGTGAATGTTTAACAGGAGTTCATTTTGAAAATGAGCAAATAAACCTATATTCTATCTCAATGAAAATCGATTTAAATTATCTCGCTTTAATTTTTCTGACTTTTTCTATACCGGCGCTTTCCCAGCCTGGTTCAATAAAACAAGTCAGATTAAGTCAGTTTGACTTGCAATCTTCTGCGCTGGTATCATCAACAGGCGAAGAGATATCCACATCAGAATACCATTCAAAAGTTTACTGGTTTCCTGTTAAAGTTCCATCCACAGTACTTACAGGACTGGTAGCTAACGGAATATATCCCGATCCCTATTCCGGGCTTAACAATATGGTAATACCTGATGCTTCTGATGAATTCAATAAAAAGTACAACCTGGAGCAGTTCAGTCATCTTCCGAACGATCCCAATCCATGGAAAAAACCATACTGGTACCGGACAACATTTAATATTCCGGCAAATGATCGGGGTCATAATTTTCAATTGATATTCAAGGGGATCAATTATCGTGCAGCTGTCTGGCTTAATGGGAAGCAGATAACCGATTCAACACAAATGGCAGGCATGTTTGCCGAATACAGCCTGGATATTAGCAAACATGTTAAACCCGGATCGGAAAATGTGCTGGCTGTAAAGATTTACCCTTTAGATTATCCTGGGTTACCATCAACAGAGCAGTTGAAAGCTCTGGGTGATTTTTTTGCCAATGGTGGTCCAACCGGAGATATTGGTAAAAATGTTACGATGCTTTGCTCAGTAGGGTGGGACTGGGTGCCACCTGTCAGAGACCGCAATATGGGCATCTGGCTGCCGGTTTATCTGAGGACAACGGGCAGCGTTACAATTGCTGATCCAAAAATAGTGACAGCCCTGCCAAAACTTCCTGATACAACTGCTGCAAATATCTCATTGCATATTAATCTTATAAATCACGGCTTTAAGGATGAATCAGGAAAACTTGTCGTAATTATAACTCCTGAGAATTTTAAAGGTAAATCTTTGCAATTCACAAAAAAAGTCACTGTTACAAAAAATGGCACTTCTGTTGTTGATCTTAATGCTGAAAACTCAAAAGAACTGAATATTACAGATCCGGCTCTATGGTGGCCCAACGGATACGGCAAACCAAATTTGTACCGGGTGAGGTTACAGTTTACAAACAATACAGGAATATCGGATGATACATCGTTTGTTTTCGGAATCCGTACAGTAAGTTCAAAAGCTATTGATGTCAATGGTTTCTGGCGTCGCGATTTTTATGTTAACGGGGAACGAATTCATATTACCGGAGGAGCCTGGGTACCTGATATGATGCTGAATCGCGATTCTGCCAGATATGACTATGAGTTGCATCTTTGCAGGAACTCGAATATCAATCTTGTCAGAATTTGGGGAGGTGGAGTTACGCCCTGTGATGAATTTTTTGATGCGGCCGATCGCTATGGATTGCTTGTATGGTCCGATTTCTGGATTACAGGCGATACGCAGGGAGAATTTAAAGGTTCACCAAACTGGCCGATAGAGGGAGATGTATTTATTAAAAATGTAAAGAGTACTATTTTAAGAATAAGAAATCATCCCAGTTTACTGGTGTGGACTGGAGGAAACGAAGGACATGCAAGAAAAGAGCTTTATGACTCTATGAGAGAAAGTATAATAAAACTCGATGGCACACGACCCTATATTCCAAGTTCATCAGGATTTGCGAAACTTCCTGCTGATTGGCAGGCATCATGGCCCGATAATCTTCCTTCGGGTGTTTATAGTGGCGGCCCTTATACCTGGCAGGATCCTTTAAATTATTATAAAAAAGCAATTGCTGGCCGCGACTGGGTATTTAAAGATGAAACCGGATTACCTTCACAGCCCCCATATAACATTATGCCAAAAATTATCCCTGATCTGGTATGGGATAAGACATTGCCTTTTCCTTTAAACAATACCTGGGGTTATCACGATGCAGCTACTGGTAACGGCAGATGGGACATGTACTATAAAGAGATGATAAAGCGATACGGGGAACCGTCGGACATGGAGGATTTCTGCAATAAAATGCAATTGATGAATGCCGTTGGCTACCAGGGCATTTTTGAGGCAGCCGGGCATAAACTCAATGATATAGAGGGGGTTATGTTATGGAAGCTGAATGCAGCTTTCCCAAGTGTTGTTTGGCAGGTTTATGACTGGTACCTGATGCCGAATGCCGGATACTATTTTATGCAGAATGCCTGTGAACCGGTTCATCTTCAGCTAAATCTGAATAATTTAATGGTCACTGTCATTAACAGGACTTATAAGCCGGTTTCAGGAATGACAGCCCAGGTGGATATATTCGGAATTGACTCAAAATCAATATTTCACGAAGAAAAAATTTTAGATCTTTCAGAAATTGAGGTGAAGGAGACAACCTCATTAACCTCAGTATTACACGGTTCTGCAGGAATAAAATTTGTAGTCCTGAACCTGAAGGACAACAAAGGAAAGATAATTTCACATAATGTATACTGGCTGTCGAATGACAAGAATTACACTTCGCTGAATTATATGCAAAAAACTTCTGTTGAGGCGAAAGTGGTGAATTCGGAAAAAGTGGAAAGTGAGAATAGCTGGACTATTAAGATTTCCAATAATACTGATAAAATTGCCTTTTTTCTCCGGCCTCAGCTGCTGATTGATAAAGAAGAGGTACTGCCAAGTTATTGGTCGGCCAACTATTTCACACTGGCACCTTCTGAGTCAACAACAATAACTGTAAGTTGCCCGGCTGTAAAACTGGATGGCAGGAAACCTGTTATTCAGATATCAGGATGGAATTTGAATCAACAGGAACTGGTTATTAACTGAGATTACTTAGTCAAACCAGTGAACCTCTGTGGTTCTCTGTGTGTCCTCTGTGAATCTCTGTGTAACAAAAAACTTACACAGAGTTGCACAGAGGGGCACAGAGTTACACAGAGTATACTCAGCTATCAGTTTTTTGTATAATAGTTTATCCCTTTTGTTTCGTTGTCTGCTATTGTATTAGAGAATTCGATAGTCAGCATTTTTGTTTCCGGGTCAATTTTCCAAACCTCTTTTGCAATCATGTCTTGTTCTCCGCTATCTCCGTAAAATGTCGTTTTTGACTCAACATTAATAGATCCGTCTGTATCTGATATGGATGCTTTTGAAGTTCTTGGCATGTCATAAATAGTAATTTTACAATCCTTCCCGTCAAGGGTAATATTTTCATCAAAAGGATACTCTTCTCCCATTCCGTTTTCATATACACGTGTGGTAAAAAGACTGTCACCCTTAATCTGGATGGAAACTTTTGACAGGAAGAGCTGGTTATCGGCAAGGTCCGTTTTTTCCCTGTTTAGTTTCCATTCTCCTGCAAAATCAGGCTTCTGGGCGTAGCAATTAATGGAAGTGATCAGAAGTGCTGCGACGAACAGAATAAATGTTGGTTTTGTTTTCATAGGTCAGTTTTAAAAGATTAGTTTACTGGAATACAAGCAAAGGTACATATAAACTGATTCTGAAAAGAGATTTAAAAATACTTTCTGAATTTATCTCCTATTTTGAAATATGTATATCTGCCCGCATCTGCTCCTTCCACATGAACTGATTCCCCATCTGTTTCAAATGTACTGTGTTCGCCAACAATCTGGGAAAAATAGACATCGTTATTCTTACCTGTCTCGTCTTTAAGGATTACATGCGCAAGATTTGGATGAATCTCCGAAATCAGAGAAGCATTGCATAAAGGGCAATAATGTTCAAGATATTCGCCGGTCTGGATTTCAAATGAAGGATGTTTAATGCTGGTATAATTCCCTATTTGCGGACTCAATAAAAGAAGACCTGTTTGTTTCCTGTGGTTTTTTACCCTGAAGATAATATTATCACCTACACGTATATCGCCCATACAATTCGGACACAAAAAATCGTACATTCTAACCTCCTTTTTTAAATACATTAAGTAAAACAAAGTTGAAACGGGTTTTGTTGAAATAGCCGTATTTTAGTATATATAAACAGAACCTTTGTACAACCTGATCATGTTGTTATCTGAGTTTTTCCCGGGTATCTTCCAGGGCTGAATCTGTTCCAAAGATGTTGAGGATATCACCTGTTTTCAGGTAAGTTTCGCCGTGAGGTATGAAAAGACTGTTTCCTCGTTTTATCATTATAAGAATGGCATCTTTGTGAAAGGGAATCTCCTTTACTTTCCGGCTGCCTATATCGGCATTGATGACAGGGATCTCTTCAACCCTGAAATATTCAAATGTTTCTATCAGGGCATGATATGTTGTGGGACGTACAATAAGTGTTTCGATGGTTGTAGCCATCACTCTTCTGATATCTACTGTCTCAACATCGAGCCTTTTAAGTTGTTGCTCAACACCTCTGCCATTAGCCATGGAAATGATCTTTTCGTGATTGAATTCCTTTCTTAATACTTCACAAATACGTATATTCAGTTCCTCTGACCCTGTATCAACAACCACATAGCTGGAAGGGGTCAGTTCTATATTTTCATATGTAGCAGGATTAAGTCCATCAGACAGGTAAGCCTTAAAACCTTTGGAGACAAGGTCTTTATACCTGTTCTCATTAATTTCAATAATAAGAGATGCCTTTCCATGAATATTGAGTCTTCTGGCAAGCAGAACTCCCTTGCTGCTCCCTCCAACTATAATGGTTTGGTTTGCAGGCTGTTTTGTATTTCTGTTTATTAAATTATACAGTACAGGCCCAAGGAAACAGGTGGAGATAGCCATAATAATGAAACTGGCATTTATCCCGGGAGAAATAACTCCCAGCTCAATCCCTATAGCTGAGGCGGCTATTATGAGGCTTAGTCGTGATGAAAGCAAAAAACCTGCAGCTAATGCCTTCCTTTTGCCAAATTGCTTTATAAACAGGAATGATGGAATAATTTTTATTATAAACATCAGCAGAAGCAAGACTATCAGGAAAGGTATCAATGTAAGTTCAAACTCTTTGAGTGAGGAAGGATCGAATTTCACTCCAACCATAATGAAAAAAATGGGAATAAAAAAGCCATAACCCATACCATCGAGTTTAATAAGAAGCAACGATCTCTCTTTGTGCTGAAAAAGTGAAAGTAAAATACCCGTGAGGAAGGCACCCAGAAGAATTACTTCAGGACTTATATACTGGCTTATGACAACAAATATCAGTAACAGGAATATTGTTCCTCTGATACTTAGCTGTGAGGCAGCATGGGAGAGCTGGAATGTAATTTTTTTCAACAGCGACCAGTTTCTGAAACGGTTACCAAGCCTGTACAAAAGGTAAAAAAGCGCAAAAAGAAGGATGATATATGTAATCTCCAACTTGAAACCGTTTGTAAGAATATATGCTGTAAAAGTAAAAAGGATGATGCTCAGGATGTCAGCCACCGCAGCTGTAATAATAAGTATTTGGCCATAAGCTCCTGTTGCTTCTCCCTGGTTCTTTAAAACAGGTAAAATGATCCCTACTGAAGTGGTTACCATTATCAGAGAGAAATACCATTTATTGTTAATATCGATTATCAGTGATACAACTTCTGATCCAAGATATGCCAGTATTATTGTTATGGAGAAATAAACGATGGCCAGGATCAAAGGATTCTTCGAAATACTGGAAAATTTAATTCGTTTTCGTGGGAAAGACAGAGTTACCTGGTCCATATCAATTTCCAGTCCGGTGAGAAACATCAGGAATATAAAACCTGAAAGAGCAAGGAATTCCAATATTTTTGTGCTTTCGGAGTCTATATGCACCAGAATAAACCTGCCGGCTAAATAGCCAATTAATAT
Source organism: uncultured Rikenellaceae bacterium (assembly GCA_964446825.1). Lineage (GTDB taxonomy): Bacteria > Bacteroidota > Bacteroidia > Bacteroidales > VadinHA17 > LD21. The sequence goes on from CAYUQR010000009.1 coordinate 53,342, forward strand.
CTCAACTATAACCGAAGGGACTTTTTTGATCCTGAGTACCGATAATGTCATGGGAATTAACCAAGCAAGTCCAACTACTACCAACAATGGGAAGTAGTTAAAATTTAAAGATATACTGAGGATGGTTCCCATGCTGTCAGGTATATTTAAAGCTTATATGCAATATAGTAATTTTTTTTGTTGTGGAATCTGCCTACTTGTTCGGCATCATTAAGGTTCAGTATACATTAATATTTGAAACCTGCCGGGAAGTAGTAATAATTGATTAATCCATATATCTTTTGTTGACAGATTCCTGAATAATTTATTACATTGTGATCATCAGCATCTAACGCTAAGCTATGAGTAATCAACGGAATCTGGTCAGGGCTCTGGGTATGGGGTATGTCGTTATTTTTGTGGTTGCAAATATAATAGGATCAGGAGTATATAAGAAAATTGCTCCTATGGCATCAGAACTTCACTCTTCGGTGTGGATACTTGTTGCCTGGATTGTCGGTGGAATTATCACTCTATTTGGTGCGTTGAGTAATGCGGAAGTTGCTGGATTATTAGCCGATACAGGGGGTGACTTTGTTTATTTGAAAAAAATTTATAACCGTTTTTTTGCGTTTATATATGGCTGGTCCCTTTTTACGATTATTCAGACTGCTACCATCTCTTCCCTTGCGTATGTATTTGTGCAATCGCTGAATAGTATTTTCCCTATACCCGGGATTTTAGGATCGCTGCAAAATTTCACAATAGGAGGTGTTTTCTACCCTTTCCAGGATTTTGGTATCAAGCTGACTGCAATCCTGCTTATTTTAATTTTAACAGGTCTGAACATTTCCGGATTAAAAAGCGGAGCAGGAGTAAGTAAAGCCATTCTGCTGCTGGTATTTACAGGTCTGCTTACGATTGTCATTTTTGGTTTGGGCAGCGGAATAGCCAGTCCTGCAAATTTTATGGACTTTAAAGAGCTGACAGGTAAAACAGTTACTGTCTCTTCCTTTTATACTGCCATGCTGGCTGCATTCTGGGCTTACCAGGGATGGGTCTCTGTAGGATTTATTGGGGGAGAGATTAAAGATCCTAAACGGAATATTCCCAAAGGGATTGTAGCAGGTGTTTTTATTGTTATTTTAATCTATCTGCTGGTCAATGTAACCTACCTCCGCCTTTTATCTATTCCACAGCTTGTTCAAATTAATGAAGCAGGTACTCAGATCGCAGCAGTTGAAGCAGTCAGGATTTTCTGGGGAACAGGAGGCGTAATGTTTATTTCGTTATTAATACTTGTAACAACACTAGGTTGCACCAATGCCAGTATACTCACGGGAGCCCGTCCGTATTATGCTATGTCGCGTGAAAAGCTTTTTTTCAGAGGTATCGGGAAGATTAACAAAGCCCACGTTCCCTCCAATTCCCTTCTTTGGCAGGGAATATGGGCATCGGTGCTGGTTCTTTCAGGAACCTTCGATCAGTTGACTGACATGATTATTTTTGCTGTCTTTATATTTTATGGTGCCACTACTCTCGGAGTATTCATTTTGCGGCGAAGGATGCCGGAAGCTCACAGGCCTTACAAAGTGTGGGGATATCCTGTTGTGCCGGCTATATTTATACTGTTTTGTATAGGCTTGTTTTTCAATACAATCATTACACGGCCCCGTGAAGCTGCTATAGGTTTGATCCTTATCTTTTCAGGCATCCCCGTTTATTATTTCCTGAAATGGAAATATTCCAAAACTAAATCAGACTAATTGAATTCTTGTTTTCTGGGTCTCTTAGTTCCTTACATCTCCAATTCTCCCTTTCTCCCCCTCCCCCCCTCATTTTTCAGGGCCTTATTGCCAATGAGCCGTTGTGCCTTTGTGCCATTTTTTAAGTTGGCGGATGCAGCCGTTTTATGAACCAGGTACGTATTGTTCGCATCTTTTCAAGTTGGGACTGGGGACTATGGCGCTTGCAAGTGGACCGTTCTGCACTGTTTTCCGGTGCTCCCCAGCGTATTTCGATTCCATCATTGGGGTTATAGGCCATTTCAAAGGCATCCTTTCTTTTAAGCAATTCTCCAACAGTCAGATTTTGTAAAGACCCGTCTGAGCGGGTATAACTGATCGAAGGTATGCTGACTTCCTTGTAGAGGATCGCCTGAAGCTTATTCTTAATCTGTTCCGGTGAAAGTTGTTTTGAGATATTAAAATCCTCAGGAGAGCGGGCTACCAGATCGGGGAAATCAAGCACTGCATCCATCGCAATAAGAAGCCTCAGGTCGCGATTCGGGGTTGAAAAGTCTTCCCATTGGCCACCCGCCTGAAAAATGCCGGCGGCACTGGAGGGCATAGGAATCACTACCCCGGGGTGCAATTTGAAATAAGCTTCACCATTGGCTACAGAAGTGATGCGTACCAGGAGTTGTTCGTGGAGTGCCTTTATGAGATCTTTAAGTGCAGTTTCCGGATCGAGAGGCTTCGGATTGATCAATCTCTCCATTGTATGATAGAAAACATCAGTTTTCATCTTTTTCTGCTCAAGAGAAAAAGGTACAAAGCCGGCTGTTACTGTCAGTTCTTCATTAAGCATAAGGTATAATTTGCCTTTTTTTACAGTTATTGGACGAAATGCCTTAAAGCCTGGTTCTCCGATCACTCCCGAAGTGTTAAACAGAAAATTACCTTTCCAGAACCTTTTGATCCCGACAGTCCCATCGGGTTGGGCATCTACAGCAAGAAGCAATCCCGGATGGTCACTGGTTTGCGGTATTCTGCCTGTGAGGGTAAGTGTATGTCCGTAAGGGTCGGCAAAAACAATACCGGGACGTAAAGCTTCCTCTTCAAGCGGGACAGGATAATAATCGGAATTTTCATCATCCAGGGCTGTCCGGGCTGTTCCTGAATGGACACCATCCATAATCTTTCTAAGAAAGGAATTGAAGGATAGTACGGGATTGCTTTTTGAACCATGTGTTTCATTTGTGATCCACTGGCCGGTTTTTGGATTTTTTGTAAGACTGCCTCTGTCGCACAGATGATACCCAAAAGGCAGTCCCAGCTTCCAGGCAAAATATGCTCTAAGATAAAATGGATTATCAGCGCAATCAGGTTTCATTATCAACCTGTTTTTTCCATCGGGGTCATCTTCCCCGAGAGAAAGGTAGTTATAAAGGAAATTCTGATTTTTATTTTGAGTTACTTCGTGGAGAGCAGACCATGAAGCTTGTTCGTCACAACCAAAAAACAAGGCGTTTATCCAGGCAGAATATAAATCTTCCATGCTACTGTCCCATCCCCTGATGGTCTTCCATACTTCCCCGGTTAATGGTGCAGCCTCTCTATAGGAAATTTTAAATTCCAGATTGCTTAATACCTTATTGTGCTCAAGTAAAGTAACCTTATATTTACCAGCGGGACTTCCTGAAAAATCATCAATCCTCCAGTATGGATACTCTTCCCCGGTTTTATTTTTCAACGATTTTAAAACACCCTGCGGACCGTTAACAATGATTTTCACTTTACGGATTTTTTCCCCGCCCGCCGTCAAAATACGAAATGGTTTACCAGGTCTAGGATCTTTAGGTAAGACCAGTATGGTTGTTTCAGACGGGTTTTCATAAGTGTTAACATTCTCTATTGTTGAATCAGGTACCGAAGTAGAAGCCAATCCTTTCCCTGTGGCAGGGCGATCGCCCTTGCATGCTGTGCAATTGAATATTAATGTAATGGTTATGCCAAAGATAAAGGAACGAAAATTAATTCCGGCTATGGTATTTAAATTCGGCATTTTTAATTTAAAGATAACTGAAATCAAATAGCATTCTGGTACCCATGACCATCGAAGATCTTACTTAATTTGTATCAGTCCCTGAAATGAACCAGATATTCCTTCAGGTCGTAAGAATTGCATAATCCCCGGAACTCTTCCAGGAGTTCAGTATTGAAAGGAACACCTTTGTTTTTTCTTTCCATCCAGGTATCATATTCTTTTTCGCCGGCAGTATAAATACGTGTCTGACCAGGCATTTTCTTTGAAGCCCTTAATTCGCGCAGAATTTCACCAGTGGTCCTTTTGAAATCTTCAGGATCAGTAAACGCACTTATATCAATAACAATAAAGAAATGGCCAATACTATAGGGTATTTTCTTTCCGTCTTTGTAACCGCTAAGCATCTTCATGAATGCGCCTTGCTGCAGGGCAGCTGAAAAGATCTCAACAACAGTAGAATATCCGTAACCTTTATATCCTCCTGTTTCCTCACCCACTCCACCAAGCGGAGTGAGTGCTGCCTTGCCGGAAATAAGATCTTTAAGCACTTCAGATGAATTGGTCTTGCTTTCACCATTCTCATCGATTACCCACCCTTTCGGAAGATCTTTACCTTCTCGTGCATATAGCTCAACTTTTCCTCTTTGAGTAATTGAAGTGGCGCAGTCGAGCAGGAAGGGAAAGGGTTCATCACTTGGTATGCCATAGGTCATTGGATTCGTCCCAAGCATGTTTTCGACACCAAAGGTCGGAGCAATTGACGGACGTGCATTTGTGCCTGTGATGCCTATCATATTCTCGCGAACAGCCATCAGCGGATAATAACCGGCAAAACCAAAGTGAGTTGAATTGCGCACGGTTACCATGGCCATACCAAATTTCCTGGCCTTTTCAATGGCAATCTTCATGGCATTGTACGATATAACATGGCCCATCCCGTTTTGCCCGTCTATCACAGCTGTTGTGGGCCCTTCCCGCATAATCTTATAGCTGGTTACCGGATTGAGAATGCCATCTTTAATGCGATCAAGGTATATGCTTTTAAGCCGGTTTACTCCATGGGAGTCAAATCCAAGTTTATCTGCCTGGATTAACACATCGCAAACAATTCCGGCATCTTTTTCAGGGATGCCAGCTTTTACCATGACATTCACCATGAATTTTTCAACGATTTCAAATGGGATATATTTTTTCTGCATAGGTTTGATTTTTTTTTGAAAATCAGAATATGTAAAGATACGTTTTCTTTCACGCTCTCGCCTGATTTAGATTTAAACCACTTTTTATCTCTATTGAGAAATATTTTTACGATCTAGAGATTCAGGCTTGAAATAATTTTATTATTTATCCGGAACGAAATCCAGCGCAATTGAGTTCATACAATATCTCTTTCCTGTCGGTGGCGGTCCATCATCAAATATATGTCCTAAATGTCCACCGCATCTCCCGCAAAGAACTTCAGTTCTTGCCATTCCCAGTGATGTATCCGGCCTGAGAACAGTGCTGGTCTTATCATCCTGTTCAAAAAAGCTCGGCCAGCCGCAGGTGCTTGCAAATTTAGCTTCTGAGCGAAATAATATCCTGCCGCAGGCTGCACAGTAATATGTGCCTTTTGTATCAGCATTCCAATACTTCCCGGTGAACGGTCTTTCCGTCGCTGCATGCCTGGAAACTTCATAAAGGTCAGGGGACAGTATCTTTTTCCACTCTGCATCGGAAAGATTCAATTTGGTAGTATCAGTATGAGAATAATATGGATTTTCTGGTTTACTGGTAGTATTCATATTTCCTGCCAATTTATTAACGTTTTTACTTTGTCCGCATGCACTTAATGTAATTGCCACTATTATGGGCAATATTATGATCACTTTAACAGAAAATGATTCATGTGTTTTCATACTTATTTCTTTAACCGGTCTTTAAATACTTTTTCAAATTTTTCGAGTTTAGGTTGTATAACCAGTCTGCAATAGGGCTCATTTTTGTTCTGGTTATAATAATCCTGATGATAATCTTCGGCTTTATAAAAAACAGTAAATGGTACCAGCTCAGTTACTATTGGGTTTTCATATACATGAGCTTTATTCAGATCACTGATAATACTCCTGGCAATTTTTTCCTGACTTGCATTTCTGTAGAAAATGACTGAACGGTATTGACTTCCGACATCATTGCCTTGTCTGTCTAAAGTTGTCGGGTCGTGAACCGTAAAAAAGACTTTCAATATTTCTTCAAAAGAGACTTTGTTAGTATCATACGTAATTTGAGCAACCTCTGCATGACCTGTTAAACCAGTGCAAACTTCCCTGTATGACGGGTTCTTAACTGTACCTCCTGAATAGCCGGATTCCACCTTAATTATCCCATTAAGCCTTTCATAAACTGCTTCCACACACCAAAAGCATCCGCCACCTAAGGTAATTGTATCAATAGATGATGAATTCCCGGAGTAATTTGATTCAGGAGCTATTGCATCAGATTTAGTTTTATTTTCCATCTGTTTTTCTTTATTAGTTGTTTCACCACATGCACTGAATAACAAGGTGAAAATAGTAATTAGCTGAAATAATATTATAAGGGAAGTTGTTTTGTTCTTTTTTACTGTTTTCATCTCTTCACAATATTAAAATCAAACAATTAAGATCTTGTATTATTAATAACAAGCATAACTAACTTATGTTTAAACTAAAAAGTTCCTTAATTTTGGAATATGAATACAGCCATTCATATTGATGTTGTCTCAGTGATTATTTTCCTCGGTGTTTTCCTGGGAATTATTCTTTCACTTTTCTTTATACTTAAACCATCTTCGAATATTAAGGCTAACAGATATCAGGGATTTTTGCTTCTGTCGCTCTCGCTAATATCTATGGAGGTAGATCTCAACCTTACAGGCTATATTGTAAAGGTACTTCCGGTCACTTATTCTACTGCAGCCTTGAATTTATTGATCGGACCCTTTCTTTATCTCTATGTAAAAAACAGTCTCGATCAGTCAAGTTCAAAAAAAGAATGGTTTAATTTTATTTTGCCGCTGCTATACCTGGTATATTTAAGTTTCGATTTGATACAGTCAAACGAATTCAAGTATAACTCCTATATTTTAAGTGCACATCTCAACTTACCATTACTGGAAGTACATCCGACAATTTCTAATGACCCTCTTAAAATAAATAAATACCTCGATTTACTGATGGGCATCCAGATCCTGTTCTATATAGTGCTTTCATTTGTGAAACTGGTGAAAAAGGCCGGTGAGACAGGAGCATCCATCTTCAGAACTACCGATGAAGTACTCAGGTCAACCAGGGATGTGATTTTTCATATGTGTGTAATCATCCTGATCTTTGTCATCGTAAAAATTACTTTACATGGAAATGCAGGTAATTATTTTATTGGTATGTATGTAGCGTTATTTGCTCTGTTAACAACATTAAGGGTAATGAATGATTCTGCCTATTTCGACAGGTCAGCTTCATTCCTGGATATCCCGATGGGAAAATATCGTAAATCATCTTTAACTGAGACAGGCAAACAAAAGATTATCAGCAATATAATGCTTGAGTTTGAAACCAGGGAATATTTTTCAGAAAGTCTGGCCTCCCTGTCGGATCTGGCAAAAAAGATCGGGGAGAGTCCGCATCATGTTTCCCAGGTATTAAATGAAAAACTTAATAAAAGCTTTTTTGAACTTCTGGCAACATACAGAGTGGAAAAGGCAAAAAAGATCATTAAGGAGGATGAGGGTAATAAACTCATCATCGAAGAGATATCGGAAATGGTCGGGTACAATTCAAAAACCGCCTTTAACAATGCATTTAAGAAACTGACTGGTAAAACTCCTTCAGAATACCGGAAATCATTAAATTCCTTACCTCTTGATAATAACAAGCCTGACTGAGAAGGAAATGATTAAGAATTAAATGTTAAATTTATAAGCAGATTAATAAATAACTTATTAAACCGGCTATGAAAAATGTATTACTTTTTTTGTTGATCTTAACCGTATTAGCGCAATGTAGTGTCTCTGATAAAAATACAGTGTCAGATCTCGAATCAGGATTTGTGAATCCACCTGACAGCGCGCGACCCAGAGTCTGGTGGCACTGGATGAATGGCAATATTACAAAGGAGGGGATCCGTGCCGACCTGGAATGGATGCATCGCATTGGCATAAGAGGTTTTCAGAACTTTGATGCCGCCCTTATGACACCACAAATAGTTAAAAAAAGGTTAGTGTATATGACTCCTGAATGGAAAGATGCATTCAGGTTCACGACCCGACTTGCCGATTCACTTGGTCTTGAAATGGCGATAGCCGGTTCCCCGGGCTGGAGTGAGAGTGGCGGACCGTGGGTAAAACCTGAAGAGGCTATGAAGAAGTACGTCTGGAGTGAAACAAGGGTTGAAGGAGGCAAACCCTTTAAAGGCATCCTTCAAAGGCCCCCATCAACAACAGGTACCTTTCAGGACCTTCCCCTGAGGGAAGCATTTTCTTTAACAGGTGGCCCTGCAATTGCACCTCCTGAATATTATTCAGATGCTGCAGTGGTTGCATACCGGCTTCCCGATTCAGATTTATCGCTCAGTATTCTGCAACCCAGAGTGACTTCAAGTGGTGGTAAGTTTAATCTTGCCGCTCTTACAGATGGAGATCTGTCAACATCATCTTTGTTGCCTTATACCAAACCGGGGGAGAATGCCTGGATAATGTTTGAATTCGCTCATCCTCAGACCATGAAGGCCCTTTCAATAGTTGGCGGTGGTTACAGTGGACAGTTCGGTTTCGGCCGCGATCAGAACCCTCGTACCCTTGAAGCCAGTGATGATGGGAAAGTTTTCAAAAAAGTGACCGATATATCTATAGGAGGGATTCAACAAAAGACTCTGACTTTCACTCCTGTTACAGCAAAGTATTTCCGCTTTACATGGAAAACTCCCAAACCTCAGCCTGCATTTAATATTGGAGCAGCTTTAGGTTTTGATGCCGGACCAGTTCCAAAGGGACCGGTCGGTACACAGATCGCAGAGCTGGTACTTTATCCGGTTATGCGTGTAAACCGATTTGAGGAAAAAGCTGCATTTGCAACAGCTACTGATCTTTATACTGCTTTTACTCCGAAGGTTAATACCAGCGATGTTGTAAAAAAAGCTGAAGTGATCGACCTTACTTCTAAAATGAATACGGATGGTACACTTGAATGGACGCCCCCAGCTGGCACCTGGAATATTATCCGTCTGGGCTATTCTCTTACCGGACATAAGAACTCGCCTGCTTCGCCGGAAGCAACCGGACTTGAAGTCGACAAGCTTAATGCTTCTCACGTAAAAGCATATTTTGAAAATTACCTCGATCAGTATAAAGATGCTACAGGTGGATTGATGGGGAAAAGAGGGTTGCAATACATGATCACCGATAGCTGGGAAGCAGGTACCCAGAACTGGACAGACAGCATGATGGAAGAGTTTGCAAGGCGAAGAGGTTATGATATGTTACAATGGATCCCGGTACTGACAGGACATATTGTGGAAAGTGCAGAAGAAAGTGACAGGTTTCTTTGGGACTTCAGAAGAACACTCTCGGATTTAGTGGCTGAAAACCACTATGATCAGCTGACCGAAATATTGAAAGAACGAGGCATGCGTCGTTATACAGAATCGCACGAAAGCGGACGTGCCTTTATAGGAGACGGAATGGAAGTAAAACGTAAAGCCGCTGTTCCAATGAGTGCCACATGGACACCGGGCAGATTTACCCCCGGGAACGAGGTGTCAACAGGTTATAAGGCAGATGTTCGTGAATCGGCTTCAGTTGCACACCTTTACGGACAGAATCTGGTAGCTGCTGAATCGATGACAGCTATAGGATCTGCATGGGCCTGGTCACCCGAAACATTAAAGCCGACCGCAGATATGGAGATGGCCAACGGATTGAACAGGTTTGTTATCCATACCTCTGTGCATCAGCCCGTCGATGATAAGATACCCGGACTTGGTCTCGGCCCTTATGGTCAATGGTTCACCCGTCATGAGACCTGGGCAGAACAGGCAAAACCATGGATAGATTATCTTTCGAGGAGCTCATATATGCTGCAACAGGGAAAATTTGTAGCAGATGTCCTATATTATTACGGAGAAGATAATAACATAACTGCACTGTTTGGCTCAAAGCTTCCCGAAATACCAGCCGGTTACAACTGGGATTTTGTGAATGCCGATGCCCTTACTCATATCATTTCAGTGAAAAACGGTATGCTTTCATCACCCGGAGGGACGGACTATCGTGTACTGGCTCTTGATTCAAACAGCAGATATATGTCGTTGCCGGTTTTGCAGAAAATTCGGGATTTGGTCAACGAAGGAGCAATTGTTTCAGGCTCGAAACCTGTGACTTCCCCAAGCCTGAAAGATGATGAAAATGAATTTAAAACGATTGCAGTTCAGCTCTGGCCCCAAACCGGTGATGTAAAAACTTATGGTAAAGGGAAGGTATATTCCGGGCAGGATCTGGAACAGGTAATGAAAAACCTGAATATAATTCCCGATTTTTCTTATTCAGGAATAAATCCCAACAGCCGGTTGCTTTTTGTTCACCGTAAATTAAAATCTGCTGACATTTACTGGATAAACAACCGCCTGGATGTCGAAGACTCTGTTACCGCTAAATTCAGGATAGATGGCATGATGCCTGAGATATGGGACCCGGTTTCGGGTGAGATTGCAAATACATCCTTTAAAAGAGAGAAAGGAGTAACTACAGTTCCTCTTGTCCTTGGCCCGGGCGATGCTATTTTCGTGGTATTCAGAGATAAAACAAACAGTACTTCTGCTATTGCACCACGAGTTTCAGAAAAAGAACTGGCAGTTATTTCAGGCGGTTGGGATCTTTCTTTCCAAAAAGACAGGGGAGCTCCTGACAGTATGAAAATCAGCGAACTGAACTCCTGGGCAAACAGCAAAAATGACAGTGTGAAATATTTCTCAGGTACAGCTACTTATATCAAAAGTTTTAACGCACCGGCTGCATGGTTTGTAAGAGGTTCTCAGATATGGATCGACCTGGGCGATGTTAAGAATATTGCAGAAGTAATGGTTAATGGAAAATCCGTGGGAATTGTCTGGAGAAAACCGTTCCGTGTTAATATAACAAAAGCATTAACCGCAGGAAACAACAGCCTCGAGATAAAGGTAACCAACCTGTGGGTTAATCGCCTGATAGGAGATGTGCAACCAGGCGTGACCAAAAAGATAACCTATACAACCATGCCTTTCTACAGGACTGACTCACCGCTAAAGCCTTCCGGTCTTATGGGACCAGTAAAAATTTACAGTATGATGAAATAATCTAGCCAAACATAGAAAACATGAAAACTTCAACACGAAGAATCCAGTTTGTTATATACTTGCTTGTTCTGCTTCTTGCCTCGTGCATAAATAGTACGCAACAGCAAATTTATGACCAGCTTCCTCAAAGTAATCCGGAAGCCGAGGGAGTAGATTCAAAAGGCATTATTGATTTTCTGTCTGCAGCAGAAAAAAGCAATCATGAATTTCACAGTTTCATGTTTCTCCGGCATGGGAAGATCATAGCAGAAGGTTGGTGGTCGCCTTATTCCCCCGATCTGAAGCATACCCTTTATTCAACAAGCAAGAGTTTCACTTCCACAGCTATAGGCTTCGCAGTTACTGAGAACCGTTTGAAAGTCACAGATAAGGTTATTTCCTTTTTCCCGGAAGATCTGCCAGATACCATAAGTCCGTATCTTAAGGAGATGAAAGTCAGGGATCTGCTGACAATGTCGGCCGGACAGGATCCGGATCCAACAGGTATAATCCCGCAAAATGATACCAACTGGGTCAAAGCCTTCCTGGCCCGTCCCATTGTCAATGAGCCTGGTTCAAAATTCCTTTACAATTCAATGGCTACCTACATGTTGTCTGCCATTGTACAGAAAGTTACAGGGGAAAAAGTAATTGATTACCTTACTCCAAGATTTTTTACACCGCTGGGAATTACTGGTATGGACTGGGAAACAAATCCCATGGGGATCAATACCGGAGGCTGGGGACTGAGGCTTAAAACGGAAGATATGGCAAAATTTGGCCAGCTCTATCTTCAGAACGGGATGTGGAAAAGTAAGCAGTTAATTCCATCGGATTGGATAAAGGAGGCTACAACTTTTAAGATCGACCAGGCTCCGGGTATGCCTGATTCAATAAGAAGCAAAAGTGACTGGTTACAGGGCTACTGTTACCAGTTCTGGAGATGCCGGAATGATGCATTCAGGGCTGACGGAGCATTTGGCCAGTATATCATTGTAATGCCTGACAAGGATGCCGTTATTGCAATAACCTGTGAATCTCCTGATATGCAGGGAGAGATCAACCTTGTCTGGGAATATTTATTACCTTCAATTAAAGATGGATCTCTTTCGGAAAATGGTGAAGCGGACGAAACGTTAAAACAGAAACTTGGATCACTGGCAGTTAAGCTGCCTGAAGAAGGAAGTGACTCAGATCTGAAACCTTCAATTGAGGGAAAGACATATAACCTTGATCATAATGTAGCTGATCTTAAGTCAATGACTTTTAGTTTTAACGGAGATACCTGTCTGTTAAGAATGAAGGTTAAGGGGACCGATTATGATTTTAAATTCGGGAAAAATTCCTGGATAAGAGGATTGACTTCTTTACCAGGACCAAATCTTCTTATGAGTGCAAAAGGGCATAATGAAAGTATGCCACCTGTTCTTACTGCAGGCCTTTACAGATTCAGGGATGACAATACACTTGAACTTACTCTGAGGTATATCGAAAGTCCTCATACTGAAACGTTGACGTGTGTTTTCGATGGCGACAGGGTATCTTTAAGTCGCAAATTCAGCTTTATGCCAGCACCGGTTAAACCTGAACTCACCGGCCACATTGTTATGTAAATTCCATTATTAACTCTTTAAACAGGATTGATATGAAAATCAAAGTATTGCTATTTGTTGTTGCTTTATTAGCAGTTTCAAAAATGTATGGTCAGACCCCTGACAATAATGTTAGTAGTGTTATTCTTTCGAGTTACTCTGAAAGAACTTACACTTCGATCCCCGTAACAGATCAGCAGCTCGATTTGATACTGAAATGTGGAATTAAGGCTCCGAGTGCCAGGAATAACCAACCATGGAAATTCACGGTGGTAAAAGACGAAGAAACCATGAAGGAAGCGATCAATAATGTTGTTGCAGGAAATGTATTGATCATTGTTTCAGGTCCTGAGTCTGAAAACGGGACCACACCTGATTTCGATTGCGGCCTTGCTGCGGAGAACATGTTTTTGGCTGCTCATGGTCTTGGATTAGGTGCAAGAATATATGGTAGTCCGGCCGGAAATATCAATTCCAGGAAAGATCTCTTTCAGATCCCTTCAGGTTACAAGGCTGTGGTTGTTCTGCGGATCGGGAATGCTGATAAAACTGTGGATGCTGTTTCAGCAGCAACCCCGAGGAAGAATCCTGAGGAGATTATTAATTTTAGAAAATAAAATTCAGGATGTAAAATGCGGGTATTTTAATTTTTCAAACACCTGTGCCTGATAATCCTGTTGAATGGTGCCAGAAGAGTATTCCAGGTAATTTCAGAAAGAACCATCAATATTAGTATATCAGGTCCAAAATAGGTCGATGCTAGAACTATATCAAGCCCGTTATTCATATAAGCCGCTGTAACTGACATGGCTATTCTTTTGTCTTTGCTGTCCCTGAATCTGATGAAATATCCGATAATATGGAGGATAATGAAGACGAGGTATAGTATTGCAGTCTTCCATAACAAACTCACAGGATTATTCAGAATAATATCCCTCTGCGCTGAAATCATGATATAAACAAATACGAATAGAATAAAAAGAAGTATCCAGAAGTGTTTTTCAATTACCTGATTTATTTTCATTCCCGGGCAGAGGCTGATATTTAAAAATCAAAATATGTCAGTTTGCTTTGATGTTGTAAGCCATCAGAGCATTGGTATGCCTCAGATAAAGAATGCCATTATGGATCACAGGGTGTGCCCAGAAAGGCCCGGCTTTACCCTGGGTAACCTTAAAACTGCTCACGAGATCGAATTTTTCCGGATTAGCCTTTACTAATCCGATATTTCCATTCTTTTCCTCGTATATATATAGCATACCTTCGGCAGATATAATTGATCCCTTATTGTTCCAGTGTTCTTCCCACATTTTCTTCCCGGTCTTCCATTCGATGCAGCACCAGTTCCCGTTGCTGTTGTTAAGCCAGTTTGAACCGTAGATATAGCCATTTATAAGGACAACTCCGCCATGATGAACATCAAGTACTTTATCGGTCCATACAACATTTGCACTCTTCCCGTTTTTTGCGATCTCCACCATCATACCTTCCGTATCATAACCACCGGTCACATAAACCCAGCCGTCCTGAAATAAAGGTGTGACACATTTGATAAGATCTCGTCCTCCCTCTCTGTCTGCGTGAGAAACCTTCCAGAGAATATCGCCGTTTGAAGCATCAACCCCAAAAACATGTCCTAATGAAACATTTATGATCATTTTTACGCCTGCAAAATTGACGAGGATTGGAGACACATAACCTGGTTTATCATTCAGACTGGCAGATTTCCAGATAAGATTACCTGTTGTTTTGTTCAGGGCGATTGTCATTGTTTCAGGTCCGCCGGGTGAATAATAAACCTTATTACCATCGACCAGCAATGATTCTGCAATGCCCCATGAGCCATAGGTTCCTTTGTTCAGCTCGCTGGCCTTATAAGTCCATATTATTTTCCCGGTAATTCCGTCAACGCATGCAAGATCACCAAATCCGCCACAGGTATAAACTCTGTTGCCTTCAACGGTAGGAGTGGCCCTGCTTTCAGGATTAGACCCCGTCCAGGAACGGCCAAATTCAGTTTGCCAGAGCAACTTTCCATTCATGTCCAGCGCAAACAGTATATCGTTGCAACCTATGTTTCCGGTCGTTCCTGTTATATAGATAGTATTATTTCCGAAGGAAGGAGAAGAGAAGCCTTTCAGGAGATCGAGGTTGGCCCAGAGAAGGGCAGGTCCGCCAGCCGGCCATGATTTCATGAGACCTGTTTCAGCGGATACACCAGTTCGGTTCTCGGGGCGCCATTCATTTGCTTTTTGTGCCCTATTATAGCCAGATAGCATTATTAAAAGAATGATTGTCAGAGCTGTTCTTTTCATAAAAATTCAGTTTTGTAAACTTTGTTTAACTTTTAAGTACGAGATGATGATCCTTCACCTCCTGATTTGAATCCTTAAATATAAGTATTGAAATTTTAACCTGAATTAATATGTGACAATTATGCTCCTTTAATTTGTTAATGACAATAATATCAGCGATTAATCAATAAGGCACTACCACCTGAATATCTGTCACCCTGAACCCTGATTTTTGATGACGCGGTGTTTATTTCCTGAAGTTCTTCAGATGAGAGATCTATTGCTGCCGCTCCGAGATTCTCGATTAATCGGTGTAACTTTGTAGTGCCCGGAATTGGAACAATCCACGGTTTTTGTGCAAGTAACCATGCTAGTGCGATCTGAGCGGGAGTAACATTTTTCCGTTTTGCAACCTGTGCCAGTATTTCTACAAATGCCATATTTACTTTAAGGTTCTCAGGCGATAAACGGGGAACAGTACTGCGGAAGTCCTTACTGTCGAAAGTTGTGTTATGGTCCATCTTTCCGGTAAGGAATCCTTTCCCAAGAGGACTGAATGGAACAAACCCTATTCCAAGTTCTTCGAGAGTCGGGATAATTTCGTCCTCCGGTTCACGCCACCACAAAGAATATTCGCTTTGAAGTGCTGTAATCGGTTGAACGGCATGGGCACGGCGGATAACTTTCACACCAGCTTCGGAAAGACCGAAGTGTTTTACTTTTCCTTCTTTAATAAGGTCTTTTACAGCTCCGGCAACATCTTCAATAGGTACATCGGGATCAACACGATGCTGGTAGAATAAATCAATAACTTCTGTCCGAAGACGTTTTAGGGAAGCCTCGGCGACCTGTTTGATGTGTTCCGGCTTGCTGTTGAGAGCAGAAACTCCGGATGTGTCGAAGCCAAACTTTGTGGCTATCACCACTTTATCACGATAAGGAGCGAGAGCTTCTCCTACCAGTTCTTCATTGATATATGGTCCGTAAACTTCAGCAGTATCAAAAAAAGTTACTCCACTTTCCACAGCTTTATGGATAAGTGTTATCATTTCATTCTTATCAGCAATAGTGCCATAGCCAAAGCTCATTCCCATGCATCCTAAGCCGATGGCTGATACTTCAAGGTTGCTTTTTCCTAATTTTCGTTTTTGAATTTTTGTATCCATACTTATATTTTTTAATAATTGTACAAAGGTAAATATGAAACAAAGTCTAAAATAACTAAACCAAAGCGGGAACTTACGAAATTCAAATATCACCGCAGGTTTACCCAAAGTGAAAGTAGGTATATATGAAATTCCGTTATTTGTTACAGTAACAGCCCCATTAAAATGACTGGGCACCTTTTGGAAAAGTGATCAATATCCCCACTTTTTCATTGCAGTAAGGTCGTCTTTAACACAATCCATCGGACTTTCATTCTGGTAGGCCTCCTGCTCAATGATCAGTAACCAGGATCCATTTTTTACGGCAAGTGCCACGACATCTTTAACATCGAGAACACCTTTTCCGAGAATTGTGCTGTCATGACTGTTATTCTTGTTCTTCTCTTTCAATACATCTTTTACGTGAAGGGAGACAAATCTTCCCGGGTATTCTTTTATTACGTCCATTGGGTTTGTGCCTGCCGCATTGTACAAATTTGCAATATCAAATTGCTGGATAGTTAATTTCGGATCAGAATTCTTCATAATGATATCATACAATTTCATATTATGCAGGATAGCGTTTTCGTTAAAATCATCATGGTATCCGAACTTCATTCCGTATTTCTGACAAAGTTCACCGGATTTGTTCCAGAGATCAAGCACTTTCATGAGAATGTCATAATCCTTCTGGGCATTCTCGGCCAGTTCGGGAGTGATGACAAATTTCTGCCCCATAAAAGCGGCATCCTCTACAGTTTGTTTCCATGCATCCGTAAAATCCTTTTTTGAATCATCCCACATCTGCATACCAAAATCGACATGGCCGCTGTACATCTTCAGGCTCAGATCTTCGAGTATCTTTTTAAATTCTGAAGGTACAAAACCATAAAACTTCCCATCGGAATAACCGGCATGTTCAACCACACTGTAACCCATATCGGCTAATTTCTTCAATGATCCTTTTGGATCATTTTTCATATCATCACGCACTGAGTACAATTGCAAGCCAACCACTGCTTTCTCTGAACTTGCAGCAAACACTGACCGGGGAAGGATCAGTGCACCAAGAGTGACCATAGCACCGGATTTTACGAATGTTCTTCTTGAAGTTTTCATTTTTATATATTGTTAGTTTAAACGACCTGAACTCATATCAAAGTTATAAAAAGTTATCTGGCAAATAGTACGAAAATCTGATTAAGTTGGGGGATGATATATTTTTTTGCTGATCTGACAATTAGTAATGTGAATCAAAAGAGTAATTGCCGGAACCAACAGTGAATATAGCATACCCGTCTTCCATTTTTTGAAAACTTATCCCGTTTCCTTCAATTATTTCCTTTCCGCTTTCCGTTACGTTCTTTGCATTTGAGGCCGGAACATAAACAGTAGCTGTGCTTCCTACCGGGACACTAACGTCCAATTTGAATGAACTGTCATACCTTTTCCAGCTTACAGCTGCCTTGCCATAGGGCGTTTCATTTGAATAGGTAGCATAAGTAACATTGCCTGCAGGCTGGGGTTTAAAGATAATATTCCGATACCCTGGTCGTAAAGGATCGGTATTCATGCCGGCAAGTTCACGATAAAACCAAACGATACCTCCTCCAAACATAGGATGGTTATGTGAGCCACTTCCGTCCCATTGCTCCCATGTTGTGGTAGCACCCTGTTGAATCCACCAGCCATAGCCCGGCTGTGTTTTCTTACTCATGGCTTCAAATGCCAGGTTATGAAGCCCGTATTCAGACAACACTTCAAAAAAGAACTGGGTACCAAATATACCGGTATCCAGATGTCCATTATTGGCAGCGATATCCGATTTAAGAGCAGAAATAACCTTTGGTTCCTGGTCTGCCGGCACACCCATTTTTAATGCGAAAATATTTCCGCCATAGGGGCCATAAGTTCCTTTTTCCGTATCATAGAATTTACTCTGGAAGGCTTTTTTTGTTCGTTCTGCAAAATCGGCATATTTCTTTGCATCATTTGTATAACCAAGAACATGAGCAGTTTTTGAAGTAAAATCCGAACATCTCCAGAGAAAAAATGTATGCACCAGGTCATCAGGCGGCAATTTATAGGCAGGAGCCCAGTCCCCAAGGTTCAACCATTTATTGGGGTTCGTAGTATCAGGAGCCTGGGAGAACATAATGCCATCTTTATCAGTCCAGGTAAGCATATACCTGACATATCCCTTCATTCCCTCGTAATTGTTTTTTAACATAGCCGTATCTCCATAATGAAGATAAAATTCCCATGGCATGATATTCATAGCAGCTCCCCATGCCACACCTCCTCCACAACCTGGTTGCCAGGGCGCTCCGTTAGGGACATATCCTGTTTCAGGGTTCTGAGCGCCAAGAATATCACGGATCCATTTTGTGTAAAATGCCCGGGCATCAAAATTGTGAATTACAGTAACGCAGGCAACCTGTCCGTCCCCTGTATAAGGCGAACGCTCACGGTGAGGACAGTCGCTGGCTATTCCACCATGCATGTTGTCTTTCTGGCTGCGCACCCATATCTGGTTGATCTTGTTAAAGAGAGTATCTGAAGATTCGAATTTCCCGGTGTTCTCGATGTTTGTGTACACAGCCTCGGCCCTAAGCTGTTCCGGTTTTAATTCCCCCGGCCAGTTGGAAATTTCCACTTCACGGAAAACAAACCATGTAAATCGCGCAGCATACGATTCCGTTTTTCCACCCTTCAGAGTATAAGAATTACTTCCCACCGGTGATTCACAGATATACTTAATGTCAATTTTCCTTCCTGCTTCGCCTGATACGTTAATCAGGTGCAGCCAGCCTGATATTTCCTGGCCGAAATCTACCCTGTATTTTCCTTCTCCTAAAGATTCTATTGTTATCGGTGCCAGTTTTTCCATTACTCTGTCAGTGGGTGACATATGAGCCTTCATTTTACCTTCCGGGGCCCTCCTGATAGCTACCTGTTCCCATTTGGAATCATCAAAACCCGGAGTGCACCAGCCGGGCTGCTCCAACCGTGCATCATAATGTTCACCGCCGTAAACCAGGTCTGTTACGATTGCACTTTTTGATGCCTTCCAGGTCTGGTCGCTGATTATAATATCTTCTGAACCATCAGTATAGGTAATATATATCTGTCCTAAAAAGCGCGGTGAACCATAGGATTGAGTCCAGTTTATCGGGGCGTTATAAAAGCCATTGCCCAGTATTGCCCCAATTACATTTTCTCCTTTTTTCAACATTTCAGTAATATCATACGATAAATACATTACACGGTATTCCCTGAAATTGTCGGGTATGGGGATATAATTATTTTCCAGTCCCGGACGTTTGCCATATAGCGTGAGGTTTGGCACCAGGACATCCTGGCTGACTTTGTTCCCGTTTACATATAATTCAAAAAAACCAAGACCGGTAACGTAGGCCCTGGCTGAAGCCACCTGTTTGTTAATATTAAAGGATTTTCGCAACAAAGGTGCCGGAGGAGGCATTTGGTCTTTTACCAGAGTATCTCCCGGCCTTCTGAATGAAGGTTTTGGCAATGCCTCTTCGCCCTGCCAGGGGGCGCCAATCCATCGGGCCTTCCATTCTTCTGGTTTAAGCAGTCCCATACTCCAGAAAGCGGGTTCACTCCAACCGGACATCTTCCCGTCTTTGTCCCATGTCCTTACCTGCCACCAGCAATCCTGCCTGGATGATAAGGGCTTGCCTCTGTAATAAATATTGACGCACTGATTGGACACTACCTTTCCGCTGGTCCACAAATCGGCCTGGTTATTAAACAGTTTGTCCTTTGAACCGGCGACCATTATCTCCCAGGCAGTCTGAACCTGCCCGCGATCACCTTCTTCTGCAATATTCACCCAGGAAAGACGTGGGTTCTGTACATCCACGACCTGAGGATTCTCAAGATATTCACACCGTAATCTGGCAGGATATATTTCTGCTTCAGCCACAGGTGGCATGAGCGTAAAGCAAAGTAGAAAAAGAAAGTATTTCTTCATATATTATATTTTTTAACCTCTCATTGGTCTTTTCCCTGTTAATATACAAATAATTTAGTATTTGATTGTTTATTTGAGCTGCATGACCGCGAAACAAAAAAAGTGTGAGTGTAAGCCTGCCCGTACCAGGCTCTACGTTCGGGCGGGAGTGAGGATGGGCACCTCCTGCTCAATTATCAATAATCAGATTCTGCAACTTGTTGTCCTCGCAAAAATTCCTGATCAAATGGAATATACTGTTCTCGTTTCATGGGATTTCGATTTCTGAAGGATCATCAGAGCTGTCTGTGAGAAACCATTCTTCGTTAAGAAATTGATCGTTAGCTATTTTGTCAATTGTAAGCTTAATATATTTTCCCTCGGCAGAAACGGCGATCTCCCCGCCTGGGAGAACAATTTCTCCGGTACCTTCAAAAGAACGGGATCCTTCGTTTGTAACACGTCCCACAACCTTCAATTCCTGACCAAGTGGTACGGGCTTTCTGAATTTGATTTTCAATTCCAGTGTTACACCCCATAGTTGTTCATTTTTTCCGTTGCAGATAGATCTGGCAATTGTTTCGTCAAGAATGGTCGTTGCAATGCCTCCATGCATTCGACCCGGATAACCCTGGTGTTGCTCTGAGGGATTGATCAAAGCGACCAGTTCGTTGGCTTCAGTTTCGTAGAATTTAGCGTGCAAACCGAAATCATTCTTTTCTCCGCATACAAAACACATCTTTGAGCTGTATTGCTTTTTCAGGACTTTGTGTTTCACGTTAATCAGATTTTGTATAAATATAGATGATTCTGCATTGCGGTGCAACCAAAAAAATAAAGCTGTTTGCAACATTGTACTGATTTTTCTGTCTTTAGAGTGTAAAAAAATCAGACAGGATCTTATATGAATATCCTGATCTGAGCCATGCTTTAAACTTAAAATTATTTGACACTATGTTTAACAATCTTCTGAAGCACAGCATCAGATCTTTCAAAAGACAGCGTGCATATGTAATAATAAATATCCTTGGACTGGCTATCGGAATTGCCTGCAGCCTCCTCATCACGCTTTATGTGATAAATGAAGCGAGCTATGACCGGTTCAATGTGAAGAAGGACAGAATATTCCGGGTAATCCTGAATGGGAAGATCGGAGGGCAAGAACTTACTGGTGCTTATACTCCTGCCGTAATGGGACCAACTATGCCAAGAGAACTTCCCGAGGTGGAGGACTATCTTAGAATGGATGGAGTGGGACCAACTGTGGTACAATATGAAGAGCAGATTTTTACCGATAATGATATTGTACAGGCTGATTCATCTTTTTTTAATTTTTTCTCAATTCCTGTTCTCAAGGGCGATCCTGATGGTCTTCTGAATGCTCCTCACAAAGTTGTTTTATCAGAAAGTACCGCGAAGAAACTATTTGGCGATGAAAATCCGATAGACCGATTAATAAAAATAGGATCAGATTCAACCAGGTATGTTATTACAGGCGTTATGGGAGACATTCCGGCTAATTCGCATTTTGACGCCAGCATGGTGACCTCCTTCCTTACCAACCCAAGGTCTAAAGAACAGGTGTGGTTAAATAACAGCTTCAGCTTGTACCTTCTCTTAAAACCCAATACTAGTTCTACCGCGGTGGATTCAAAGATCAAGGATCTGATAGTCAAATATGTCGGACCGGAATTGCAGAAATTTACCGGAATGTCCCTGGAGGATTTTCTTAAAAAGGGCAATAAGTACAGATATTATCTTCAGAAGCTGACGGATATTCATCTCGACAATACAGTGCAGGGAGGGTTCAAAGCTCCGAGTGATCCCAAATATCTTATCATTTTCGGCAGTATAGCACTTTTGATTGTTGTAATAGCGGCTATCAATTTTATGAATCTGGCCACAGCGCAGGCAACAAGGAGAGCAAAAGAGGTGGGGATAAAGAAAATAGGTGGTTCAACTCGAGGCATGCTCGTTACTCAGTTTCTTACCGAATCAGTTATACTTGCATTCGTTTCATTAATCTTTGCTCTTGTTATAATCAAGCTGAGTTTACCATATTTCAATAATCTTCTCGGAACAAGGCTGGTTCTGGACCTTTTTGAAACCTGGTATGCAATCCCGACCCTTCTTTTGTTCACTTTACTGGTAGGGATTATGTCGGGAGGTTATCCGGCATTTTTCCTTTCGTCGTTCAATCCATACGAGGTGCTGAAAGGAGATGTAAGCAAGAGGTCTGCCAACGGAAGACTCAGAAGGATACTGGTTGTTTTCCAGTTTGCAGTATCTATCCTTCTTATTGTAGGTACCATGATCATGAACAGGCAGATAAAATATATGCTTAATAAAGATGTGGGTTTTGACAAGGAACATGTTATTGTCATTGAGCGTGCACACGTTATTGGAAATAAGATGAAGTCCTTTAAGGAGAGCGTGAAAATGATACCCGGTGTGGTAGACATCTCAAGCTCCACAGCCCTTCCGGGAAGGACGAACAATAACAATGGTTATGGGATTGAAGGCAGAAAAGATGAATCTTTTCTGATGGCTACAAGCTGGGTGGATTACGATTTCCTTGACACTTATGGGATGAAGCTTGATTCAGGAAGGAATTTCAATGAATCATTTTCAACCGACAAGCAGGCCTGCATTCTCAATGAAAGCGCAGTTAAGAATTTCAATATTCCCGACATGGAGAAAACGAGGGTGTTAAGACCCGGAGACGATGGAATGCAGCAAATCCAGGTAATAGGGGTTGTTAAAAATTTCAATTTTGAATCGCTCCGGAATCCTATACAGCCATATATACTCCTGCTGCAGGGAGAAAACAACTACTGGGGATACATTACTGTTAGGCTTTCTCCTTCAAATTATTCAGCCACGATTAATTCTATCGAAAAAATATGGAAAGAATACGCCTCAAACAGCCCGCTTCAATATTATTTCCTGGATGCTGATTTTGAGAAAATGTACAGCCAGGAGAAACAGAGTGCCCAGATGGCGCTTATATTTTCATTGCTTGCTATTTTTATAGCAGCTCTCGGCCTGTTTGGCCTTACATCATTTACAGTGGAACAGAAAACCAAGGAGATTGGTGTCAGAAAAGCAATGGGCTCATCAATAACGGGAATATATATTGTAATCTCAAAGGAAATAGTCCTGCTTGTGTCAATATCTGCGCTTATAGCCTGGCCTATTATTTATTATTACGCAGGCAAGTGGCTTGAGAATTTCTATTATAAAATAAGTCTCAGTATGTTCAGTTTCCTTGCCGGACTTATAATTGCACTTGCCATCGCTTTGATAACCATAAGCTACCGTGTAGTTAAGGCTGCCAGGGTTAACCCTGCCCGGTCGCTGAAGTATGAATGATAATAATGGCAGTAGGCATTAGGCAGTAGGCAGTAGTGGGTTGCTAAGCTTTTGGAGTAACTTAATTTGATAATCATTTTAATCTGGTTAACTTTAAATTGTGTTTGAATAAGGACCAGATTATGATAAATCGCAGACAATTTGTGACCAGGATGTCACTTGCTGCTGCAGCTACAGTGGTTCTGCCAAAATTTGTTTATTCTTCAGGATCTTTTCAAGCCGAAGAATATGTTACGATTGAGATAAGGCATGGAAAAATACGAGGAATAAGATCCGAAGGAGTAAATATCTTTAAGGGAATCCCTTATGCCGGGAGAATTTCTGGTGACAGGCGTTTTCGGAGTCCTGCTCCGCTGGAACCATGGCCCGGAGTGCGTGATGCCCTGCAACTGGGAGCTCCCTCCATTCAGCCACCGAATCAGACTTATGGCATAAATGAACCTGAGCCGGCAGAAGATTGCCTTTTTCTTAACGTGTGGACTCCAGCTAACGATAATAAAAAACGACCGGTAATGTTCTATAATCACGGCGGCGGCTTTT